>NZ_SPDV01000009.1 GCF_004564275.1 Sphingomonas parva (ex Maeng et al. 2020)
GAAGGCCGGCGGCAGCGATGCCGCCGGCCTTTCGTCATCCGGCGCCCTGCTCCGCCGCCCGCTCGACGCGCTCGACCGTTGCGCCGGCGGTGAGCCCATGGACGAGGGTGGAGAGGAGGATGGTGAGGGCGATCGCCGCCCACAAGGGACCTTCGTTGACCAGGTTGAGGTGGGCGGTCGCGAAGCCGAGATAGTAGATCGAGCCAATGCCGCGAACGCCGTAGAAAGCAACGACGAAGCGCTCGCGTCCGCGAAGGGCGGTTCCCCACAGGCTCCACCACCCCGCCAGCGGACGAATGGCGAAGACCAGGGCGAAGGCGATCAGCCCATGGCGCCAGTCGAGCTCTCCCCAGAGCGAAGGAAGCACGCCGCCGATGAGCAGGAGCAGGATCGCGGTCAGAGCATGCTCGATCGCCTCGGTAAAGCCGTGCAGCCGGCCATGGAATTCGTGCTCCTCCTCGGCGCGGCGCAGGGCGAGGCCGGCCACGAATGCCGCGACGAAGCCATAGCCCTCGGCAAGCTCGGTGATGCCGTAGGAGACGAAGACCCCGGCCAGAGCGAGCACGCCGGCGGACGTGGCGGCGAGCGCGTTGCGCCGCGGGATCGCGAACAGGATCTTGCCGAGCAGCCAGCCGATCGCCGCGCCGCAGGCGACGCCGGCGATCACCCGGTAGAGCACATCCCGCAGGATCCACTCGCCGGCCATACCGCCGAGGCTGGTGCCTTCGGCCCCGACGATCAGGCCTAGATAGACGAAGGGGAAGGCAAGGCCGTCGTTCAGCCCTGCCTCGGTGGTCAGGGTGAAGCGGACCGGATGCTCCCCGCCCTCGGTCGGCGGGCCGACCTGGACGTCCCCGGCGAGCACGGGGTCAGTGGGTGAAAGCACCGCGCCGAGCAGCAGGGCCCCGGCCAGCGTCATCCCCGCGAGCCAATAGCCGAGGCAGCCGACGGCGAGGATGGTGAGCGGCATGGCGATCAGGAGCAGCCGCAGCGTCGGCTGCCAGCGGCGATAGCTGGTCAGATCGTCGATCCGAATGCCGGTGCCGAACAAAGCGACGATGATGGTGAGCTCGCTCAGCCGCTCCCACAGCCGGGGCGTCGTCCTTGGATCGAGCGTCTCGCGCAGGTCGGGGAGCAGGCTGAAGAGAAGGGCCCCGCAGAGGATCAGCAAGGCCGAGGCGGCGGGCTCGCGCCCCGAGAAGAAGCGCGGAAGCCAGTGCGCAACGATGATCCCGGCGCCGAGGCCGGCCATCAGGAGGTGCTGGCTTTCGAGCCCGAAGAAGGGCGCGTCGGCCACGTTCAATAGCGGTCCAGCAGACGCTCGACGCTGTCGTCGGCCGTGCCCGCCTTGCCCGGCACCTGCCCGACCTCGCGCTCGAGCGCGGCGCGGATATTCTCGATCTGCTGGTCGGTGAGATGCTCGATGCCGATGAATTGCTCGCGCGCCTTGTCGAGGGCGCGCAGCATCTCGTCGAGCTTCGCCTGCATCGCGGCCGCGTCGCGATTCTGGCTGTTCTGGATCAGGAACACCATCAGGAAGGTGACGATCGTGGTGGCCGTGTTGATGACCAGCTGCCAGACGGCGGAATAATGGAAGAGCGGTCCGCTGACCGCCCAGCCGAGGATCATCAGAACGGCAAGAACGAAGGTCAGCGGCTGGCCCGACGCGGTGGCGATCCGCGTTGCGACGGCGGTAAACAGGCGGTCCATAGAGCCTCGTGCGGGACGTGAGGTGACTTAACCTGTGTTGCCCCGCGCCGTTCCCTCCGGCGCGGGGCCGCCGCATCCTCAGTGCGCGAGGCTGGTATCGACCTCGCGCGTCGGCCGGGGCGCGAGCCAGATCACCGTCGCCGCCGCGGCGAAGACCAGCGCCGCCAGCGTGAACATCTGGCCGGTGGCGATCGCATAGGCCTCCTGATCGACGAGCTGGCTGACGACCAGCCGGGCCTGATCGGCCGAGAAGCCGTTGCCCTGCAGCCGCTCGATGGCCGCGGCGGCGCCGTTCATCGTCCCGGCGAGCACGCTGCGCACGCCTTGGGCGTCGTCATACCACATGGTCGTGACGATCGCCGTCGCGACCGCGCCGGAGAGCGTCCGCAGGAAGTTCATCACGCCGGCGGCCGACGCGGTCTCCTCCACCTCCACCGCCCCAAGCGCGAGCGTGGTGAGCGGGATGAAGAAGAAGGGCATGCCGGCCCCCTGGATCAGCTGCGGCAGGGCGAGGGTCCAGAAATCGGCGCCGCTGGTCCACCACAGGGTGCGGATCAGCGAGGTGGCGCCGAGCCAGAGGATGCCGAACGACACCAGCAGCCGCGGGTCGACGCGGGCGGAGAGCTTGGCGACGACCGGCGCCATCAGCACTGCGGCGACGCCGTTGAAGGCGGTCGCATAGCCTGCCCATGTGGCCGTATAGCCGAGCGCGGACTGCAGCCATTGCGGGATGACGACGAGGCTGGCGAAGAAGGTGCCGTAGGCGAAGACCAAAGCGGCGACGCTGACGGTGAAGCCGCGGTGGCGGAACACCTTGAGATCGACCACCGGCTGCTCCTCGGTGAGCTCCCAGATCAGGAAGACCGCGAAACCGATCGCGGCGACGATCCCCAGCGTCACGATCATCGACGAGCCGAACCAGTCATGCTCGCGGCCGAGATCGAGCATCAGCTGCAGCGCGCCGATCCAGAGGACGAGAAGCAGCAGGCCCATGCGGTCGATCGGCACGCGCTCGACCAGGGTCTCCGCCTTGCGCAGCACGATGATCGCGCTGACCGAGCACAGGATCGCGATCGGGATGTTGATGAAGAAGATCCAGTGCCAGCCCCAGGAATCGCTGATCGTGCCGCCGAGGATCGGCCCGAGGATCGGGGCGGTGACCGTGGTCATCGCCCACAGCCCCATCATCATCGCGTGCTTCTCCTTCGGGGCGATGCGCAGCAGCAGGGTCTGGCTGAGCGGCATCAGGGGCCCGCCGCACAGGCCCTGGCCGATCCGGAAGGCGACCAGCGCCTCCAGGGTCGGCGCGGTGCCGCACAGGAAGGAGAAGATCCCGAAGCCGATCATGCCGCCGGCGAAGACGCGCACCGTGCCGAAGCGCCGGGCGAGCCAGCCGGTGAGCGGCACGCAGATCGCCTCCGCCACGGCGTAAGAGGTGATCACCCACGTGCCCTCGCTCGACGAGATGCCGAGGCCGCCGGCGATATGCGCGACCGACACGTTGGCGATCGTCGTATCGAGCACGACCATGAAATTGGTGAACGCCAGCACGAAGCAGGCGATCATCAGGGTGCCGCCGCGCAGCGGCGCCGGCTCCTTCGCTCCGGGATGCATCGTCGCTCCTCCTTCAGCTCTTCGAGACGTCGATCTCGGCTTCCATCGAGAGGCCGACGCGCAGCGGGTTCTTCCTGAGATCGGCCGGATCGAGCGCGATCCGCACCGGCAGGCGCTGGACGACCTTGATCCAGTTGCCGGTCGCGTTCTGGGCCGGGATCAGGGCGAAGGCCGAGCCGGTGCCGCCGGAGAAGCCGATGACGCGGCCGCGATAGACGACGTCCGAGCCATAGAGGTCGGAGACCAGCCGGACCGGCTGCCCCACCCGGACCCGGCTGAGCTGTCCCTCCTTGAAATTGGCATCGACATAGGCCGTGCCGATCGGGACGATCGTCATTGTCGCCGCGCCCGCGGCAATGCGCTGGCCAACCTGGACCTGCCGGTTGGTCACCACTCCGTCGATCGGCGCGCGCACCACGGTGCGGGCGAGATCGAGCTTCGCCTGCGCGAGCCGCGCTTTCGCCGCCGCCACTTCGGGGTTGGTGTCGACCGGTCCCTGCACCAGGGCCTGGTTGGCCGCCCAGCTCTGGCGCGCGGCGCCGCGGGTCGCCGCCGCCTGGCGGACGGCGGCCCGGGCGAGAGCGAAATTGCCCTGCGCCGCACTATAGGCGCTCTGCGCCGTCGTCAGCTCCTCGCCCGAGATGGCGCCGCTTTCGGCGAGCGCGCGGCGGCGCCCGAAATCGGCCGAGGCCTTGCGCAGATTGGCCTGCGCGACGGCGAGCTGCGCCTGCGCCTGGCCGATGTCCGCGTCGCGCGCGTCGATCTGGGCGGCCAGCGATCCGCCGGTCGCCCGCGTCTGGGCGAACTGATGCCTTGCCTTCACCAAATCCGCTTCGGCGCGCGCGACCGCCAGCCGGGCATCGGCATCGTCGAGGCGCAGCAGCACGTCGCCGCGTTTCACCGCCTGGGTGTTGACCACCGGCACCTCGGCGACGGCCCCGGCGACGAGCGGCGTCACCTGCGCCGAATCCGCGTTCACATAAGCGTTGTCGGTCGCGACATGATCGCCGTCGGCGAGCATGAACCAGCCGACGAAGGCCAGCTTCACGCCGAGCGCGAGGCCGGCGAGCAGCTTCGCCCGCTTACTCCTGAGCCGCTTCGGTGCCGGGGGCGCGATGTGGACCTCGGCCTGAATCTTCGGATGCTTGAAGTCGATCGGATCTACGTCAGCCATTTCTTGTCTCCCTGGATGTGATGGATGTCAGGATGCGGTGAAGCCGCCGCCGAGCGCGCGGACGAGCGCGACGTCGAGGACGAAGGCGCGGGACTCGAGATCGGCGAGCTGGATGCGGGCCTGAACGAGCCCCTCCTCGGCCGAGAGGACGTCCAGATAGGCGGACAGACCACCTTCGTAGCGGCGGCGGGCGAGGCCGCTCGCTTCCTCGAAGGCGGCGACCGTCCGGCGGGATTCCGTTAGCCTTGTGGCCAGCATCTTCTGGCTGGCGAGGGCATCGGCGGTCTCGCGCAGCGCCGCCACGACCCGCGCATCGTAGAGCGCGACCGCTTCGTCATACTGGCCGCGGCGTCCGCGATAGTTGCCGGAGAGCGCGCCGCCGTGGAAGATCGGCAGGCTGATCGCCGGACCGGCGCTCGCAGTGAAGGAATCGCCCGACAGCAGGCTGCCGAGGCCGAGCGACTGCAGGCCGACGAGCGCCGAGAGATTGATGTCCGGATAGAAAGCGGCGCGCGCCTCCTTGATGCGGCTCCCCGCCGCCTCGACCCGGGCGCGCGCGGCCGCGATGTCGGGCCTGCGGCCGATCAGCGCGATCGACGCATCGGCGGGAACGCCTTCCGGGTGCAGCGCGGCGACGAGAGGGCGGGCGATCCGGAGGCCGCGATCGGGACCGGCGCCGAGCAGGGCGGCGAGGGCGTTGCGGGTCAGCGCCAGCGCCTCGTCGGTCGCGGCGAGATCGCCGCGCGCCTGCGGGACCCGCGCCTCCGCCTGCTTGAGATCGGCGCGGGTGCCGAGCCCGTTCGCAACCCGCCGCTCGACGAGACCGAGCGTCTGGGTGCGAAGCGCGAGGATCGTCTCCAGCGCGTCCCGCTGGGCGTGGAGCGCGGCGAGATCGGCATAAGTCGAGGCGATCGCAGTGGCGAGCGCCAGCCGCGCCTCGGCGAAGTCGTAGCCGGCCGCTTCCGCGTCCGAGGTGGCGGCGGCGAGGGCGGCGCGGTTCTTGCCCCAGAGATCGAGATCGAACGAGAAGGAGAGGGCGACACTGCCGACATCCTGCCAGCCATGCGGCGCGAGCGGTGCGGGAAGACCCTGGTTCTCGCTCTGGCGGACGATCTCCACGCTCGCACCGGCGTCGATCGTCGGCTGCAGCGCGGCGCCGGCGCGCTGGGCGAAGCCCTGCGCGGTGCGCAGCCGCGCCGCGGCGGCGGTAAGATCCGGGGAGGCGGCGAGGGCCTCGTCGATCAGGGCGACGAGCTGCGGATCGCGATAGTCCGACCACCAGCGCTCGCCCGGCCACTCACGTGCCGACGGCGCGAGCGACCGCGTCGTCTCATACGCGCCTGGAGCGTTGGGCACGGGCTTTGGCCCGAGATTGGGCACGCTGGCGCAGGCGGAAGCGAGCAGCAACGGCAGCAGCAATGGGGCGCGGCTCAGCCGCGCCGCCCGAAAGCGGATCATGGGTCTCTCCAGATGTCGTGGAACGCAGCTAAACTGTACAGTACGGTTTAAATATGATTCGGAGACTTGTCAACGGTAAACCGTACAGCCATGTACAGCTTTGAACGTGGAGGCGGTGTCGATGCGCGTGAGGACAGAGGCCAAGAGGCAGGAGATCGTCGCAGTCGCGGCCGAGCTGTTTCAGGAGCTCGGCTACGATCGCACCTCGATGGCGGCAATCTCGCAGCGGCTCGGTGGTTCGAAGGCGACGCTCTACGGCTATTTCAAGTCGAAGGAGGAACTGCTGCTCGCGGTCCTCGACTATGACATCACCGAGGGCGCCGACGCGCTGATGCACGCGATGCTGGCGGCACCATCATTCCGCGACGGATTGATCCTGCTGGGCAGCGGTTATCTCGCGCGGCGGCTGTCGGCCGGGCCGATCTCCCACGTGCGCCTGGTCTCGAACCAGCCAGAGGAAAGCGGCATCGGCAAGACATTCTACGAGAACATCCTGCAGCGCGCCTGGGAACGCCTGTCGAACCGCTTCGGGACGCTGATGGACGACGGGGTGCTGCGCCGCGCGGATCCCTGGGTCGCCGCGATGCAGTGGAAGGGTCTGGTCGAGCTGGACCTGTTCGATCGACGCCTGCTCGGCGCGATTTCCGAGCCCGATGCCGACGAGCTGCGGCAGGCAGCCGTCCTCGCCGCCGACGCCTTCCTGCAGCTCTACGGCACACCCGCGGCCCTGGCGCCCCGCTCGCCTGCGCTCGTCCCGTCCGCGGCGGGCGAAGAGTCGCGTCCGCGGGCCGAGGCGCGCCGCGCCTGAGCCGCCTGCCGCCTCAGAAACGCTGGCGCAGGGTGACGCCGTAGGTTCGGGGCTGGCCGATGTTGAAGCCCAGGCGGGCGCGGCCGCCGCGTTCCCGGTCGAACGAGAGCAGGGCGTTCTCGTCGAACAGATTGTTCACGTAGGCGATCACTTCCAGGCCGCTCCCCCATTCCAGTCCGGCGCTGAGGTTGACCAGCTCGTAGCTCGGCAGCTGGAGGTTGATCACCGTCCCCTCGTTGCCGGTGGCTCCGCCGAACGGCAGGCCGGAGACGAAGGTGCGGGGATTGTTCTCCTGATCGCTGGGCTGGGTGTAGCGGTTGCCGACATGCTGCACCGAGGCGGAGAAGGTCGCCCGCGTTCCCGAGGTGTCGATCGGCGTCGAGTAGGTGGCGCTGGCCGCAATCTGGAATTTGGGCACCGAGGGCAGGCGATTGTCCTCGCGGATGCCGCCGACGACGCCCCCGCCGGACGTGACGGTCGAGTCGAACTGCGCCTCGAGGACGCTGCCCGCGATCGAAAGATCGAGGCCTTCGAACGGCGAGGCCGACATCTCGAACTCGACGCCCATGGTATGCGCCTTGGGCACGTTGAACACGATCCGCGACGAGCAGGAGCCCGCGTCGAGCGTCACCTGCAGGTTCTTGATGTCGGTGTAGAAAGCGGCGGCGTTGAAGTTGATGCCGCCGAGAGCGCCCTTGATGCCGCCCTCGTAGTTCCACAAGGTTTCGTCGCCATAGGATTGGAAGCTGCCGAAGGTCGCGGCGTCTTCCGGCGTGCACAGCGGAATGTTGAGCGGATCGTTGACCCCTCCGAGGCGGAAGCCCTTGGAGGCCTGGAGGTTGATCCGGATGTCGTCGGTCGCCTCGACGCTGAGCAGCACGCGCGGCGAGAAGCCGTCCGACCTGGTCTCGTCGGTGCGGTCATCCCCGTTGGAGAACAGGCCGCCGGACGTGAAGCGCCTTTGCTCCTTGAAATCGTAATAGCGGCCGCCGGCGGTGAGCTCGAACCGCCCGAAATCATAAGTCGCCTCTCCGAACACGGCTTTCTGCTCGATGTCGTAGGGAAGGTCCGAGTTGTACGGCGAGTCCGCAGGGAAGCCGTTCGCCACGGCGGCGGAGGTCCCCGCGCCGAGGGTCGCGTCGGTGAACGCGTCATAGCCCGGCGTCGGGAGCCGCTGGTGGTAGAAACGATCGACGTTGGAATAGAAAGCACCGATCAGCCAGTTGAGCGGACCGTCGCCGTCGGACGAGAGGCGCACTTCCTGGCTGAACTGCTCGAGATCGGTGCTGTCCCGCAGGTTCGACGGCAGCAGCACGGCCGCGGTCGGGAAGCCGAGATCGACCGAGACGCTGCCGGTGAGCGCGCTGGCGTCGCGGCTGGCGAGGATGTGCCGGTCGATATAGCTCGTCACCGTGGTGAGGGTGACCGCGCCCAGGTCGGCGCTCGCGGTCAGATCCGCGATGAAGGTCTGATCGCGGAACTTCTCGGACAGCAGCAGATGCTGCTCGCGCTCGCGAAGCTGCACCGGGGGCCGTGAAGTCGTGAACGGATTGGCGAACAGGTTGTAGACCTCCTCGCGATTATAGCCGTTCGCCTGAGTGACCTGGTAGACCAGCCGGGGCGTGATCCGGATATCGGGGGCAGGCTCGAACAGCAAAGCGAGACGGCCGCCGGTGCGAAAGCCGGTGTTGACGTCCTCGTCCACCCCGGCGCCCTCGCGACGGGCGTTGACGAAGCCGCCGTAGCGCGTGTGGTAGAAGACGGCGCGCGCGGCGACGCCCGAGGCGAGCGGGCCGTTGACGGCGACCTTGATGTGTCCGCCGAGGCTGTCGCCGTCGACCAGGTTGGCATTCGCCTCGGCCAGAGCCTCGAAGGCGCTCGGGTCCGGCTGGTTGGTGATGTAGCGGATCGTGCCGCCGACCGAGCCGGAGCCGAACAGGGTTCCCTGCGGTCCGCGCAGCGTCTCGACCCGGTTGAGATCGAACAGGTCGAGATCCGGCGTGAACAGCGAGAGCGAGATCACCGACTCGTCGAGATAGACGCCGACCTGCTCCTTCACGCCGGGCTGGTCGCGCACGATCTGGCCGGCGGATACGCCGCGGACCGAGACCTGGCTCTGGCCGGGCCCGAGGTTCTGCACGGCGAGCCCGGCGACGTTGCGCGAGAGATCCTCAATGGTGGTGGCGCCCGAGCGCTGGATGTCCTCTTCCGTCTGCGCGTTGATCGAGAAAGGCACTTCGAGCAGGGTCTGCGCGCGCTTGGTGGCAGTGACGATGATCTCCTGCTCGTCGGCTGAGGTGCCGCCGGTCTCGGTCTGCGCGCGGGCAGGCGCGGCGGCGAGGGTCAGCGCGAGCGCGGACGCGGCGAAGAGAAAACGAGCTTGGAAGCGCACATACGGAAGACGAGTCATCGCAGGCCTCCTTGTTGCTGTCCCGTAACATGATCCTTTCGGCACGATGTGGCAAAGCAAAGCCGACATCTGCGGACAGAAAGATCCCGATTGTAGTAGACGGGTGACAGTCTTCCTCGTGTCGATCGAGGTTGACGCGGCCCTTTGCAAGGTCAATCCTTGCCCGGATCAGTCCGGAATGGTGCGTTCATGGCGGAATTAAGTCGCCGAACGATACTGAAAACCGCCGTGGCCGGCGGAGCCGCGGTGGTCGGCGCGCCCAGCCTCGCTGCCGGCGACCCTCAGGCCGTCATCGTCGGGGCGGGCGTGTTCGGTACCTGGACGGCCATCCATCTTCAGCGGGCCGGGTGGAAGGTCCTGCTCGTCGATGCCTGGGGACCGGCGCATGCCCGCGCATCGTCCGGGGGAGAGAGCCGGATGACGAGGGCGAGCTATGGGGCCGACGAAATCTATTCGCGGATGGCGCGGGATTCCCTGCCCGAATGGCGGGCGCTCTCCGCCCGCGCCGAGCTGCCGCTGTTCCACGCGGTGGGCGTGCTGTTCCTGTTCGGCGCGATGGATGCTTATGTGCGCAATACGATCGAGGTGCATCGCCGTCTCGGCCTCGCCACGCGCCTGTTCGAGCGGGCCGAGATCGGTCGCCGCTTCCCGCAGTTCGATCTCCATGGGGTGGAGCTGGGCCTGTTCGAACCCGCCTTCGGGGCGCTGATGGCCCGCCGGGCGGTGCAGACGCTGGTGAGCGAGTTCGTCGCGGCCGGTGGAGCGTACCGCCAGGCCCGAATTCTTCCGCCGACCGGCCACGCGGGCCCGCTCGAGCGGCTGGCGCTCGCCGGCGGGGAGACGCTGAGCGCCGACCGTTTCGTCTTCGCCTGCGGGCCGTGGCTGGCGAAGCTGTTCCCGGCCTTGCTCGGCCGGCGCATCTTTCCCACCCGCCAGGAGGTCTTCTTTCTCGCGCCGCCGGCCGGCGACCGCAGCTTCTCACCGGCAGCCTTCCCGGGGTGGGCGGACTTCAACGACGGCGATATCTTCTACGGCTTCCCCGACCTCGAGGGCCGCGGCGTCAAGATCGCGCACGACCGCCACGGTCCGCCGATCGATCCGGACATCGTCGACCGGCTGCCCTCCGCCGAAGCGCTCGCGGAGGCGCGCGACTATGCCGCCCGCCGCTTCCCGGCCCTCGCGGGCGCGCGGCTGAACGAGTCGCGGGTCTGCCAATATGAAAACAGCGCCAATGGCGATCTGCTGATCGATTGGCATCCGGACCATCCGGACACGCTCCTGGTCGGGGCGGGCTCGGGTCATGGCTTCAAGCACGGGCCTGCCGTCGGCGCCTGCGCGGCACGCCTCCTGCTCGATCGAGACGCCCGCCCCGAGCCGCGCTTCGCCATGGCCGCCAAGGCCGAGCGCCAGGACAGGCGGGTTCATTGAGGAGGCCTACGTAGATTTGCTGCGGTGCAACATATGCACTTGTTCGGCGAAAGCTTGCATTTGCGCTTCGATGGGCAAGCGGCGAGAGGGGCGTTCGATCCCTGTTTTCCCGAGGAAATTGTAATGCTTACGCTTTTCGTTCTCGCGCTGCGCGCCGCCACCGGACGTCTCTCTGCCGACAGCCTCGGCGTGCCGCTCGTCTAAGCCGTCCGGATATCCGCTGCCGCCGCCGCGCGGCGGCGGCTCAGGCGAGCCCCGGTTCCGCCAGAACCGGTTGATCGCGGTGCACCAGCGCCGCCCCCCGCCAGACTTCGATGGTTCGCCCACGGGCATGGCGCCGCGCATAAGCCAGCGCGCCCTCGTCGTTGAAGAACCCCTTCTCCTCCACGCTCGGCCGTTCGCCGCCAGCCTCGAACAACACCCTGTACAGCGGCATCGTCGATCACTCCCTGTCGACTCGCCGGGCGAGGCTGCGCCTGCGCCGCGGCGGAGTCCAGACTCGACGTCACGGCGTCACCGCGCGCCGCGCAACCCTTGTCGCGCGGGCTTGCGCCCCGGGGCGGGCGGGCTATTCACGGCCTCGGTTCCGCCAGAAGGAGAGTAAGATGCGTCGCGCCTTCATCGCCCTGATGCTCGCCACTGCCGCCTGCACCGCCGCCGAGCAGCCGCCCGCCGCCTCCGCCTCGGCCGCTTCGCATAGCGACGCCTACGATCTCGCTGCGCAGCGCGCCAAGATCGCGCCGGTCGCCATGACGCCGAACACCGCCTTCCTCAATGCGGAGGAGAAGGAGGTCGTGAACCTCCTGATCCAGGCCGCCGAACTGATGAACCCGATCTATCTACGCCAGCGTTCGGTCGAGAACCCGACGATCCGCGCCGAGATCGAGCGCAGCGACGATCCCCGCCGCGCGCAGCTGCTCGACATGTTCGATCTTCACTTCGGCCCCTGGGACACGCTCGCCGAAAACCACCCGTTCTTCGGGGACGCGCCGCCGCCGGAGGGCGCCGGATTCTACCCACGCGACCTCAGCAAGGAGGCGTTCGACGCCTATCTCGCCGCGCACCCCGACCAGAAGGACGCGCTCACCTCGCCATATACGGTCGTGCGACGGCAGGGGGAGCGGCTGGTCGCCATCCCCTACAGCGTCGAGTATCGCGAGTGGCTCGAGCCTGCCGCCCGGCTGCTCGAGCGGGCCGCCGGCCGGACGTCCAATGCCAGCCTCAGGAAGTTCCTGACGCTTCGGGCCCAGGCGTTCCGCACCAACGATTATTATCCTTCGGAGCTCGCCTGGATGGACGTCAGCGGCACGCCGATCGAGGTCGTGATCGGGCCGTACGAAGTCTATACGGACACGCTCTACGGCCAGAAGACCGCCTTCGAGGCTTTCGTCACCGTCCAGGATCCGCAGGAGAGCGCCGCGCTCGCCAAGTACAAGCAGCTCCTGCCGGACATGGAGCGCAACCTGCCGGTCGAGGAAAGCTTCAAGAACTTCAACCGACCGTTCACCTCTCCGATCCTGGTCGCCGACCAGGTCCATGGCGGCGGCGACAACGTGCCGGGCGTCCAGACGATCGCGTTCAACCTGCCGAACGATGAAAGGGTGCGTGAGCAGAAGGGGGCGAAGAAGGTGATCCTGGCCAACGTGCTGGGCGCGAAATACGATCGCATCCTCGCGCCGATGGCCGAATTCGTGCTGGTGCCGGAGCAGGCGCGGCTGGTCTCCAGGAAATATATGGAGAACGAGACCCTGTTCCACGAGCTGTCGCACAGCCTCGGGCCGGGCACGATCAGCGTCGGCGGGCGCCAGACCACCGTCAATGCGGAGCTGAAGGACGTCTATTCCGCGAGCGAGGAAGCCAAGGCCGACGTGATGGGCGTCTGGAACATCCTCTACATGATGCAGCGCGGCGAGCTTCCCGCGGCGGAGCGCGAGCAGGCGCTCGCCACCTACGTCGCGGGGATCTTCCGCGCGGTTCGTTTCGGCACCGATGAGGCGCACGGCCGCGGCGCGGCGATGCAATATTCCTATCTGCGCGACAAGGGCGGCTTCGCCTGGGACGCCGCCGCCAGGCGGTTCCGGGTCGATTATCCGAAACTGGAGGCGGGGCTGCGCGATCTGGTGGCGGAACTGGTCCATCTCCAGGGGCGCGGCGATTATGCGGGGACCAAGGCTTTCTTCGAGCGTTATGCGCAGCTCGACGGCCATGCCCGGACGGTTCTCGCCGCGACGGCGCACATCCCGACCGACATCCAGCCGGATTATCCCGAGCGTATCTGACGGCGCATCGCGCGTGCGGCGACGGGAGGGAGGTTTCCGCCGAAATGGACGGACCCCGCACGCGAGCCGAACGTTGCGGGGAGAGAACGGCTTGCTGCGTCGGGGATCGGGCCGGCCGTTCCGCAGTCGAGAAACTTCAGGGAGCACGGAATGGACTATCAGGCGCTGGTCGACGATGTCCGCAGCGACGTTCACGCATATCGCGGCTCGGGCAAGGTCGCATCCTACATCCCCGCGCTGGCCCAGTCCGACCCGCATGATTTCGGGATCGCGATCGCTCTGGCCGACGGTACCACCTACATCTCCGGCGACGGCGACACGCCCTTCTCGATCCAGAGCATCTCCTACGTCTTCAGCCTTGGCCTGGCGCTGCATCACGTCAAGTCGGCGCTATGGAACCACGTCGGGCGGGAGCCGGCCGGTTCTCCGGTCAATTCGATCATCCAGCTCGAGATCGAGAAGGGAAAACCGCGCAATCCGCTGACCAGCTCGGGAGCGCTGGTCGTCTGCGACCAGCTGATCGGCAAGCGCGGAATCGAGGAGACCTGCGAGGAGTTGCTCGCCTTCCTGCGCGAACGCGGCGATGCGGCGGACATTGCGATCGATGAGCGGATCGCCATGTCGGAGAGCCGCGCCGGCGCGTTCAACCGCAGCCTCGCCCATTTCATCGCGGCCTTCGGCAATTTGCGCAACGCGCCGGAGGACGTGCTCTCGGTCTATTATCGGCAATGTTCGATCGCGATGACCTGCCGGCAGCTCGCCCGGGCAGCGCTGTTCCTCGCGTTCGACGGCACCGATCCGGCCAAGGGGGACGTGGTCTGCACGCCGTCCCGCGCCCGCCGGATCAACGCGCTGATGCTGACCAGCGGTCACTACGACAATAGCGGCGATTTCGCCTTCCGCGTCGGCCTGCCCGGCAAGAGCTCGGTCAGCGGCGGTATCCTCGCCATCGTGCCGCGCACCGGGGTGGTCTGCGTCTGGTCTCCGGGGCTCAACGAGGCGGGTACATCCCTGGTCGGAGCGGTCGCGCTGGAGCGGCTGGTCGAGCGCACGGGGTGGTCAATCTTCGTTTGATCACAGTAGCTTGTTGGCTGATGCTTAATCCTTGTTAATGCTATAGCAAGGAACGTCAACGCGGCGTGAAACGTTCTCCGGGAACAACAATCCGCCTTGTGCCAAAGGGCGGTCCGGGAGACCCTGAGTGACATCGCCCCTGCTTTCGCCCTTCGCGACCGCCTTCGCGGCCCGAATCCCGGCCTCGGTGGCGGCGCTCCCGTTCCTGTTCGTGCGTCCCGAAGCCGCCGACGACGAGGAATGGCGGGTCCGCACCGCGCTGGCCACCGCGGCCGCGGCAGAGCGCGCGGATGAGACGCGGCGCAACACGCGGGGGCGCCTTGCCTATCTGCTCTGCGAACTCGGCTTCCAGCTCGGCCGCCGCGGCAGCGATCGCGACGCGGAGCTGCCGCTGCCGCGCCAGGAGCTCGCCCGGACGCTCGACGTCTCACTGTCCAAGGTGAAGCGGATCCTCGCCCTGCTGACGCTCTCGCAGGTGATCGCCACCGATGGCGCGAAGATGCGGATCCTCGACTGGAAGAGGCTGTGCGGCGTCGCGCAATACGATCCCGCCCGGCTCGAGATGACGGATGACGACGAGTGGCCGGCGGAGCCGGTGCGGGAGGAGACCGAGGCGCCCCGCCTGACCGCCGCCGGCGATCCCGCCTGCTTCGTGTAGATCCTCCCCGCAAGTGGGGGAGGATCAGTGCGCGCTGGGATCGTCGTGGCTGTGCGGCGCCGGCTCGATGGGCTGCTCGGTGAAGCCTTCGAGGCCGGTCAGCTCTTCGGCGTCGCGCGCGATCTCGACCGGGCTGGCCGCGTAAAGGACGGTCAGCTCGGCGATCGACTTCAGCGCGTGGATGTGGATCCGCTCATAGGAGTGGCTGGCGTCGATGCCGAAGGTAATCAGGGCGGTGCGCACGTCGGCGCCGCCTTCCAGCGCCGAGGCGCTGTCCGATCGATAGTAGCGGAACACGTCGCGCTGGTAGCGGATGTCGTGGTCCTCGCAGAGCCGGATGAGCTTGCGGGTGAGGTGATAGTCGAAGGGGCCCACCTGGTCCGCCATGCCGATGGTCACGCCGAACTCGGCGCTGTTCTGGCCGGGCGCCGTGGTGCCGTTGTCGATCGACACCATGGCGACGACGTTGTCGAGCAGCACCGCGGAGGCGCCGGAGCCGACCTCCTCGGTGATCGTGAAGATGAAGTGGATGTCGACGGGGACGCGGACCTTGCCGTCGACCATCGCCTTGAGCGCGGCCAGCATCGCCGCGCAGCCCGCCTTGTCGTCGAGATGGCGCGAGACGATGTAGCCATTGTCCATGAACTCGGTGCCGGGGTCGATCGACACGAAGTCGCCGATCTGGATGCCGAGCGCCTCGACGCTCTGACGATCGGTGCAGTCGGCGTCGATCCGCACCTCGACGTGCCGCCAGCCGACCGGCTGGGTGTCGATCTCCTCGTTGAACGTATGCCCCGAGGCCTTGAGCGGCAGGATGGTGCCGTGGAAGCTGCCCTGCTCGGAAAGGATCGTGCAGCGAGTCGTCTCCGCCGAGCGAGCGGACCAGGTTCCGATCGGCACCAGCTCGAGCCGCCCGTTGTCCTTGATCATCTTCACGGTGGCGCCGAGCGTGTCGAGGTGTGCGACAATCGCGCGGGCGCCTTCGACCTCGCGGCCGCGATAGAGCGCCAGGATCGCCCCCCGACGCGTCACGGAATAGGGAATGCCGAGCCGCTCCAGCTCCTCGCAGACCAGGCGCACGATCGTGTCCGTATAGCCGGTGGGGCTTGGCACGGCGAGCAGCCGCTCGAGCTGCGCCTTCAGATAGTCGCAATCGACGTCAGGCCGCGGCATCGGCCCTCCTCGCATCGCGGGCGGCCGCAGGCATGCTCAGCGGGAACAGCAGATCGATGAAGCGCTCGGCCGTCGGCTGCGGCTCGTGGTTGGCGAGCCCGGGCCGCTCGTTGGCCTCGATGAAGACATAGTCCGGCTGGGTGGGATTGGGCACGATGAAGTCGACTCCGACGACGGGGATGTCGATCGCGCGGGCGACGCGGATCGCCGCTTCGACGAGGCGCGGGTGGACGAGAGCGGTGACGTCGTGGATCGTGCCCCCGGTGTGGAGGTTCGCGGCCTTGCGCACCGCGAAGCCCGCGCCCTCGGCCGGCACGTCGTCCAGCGTATAGCCCGCCCTGGCGACGCAACGCTCGGTCTCGGCGTCGAGCGGGATCTTCGATTCCCCGCCAGTCGCTGCGGCGCGGCGGCGCGACTGGCGCTCGATCAGCTGGCGCACCGTGTCGCGGCCGTTTCCGACCACTTCGGTGGGCCGCCGGATCGCGGCGGCGACGAGCTTGTAGCCGATCACGACCAGGCGAAGATCCTCGCCCTTGTGGAAGCTCTCGACCAGCACCCGATCGCTGTGCTGCCGGGCGATGGCGATCGCCTGCTCGACGCTCTCGATCGTGTCGAGATCGACGGCGACGCCGCGGCCCTGCTCGCCGCGGGCCGGCTTGACGACGAGCGAGCCGTGCTTCTCCAGCATCGCCCGCACGGCCGCCATGTCCTCCGCGCCGATCTCGTCGGGAACGGCGACGCCGGCCGCCTCGACGATCCGCCGCGTCATCGCCTTGTCGTCGCAGATCGACAGGGCGACGGCCGTGGTCAGCTCCGACAGCGACTCCCGGCAGCGGATCTTGCGGCCGCCGGAGCGCAGCTCGAACAATCCGCCCTCGGCATCGACGACGTCGACGCCGATGCCGCGGCGGCGCGCCTCGTTGATGATGATCCGGGCGTAGGGGTTCATCGCCTTGGCCGGATCGTGGCCGGCGAACAGCCGCTCGTTGATCGTGTTGCGCCGCTTCACGGCGAACACTGGCAGGCGGTGGAAGCCAAGCTTCTCGTAGAGCGCGATGGCGCCCTTGTTGTCGTGGAGC
Source organism: Sphingomonas parva (ex Maeng et al. 2020) (assembly GCF_004564275.1). Classification (GTDB taxonomy): domain Bacteria; phylum Pseudomonadota; class Alphaproteobacteria; order Sphingomonadales; family Sphingomonadaceae; genus Allosphingosinicella; species Allosphingosinicella parva. Next base: position 16,866 of record NZ_SPDV01000009.1, read on the forward strand.
ACGGAGAGATCCATGTAGGCGGCGCCTCGGGCGATATAATGCTCCGCCAGCCAGCGGATCAGCGCCTCGCCGACGCCGGGGTGCGGCGTCTGCGGATCGACCGCCAGCGTCCAGAGCGACGAGCCTTTCTCCGGATCGTCATAAGCGCAGACATGGTCGATTCCGGTCACCGTGCCGATGATCGCGCCCGTCTCCGCGTCCTCGGCCACGAAATAGGTCAGCAGCCGGCCGTCCTCGTGATGCTGTTCGAAGAATTCGGGCCGCACCTCGATCATCCGGTGCAGCGAATAGAGCCGGTTGACGCCGTCGACGTCGGTGTCGGGGACGAGCCGCCGCACGAAAAAGCCCGACGGACGGCGATCGGCGGTGCGATAGGTCGCGAGGTTCAGCCGGAAGGTGTGCGAGGGATCGAGGAACAATTCGGTGGGTGCCGCCGCCAGGATGACATGCGGTTCGGTCACGTACATCGCGATGTCGCGCTGCTCCGGACCCTCGGCGCGGATCTCGGACAACAGGTGATCCACGTCCTCGAACGTGTGCGCGAAGAGGATCCGCCCCCAGCCGCAATCGGCGAGCGCGTTCAGCCGCGGCTGGGCGCCGTGCGGGTTCTTGAGGAACGGGAAGAGCGCGCCGCGCGCCCGGCCATGATCGATCCTGCTGGCCATCAGCCGACACCGTGCGTCTGCAGCCAGAGCTCGAGCAGGCCGACCTGCCACAGCTCGGACCCGCGAAGCGGCGTGATGTGCCCGGTCGGATCGTCGAACAGCATGTCGAGATAATCCGGCGAGAACAGCCCGCGTTCCCTCGCCGGCGCGGCCGACAGCGCATCGCGGACGAGCTCCAGGTAGGGGCCGTCGATATATTTCAGCGCCGGCACCGGGAAATAGCCCTTCGGCCGGTCGATCACCTCGGACGGGATCACCCGGCGGGCGACCTCCTTCAGGATGCCCTTGCCGCCGCCGGCCAGCTTCAGATCGGAAGGAATGCGGGCGGCGAGCTCGGCGAGATCGTGATCGAGGAACGGCACCCGCGCTTCCAGCCCCCACGCCATCGTCATGTTGTCGACGCGCTTCACCGGATCGTCGACCAGCATGACGGTGGAATCGAGCCGCAGCGCCTTGGCGACGGGATCCGCGGCGCCCGGTTGGTCGAAATGGCGGCGGACGAACTCGAGCGGCGCGGTGCCGCCGTTGCGCCACTCGGCGCCGAGATGGCGGTTGAGTGTCGCCGCATCCCGATCGAAGAAGGCCGAGGCATAGGTCGCGACCGGATCGTTGGCGCCGGCCAGCGGCGGGTACCAGTGATAACCGGCGAAGATTTCGTCCGCGCCCTGGCCCGACTGGACGACCTTGATGTGCTTCGCCACCTCGCGGGACAGGAGGTAGAAGCCGATATTGTCATAGCTGACCATCGGCTCGGCCATCGCCTCGATCGCGCCGGGAAGCTCGCGCAGCAGATCGTCCGACGGCACGAACAACTTGTGGTGATCGGTGCCGTAATGGCGGGCGATCAGGTCCGAATAGACGAACTCGTCGCCTTTCTCGCCATGCGCCGCCTCGAAGCCGATCGAGAAGGTGGAGAGGCCGTGCTGGCCCATCTCCGCGAGCAGCCCGACGATCAGGCTGGAGTCGACGCCGCCCGAGAGGAGGACGCCCACCGGCACGTCGGCGACCATCCGCCGCTCCACGGCGGTGCGCAGCGCGTCGAGCAGCAGCTCCTGCCATTCGCCTTCGCTCCGCCCCGCGTCCTCGCCCTCCTGGCTGAAGGGCGGAGCCCAATAGCCTCGATCGGTGAAGCTGCCGTCCTCCTCGTAGACGCGGACGGTCGCCGGCGGCAGCTTGCGCACGCCCTTCAAGATGGTGAGGGGCGGGGGCACGACGGCGTGCCAGCTCATGTAGAAATGCAGCGCCTCGCGATCGATCGAGGTATCCAGATCGCCGGCGGCGACGATGCCGGGCAAAGTCGAGGCGAAGCGCAGCCGTTCCGGGGTCTGCGCGTAATAGAGCGGCTTGATGCCGAAGCGGTCCCTGGCGAGGGCGACGCGGCCGCTCTCGCGCTCGTGGATCGCAAATGCAAACATGCCCTTGAAGCGCTCGACGCAGCGCCATCCCCACGCGTGCCAGGCCTTGAGGATCACCTCCGTGTCGCCGCCGGAGAAGAAGCGGTAGCCGAGCGCCTCCAGCTCCTCGCGCAGCGGCTGGTAATTGTAGATGCAGCCGTTGAAGACCAGGTCGAGCCCGAGCTCGGGATCGACCATCGGCTGCGCCGAGCGCTGCGAGAGATCGATGATCTTCAGCCGCTGGTGGCCGAAGCCGACGCGGCCGCGCATCAGCTGGCCGCAGGAATCGGGCCCGCGGCGTGCCTGGCTTCTCATCATCGTGGCGACCGCGGCGGCATCGGCGATACCGGAGCGGAAACGGACTTCACCGGCGATGCCGCACATCAGGCGGCTGCCTTTTCGAAAGCGTTCTGGATCATTCTTCCCGGAAGGAACGTGGCAAGGATTGTCGGCCCAACGGGGCTTGGGCCGAAACGATCCACCGCCTTGATGCAGGTTGGTTCATTCGCGTCGCACGAACCGGCGGCTCCTCACGATGGCGATCCCGCGCCGAGGGTTCAGCCCAAGGACAGGTTCCTGTCGATAGAGTCCAAGGCCCTTTTCGCTCGTTCCAAGTGTATGATCCGCAAGCATTGAGGAAATGGGCAGGGTTTAAGTGGCGGTAAAGGGGGAACGTGTCTCAGTCCATTCTGGACTCATATCCCGTCGGATTAGCCGGAACATCTGCCAGCGTACCGCTTGTCGATTGCTCGACGGTGGTCCACTATTATCCGGCACGCAACGAACTCGTGAAGCCCTTGGGTGTCGCTATGGTCACTGCGCCGAACAACAGTGCAGAATGGGAAGAACCATGAGGGGGCCGCGCGAAGGGCTTTCGCGGCGGCAGCTGCTGCAGGCCGCGACTCTCGCCGCCGTGTCGAGTACGGCCTCGGGCCCCGCCGCAGCCGCGGCGATCGACGATCAGCCAGGCGCGCCCGCGGGCGAGCAGCGGCGAGATCTCCGTTGCGGCTTCATCGAGAAGCGGCTCGACGGAAAGAGGGTCCGGTTGCGCGCCTATGACGGCCAGGTGCCAGGTCCGCCGATCGTCACCCGTCCGGGCGAGACCCTGCGGATCCGCCTCCACAACGATCTTCCGCCGTACGATTCCTCGGCCTGGAACGGCGATCACAACGTGCCGCACCAGCTCGACACGACCAACCTTCATCTGCACGGCCTCGACATACGGCCGCATCTGTTCGAGCCGCTCGGCACGTCCGATCCGCTGGCGCCGATGATCGCGACCGGTCCCGGTCAATCGTTCGATTATGCGTTCAAGCTTCCCGACGACCAGCCGCCCGGCCTCTATTGGTACCACCCGCATCACCACGGCTCGACCGCCGTCCAGGCGGTGAGCGGCATGGCCGGCGCGCTGATCGTTCGCGGCGCGATCGACGAGGTGCCGGCGATCAAGGCCGCGCGCGACATTTCGCTCGTTGTCCAGGACATCGGCCTGTTCCCCAGCGACAGCGAGGCCGACCTCTGGACCTATGAGCCCAAGCAGAATGCGATCTGGCAGACGTTCGGCGGCAATGTGACGATCTACAATCCCGCGACCGGCAAGGCCGAGCCGACCAGTCTCAAGGGAGGCTTCACGACCGGAGACTACGCATTGCGCTATTACCTTCTGAACGGGGAACCCTTCTTCCGCGAGGAGCACAATCAGGCGGCGCCGACCAGCCCGACGGCAACCCAGCTGACGCCCAAGCGGATCCGGATGCGACCGGGGGAGGTGGTCCGCTTTCGAATGCTCAACGGCAGCTCCGACAATCTGATGCCGATCGTGATCGAAGGGCATGACATGCATCTGATCGCCCTCGACGGCGTGAACTTCGGCGCACCCCGCAAGATCGCCCCATATGGGACGGATGGGCTGGGGCAGGTGCTGCTCGCGCCGGCGAACCGGGCGGAGTTCCTGATCAAGGGCGCCTCGCGACCCGGAGTCTACCGGCTGCTGCAGCTCGCCCAAACCCAGCAGTTCCTCGAGAGCCCGCAGAAGGTGATCCTGGAGATCGAGATCGCCGGCTCACCGGTCACCATGGCGCTGCCGACCGCGCTCCCGCTGCCGAGCCGCAATTATCCGCTGATCCAGCCCTCCGAGGTCAAAAGGGTGCGCACCATCCAGTTCGGCGGCACGTTCCCGGGCGTCGCGAACCCTTGGGTCGGAATCGATTTCCTGATCAACAACATGCAATATGAGGAGGATGCGGTCCCGATCGTCGTCAATCGCGACGATGTCGAGGAATGGCATCTGGTGGTCGAGGGACCGCACCACGGCGGCACCGAAGGTCACCCCTTCCACATCCACGTGGTGTCGTTCGAGGTCATCTCGATCGGCGGAGTTCCGCAGCCACCCGGCACGATCCAGGATACGATCTGGGTGCAGGAGCGGTCCGAGGTGGTCGTGCGGATGCGCTTCAAGGAGTGGCTGGGGAAATCGGTGGTCCACTGTCACATCCTCCCGCACGAGGACACGGGCATGATGCAGAACTTCCTGATCGTCGACGCCTCGACGGGGAAGCATCATCGGGCGGCGACGCGCGGCTGACCTCCTCCGTCCCGCGGCCGCGGCTCAGCGCGCCGCGCCGGTGATGCGGCGGCAGACCGCATCGAGCTTCGCCAGCATCCCGGCGTCGCGCGCCGCGGGGGCGGTGATCAGCGCCGCATCGAGAACGGTATCGATCGGCGACGCCGGCCGCTGCGGCGGCAGCGCCCGGGCGAGCGCCTCGACCGTCGCGCGCGCCTTGCCTGCATTCGCGCCGAGCTGGGCAATCACCGTGGAGACTTCGACTGGCGCCTCGCCCACCCGCCAGCAGTCGTAATCGGTCACCATCCCGAGGAGGGCGTAGGGCAGCTCCGCCTCGCGGGCGAGCTTCGCCTCCGGCATGGCGGTCATGCCGATCACGTCGCAGCCCCACTGGCGATACAGCTCGCTCTCCGCGCGCGACGAGAATTGCGGACCTTCCATCGCGAGATAGGTGCCGCCGCGGGAGACCTCCGCGCCTGCCGCGACCGCGGCGTCGGCGAGCATGGCGGAGAGCCGCGGACAGACCGGCTCGGCCATCGAGACATGCGCGACGAGGCCCGGGCCGAAGAAGGTGGAGATCCGCGACACGGTCCGGTCGACGAACTGGTCGACCAGCACGAAACGGCCCGGCGGCAGGGCCTCGCGAAGCGAGCCGATCGACGAGATCGCCACCAGGTCGGTGCAGCCTGCCCGCTTCAACGCATCGATATTGGCGCGGAAGTTGAGATCCGCGGGCGGAATCCGGTGGCCGCGGCCGTGCCGGGGCAAAAAGACGAACTTGTGGCCGTGCAGACGGCCGATCAGCAGGTCATCGGACGGCGGACCCCAGGGCGTCGAGACCGAAATCCACTGTGCATCTTCCAGCGCGTCCATTTCGTAGAGGCCGGAGCCGCCGATGATGCCGATCGTCCATTCGCTCATCGTCCTCTGGTAGGCGGGCGAGGGGAGGGGGGACAAGCCCTCCCCGGACCTCGACAGGCCGTGGCGCGTCAGCGCGCAGGCTTGCGGAAGCGATAGACGAAGCGATCGGTCTTGCCGCGGATTGCCGGGTCGAACACGTTCTTGCTGTGATCGTCCGCGGGGATGCGCAGCACATCGCTTTCCCCGTCGAAGACGAAGCCGGCCGCCTCGAAATCCGCGCGGACGCGGGCCGGATCGATCCTGTGCAGCTTCTCCACCACGTCGCGCGTCTCGCCCCCCGAAGCGGCGACGTGGTCGATCACGCCGACCGTCCCGCCGGGCTTGGTCGCGGCGTAGACGGTGCGCAGGAAGGCAGCGGGGTCGATCCGCGGGAAGCGGTACTTTTCGCTCTGCCAATAGGTGTCGTGATAGACCATGTGGAGGAGCACGAAGTCGAACGCGTCGGTAGGCAGCGCGAAGGCGTCCGCCGGCGTCACCATCAGGCCCGTGTTCGGCACGCGGGCCTTGAGCTCGGCCCATGCAGCGCGGCCCTTGTCGTTCATGAAATTGGCCGGGTCCCAGCCGAGCGCGAGGCCCTTCGGCCCGACGGCCCGCGCCATGATCTCGGTATAATAGCCGGAGCCGGCGAACAGATCGAGCGCGCGGTCTCCCTGCTCGAGGCCGAGGAAGCGCAGCACTTCGGCCGGCTTTCGGCTTCCATCGAGCGCCACTGCATCGGCCGGCCGGCCGCTTCCCGCGACCGCCGGAGCGATGTCGGCCGGCTTCGCCTGCGCGCCGCCGGACGCGCTGCCCAGCAGCAAGGCCGCCGCAGCCAATGTGAATCCTCGCATCCTGTCCCTCCCTGTTCGTAGCGAGGGGAACATGCGCCTCGACGAGTGCGGGATCGAGCGGCGTGCGACCAAGGCGCGAGTCGGCACGACCGACCGGCTTGGGGGCGGAGTTGGGGACAGTGTGGGATCAAGGCTGTGGGTGCCCTGTGGATATTTCTCCGCATCGGGCGCGATTCCGCAACAGCTATCGCCATCTGCGGAGACTAGAGCCCGAAAGAGGTCATGATTGTCGATCGAGAAGCCTGCGTCCGGCGCCCAGCCGAACGCAAGGGACAGAGTAGCAGAGCAGTGCGGGGGGTGCCGGTGAACGACGGATTCTGCATCCATTTCGGAGCAGTGAGGATCTGTCGTCTCTCCGGAATGGGGGCAACCTTCCCCGAGAGGAGGAGGATAGGCATGCGTTCGCTGGAGACGAAACCGGGCAGGTATGGCTTCGAAACCGTGCGCTATGGCGCGGTGTCGTCCCTTCTGCTGCTCGCCCGCGACGGCGCCGGGCGCGAGCGCGGCCGGACGAGCGCGGCCGCCGCCGGGTTTCGGATCATCGCCGAGGCCGCGCCAGCCGAGGCTGCGCAGACCGTCGCCGGGGTGGCGGCCTTCGACGCGATCTTCGCCGAGGTGGAAGACAGGCACGATCTCGTCCGGTTGGCATCGGTCCTGGACGAGGCGGCGCAGCGCGGCTGCCGCGCGCTGGTGGCCGTGCGCGGTGCTGCCGCGGCCAGTGCGGGCGCGCTGCCGTCATCCCCGGCCATTCGGGTGGTCGTCGAACCGACCGGACTGGACCTTCTCGAAGGCCTTCATGCCGCATCGCCGCCGCAGAGCTTGCGCTTCCACGACGTCAAGAATGCGGACTCGCCGCGGCTTCAACAACTCAGCGCCGAGGTGGGCCGGATCGCCAATATCCTTGCCTCGCTGTCCGAGGAGGAGAAAGCCGAGGAGGTGAGCGGGCAGCCGCGGCCGCGCGTCGATGCGGCGCTTGTGCGGGCGATCATCCGGGCGCGGCGGCTGCGCGATCATTATTTCAGAAGCGAGCTGTTCGCCGATCCAGCCTGGGACATGCTCCTGGACCTGTATGCGGCTCGTCTGGATCGCCAGCGGGTCGCCGTATCCAGCCTGTGCATCGCCGCGGCCGTTCCGGCCACTACGGCGCTCCGCTGGATCAAGAGCCTCACCGACCAGCGACTCTTCGTGCGGATCGCCGATCCCCAGGATGGTCGCCGGGTCTTCATCGAGCTCTCGGACGAGGCCGCGGCCGGACTGGAGGCCTATCTGGTCGCGGCCCAGCGGATCTCGCCGATCATCCTCTGACGGAGCCCGCGCGCCTCTCGCGCAAGGGGCGGGCGTTCACGCTCCTCCCTTCAGTCGGCGCGCGACCTCGCCCCTGAGAGCGGCTTCGGCCGCGAGCGACGTGCGCCGCTGCCCGCGCGTCGCCACGGCCTTGGCGAAGGCGGCCGACGGCGACGGGGCGCTTTCCTGGATCCCGCTGCCGACGCCTTCGAGCGAAAGCCTTACGCTATAGCGATCCTCCGGGAAGTCACCGCCGCCGCGATAAAAGGCGAGCAGCACGACCTCCTCGCCGAGCGCCTTCAGCGCCGCGCCGGCGGTATCGAGGGAAGGGGCGGCGGCGATCTGGTCCTTCATCGAAGCTCCTTTCGAACGATGCGCGGCCGCGGCGTCGAGCAGCGCGGCGGATGCCAGGGCATGGGCGAATTGACGCGTGAGAGGCCCGCGCTGCGGCGCAAGAGCGCGCCCGGCGGCCAGCCACTCGGCGGATAATCCGGCTGCGACGGGAAGCGAGCGCCGATAAGCGTCGACGTAGCGGCGGCGTGTTTCCGCCAATCCGGGCGTGATCGCATCCTCGGCCCCATATCCTGCATCGCGGCTCACCGCGCCGGACGAGAGCCGGACGGGAAGGCCGCGCTACGCGGAACGAGAGTATGTCTGCAGGGCATGTGCATCCTTGACCGAATGCACGACGTTATTGCGAATTTCGCAACAAATGTCAAGCCCGTTTCGGAGTGGCGTCTGCGCCTTCACAGGTCGCGTACCGCCTTCATGACCCGGCCGACGATGGTGAATTCCTCCTGTCCAGGGAAGATCGTCTTGTGCTCGGGGTTGTGGGAACAGGGTTCGAGACGGCCGGGCTGGTCCAGATATTGCTTGAAGGTAGTCTCTCCGGACGCGTTGCGAACGACATAATAGCGTTTGGGCAGAAGCTCGCGCTGGCGGGGATCGACGACCACCGCCTCGCCTTCGCCGACGACGCGATCCATCGAATCTCCCTCGACGATCACCACGAACGAGTCGCGGCTGAGCGCCGGGTCAGGCGAGGGCATGTGGCCCCGCACGTGTTCGAATCCTTCGCGCCAGGCTCCGGCCGAAACCAGGCCGACGATCGGCAGCATGTGGGTTTTCTTGCCCGGCGCGGCATTGTCGAGGCCGAAATAGCGCCGCAGGATGTTCGCCTCCTCGAGCTTCAGGTTGCGCTTGCCTCCGAGCGTCTTGGAAAGCTTGTCGGGAGTGATGCCGATCAGGCGGGCAAGACCGACCTGGCTCTCGCCGCGCTCCCGCATCAGTTTCTTCAGCTGCTCAACGTCCATGGCCATCTCTCGTCCACATTGGTGCGAAATTCGCAATTTTGTGCTTGAACCCTCTTTGCGAATATCGCAACCTGCGAGTCCAGGCAAGAAGATTCGGGAGCAGGCGATGAGCAGAGGCAGGCCAGGACGCAAGGCAAAGCCGGGTGCGCGGTACAAATGCGGCAAGCTCCGCCCGGTGCGCGACCTTGGAAACGAAAGGGTCGCCGCCGAGGCGGCGCGCTTCGGATCCTTCCATGGCGGCAAGGGCGGCCAATGGGTGCGGGAGTCGGCCATAGGTCGCGCCTGGGCGGTCGGGCTTCTCGACGGCTTCGGGGCCGATGCGGCGGCCATCCGCGACGCCGGGCTCGGCTATGCGGCGCGCTATTGGGGCTATTACCCAAGCCCGAACGGCGTCTCCAACTACGAAGCGGAGGATCGGCGCGGCCGCGGGTGGGGTGAAAGCCAGGATCGTGGCGGAGAGATCTTCCAGCGGCTCGACAAGGCGGTGCGCGACGCAGGCCGCGCTTCCTACAAAGCGGTCCAGTCGCTCGTCGTCGACACATATTGGTTCCCGGACCGCAACCCCTCGTGGCTCGACCGGCTCATCAACGGGCGCCTTGCCGCGAGCGGCCGGACCGTCACGGGTTCTCTGCCGGTCCCCGGCGACGACGAGACCCTGCGGCTCGCGGTCGAGGGGCTGCTGACCGTGGTACAGGGCCGCGGTGGCCGCCGTCCGACTGCTCACTGACGGAATTCGCCGGCCTCGGCGGGGCGCGGCACGGCACGTATTGTTCCTGAATGGCAGCTCGACCCTCCAGGCGGCAGAGGGGGGAGCGGCCGGTTCGTCTCTCCACCGAACGTTCGGCCAGGGCCGGGGCGCATTCCCAACGATGCGCTTCGGCCCTTTTGATTCCGCTCCGCAGCAGGCTGCGGCGGTTTCCTCCGAATCGGAACAAACGTTCGGCCGTACAAGGTGGAAAAAACCAGATGCCTCAGTATGTTGCCCCCGGTTTTAGGGTGGAGCGTTGTCGTGGCTCTCTCGTGTTGCGTATATGTCGTTGAAGATGATGACGCGGTTGCGCGTTCGCTGACCGTTCTGCTGCAGCTGTGCGGCTATGAGCCTATCCGTTTCGAGAGCGCCGATCGCCTGCTCGAGAAAGCGGACGAGCTGGCCCCGGGATGCCTGCTCATCGACTATTCCCTGCCCGGCACCAACGGGTTGGCGGCGCTGGAGATGCTGCACGACTGCGGCCTCCGATGGCCTGCGATCCTGATGACCGGCTATGATCTTTGCGCCGTCGAAATCGACGCCAAGCGCGCCGGCTTCCGCTGCGTGCTGGAGAAGCCGTTCGACACCGAGCGTCTCGCGGCGGAATTGGGGGCGATCGCGCCAGCCGTTCCGGGAAGCCGCTCCGCCTGTGGAGGAAGAGCGGGCGAGGTGCGGTCGATCCTCGCGGCGACTGCCCGCCGGACGTTACGGGCTTCCCCCGCCTTCTCCCGATAGGCTTGCGCCGGCGGTCGGCAGTTCTTCCTCGAACGAATGCGCCCGCCGGGGACCGGCGGGCGCGGATTTCGGCGTATCGGAGCAAGGCTCCGTGCGGACCGACCTAGAAGTGGAAGGTCGCGCCCGCGCTCACCGCCCAGGGATCAAGGCGGATATGCGACTGGACCGGCGCGCCCATGAAGGTGCCCCGCGCCTCGGTATGGAGGAACGCCTTCTTGGCTTCGACGAAGATGCCCATTTTCCGGGCGACCTTGAACTCGGCGCCGATCTCGACAGCCGGCGCCAGATCGTTTTCGACCGAGGCGTCCTGAAGTGCGCCGTCGTCGACGTCGAGCACCAGCATGTAGCAGGCGCCGACACCGGCATAGGGGCTGAACGACCCGCCGCGATTGACGTGATATTGCACCATCGCGGTCGCGGGTCCGTAGGTAATTTCCGCCAGCTTGCCAGCCGGAGCGAGGGCGCCGGCTCCGTCGATGTCGATCCGCGGCGGAAGCCCGCCGGTGAACGACAGGGCGACGTTCTCGGTGACGAAGCGTCCGATGTGGAAGGTGGGCGTGTAGTGCGTCTTGGTGTCGACCCCGGCCTCGGGCACGCGCGTGCCTGCGAGGCTGAGACGCATGTCGTCGGCCAGCGTCAGCTGCGTGACGGCGACCCGCGCGAACCATTTGGGCTTCTCGCCATCGGCAGCATGCGCCGGCGCGGCGGCGGCGAAGAGCACCGCGAGGCTTGCCGAAAAGAAGAAACGATGAGTCATCGTGGTTTCCCGTTGTTCAGCGCGGGCGTTTCGCCCGGCTGGTGCTAGAAGCGGATGAGGGCACCCGCCTGGAGGATGAAAGGATCGAGCTCGGCCTTGGCCGTGATATGGGCAGGGCCGAGATCGCCGGCCGCGTCGTTCTTCCAGAAGGCCTTCTTCGCCTCCACGTAGACGCCGAAGCGGTCGCTGACGTTGAAGTCCACGCCACCCTGGATCACCGGGCCGACGGCGTCGCCGACCTCGACGTTGCTGGCGAGACGCTCCTTCTTCGACCAGACGTGCTGCCAGCCGAGGCCGCCGCCGACATAAGGCGAGACGGTGCCGCCGCGGAGCGGATGGTAGGTGCCGGTCAGCGTGAAGATGCTGAACGTGTCGTCGAACAGGTTCGGCGTGCCGGCCAGCGAGCCGGCCGGGATGTTCGCCGTCGTTCCCGGGGTGGTCGCGCCGATCTCGACCGCGAGCTTCTCGGCCACGAAGGTGCCGAGCTCGACGCTCGCGACCCAGCGCTCCGGGGTGGTGTAGTCGGCCGCCGGATCGACGATGCCGTTGATCTTGACCGTACCTTCATCGGCCAGCTTGATCCGGGCGATGCCGACGCGGGCGAAAGTGTCCGCGTCGTCGCTGGACTGCGCAGCCGCGGGCATCGCGGCGGTCGCGGCGAGCAGGGCGGCGGTGAGGAGGGAAGTCCGGAATTTCATCGAAACAACCTTTCTGAGCGTATTCGACCGGCCATGTGGGCCGTTAGGATGGTCAGCCGGCCTTGCGGAGCTCGGCGGCGGAATGGGTGAACGGAGCCTCGACGGTCTCACCCGCCTTCTTGCGGCGAGCCTTCCTCGGCTCGGCGACCAGGGCGTCGATCGTGTCGAAGTCGGCACTGCCGTCCTGCAGCGCCTCGAACTGCTTGGTCGCCTGATCGCGGGCGACGCCGAGGCGGTGGACGGAGTCGATGATGTCGCGGCTGGTGTGGCCCGCCATCACCTGCATCCGGAACCTGGCCTGGCCCTTCGGAACGGCGGGGAACTCGACCAGATTGGCGAGCAGGCCGATGTCCGGCAGGCGACGCGCCACCAGGCGGGCGAGGCCTTCGCTGCCCATCTTGACGCAGACGATCGGAGACGGATCGCCATAGGTTTCGAAGCTGGTGCCGTGGAGCAGCTCGCGCAGGAAGCGGATGTTGTTCATCAGGCTCTGGCGGAGCGTGGCGCCTTCCTCGGAATCGACGATCTCGAACGCTTTCAGCACGATCGCGGCCTGCGACGGCGAGAGCGCGTTGGAGAAGGTGCAGGGCGAGGAATAATATTTGAGATATTCCTTCACCGCGCGGGTGTTGGTCGCGACGAAGCCACCGTTGGAGGCGAAGGTCTTCGAGAAGCTACCCATCACCACATCGACCTTGCCGATCATGTCCTGCATGCCGATGTGGCCGCGGCCATCCGGCCCGAGGGCGCCGAGATCGTGGGCGACGTCGACCATCAGGATCGCGCCATATTCACGCGCGAGCTCCTGCAGGCCGGCGATGTCCGGCGTGTCGGAGTCCATCGAGAACAGGCTCTCGGTGATGAGGAGGATGCCGTTGTCCTTGTCCTTCGCCCGGACTGCGGCGAGCTTTTCGCGCACCGAATCCAGATTGTTGTGGCGGAACAGGTGGATGTTGCGGGTCGCCGCCTGGGCGCCTTCCTGGAGACAGGCGTGCGAGAGCGCGTCCATCACGATGTGATCGGACGAGCGAACCAGACCCTTGACCACGCCGAAGCCGGCTGCCCAGCCGGTCGGGAAGAGCGTGACCTGCTCCATCTGCAGGAATTCGGCGATCTTGCGCTCGAGCGCGAGCGAGAGCGAGGTGTTGCCGACCAGCGCGGGCGAGCCGGCGCTATGGACCCCGAACTCCTTGATCGTCTCGATCGCCACTTCGCTGATCGCCGGGTGGGCGGAGAGGCTGAGATAATCCTGCGACGCGAAGTTGATGCCTTCGAACAGCTCGCCTTCGTCGGTGCGGGCGACGCACTTGCTGCGCGGGCCGGTTTCCGTCGAGCGGCCGAGCGGCCACAGGCCGGTGTCACGGCGCAGCTCCTGCCAGTCGTAGAAAGCGTGGACACGCTCGAGGAGGTTCGATCCCGGCAGGTACCGGAAATCGCGCATGCTTCCACCGAGCGCGCCAAAGCGCGCGTCACCCGATTCACTCATTTCACTAGTCCCTAGTAAGCGGGCCGAACGGCCTCTTGGCATTATAGATGAACGCGTTCCCTTCAGTGCGAACGCGCAACATTTTTCTCGATCTTCGCAATGAGTTCCGGAAGTGCGACGGGCTTGGTCTCGAAATCTACGCAGCCCACTTCCACGCTCCTTCTGCGATCGCTTTCAAGCGCATGGGCAGTAAGGGCGATGATCGGAATGTGCCGAGTACGCGGATTTGCCAGAATGCGCGTCGACGCCTCCCAGCCATCCATTTCGCCGAGCGCGACGTCCATCAAGATGATGTCGGGCTGCTCTTCCTCCGCGAGCCGCACCCCTTCGGGGCCATCGATCGCGCAGGCGATCTCGTAGCCGCGCTTGACCAATCGTCTGGTCAGCATGTCGCGGTTCATCTCATTGTCTTCGACGATCAGGACTTTTGTCATGTCAGATCCAGTGGCTGATCAGCATGTTGCGGGGAAAAATGCGTAGGCATGGCGTCACCCGGCCATCGCTTCGACCGGCGCGGCGCGCGCCTCGACCGGCACGGTGATGGTGAAGATCCGCTCCCCGGACGGCCCGTGGCTGGTGCGGATCTCGCCGTCGACGAGCGACAGGAACTTCTGGCCGAGCGCCAGGCCGATGCCGGCGCCGCCATATTTGGTGGGGCTCGCGTCGCGGTCATCGTGGAAGATGTCGAACAGGGTCTCGAGCGGCCGTCCGTCGGCAGCTCCGGCCGGGTCGATGATCCGGATCACGCAGGTTCCCGAGCCGCCGGTGTGAACGTCGAGGTGGAGCGTCCCGCCATCCCCAGTGGAGGGCGCGCCGACGAGGATGTGCGAGAGGCCCTTGCTCAGTGCGGACCAATCGATCTCCATCAGCGTGCCGCTCTCGGGCAGCTTGCACTCGAGCGTGTAGCCCCGCTCCGCCAGGTCTGCCGAGACACTCCGGGCAATCTCGCCGATGCGTTCCCGGACATCGTCACGGCTCGGGTAGACGTCCATCTTGCCGGCGTCGATCTTGGAATAATCGAGGATGTCGTTGACCAGACGGAGCAGGTGGGTGCCGGCACCCTTGATGTTCTCGAGGTCCTGGACGATCTCGTCGTCGCCTTCGTCGATCGCGTCGTCGAGCAGCAGCTGGCTGTAGCCGATCACCGCGTTCAGCGGCGTGCGCAGCTCATGACTGGTGCTGGCGACGAAATTCGCCTTGGCGAGGCTCGCCTGCTGGGCGGCGGCGGTGAGGCTGCGCAGATTTTCGGCGGTGGCGAGCAGATCCCCGACCTCCCGCTCGAACTGCTGCTGCTCCTTGAGCACCCGCGCGAAATAGAGCGACATCATCGTCACGTAGACCGAGGCGCTGATCGTCGAGATGATGCCGATCACCTGGAACTGCTCGAGATCGGTTTCCGGGAACGGATAGCCGGTGAGCACCAGGGCGGCGAACAGCCCGACGTTGAGCGTAATCAGCAGCAGCAGCCCGTCGCGGACGCGCCCCTGGGACGGGAAATAAAGGAAGGCGAGGGTGGGGGTGATCAGCACCCACGGCAGGAAGGGCGAATAGACTCCGCCATAAGCGTAGCACGCCCAGAGAATGCAAAAGAGCAGGTTCTCGACCGAGATGAAGGCGAGCACGTCATAGGCCCGCGTCCATTTCAGCAGCGGACCGTAGACCCAGAAGGCGGTGATCGACGCGGCGAAGATCCACAGCCGGTAGTCGGCTTCCATCCCGAGGACGAAATAGAGATAGACCGGAATGACGTTGCCGAGGAACGGTCCGAAGACGTGGCTCAGCATGAACATGCGGGCGCGGCGGTGCGCATCCGGGCGCACCCGGATTTCCATCGGGATGAAATAATCGAGAAACGCGTCGAGCCGCGACGAAACACGCTCTGCGGCACGCATGGCAGTTACCCCCGATCACCCTGACGACGCCATTTCGCCGCCATTCCTGATCGGGACCACCTAGGTGCGAGCGGTTACCGAGGTGTAAAGCAGACCCATCCGATATTTACCATGCGGAGGTTTTTCCCCTCTGCGGAGGGCCCACCCGCGTAGTGCAACGGATGCGGAATTTACCGTTAATTCAGATGCCGCCGCCTAGCTCGCCCGCAATTGAGCGGGGGAATTCGATGTTGGGTGGTGTGCGCAGACTGGTCGATCATTTCGTCCCCGAAGAGGTGCTGAGCGAACCGTCGCGTTATCCGATGTTCGCAACCTTCGTGCTGCTCCACCTCCTCGGCCCGCTGCTCGGCCATTCGGTGGTCGTCTTCCTTTACCAGGCGTCGCACGAGATCACGTGGGTGTTCTGGACGATCGAGGCGCTGATCTGCTTCTTCTGGTTGATGCCGGCGCTGGTGAAGCGCACCGGCGGGCTGATCCTGCCGGCGATGCTTTCCGTGCAGGCGCTGGTGACGCTGAGCCTGTTCGGCTCGTTCTTCTACGGCGGGATCAGCTCGCCGTTCCTGCCCTGGCTGCTGATCGCGCTGCTGCTCGGCTTCTTCTATCTGGCCGAGCACGCCCGCTTCGTTCTCACCGGCGTCGCGTTCCAGCTCGCGGTCTTCTCCGCGGCGCACTTCCTGACCGGGCAATTCCCCGATCTCGTCCCGCTCCAGAGCATGTGGCTCGCCAATCTGCTCTCGATCCTTTCGGCGCTGATCTACGTGACGCTGCTGGCCCTCTATTACGAGAGCGTGATGCGCGACAGCTCGGCGCTCCAGGAGGCGGCGATCGTCCAGCGCCGGCAGACCGAGGAGCTGCGCGAGGCGATGCGCCAGGCGGAGAAGGCGAGCGCTCAGAAGTCGATCTTCCTCGCCAAGATGAACCACGAGCTGCGCACGCCGCTCAACGCGGTGATCGGCTATAGCGAAATGCTCCGCGACGATCTCGAGGACCGGCCCGGCTCCGAGGAGAAGGTGGCGGATCTCGATCGGATCAACGCCGCGGGGCGCCATCTCAACGCGCTGGTCAGCGAGGTGCTCGACCTCTCCCGGATCGAGAGCGACGACCTGCATCTCGACAACCACGAGATCGACCTCCACGATCTCGTCGGCGACGCGGTCGCGACCGTCGAGCCGCTGATCAACGTCCACGGCAACCGTCTGGTCCTGCAGATGTCCCAGGATCCAGGAACGATCGTCGCGGACCCGCTCAAGCTTCGCCAGTCGCTGCTCAATCTGCTCAGCAACGCCGCCAAGTTCACCTCGAAGGGCGTGATCACCCTCACGGTGATGCGCCGCCAGACCGATGGGGGCGACGTGATCATGATCGAGGTCCGTGACACCGGCATCGGCATCTCGCGCGAGGGCCTGAAGAAGCTGTTCCGCAGCTTCAGCCAGGCGGAGGCCGATACTGCCAACCGTTTCGGTGGCACCGGTCTCGGCCTCGCCCTTACCCGTCGCTTCTGCCAGGCGATGGGCGGATCGATCGACGTCGAATCCGAGGTCGGCGTGGGGACGAGCTTCAAGATCGAGATCCCGGCGCTGCCGCGCCGCGGCGCCGACGCGGCAACCGCCGAGATGCGCGCCTAAAAACCTGTCGCAAACCTCGGGCCGTCCGACTTTCCGTCTAGAATGTACCCACAGGGGACGCGCCGCGTCCACCGAGGGGATTTCGCGAAGATGAAGGTGGATCATGCGCCGAGCGGCGCGGTGAGCACGAAGACTCTGGGCGGTGCCAACGTCCTGCGGAGGTTCCTGGGAGCCTCGCTGATCGGCGCCTGCGCAGCCGGCTGGAGCGGCGGCATCGCCGCCGGCATGGCCGCCGCCGACATGTCCGCGGTGCAGATCACGATCCTCGTCCTTGCCGGAGCCGCGCTGCTTTCGGTGGCGCTTTGGGTCCTCGCCGCCCACCCGGCGCAGCGGATGGCCGTTCCGCTCGACCGGCTGCTCGAACTCGAGGCCCGCGAGAGCGGCGACCCGACGGCCCGAGCGACGATGCTCCGGCGGCTTGGCGACATCGAAGCGGCCGCCGAGCGCGCTGCGACCGAGCTGCTCGAGCAGATGCAGAGCGATGCCGCGGCGATTGCCGAGCTTGGTCGCAGCCGCGACCAAGCGGTGAGCGCGAGCCAGGCAAAATCGCAATTCCTCACCAACATGAGCCATGAGCTGCGCACGCCGCTCAATGCGATCATCGGCTATTCGACGCTGCTCCAGGAGGATGCGATCGCCGACGGACGCCAGCAGGAGGAAGAGGATCTCGGCCGCGTTCTCGTCGCCGGCCGCAGGCTGCTGATGTTGATCAACGATATCCTCGAGCTTTCTCGCATCGAATCCGGACGCGCCGCCTACGAGCGCTCGATCATCGACGTCGCCTCGCTGGTACAGTCGGCCGTCTCCGGCTTCGACCTCGCGCGAGACGGCAACGGCAACCGCCTCGAGCTTTATGTCGAGGACCCGATCGGGATCATGATCAGCGACGCTGCCAAGGTCCGGCAGTGCCTGCTCAACCTGATCGGCAATGCGCTCAAGTTCACCCGCGACGGCGAGGTCAGGCTGTCGGCGCGCGCGGCGCGGCGCGACGGCATCGAGCTGATCGATTTCGAAGTGGTTGACAACGGCGTCGGCATGACGCCCGAGCAGACTGCTCAGCTCTTCCACGATTGTCCGGAAGAGGTCACGATCACCCAGTCCGGCTCGCCCAAGCTCGGCCTGGTGATCACCCACCGTCTCGCCACGATGATCGGCGGCAGCGTCTCCGTCCGCAGCGTCGTTGGCGAGGGCTCCGTCTTCACACTGTCGGTTCCCCGCGAGCCGCCGAGGGCGCTCGCCGAGGACGAGGAATTGCCGATCCGCGAGCCCGCCGAGGTGCTTCGCACCGAGGGCCAGAAGACCGCGCTTGTCATCGACGACGAGAGCACCGCGATCGACATCCTGCGTCGTTGGCTGTCGAGGTTCGGCTATGCGGTGATCGCTGCGCACGACGGCGAGGCCGGCGTCGAGCTCGCTCGGAGCGCCAAGCCCGACATCATCCTGCTCGACATCTACATGCCGGGCCCGAGCGGCTACGACGTGCTCGAGGCGCTTCGGGCGGATGAAGCGCTGGCCTCGATCCCGGTGATCGTGGTCAGCGTCTCGGACGATCGCAGCCGCGGCCTGCGCGCCGGCGCCTCCGACACCCTGATGAAGCCGGTGCCCCCGGAACGGCTGCGCGAGGTGCTCGACGTCTATTGCCGTGACGTCGAAGGCGAGGTCCTGATCATCGAGGACGATGCCGATGCCGGCGAGCTGATCCGGCGCACCTCGTCCAACATCGGCCTCAGCGCCGTCCGGGCGACGAGCGGCGAGGAAGGCCTCGCGCTCGCTCGCGCCAACCCGCCCGCCGCGATCGTGCTCGATCTCGGACTCCCCGGAATGTCGGGCTTCGAGGTGCTCGCGGCGCTCGAAGCCGATGTGCGGCTGAAGAACATTCCCGTGCTGATCGTCTCCGGACGAGAGATCAGCGTCTCCGAACACCAGGCGATCACGCGCGCCCGAGGCATCTATCACGCCAAGGGCTACGCATCTCCGCGCCAGATCGCCGAAAGCCTCAAGATGGTCGTTGCACGATGAACAATTCCATGGACGTGTCCCACCTCGCCGGCCGGCGGATCATGATCGTCGACGACGTCGAGGACAATCGCGTCGTCCTCGATCGCCAGCTTCGCCGGGCGGGCTTCGAGACGGTTCTCTGCGCCGACGGCATGACGGCCGTCGCGGAGGTCTCGTCCAACCCGCCCGATCTCGTCATCCTCGACTGGATGATGCCCGGCCTTTCCGGTGTGGAGACGCTGAAGGCGATGCGCGAGCATCTCGATCTCCACCGGCTGCCGATCATCATGTGCACGGCCCGGGACGAGGAGAGCTCGATCGGCGATGCGCTCGAGGCCGGCGCCAACGAGTATGTGCAGAAGCCGATCAAGATGCCGGTGCTGCTCGCGCGGGTCTCGGCCCAGCTGATGCGCCAGGCGGCGATGGCGGCGCTCGGCAGCGTCAACCAGGATCTCGAGGCGCTGCTCGCGCAGCGGACGCGCGAGCTGTTCGCCTCCCGCGGCAAGCCCAAGGACTGAGCCACCAAAAAGGCAGCCCCGGCTGCCGTGAACCGCACCCGCGCCGCCTATAAGAGTCAATGTCAGCCTCGGAGTTTTCGTGTTCCTTCCCTACCTGCTCCTTCTGGTGATCACGGCCTGCGCGGCCGCAGCCATCCATCGGCTGCGGGCGAGCCGCCGCGTCCTCGAGGAGCGGCTGGTCACAGTCGAGAAGATGGAGGCCGAGTCCCGGGCGAGAGCGCTGACCGACCCGATCACCGGATTGAAGAACCGGATCGCGTTCACCGAGGAGCTGGAGGCGGTCGTCCAGGCGGGACGCCACACTGGTGTCGCCGTGCTGTTCCTCGATCTCGACCGCTTCAAGGAAGTCAACGACAGCCTTGGCCACAAGGTCGGCGACGGGCTGCTCAACGCGGTCGCCCAGCGCCTCACCGGCGTGATCGGGCCGAAGGACACGCTTGCTCGCATCGGCGGCGACGAGTTTGCCGCGATCATCCGCCTGGATCCGACCCGCTCCGTCCAGGACATGGCCGCAGCGATGGTCGAAACGGTCTACGAGCCCTATCTGATCGACGGCCACCTCGTGCATGTCGGCACCTCGGTCGGCGCCGTGATCGGGTCGGAGGCCACCACCTGCGCCTCCGACCTCCTCCGCCAGGCCGACATCGCCATGTACGATGCCAAGGTGAGCAAGAGCGCGTCTTTCAAATTGTTCGACGACCGGATGAGCGAGATCGTCGCGGTGCGCACCAGCATGCGCGGCGAGCTCGAGGATGCGCTGCGCGAGGATCACCTGACACTGGCGCTGCAGCCGCTGATCGACACCAAGACCGGCACGCTGGCCAGCGTCGAGGCGCTGCTGCGCTGGCCGAACAGCTCGCGCGGCCCGATCTCCCCGGCCGATCTCATTCCGCTCGCCGAAGCCAGCGGGCAGATCCTCCAGCTCGGCGAATGGGTGCTCGACAAGGCGCTGACCATCGCCGAGGAGCTCGGCGACGTGCCGATCGCGGTCAACGTCTCGCCGATCCAGTTCCGTCATCATGGCTTCGCGACCAAGGTCAGCGAGAAGCTGCTCGCCACCGGAGTTTCGCCGCACCTGCTGCGCCTCGAGATCACCGAAGGCGTGCTGATCTCGCACATCGACGCCGCCAAGAGCACCATCCGGCAGCTGCGCCAGATCGGCGTCGAGGTCGTGCTCGACGATTTCGGCACCGGCTATTCAAGCCTCAGCTACCTGCAGAACCTCGATCTCGATTGCGTGAAGATCGACAAGTCGTTCCTCAAGGATCTCGGACGGGATTCGCGCGCGGTGCAGATCATGCGCTCGGTCATCGATCTCGGCCACAGCCTCGAGCTCAAGGTCGTCGCCGAAGGAGTCGAGAACGAGTGGCAGGCGCGCCTGCTGCAGATGCTCAACTGCGACTATCTCCAGGGCTATTTCCTCGGCGTGCCGATGAGCCTGACCGATCTCAAGGCCTATATCGCCGACCGCAGCCCCAGGCTGGCGCTTCTGCCCGACGACGTTTCCGACGCGGCGCCGAAACTTCAGCGGATCGGCTGAGCGCGGTCCAAGGACCCGCAGCTGCGGACTCGCTGACGGCTGAGCTTGGTTGCAATTCCTGCACCTGCAACCGCTTACGTTGCACTTGCGAACGGAATTGCTGCGGTGCACAAGGGTCGGGCCTTTCAGGCATCCTCTCCTAATGAAACTCGGCCAGCCTTCGGGCTGGCCTTTTTTTTGTCCGATCCTATGATGCGCCGGCTACGGCCGAGCCTCAGAAAAAAGATTCGGGGAAGATGCCGCCGGAAAGACCGGCACCGGCTCGCCGTAGCAACCCTCGTCCTGATGCCGAGCCGCTTCGCTGGGCTCCGCTCGTGCCCGGTGGCGGGCGATCAGGCCGGCGAGCTCACCTGCTCGAGCGGCACCAGCGGCAGCACCTCGTTGATCGCCCGGATGAGCTCCTCGCGTCCGAACGGTTTGTAGAGGAACTCGACCGCGCCGCACGATCGCGCCAGCTGCTCGGTATGCTCGTCCGGGCAGCCGGTCATGATGATCACCGGCCAGGGTCTGCCGCGCTCGCGGAGCATCTGCAGCGCGGCGATGCCGTCGGTTCCGGCCATGTGGATGTCCATCAGCACGCAGCCGGGCGGGATCGACTCCAGCGCCGCGAGGAACAGGTCTGCCGAGGCGAAATGGTGGGTGAGAAGATTGTCGACCCTCAGCAACGCTCCGAGCGACAAGGCGACGGCGGGATCATCTTCGACGAGATAGAGCGGTATCGTGTGAATCGTGCTTCCCCCTGGCGGCCGCATTGAAGGTCAGACCGGTGCCCCGTCATTCTTCATGGAGCCCGTAAGCCTCCGATGCAATTGAAGAAATGGTTGGTGACGCGCACCGGATCAGGTGCCTCCGTGAAGATAAGGGGCGGGGACGGTCGAGCTGGTGGCGACGACGAGCTGCCAGGCGATCGGACCCTGGGCGGGACTGTGGGCATGGTGGCTGCGATCGGGAAACATTCCGATCCCCTCCAGCGCCACTTCGGTGCCGCAGCCGGTGCAGCGATAGATGCCGGCGCACGGCACGAAAGCGGATGGCTGCAGCGGCAGATCGAACGAGGCGTTCTTCGATTGCTGAAGGTAGTTGGAATATTTGTACAGGGCCATCGAGACGCTCCGGAACGCACCACGTTGCGCCGCGGGCGCCGCCCGGCGCCTCAGCGGCAGCGCCATCCAACGCTCCAATCCCTTAACTTAGCGTAAGTCCGAGAACTCGAGCCCGCGCCGCCGCAGCGATCGGATCGGTCCTGAGACGCCGACGGATCAGGCGGCTCCGTGCTCTTCCAGCAGAGTGCGGACCATCGTCGCGAATTCGGCGTGATCGATCGGCTTGCTGACGATCGCCGCGCCCGGGAGCTTGGTTTCGAGCGCTTCCTTGATGTCGTCGGGATAGCCGGTAACGAAGATCACCGGCACGCTGCGGCGGCGGCAGATCGCCTCGACCGCCTTGATACCGTCGCCGGGCAGCAGGCGCGCGTCGGCGGTAATCAGATCGAACGTCTCGCCGTGCGCGCCGGCGATCGCCGCGTCTTCGGAGCGGGCGAAGCTGAAGCTGGTGAAGCCGAGATCGGTGAGCATGTCCCGAACGGCCTGGCTGATGAGGTAATCGTCCTCGATGATGAACGCGTGCAACTCGGAAGCCTCGGATCTGGTCGGAAGGCGTGGCGGCGCTCCGTCGGCACCGCCGTTCGGCTCATTTCAACGAAGGCGACGGGAGAGCGTTGCATCGCGCGATCGGCTGTTCGTCGATGCGATTTACCGGCCTGACGCGGTCGGCGTCTGGCTCGCGCCGTCAGCGCGTGGGCGGGTCGAGCCGGAGGTGGATCAGCGGATAGGGCCGCCCCTGGCCATCGGTCTCCGAGCGCCCGATCGGAACGAAGCCGAGCCGGGAATAGAAGCCGAGCGCCTGGGGGTTCTGCGCGTTGACGTCGGTGGTGAGCGCGGGCGTCAGCGTCAGCGCATGCTCCACCAACCTGCGGCCGACTCCGGCGCTGCGCATCGCCGGATCGACGAACAGCGCCTCCATATGTCCGCCGTCCAGGATCATGAAGGCGAGCGGTCGGTCGGCCGCATCGACGGCGAGCCACATCGGAGTTCCCGGGAGGTGCGTGCGCACCTCGTCCTCGATTGCGGCGCGATCGGCCGGCGCCAGAAAATCGTGGGTTGCGTCGACCGCGGCGCACCAGATCTCGACGATCCGAGTGCCGTCCGCCGGACGGGAAGGGCGGATGCGAAGGAACATCGCCGAGGCATGCCGGTGCGCCGAACCGCCGTCAATCGCGGCGCATTGCCGGTGCGCGGCGATGCGCAGGCGCCCGGGCGCGTGATGACAAGCCCTTCCGGCTGGGCTGACGGCGCGGCGGACTCCAGCAACGCGCTGCTCGCGGATATCCTGGCCGGGGAGGCGCTCGATCAGGAGGCCGGCCGCTTCGTTTCCGTGGCCGCGCACCTCAGCAAGCATCCGATCTCTCCAGCCCGAAGCGGACAGATCGTCTGCTACAAGACGGTCATTGCGTGTGCTACCAACACGGACGCATGTCGGGCTTGACTTTGTTCTCGATCTGTTCTATTCCGAAAAGGTAAGCTGCCGCTGCATGCGAGTCGGGAGCCTCGATCCGACCTTGCTGCTCCGGCGCGGACTTGGCCGCGGCCGATGCGCGGTGAACAGCGATCCGTGACGAGGCTCAGCGCGAGCCGTTGCGCACCTCGCCGCCGAGCGGATCGTGGACGAAGACCAGCCAGGCGAAACTGGCGGCGAACAGGGCGAGCAGAAGGCAGGCCGGCCACGCGGCCGGCGAGAGGGTGCCGGCGGCGATCGCCTTGCCGAGGCTGAGGGCAGCGATGGCGAACAGCAGCAGATTGGCGAGACCGAGCGGACGGCCGTAGATGCCGCCGATCCGGTTGCGGCGCGACATCCAGTTGAGGATGGCGAAGCCGAGCAGACCGCTCGCCGTCAGCTGGATGACGAGCGCGAGCGGCGGGGCGGCGCTCGAAACGAGCAGGCCGGCGAGCTCCGCTGGTGCGAAAAGGGCACCGAGGCCGGAGGCCGAAAGGACGAGCGAAGTGACGGTGAGGAGGGTGCGACCGAACATTGCGCATCCGTTCCAGAACCGCCTTCGCAATGCAATGCCGATGGAGCCTCCAGCCGACCGCCGCGCGCCCTCAGGTATGCGCCGCGCGCGACTTCGGAGGGGCTCGACGGCGAGCGCGATCCTGTTAGCCTGGGGCCCTGAAGCGCGATCGTTTGAGGCGATCCCGCGGGGTTGAAGCGGGGTTAGGCATGCTGAGGAAGCTCGTGCGGACGGCGCTTGTCGTGGCGTTGCTGCAGACCGCCGGACCGGCCCCGGCCAGCGCGGCCGATGGAACGGTCGCCGACCGTCCGACGGTCATGCGGCTGGAGCCCTATCGCAAGGGCGTCGCGTTGCGGGTCGTCGCGAACGGCCGGCCGGGTTTGTTCACCTTCGATACGGCCGGCGGCATCACCGCCGTCTCGCCCGATTTCGCCAAGGCAGTGGGCTGCCGTCCCTGGGGACAGCTCGTCGGTCACCAGATGACCGGCAACAAGCTGGCGACACCGCGCTGCGACGACTTCGCGTTCGGCGTCGGCGGTGTGGCGCTGAAGGCACCCGTCGCCGCCGTGCTCGACGTCGCGCCGCTGATCGCCAAGGACGCGCCGCCGATCGACGGGCTGATGGCGCTGGACGTCTTCGCCGGCCAGACGATCACCGTCGATGCGGCGGCGGGCGAGCTGACGATCGAGACGCCGACGAGCCTCGCCAGAAGGATCCAGGGCGCGACAGAACTGCCGGTGCGGATCGCGCGGGAAGTCGGCGGCGTGGCGTTGACCGTCTTCGTCGAGGTGCCGACGCCGAACGGGATCGCGCGGCTCGAGATCGACAGTGGCAACGGCGGGACGATCCTGGTCTCCAAGCCCTACGCCGCCAGCCTCGGGCTCGATCCCGACGCGGACGGCCCTCAGCAGGGGGCGTTCGAGATCGGCGCGGGCATCCGGGCGCAAGGGCTGATCTTCACGCCCGATCTGATCATCGACGGCAATCTCGGCATGCCGTTCCTCAAGGACTGGGCCCTGACGCTGGACCTGAAGGAGGGTCGGATGTGGCTGAAGCGCAGCCGCGCCACTCCGCCCAAGGGGATGGGCGAGCCGCCGCCGCTGCCGAACAAGTAGCTTCGGTCAGCGGAAGGCGGATCCGAAATCGCTCCAGATACCGCTCGGGCGGAGGTGAGCCTCTCCGCGCGGAGCGCGGGCGCGGATCAGCCGAGCCATAGCCAGACGATCAAGGCGACGAGCAGGGCCAGGCAGAGCCCGAGCAGGAGCCGCCGCAGCCATCTCGGCAGGAGGTCGAACAGCAGCTCGCCCGCGAGCTCGATCGTCCATTCCACCAAGGTCGCCATCGGTTCGATCCTATGCGCAGCGGCCCGCCACTCGCAACGACCTGGGGATCGGCCGACGCACCCCGACATCCACGCAGGGAAGGAGAGGCTCCAGTGGCAACCGCAAAGATGGGAAAGGCGCGACTGGCGAAACTGCTCAAGCAGCTCGAGGCGCATGCGCTCGGCGAGGGCAATCTCAGCGCGACCCAGATCCGCGCGATCGAACTGCTGCTCCGCAAGGACGGCGACGCGGGGCCGAGTGCCGGGAAGGGGGAGGGAAGTGCGACCAAGTTCTGCATCGAATATCGGATCGTCTGCCCGAAATGCCGAGAACTGCATTCCGATCCCGGTATTTGATCCATTCGTTCCGCTGCTCCGCCCGGCACGCGACAAGGGTGCGTATGGCGGACGCGGAAGCGGCAAGTCTCACTTCTTCGCCAATCTTCTGATCAGAGATTGTCTTGAGTCGCCCAAGGACGGCGGCGAGGGGCTGCGGGCCGTCTGCATCCGCGAGGTCCAGAAGGATCTCGCCCAATCCTCAAAGGCGCTAATCGAGGCGAAGCTGGCCGCCCTCAACCTTGGCGCAGGCGCCGGCTTCAAGGTGTTCCGTGAAGTGATCGAGACTCCGGGCGACGGCATCATCCTGTTCAAGGGCATGCAGGACACAACGGCGGAAGGGATCAAGTCGCTGGAGGGCTTCCGCCGCGCCTGGTGGGAGGAAGCCCAGACGGCGACCGCGCGATCGATCGGGCTGCTCAGGCCGACGATGCGGGCCCCCGGCTCGGAGATGTGGTGGAGCTGGAACCCGCGCCGCAAGAGCGATCCGGTCGACATGATGCTGCGCGGGCCGGAGATTCCGAGCGGTGCGGCGGTCGTCTGCGCCAACTGGCGCGACAATCAATTGCGCACGCCCGAGCTCGACCAGGAACGGCGCGACTGCCTGCGCATCCATCCCGAGCAATATGATCATATCTGGGAGGGTGCCTACCAGAGCGCGGGAGAGGGCGCCTATTACGCGCGACAGCTTGCCGAGGCGCGGAGCGAGGGGCGGATCGGCAAGGTCGCGTTCGACCCGCTGCTGACCATCCGCCTGTTCTGCGACATCGGCGGCACCGGGGCCCGGGCGGACGCCTTCGCGCTCTGGCCGGCGCAGTTCGTCGGGCGCGAGATCAGGGTACGCGATTATTACGAGGCGGTCGGTCAGCCGCTCGCGGCGCACCTCGCCTGGGCCCGCGCGACCGGCTACGGCCCGGAGCGCGCAGAATTCTGGCTGCCGCACGACGGCGCCACCCGCGACCGGGTGTTCGCCGTTTCCTATGAGAGCGCGCTGCGCGATGCCGGCTACCGCGTCCATGTCGTTCCCAATCAGGGCAAGGGCGCCGCGGCCGCGCGGATCGAGGCGCTGCGGCGAATCTTCCCGGCGATCTGGTTTGACGAGGCAAGCACCGAGGCCGGCCGCGACGCGCTCGGCTGGTATCACGAGAAAAAGGACGAGGCGCGCGGCATCGGCCTCGGTCCGGAGCACGACTGGTCGAGTCATGCCGCCGACGCGGCCGGGCTGATGGCGATCGCCTATGACGCGCCGACGCAGGCGCGCCGGATCGTCTATTCGAACAAGGGGATCGTCTGATGATCGAGGTTGACCCCGAGCTGATCGCCTTCCTGCGGGAGGAGGCGGACCGCTGCCGCGACGACACGCTGCAGGACGAGCGCGAGACGGCGATCGATCGCTACAACGGCCGGCCTTATGGCGACGAGGAGGAGGGGCGCAGCCAGGTCGTTGCCCGGGATACGGCCGAGACCTGCGACTATATGACGATCTCGATCCTCCGGACGATCGTATCGGGGGATCGCGTCGTCGAGTTCGTCCATCGGGACACCGATGCGGCGCGCCGCGCGACCGAGACGCTGATGCACCTGCTGATGGACGCACAGGACGGCTATCGCCTTCTCCACGACTGGCTGAAAGCCGGGCTGCTCGAGAAGAATGCGGTGGCGATGACCTGGGGCGAGCCCCAGCCGCCGCGGCGGATCGAGCGCATCGTGCCGGAGCCGCTGCTCGGCGAGATCGCACCGATCGAGGCGGAGGAGACGGGCACGAGCGACGCGCTCGGCCATCCGCTCTGGCGGGTGGTGATGCTGGCGCCGCAGCCGCCGCGCTTTCGCGACGCCGCGGTGCCGAACGAGGAATTCTATTGCTCCCCGGACGCCCGCACGATCGACGAAGCGGTGCTGAAAGGGCGGCGCGTCCGCCGCAGCGTCGGCGATCTCGTGGCGGCGGGCTTCGACGCCGAGGCGCTCGAGGCGGTCTGCGACGACGCCTTCGATACGCCGCTCGGCGCCGCGCGCGACGAGGACAGGTGGAACGGTGCGGATGCCCGCACCGGCCCCTCGCGCACGATCTGGTGGCACGAGGATTACGTCAAGTTCGACGCCGACGGGGACGGGGTTGCCGAGACGCTCTACGTGCAGCGTAGCGCCGATTTCAAAGTCTTCGCGATCGAGGCGCTGGAGGATCCGGACGACCATCCGTTCGAGGATTGGTGCCCAGTCCCGATGCCGCACCGCCGGATCGGCCAGAGCCTTGCCGACAAGGTGATGGACATCGAGCGGATCCGTACCGTGCTGCTCCGGCAGTCGCTCGACGGCATCTATCTCGCCAACAATCCCTCGACCTACGTCCACGAGGATTCGATCGGCGAGAACACGATCGAGGACCTGCTCAGCGTCCGGCCCGGCCGGCTGGTGCGCTGGCGGGGCGCGGTGCCGCCGGTCGAGCGCAGCGGCCATTTCGATCCCGGTGCGGGCTTCACCATGATCGAGATGATGAACGGAGAGCGCGAGAGCCGCACCGGCATCACCCGCCTGAACCAGGGCCTCGACGCCGAAGCGCTGAACCGGACCGCGACCGGCACCGCGCTGATGCAGGCGCAGGGGCAGCAGATGGAGGAATATCTCGCCCGCAACTTCGCCAACGCCCTGGCGCGGCTGTTCACCCGCAAGGCGCGGCTGCTGAAGCGCTACGGCCGTCCGATCGCGGTGCCGATCGACGGACGTTATGTCGAGGTGAACCCCGCCGAATGGCCCGACGACATGGTGGCACGGGCCCGGGTCGGGCTCGGCTCGGGACGCAAGGAGCAGAGGCTCGCCTATCGCCGCGAGCTGATCGGCTACCAGAGCGAGGCGCTTCGCGCGGGCCTCGACATCGTCGACGCCAAGGGCTTCTACGAGAGCGCGCGCGGCCTGATCGGCGACATGGGGCTCGGCGATGCCGGCGCCTTCTTCCGCGATCCTGCCCAGCCACAGATCGACCCGTCGACCGGCCAGCCGGTGCAGAAGCCGCCGAAACCGGACCCGGCGCTGGTCCGGCTGGAAGCGGAAATGGCGCTGCGCCGCCAGGAGCTGCAGCTGAGGGCGGAAGAAGCGCAGGCGGCGCTGGCGCTCAAGCGAGCCGAAGCGGCGGAGCGCGCGTCGATCGCCCGAGACGAAGCCGCCGCCCGCCATCGGCTCGATGCCGAGGCGGCCGCGGCACGGCGCGAGGCGGAGCAGGCCCGCGCCCGGTTCGAGGCGGAGCTCGCCGAGATCAAGACCGCGCAGGAATATTCGCTCGAGCAGAGGAAGCTGGAGCTCGCGGCGCACGCCGGCGGACCCAGCGAAGGTCCGCCCGACCTGGCCGACAACCGGCCGGGTGGTGACCTCAGCGAGTGACCTGCGCGATCGAATGAGAAGACGCGCCCCCGGGGAAGGGGCGCGGCGGGACCGGCGACGCCGGGGGACGTACAACCCCTGACGTGAGCCCCAAGATGATCGAAGCCGTGATAGTGAGCCTGCCCCTGATCCTGATCGCGCTCGCGCGCCTCGTCGAGGCGGCGGCGATCGTCATCCTCGCCCGCCGCAGCGATGCGCCCCTGGCGCTTGCGGAAGACGGCGGCCGACGGCTGCGGCTGCGTACGACCTTTCGGCGGACCGACCCCGGCGGCCGGGCCGTGTTGGAGGAGGAGGCTCGGCAGCCAAGGTCTCCGGCCGGATCGGCGAACCCAGACGAAGGGCGGGGACGCGGGAAGGCATAGCCGAACCTCGACGCCGCAGTTAGACCCTTGCCGGGCCGCAGAATCGCGCGCCCAAGGGGAGGTTCGATGTTCAGCTTTCGACAGTCCGGTACGCGCGCGCCGGCGCTTCTGCTCGCGACCTGGAGCGCGGCGCTCGTGACGACGCCCGCTGCGGCCGCTCCGCCCACGGCGCCGCCGCGGATCATCGAGATCGACGTCGCCAAGGCCGGCGATCCGATCAACCGCTTCTTCGATCTCTCGGTCGGCGCCGACTATCCGGGCACGCTGATCCGCCCCGACAGCCAGGCGCAGCTGGCGATCGCGGCCGACGAGCTCGGCTTCCGCTACATCCGCTTCCACGCCATCTTCCACGACGTGCTGGGCACGCTGCGCATCGTCGACGGCAAGCCGGCCTACGACTGGACGAAGATCGACCAGCTCTACGATGCCCTGCTCGCGAAGAAGGTGAAGCCGTTCGTCGAGCTCGGCTTCACGCCGGAGGCGCTGAAGACCTCCGACAACAAGATCTTCTACTGGAACGGCAACACGTCCCATCCGGGGCTCGAAGGCTGGGCCAATCTCGTCGCCGCCTTCGTCTCCCATCTTCGCGAACGCTATGGCGAGGACGAGGTGCGCAGCTGGTATTTCGAGGTGTGGAACGAGCCCAACCTCTCCGGCTTCTGGGAAGGCGGCGACCAGAAGGCCTATTTCGAGCTGTACGACGTCACTGCGAGGACCATCAAGGCGATCGATCCGACGCTGCGGGTCGGAGGACCCTCGACGGCGGGCGCGGCGTGGGTCCCCGAGTTCCTCGATCATGTCGCGAAGAGCGGCGCCAAAGTGGATTTCGTCACCACGCACACCTACGGCGTCGACGGCGGCTTCCTCGACGAAAAGGGGCAGGACGACAACAAGCCCTCGACCAATCCGGACGCGGTGATCGGCGACGTGCGGCGTGTGCGCGAGCAGATCGCGGCCTCGCGCTTCCCGGACCTTCCGCTGTTCTTCACCGAGTGGAGCGCGAGCTACAATCCGCGCGACCCGGTCCACGACAGCTACATCAGCGCCGCCTACATCCTCTCACGGCTGAAGGGCACCCAGCCCTTCGCGCAGGGGATGAGCTACTGGACTTACAGCGACCTGTTCGAGGAAGCCGGGCCGCCGCCGACGCCATTCCACGGCGGCTTCGGCCTGATGAACCGCGAGGGGATCCGCAAGCTGGCCTGGTTCGCCTACAAATATCTGGCCGCGCTGAAGGGGCGGGAGGTCGCGACCGCCGATACCGAGACCTGGGCGGCGACGGACAGCGGCGCCGCCGCGGCGCTGGTCTGGGACTGGACGTTGCCGGAGCAGACGATCAGCAACCGGCCGTTCTTCACCAAGGTCCTGCCGGCGAAGCCGACCGGAACGGCGCAGGTGCGGTTCAAAGGCCTGCAGCCGGGCCCGTACCGGCTCCGGGTCCGCCGCACCGGCTTTCGCGCGAACGATGCCCACACCGCCTGGATCGAGATGGGCGCGCCCGCCGATCTCAGCCCGCAGCAGCGGGAGACGCTGCAGGCCCTCGCCGCCGACAAACCCGAGCGACAGTCGATGGTGAGAGTGCCGGCAAGCGGACGCTTCGACCTGCGCCTGCCGATGAAGAGCAACGACGTATTGCTGGTCGAGCTCGTGCCTGCCGGGGGTAAGGCGGCTTCGGCAAGCGGGGCTCAAGACTAGTCGGGGCGGCGGCTGCGTCCCGCACATTTCCGCATTTTTCCGTCAACGGCCGCACGCGCGGAGTCGCCGGTCCGGAGATTTGCCGAGACTGGACGTGGAATTCGTTACGCATCCGGCGCATTGCGCCATCGGGACAGAGCCGCACGAGCGGCCGAAGGATGCGCGGCGATGAAGTGGAAGGGCAGGATCTCGAGCGCTCTGGCGCGGCTGGCGGAGGGTTTCCTCGCCGGTCTTGTCGTTCTCGCGGTTGCCAACATCGGTTTCGTCGCGGCCGATGGCGGCAGCGATCACGCCCAGGCCCGCCGCTCCTCGTTCCTCGCGCTGGACGTCCTCGCCCGCTGACGCGGGACGCACCACAGCAAAGCATCGGCCGCCTCCAGCGACCGCACCCTATTTGAGCTCGAGCGCCGCCTTGACGGTGTCGACATAGCTCGGGCCGACCTGGACGTTGGTGCTGTCGGTGAGGACGACGTGCATCGTCCGCCCGGCGCGGCGGACCTCCGCCACCCGGTCCGGCCGGACGAAGGCGGAGCGATGGACGCGGATCAGCGCACTGCCGGCGAGCTTCTCCTCGAGCGCAGCCATGGTGATGCGGAGCAGGTGGCTGCGCACCGCCGTATGGAGCAGGACGTAGTCGCGCGCGGCCTCGATCCAGTCGATATCCTCGATCGGCACGCGGCGCTGGCCGTTGGTCTCGAGGATCCAGAAGGCAAGCTCGGACGAGGCGCCGCCGGCACGCAGGGAATCGACCTCGGCCTCGAGCGCGCTGACCCGACCCGCCTGCTCGCGCAGGGTGCGGCGGCGCCGCGCCCGCTCGACCGCCTGGCGCAGGCGATCGAAGCGCACCGGCTTCAGCAGATAATCGGCCGCCTCGACCTCAAACGCGTCGGGCGCGTAATGTTCGTGGGCGGTGACGAAGACGAGCTCCGGGCGCGGGGTGATGTCGAGCGCCGCCGCGGTGCGCAGACCGTTGCGGCCGGGCATCTGCACGTCGAGCACGACGAGATCCGGCTTCAGCGCGGCAATCGCGGCAAGCGCCTGATCGCCGTCCTCGGCCTCGCCGACGACCTCGACCCCGCCGATGTCCCCGAAGAATGTCTTGAGCCTGTCGAGCGCCAACGGCTCGTCATCGACCAGAAGTACGCGCATCCCCGCTCCACGTAACCCGCGGAGCCCGACCGAGACGGTGACTCCGCTGCCAGAGTCTATACCGCAACGCTTTTCGGCTTGTCACGCCGCCGCGCCGCCGCGGGCGCCGCCGGCGCCGGGCTGTCGCCGGCGGGATCGGCGGTGCGCCCGTCCCGTTTCGAGGCAGGAATGCGGATCTCGGCCGAGAACAGGCGTTCGTCGGCATCTGTCGTCAGGCTGGCGGCGGCGCCGTAGACCGCCTCGAGGCGTCGGCGAACGTTGGCGAGCCCGACGCCCGCGCCTGCACTCGACTCCTCTTCGGGCAGGTCGACACGGTCGTTCTCGACGCGGATACACACCATGCCGCCCTCAAGACGCGCAGCGATGCGGATCGTGACCAGGCCGCGCGCGGGGGCAACCCCGTGCTTCACCGCATTCTCCACGAGCGGCTGGACGAGAAAGCCGGGAATCAGCTGGCCGCCGGCCGCAGGCTCGCACGAAAGCGCAATGCTCAGCTTGCGGCCGAAGCGAACCGCCTCGATGTCGAGATATTCCTCGACCAGCGACAGCTCCTCGTCGACCGGGACCAGCTCGGAAGGATCGAAGGCGAGGGACGTGCGGAGGAAACGCGAGAGCTTCTCGGTCATCTCCTCGGCATCGTCGTTCCGCCGGGTGACGATCAGCGCCGAGATCGAATTCAGCGTATTGAACAGGAAATGCGGATTGAGCTGGTAGCGCAGGGCGGTGAGCTGGGCCTGCTGGGCGCGCTCGCGCGCCTCCGCGAGCTGGCGATCGCGCGCCGCGCTCCACCGCCGCGCGAACGCGAACTGAAACAGCGCGACGTTCACCGCGAAGACGCAGAAATAGTTGAACGCGGCGCCGAACCGGCGGCGCATGTTCTGCGGCAGGTCCTGCCAGGTCTCCATGAAATTGCGTTCGACGAGGCTGGTGACCAGATAGTCGAACAGGGTCTGGGCCAGTGCGGCGGCGACCACGCCGGCGAGCAGGATCGCGGCGCGCTGCAGGTTCGGCCAGCCGAGCGTCCGCCGATAGAGCGCGAACAGGCCGAGCGCGAGGAGCATCGACAGCAGGACGGCGGACCCGTCGAGGGCAACGCTGGCGAGATCGCGCGTGCGGTGCCGCTCGAGCATCATCGGCAGGAAGATCAGCAGGATGAACAGCCAGAGACCGACGGTGTGGAAGATCGCCTCGCGCCAGGACGCATGGGCCTTGAGATCGTGCAAGCTTCGCTTCCCCTGGACGCATCGTGCGGTGCGCGCCCCTGTCACGTTCGAAGCCGCGGGCCGTGGCAGGGAGACGCCTGCGGCCTAGGTGGCGGAAAAGCGCGACCGGAGCAATCGGACATGTGCCGCCACGCCGAGAGGGGGGAGACGAAGGACACGGGAAAGTCGATGCAAGCGGGTCCTGCAAAAAGGAGCGGTTTGTGCCACCTGGCGTTCCATGATATGCCAGATGGCAAGGAGACGTGCGGATGGCATCCCTGGCCGACGAATTTCATCATCGTGCCGCAACACCAATCGCGGCGGATGACGCCCGTGCCGACGCGGTGGCGGTGAAGGCGCTTGCGCGGGCCTTCAGCGCGTGGCGACTGGGCGGGAGCGGCGCCGCCGAGCTCGCCGGCGTGTCGCTGCGAACCTGGCACCGGATGAAGAACGGGACCTGGGCGGGCACGCTCAGCCGCGACCAGAGGCTGCGGGCGAGCGCGCTGATCGGCCTCTACAAGGGGCTCCATCTCTATTTCGGCGACGCGCTTGCGGACAAATGGCCGAAGATGGCCAACAATGGCCCGTTGTTCGGAGGGCGTTCCCCGGTAGAGGTAATGGCCGAAGGCGGGCTGCCGGCGATCCTCGAGGCGCGGCGCTACGTCGATGCCGCGCGAGGCGGTATGTGATTCCGCCGCTCGCGGAGATCGCCCAGCAACGCACCGTCCGCCTGATCCCGACCGCTTACTGGAAGCCGCCGGTGCTGCGGCCGCTGGTCGACGACGAGGAAGAGCTGGCGCTGCTCGAGAGCCTGGAGGGGCTGACCAGCCGCAGGCTGACCGCGCCGGCAGCGCCGCGCGATTACGATCGCTGGGGAAGCTCCTACATCCAGGCAGCCTTCACCTACACGCGGCGAGGCGGAAATCGCTTCAACGACGAGGCGCGCGGCGCCTGGTATGCGGGTTTCCACGACCGGACCTCGCTCGCCGAGGTCGCCTTCCACAAGACGCGCGAGCTGGGCTTCATCGGCCATTTCCATGACGAGGTGCAGTATCGCGCGCTCCACGCCTCGTTCATCGGCCGGTTCCACGACATCCGGGGCATGACGCCGGCGCCGGCCTGCCTCGATCCCGACCCGGCCGTCGGCTACCCCGAGGGTCAGAGGCTCGCCGCCGAGCTCGCCGCCGCCGGCTCGCGCGGGCTGCTCTACCCCTCCGTGCGCGATCCCGGCGGCGTGTGCCTCGTCGCCTTTCAGGAGAACGTCGTGCAGGACGTCTCGCCCGGCGCCGCCTGGACGCTGACCTGGAGCGGCACAGCCGAGTGGCGCGCGACGCCCGCCTGACGGATTTGCGGGTCGGCCGACGAGCCGCGGCGCACGTCAGACGATCTTCCGGCCGAAGCCTGCACCCACCCGGTGCGGAGGACGAAGCATTTCGCGGCCGCCCCGCGGTATGCCGGAGGCCTGGAAAGCCGCGTCGTCGGCCGGGGCGACATCGAACGCCGTCGCCAGGCCGGTCTGCGGACCGCCAGGCGCGATGCCGACGGTGCCGCCGCTCCTGTGCCCTCGATAGGCCTCGATCATTCGCTCGAACGCCTGGTCGCCGAGCGTGTGACCGGGCTCGGTGCCGGCAAGCGGAGTGCCGGCACGCGCGGCGAGTTCGGTGAGCTCGACATAGTCGACGAAGGTGCGCAGCTGGTCGGGATCGCCGCGCCAGCCGCGGATCGCGGCGCGCTGCTCGCGCCAGCGGGCGACCTGTTCCTCGGTTTCGCGCTCCTGCTCGGTCCGACGGGCGGAACGCTCGCTTTCGCGATGTTCGGCCTCGGCCTCTCGGCTGCCGACGATACGACCGGGCGCATAGACGGCGGCGAGGCACGGCACGACGGCGTCGGTCGCGACGATGACCGGAACGGCGGCCGCGAGACCATCGCCGGACAAGGCGCGCTCCAGCGCCTGATGGACGCGAAGGTGGCGGAGGCGATCGGCCAGCCAGGTGGAGAGATTGGCGCGGACATCCTCCTCGTCGCCGAGCTGCGCCCAATCGCGGAGCGGGTGACGGCGAAGCGCCTCGAGCAGCGGAGCAAGGCCGCAGGTGGAGAGAGTGCGATCGGCGTCGATGAAGCCGCCCGCCCAGGATGCAGCGCGGCCATCCGATAGCGAGCCGACGATGTCGGCGGCTGCTGCGCCGCCGAAATCGTAGCCACAACGATCATCGAAATAGACGCAGGCGAGCCGCTGCTCGGCGCGTCCTGCGGCGTCGCTCGCCTCTCCTTCGGGCGAGATGTCGATCCCGATCGCGGCAAGCGCCCGGTCCGAAGCGAGCCGCTCGACCCGGGCGTTGAACGTCTCCCAGCCGGCGATGGACACGGCGGCTGGCGGCAACGTCAGGCACAGATCGGACATGTAGGTGCGCAATGAGGCGAGAAGCGGGGCGAGCAGGGCCTCGGCCGTGTCGCTGCGACCGCAACCCAGCGCGGCGGCGAGTGCGCGATCGAATTCCGCGCGCCCGCCCTCGTCCCGCAGCAGATCGACCGAAAAGCCCACGAACGTCCTCGCCCGGTGCGCAAATGTCTTTGCCTAGCCGAAGAGGGTTAACGAACGGTCGCGGCTCCGGTCGGTTTGCGGCGCGCGCGGACGCTCATTCGGCGCGGTCGTCCGTCTCCGCACTCGGGCTCAGCGTTCGGCCGATCAACGTCGTGATGCGGCTGCGCTGCTGCCCGGAGGTGCGCAGCGCCTCGGAGGCATAGAGTCCGCCGAGATAGGCATGATCGAGCGCCGTCGCTTGCGACGGGGGAGCAGCCGCGTTCGGATCGAACAGACTGAGGATGGTGGCGTCGCCTCCCTCGCGCGGCGGCTTGGTCTCGGCCAGCGTCCGCATCGCCAAATAATCGGCCAGCTGGACCAGGCTCTTACCGACCACCGCCTTCTCGTCGATCAGCACAAACGCCTCGAGGATCACCTGCTGGATCGGCTGCTTGAAGAGCGAGGTGCCGTAGACGCGGATCGAACCGCCGCTGCCGGCAGCCTGGAAATGCTCGTTGACGGCCTGGATGCGGTTCCAGGCGCTGGCCGGCCGCTCCCGCTTGACGCGGCGTACCTCCCAGGGATCGAGGCCCGAGAAGATCAGGGTGGAGCGGACAGCGTCGACGAACTGCGCCCCGTCCGGTACGACGATGAGGGTGACATTGGAGACGCACGGTCGGTCCGCGACCTTGAGACCGACGCCCGACGCGGTTTCGCGCAGACGCTCGACGATGACGTCGACATAAGGTCCGGGCATGCCGACGACCGCCGGGCAGATCGGCGTCGCGAAGCGCGCGAGCTGGCCCTGCTCGGTCCGGCCGATCTCGACGAGATGGTGGCGGATGTCCCCGCGAGTCATCGGCCGCTCTCCGGTGACGACGATGCTCTCGTCGCTCGCGGGCGGCGGCGCGGACGGCGATGCCGCCTGCAAGGCGGCGGTAAGCAGCGCGGTCAGCATCGCAACAACGGCAGCTCCAGGTTGTCCCCCGCATCATGCACCTCCCGGCGGCCGAGGCAATGGCATGGAGACGAGGCTGGCGCCGGGCCGCAGTTCGGCGCAAAGGGCGGCGGTGGTCCGGCCGTGGCGGGCGCGGCTTCGCCGCAACCGTAGCGGTGGAACGGGCGCGAGGATGCTCGAGCGCGAAAGGAGCGAGATGGAGCCGTCAGCGAGCGAGGATGTAGGCGCGACGAGTCAGGACGGCGCGGGCGCGGCCGCCCGCGAGCCGCGCGCCTGGCGGTGGAGCCTGCCGGCCGGACTGGCGACCGTCGCGCTCGCCGCGGGGCTGGTGCTGATGCCGCCGTCCAACCTGTTCTCCTTTCTGAAATGGGCGGGCTGGGCCTATCTTGCGGCGGCGGTGATCGAGGCCGCGGTGGGAATGGCCAATCTCCGCACGATCGAGGCGCGCGCCTCGCTGCTGCTGGCGGCCGGCGGCGCGATCGCCGGCTTCATCCTGCTGCTCGCGACGACGACGCGCGTGTTCCGGCTCGACCATCTGCTGCTCGCGGCGATCGCGATGCGGGCGCTGAGCGCCGGCGGTGTCGGCATGCTGGTCGGCGCGAAGGGCAGGGGCTGGATCCTCTGCCGCGGCCTTGGCGAGGTCGCGGTGGGCATCCTGCTGGTCATTACCGTGCTGGCGGTGCTCGCCGCGATCCCGTTCGCAAGCCTCAGCGCCGGGTTCCTGAAGAGCCAGACCGGTCATTCCGACGATCTCGCCGCGCTGATCGCGGGGAGCCTGTTCGTCGCCGGCGCATCGCAGATCCTGGTCGGACTGTGGGCCGCGCGGAGACGCTGCTGAGCGGCTCCGCCGCTACAGATGCGAGAAGCCCAAGATTGCGCCGGTCGCCGCGACGCTTATCCCGATGACGCCGAACGCCCTTCGCCGCCGGCGGGCGGTGTGCTCGCGAAGGCAATCCCGCTCGAGCCAGGCGCGGCCGTCGTCGCCCGTGTGCAGGGCGCCGAAGGCGCGCAGAGACTCCGCGTAACGCCGTTCCAGCCTGCGCTTGGGCGCGTAGGCGATCGCCCGCTCCGGGGCGTAAGCATCGGCCTCGTCGAAGGCGGCGAGAAGCGCACGTCGTGCGCGGGCCGCAGCGGCGGCGATGACGGGGGCAATGTTGGCAGCGGCCATCGCGCTCTCCTGATCCGGAACCGCTCTTATTCCAGAGCCCGCAGGCGGGCACCAGCCGCCATCGCTCAGGTCAAGCAAAGCAGGGAGTGCGAGATGAACGAGCTGTCCGACGCGCAGCGCGTGGAGCGCGCCGCCCGCGCGCGCCGCGCGATCGAGGAATTCCTCGCTCCCGCGCTCGGCCGGGCGCACGAGACATTTTCAGCCCGGCTGAAAGACATCTGCGCGCGCGAGCCCTGGGCCGCCGATCGGATCGCGGCGCTGGCGAACGCGATCCGCATCCTGGAGGAGCTCGGCAAGGACCTCGAGGCAGCGATCCACGACGGCGATGCCGCCGCCCAGGCGCTGCTGCGCGCCGAGAAATATGAGAGGCTGACACCGGCGCGCCGCCGCCTGCTGGGCATCGGGCCATTCTGACAGCGCATTGCCGCTCCGCATCTGGCTTGCAGCCCGGGCGAGCTCTCCCCGGGCGCCGGTCTCCGCCGAAACGATGGTTCTGGAAGACGCGGAAATCAGTCGCGGGCGTAGCGGGCGGCGAACTCGCGGTCCGACATGATCAGATAGCGGATCATGTCGATCAATGCCCAAGGCCCGGTGACGAGAACACCGACCAATGTGCAGGTCAGCACCAGCATCAGGACGCCGGTTCCGATCCGGCCCAGGTAGAAACGATGAACGCCGAACACACCGATGAAAAAGGCGAGCAGCGCGGCGACGAGCTTGTTGCGATCGTTGTGAAGGGGCTCCGTCCCATAGCCGTGCGGCCTCGCCGGGACCGTCCCGGGGACCGGGAAGATGCTGAGGGCGCGGTTGTTCTCGATCTCGAAATCGACCTCCATGCCGACGGCCGGCTCGCCGCGCGCCGCCCAGTCCGCCGGCCGGAAGCCGTAGCGGCGACCGTCCTCGCCCGCGACGATCCCGTCGCCGGTTCGCGTATCGACGCCAAGTACCTGTCCCCGCATCTGCTCCTGCCCCTCGTGGAGGTGCAATCATGCGCAGCCGACCGGCATTTGCAATGGCCGCCGGACGGCGCCCGCCGATTTTCCGGCACGCCCGTCCGATCACCCGCGCGGGGAGCCGCGGCGCAGATCAGCCCTCCGCCGCGTAGCTTTCGAGATAGCCGCACCGATCGCAGCACCAGGTGACGATTTCCCGCTGGGCGTCCTTGCGCTGCTTGACGCCGGTCCAGAAGCTCTTGCGCGGCTCGCCTTCCTGCCAGGTGCTGACGCTCACCGAGCCATACCCCTGATCGACGACGAAGCCCGGCGACATGGCACCGCCGCACTTCGCACAGACCGGATCCTTCCTCACGCGCCTAACCCCACTCGTCGAGATGCGACAGGCTGCCACGCAGCGGCCCGGCCGAGCAAGAGCGGCCGTTGCGACCCGCCAAACCGCTTGGCACAGAATAGGCATGCTGGATGCGATGTACCCGACGCCCTTGCTCTTTAGCGGCATCGCCTCGCCCGACGCGATGAGTTGAGGCGCCCTGGTCAAGCGAGCCAAATTCTCGCCGGCGCTGGACGCCCCCGGAAGACCGGTGCGAAGCGCGGTGAGCTCCCGCATCACCTGGCGGATCGAGTGAGGACCCGGCCTTCTCAGCCCAGCCGCGCGAGCAGCTCCGGCGCCAGCCGATCGAGCCCGCCTTCGGGATCCGAGAGATCGTAAAGGGCGTCGGCGACGTCCTCCTCGTGCCGGGGCTCGAACTCGAGATCGTCGCGGCATTCGACCAGGCAGGCCCAGGCCTCGACCTCGCCCGCAGCGATCTTGCCGGCGAGGAAGCGGCGAAGCACGGCGGCGATGTCGTCGCGGCGCACGACCGCGACCGCACCGGCGCTTTCGCCGGAAAGCCCGTCCAGCACCGCGCGGAGCTCCCCGAGCGGGCGATCGAAGGCGATCAGGGCGGAAATCGCGGCGGCGCGGTCCATCGGTCTGCTCTACCAATGTCCTCACCTCACGCAAACGGTTGCGCGCCCGGCCGGGCCGGAGGTGCGCCGAACCTGCGGCAGCGGGACCGTCAGCCCCGGGCGGCGAGAAGCAGCCCGAGGACGAGCAGCGCCGCCTGGCCGATCGCGATCACCCGGAGGCGGCTCGAAAAGGGTTGCTTGCGGCTCTTGTGTCGAAGCCATCGGCGGGCGAGCAGCGCGCCGGGCGTGCCGCCGACGAGCGCAAGACGGAGGAGATGGGCTTCGGGCACGCGCCGGCCGCCGGCGCGGGCCCGCGCCTTGTCGTGCGCGAAGAGCAGGATCGTCCAGACGTTGACGACGACGAGCATGGCGAGGACGGGGAGCATCGCGAGACGGTGCGGCGGTCGAGATTAAGCGAAGGTTAGCCGCGCGGTGCGGAGGCGGCCGCTTGCCGCGCCGACGTCTGTCCTTCGCGACGATGCTCTATCCCTGGTTCGTCGGTCTGCTCAGCGAGGATCCAAGCATGACGTTGCGCCGATCGGTAAACGGCACGCGCGGAAGGCTTCCGCACGCTTCGGCCTGCTGCTCGCCGGCTTTCTCCCGGCGATGATCGTGCATTACGCGATCGGCTATGGCGCGTTCGGGCAGCCGCAGCCGATTTTCTGGGTCCTGATGGTCGTCGATGCCGGCGTTGTGGCGCTGCTCGCGCTGCTGCGCGCCTCAACCGATCACAGCCTGTACCAGCTGGCCGCGCGCCGCGGCGCGGAATGAGGCTCAGCGCCGGGCGCGCGACTCGGCGTCGGCCGGCACCAGCAGGGGAACGTTGCGCAGCGCCCGGCGCATCAGCAGGATGGCGATCAAAGCGGCGCCCAACGCCGGCCAGAACGGATTTTCGACGAGCAGGTCCATCGAGCCGGTTCCGCCGGCGGCGACGATCGATCCGAGAAGATATGCGCGTTCCATGACTGTGCTGATCGCGCGACGGAGGTCACGGCCCGGTAACTGCGGCGTTCCGTAGGATTCCGTATGCGCGGGATAGAGCCGCGGATTTCCGGCTGCTTCATGCGATTTTCGCTTGACATTGGTGTCGTTCTGTGCGATTTTCGCAAATGCCAGAATGGCGCCGAGTGCGGGATCCGCAGACATGGCGCCAACGAGGCCCGGACATTCGCGGCCGAGCACGACGGCCTTCCAAGCCAATGACGCCGCGGCGCTGCTTTCCGACCACCGAGAAAGGATGATCATGATCGAGCCGGACATGGGCGGCGACACTGTCGCGCGCACTCTCGAGGACCGCTTCGCTGCCTTTGGGGAGGAGACCGACGACGCCGTCGCGGAGCGGCCGGATTCGGGTGCACGACGCGCGGGGGAAGAGCCCGACGGCACGTCCCCCGCGGGCGAGAGCGAAAGCAGCGCGCCGGAGGCGGACGGGGAGGGCGCCGCCGCTGCGGACGACGGATCGATCGTTCCGCCGGTCTCCTGGACCTCGGCGGAGAAAGCGGAATTCGCGCGGCTGCCGCGTGCCGTCCAGGAGACGCTGAGCCGGCGCGAGGCCGAGCGCGAGCGTTTCGTGCAGGCGAAATCGCACGAGGCGCAGACCGCGCGCAGCGCCGTGGAGCGCGAAGCGCTGGCGACGATCCGGGAACTGCAGGGGCGCTATGCCGACCATCTCGAGCATTTCGAGGCGCAGCTCGCCGTTCCCGAACCCGATCCGCGGCTGATCGCCGAGGATCCCGAGCTCTACGCTGGCCAGCTCGAGCTCCACCGCCATTATGCTGCCCAGCGCGCCCATGCGCAGCAGCTGCTGGCGGAGGCGCGGCAGCAGGCCGTCTTCGCCCAGCAGGAGATGACGGCCCGAGAGCAGGAAGAGACGCGCGCGGTGCTCGCCGCCGCGTTTCCCGAATATCTCGATGCGACGAGCGGACCGAAGCTGAGGCAGGAACTCGGCTCCACGGCGCTCGAGCTCGGCTATTCGACGGAGCAGCTCGCCCAGGTCGACCATGTCGACATCCTCGCGATGCGCAAGGCCAATGAATGGAGGCAGGACGCCCTCAAATACCGTGCGCTGATGGCGAACAGGATGGAGACGGTGCGCGCCGCGCGCGGCATGCCGAGGGTGTCGCGCCCCGGCACCGCCGGCCGCGGCGCCGCGGACAGCCAGCGATACGCCCAGGACCGTCAGAAGATGCGCGACGGAGACAAGGACGCCGCGGTGCGGACCTTCGCCCGCTTCCTCTGACCTCAGCGCGCGGGGCCGCGACGGCCCCGCGCATCCCCCTCGATCAAGGCCGCCGCTCCTCGCCAGGAGCGCGGCGGCGCAGCGCCGGCACGCCGGCGGGAGAAAGATCATGGCCGTACCGATCAACACCACCAAGACCTATGACGTCGCCGGGCGCCGCGAGGATCTGACCGATGTCATCCACGACGTC
Source organism: Sphingomonas parva (ex Maeng et al. 2020) (assembly GCF_004564275.1). Lineage (GTDB taxonomy): Bacteria > Pseudomonadota > Alphaproteobacteria > Sphingomonadales > Sphingomonadaceae > Allosphingosinicella > Allosphingosinicella parva. Next base: position 59,317 of record NZ_SPDV01000009.1, read on the forward strand.
TCGCCCACCGACACGCCGTTCATGACGGCGATCGGCAAGGGCAGCGCCAGCCACACGAATCACGAATGGCAAACCGACGCGCTTGCGCCGGCGGACGGCGACAATGCCGTGCTCGAAGGCGACGACGCCGCCAACGACGCCGCCGCCGCGACCGTGCGGCTGGGCAATTACACCCAGCTGATGGACAAGGTGATCCAGGTCTCCTCCTCGCAGCGCGCCGCCGACAATGCCGGCCGCGGCGACGAGCTCTCCTACCAGCTGATGAAGCGCTCGAAGGAGCTGAAGCGGGACATGGAGACGCGGCTCACCGGCAATTATCCGTCGGTGGCGGGCAATGCCGGAGCGGCGCGCAAGTGCGCCGGGTTCGAGGCGTGGATCCAGAGCAACGACAGCCGCGGCGTCGGCGGCGCCTCGACCGCCTTCGCCGGCGGACTGCAGGCGGCGGCGACCGACGGCGCGGCGCGGCCGTTCACCGAGCAACTGCTGCTCGACGTGATGCAGTCGTGCTGGAACGAGGGTGGGGAGCCGAGGCTCGTGCTGGTCGGCGGCTTCAACAAGCGCGCCGCCTCGACGTTCAGCGGCATCGCGACCCAGTATCGTGAGAACAGCGGACAGAAGAAGGCGACGATCGTCGCTGCGGCCGACGTCTACGTCACCGATTTCGGCACGGTGAACATCGTGGCGAGCCGCTTCTCGCGGCCGCGTTCCGCGTTGGTCGTCGACCCGGGGATGTGGAAGCTCTGTTATTATCAGCGGTTCCGGACCGAGGATCTCGCCAAGACCGGCCACAGCGAGCGCAAGATGCTGAGCGTCGAGTTCACGCTGGAGGCGTGCAACGAGAAATCGAGCGGCGTCGTCGCCGATCTCAACGTCGCCTGACGCCGAAACGAGCGAGGAGAGACACTATGGCCGGCAAGAGCGCACCGAAAGAGAAGAGCCGGGGCAAGGGGCGCCGGACAGGGGCGCCGATGCCGGATGCGATGGTGCCGGTGCGGAATGTCCGACCCGGCACCATTCTCCACCTCGGCGACGGGCGCCGGATCGGCTTCGGCGAGATCGCCGCGGTCGCGCGGCCGCTCGCTGCCACGCTGCGCAGGTCCGGCCAGGCCCGGCCGGTGCCCCGCTGAAACCTCCAACGCGGATGTTTTTTGTGTGTTTTCATAAACATGGATGAAGGTGTGGGGGGCGGCGCTCACCGATACTCGGATCGACCTTGGCGATTCGGGGGAACGGGGCGTGCCATATTACAGATTGTGCTTCTCGAGCGACGGCCGGGCCGGCTGCTTCGACGAGTTTCCGGCGGTCGACGATGCGGCGGCGCTGCGCGAAGCGCAGCGTCACGTCGAGACCGGGCACGCCGCCTTGTGGTGCGAAGAGCGGCTGGTGGCGACGGTCACGGCCGGTGCGGGCGACCGCCCCGATTCGGCCGGACGCGCGGTCCCGAATTCGCTCCGGCTGCGCCTGCTCGGCACCTGAGCCCGGGCTGGTCCGCGCGGCGGTCGTCGGGACGTCTGCCGCCGGTTCCAGCCGTGTCGGCGGTGAGTAATGGCGGTGTCAGCGGTCGGGATGAAGCCCGATGACGAGCCACAGGGAGAGCGCCATCAGCGCCGCAGTGAGCATCTGCGGGCGCACATCGAACGGCATCAGCCAGGCGCCGGCGAGCAGAACCAGGATCGCCGCGGCGAGCGACAGCACGGCGAGTGCCCATTCGATGCGCCGGTTCACCGGCCAAGCCTCCGCGACCGACCAACCGTGCGGCCGCTGCCCGTTCTCGTCATCGCTTTCTCCCGCGCTGCCCTGCGCCAAAGCCACAATGCGCCGCCGGTTTTCAAGAGGGTCGCGATCAGAGCGCTCCTCCGCCCAATCGCCGCCCAGCCGGCTCCCTGAGCTTTGCTGAGGGACCGGAAGGCTCGTCGCATCATCCGGGGCAGCGTTGAACACCGTGAGAGTGCGAAGCCGGGGAAACCGCTTACCGCGCCGCGCCACAAGCGAAGCAAAGGCTTCGAACAGTGCGCGAGAGCCCTGCGCCGTGCCGGAGCGCAGCCCCGCGTCTCCCCCGGCCTCTGCTGTCGAGGTCTTTCGGGCTACACGCGACCGCGAAGACACAGTGTCCCAATTTTTGCGCGACACTTGCGCAATTCTGTGCAACCTCCCGCGATCGTTGTTGTTCTACGGCGGGTCTGGGGCGCCTGCCGCCGGACCGGGCTCGTGGGAAGGCATCACGTTTGAAGTCGCTGCTCTATGCAAGCGTCAGCACCCTTGCGGCTGACGAGGAGGAAGCGGAGATCGGGCGCATCGTCGAGGTGTCGCGCGCCCAGAATGCGCGCCTCGGCATCACCGGAACCTTGATCTTCACCAAGGGCCGCTTCGCGCAGATCATCGAGGGGCCGGCGGAGGCCGTCGACCACCTGATGGAGAAGATCGTCCGCGACCGCCGCCATGCCCGGGTGACGGTGGTCGACGTGCGCAAGACCGGCCGCCGCCGCTTCACCGGCTGGTCGCTGTCCTATTCGGGCGTCTCCCATTATATCGACAAGCACATCAGGCCGCTGTTCGACGAGGCCGACCCGGACGGAATCCGGCAGCTGCGTCAATTGATGCAGGCGCTCGCCGACACCGACTGACGGGCGCTTGCCGACCAGGCGGCAGCCTTGCTCACCGCGCGCTCTCGAGCAGCGAGGCCGCGGAGCGAATGACCTGAACCAGGTCTCCGGCCGCGAACGGCGCGGCGACGAAATCGTCGGCGCCGGCCGAGAGCGCCCGGGCGGCAACGCCGGGATCGTCGGTGGCGCTGACCGCGATCACCGGCCAGGAAATACCGCCGGCGCGAAGCCCGTAGAGAGTCTCCAGCCCTCCGTCGCCCGGCCCATCGACGTCGACGAGGATGCAGGCCGGCGGCGTTTCCGTGGCATGGGCGAGGAACAGCGAAAGCCTGGGATAGAAGAGCGGGTCGAAGCCGGCCGCGGAAAGAGTGAAGGAGAGGGCGACGCCCGATCTTCCTGCACCATCGATGATATACACGCGCTCGTCCAACCGGACCTCCGCAAAAGCATACTGTGTACGGAGGGCTGCAACCGCGAATATGCTGCCCGGTTCCAGAATTAATTTTTGGCTTACAATAGTTTAAACGAGATTTACCATCTCGCGCCCGGTCGCGCCGCAGACTCAGCTCGCCGTGTCGCAGCGACAATTCCTCATTTACATTCCGGCCCACCCGGGCCGGACTTTCGCGAAGGGATCCGCCATGCGCCGCGACCTGGCCGCCGCTTATTACGCGCTCGGCGTCAGCTATTCGACCGGCACGGCCGGCGTGCCGCTCGACCTCGTCGAAGCGCATAAATGGTTCAACATCGCTGCGGGCAGCGGCGGCGAGGCGAGCCGCCGGGCCGCGGCCGCGCGCGCGGAGATTGCCGGCGTGATGCGACCGGACGACATCGTCACGGCGCAGCGCTGCGCCCGGGCGTGGCGCGAGGCGGAGGGCGTACGCTGATGGCCAGGCGTCTCCTCGACGCGGACCCGCTGACCGGCCTCAGAACCTGGCACGAGCATGACGCGGAGAGCGGGCGGACCTTGATCCATTACGAGGGCGACGCGGAGCCGCTGATCGCCCGCAACAAGGCGGCGGCGAACGCGGCTTCGGGCCGGCTCGGCGAAATGGCGCACGTCGCTTCGATCCCGGCCTCGGTGCAGATGAAATGGCTGGTCGAAAAGGGCGTCGACATCCTCAATCCGGACCACCGCCAGGCGGTCGCGACGCTGCTCGACGACCCCGAGTGGCGCTACCTCAAGACCCGCAACATCATCCTCGGGAGGGTATGACATGGCTTCGGACCCGCAGACCTGGAGCGCGCTCCGGACCGCCGTCGGCGACTGGACCAACGAGGACTTCACCGCCGCCCAGATCGAGCAGTTCATCGCGCTGGGCGAGCGCTTTCTCAACCGCAGCGTGTTCACGCCCGAGCGCGAGGCGCCGCTGGCGATCGTCGCGAGTGCTGCGGCGGAGGCGCTTCCGCAAGATTTCTGGGGCTTCCGCTCCGCGCCCTGGATCGACGGTGCGCCCCGAACCGTGCTGAGCCGGCTCACCCCCGGCGATCTGCGCGCAGCCTATCCCGACGCGGCGCGCGGCCGCCCGGCACATTTCGCGATCGAGGGCGCGACGCTCTTGCTGGGCCCGGCGCCGGCGGCACCGACCGCGATCTCGGGCGCCTATTGGCGGACGATTGCGCCGCTCGGTCCCGACCAGGAGAGCAACTGGCTGCTCGCCGCGCATCCCGACGTCTATCTCGCCGCCGCTCTGGTCGAGGCCTTCGCCTTCCACATGGACGAGGGCCGGATGCGCTTCTGGAGCAGCCGGCTCGACGCCAAGGTGGGGGAGATCCAGGCGGCAGGACGGCGCAGGGCTGCCAGCAGCGGCCCGCTGACCGCGGCCATCGACGTTCCCAACCTGCCGAACCTCAGGGCCTGAGATGCGGATCTTCCGTCCTTCGGGCAGCGACGTGCCGCTCTGGCTGGAGGCGGTGCTCGGCTCGATCGAACGCCTCTGGCGCGAGATCCTCCCGGCACCGCTGCGACTGTGGCGCTCGACGACGGCCGATCTTCCCGAGGCGGCGGACCATATGGGCGCCTTGGCCTGGGACGAGGCCACGCACCGGCCGATCTGGGCCGACGGATCGGACTGGGTCTCGCCGTCGCTCTCGACCCATGGTCATGCCGCCGCGGCGGTGACCTTCTCGCCGGCCGGGACGATCGCGGCGACCAATGTCCAGGCGGCGCTGGCCGAGCTCGATTCGGAGAAGGCGGCGACCGCCCACGGGCACGCGATCGCCGACGTCACCGGACTGCAGGCCGCGCTGGGCCTCAAGGCGCCGCTCGCCTCGCCGGCGCTGAGCGGTACGCCCACGGCGCCGACGGCGGCAGCGGGGACGAACACGACCCAGATCGCGACGACGCAATATGTGCGCAGCGCGATCACCGATCTGGTCGCCAGTTCGCCGGCGGCGCTCGATACGCTCGACGAGCTCGCCGCGGCGCTCGGCGACGATCCGAACTTCGCGACGGCGACGGCGGCCGCTCTGGGCAATCGCCTGCGCGTCGACACCAATGCCCAGGGCCTGACCGGAACGCAGCAGTCGAACGCGCGGTCGAACCTCGGGCTCGGCACCGCGGCGACGCAGGCCACGGGCACCTCCGGCGCGACGGTGCCGCTCCTCAACGGCAACAACATTCATTCCGGCGCGAGCGACTTCTGGCAAAAGCTCGGTCTTTCGGGCGGCGCGATCCAGTTCCCGGCCATCCAGGTCCCATCGGCCGATGCGAACGCGCTGGACGATTATGAGGAAGGCACGTTCACGCCGAACCTGCTGTTCGGCGGCGCCAACACCGGAATGACCTACACCGACCAGCTCGGCCGCTACACCAAGATCGGGCGCCTGGTCTTCGTCGAGATCCGCATCCGCCTCAGCGCCAAGGGAAGTTCGACCGGCTCCGCGACAATCGCCGGCCTGCCGTTCACGACGCCTGCGGTTCCCAATCCCGGCGGCGCCTGCGTTGCCCAGACGATGAACACGGTGGCGATGCCTGTCTATGTCGTCACGCCGAGCTCGACGACGATCAGCCTCTACGACTTCACCGGCAGCACGCTTGCAGTGCTGAACGACACCGACTTCAACGCGACCTCGCTCGTCATGCTCGCGTTCGCTTACTCTGTCTGACTCTGCTATTGTGACGGGATGAAAATCGCTGTCCTGCTTCCGATCTATCGTTCGGCGCGATGGCAGTTCGTGGATTCGCTGGCAAAGATGCTGGTTTTCTCATCCCGGCTCTCGATCAACTTCAGAGGAGTTGCGGGCCCGCCGGAAATCGAGGTGTTTACTGCCTCGGGCGCACTGATCGCCTACAGTCGCAACTACCTCGCCGACCAGGCTCTCAAGTGGGGCGCTGACGGACTGCTATGGCTGGACGACGATCACGTATTCCCGGCTGATGCGCTGGCGAGATTGTTGCGGCACGACAAGCCGATCATGGCCGCGAATTATGTCCGGCGGCAGGAAGGCGGGGCGCCGACCGCCGAGAAGAACGGGGAACCCGTTTGGACGACGAAGGAGAAAGCCGAGGCAGGCGCCTGCGAAGAGGTCCACCTAGTGGGCATGGGCGTCTGCTTCATGGTCGCTGACGCGCTGAGGAAGATCGAGGCACCGTATTTCGGCGGCGACTACGAAGACGTGTACTTGTGCAACAAGCTGAGAGCGGCAGGCGTCCCGCTCTACATTGACCACGCCCTTTCATGGGCCTCCAGTCACATCGGCGAGCACGGTTTCGGCTTTCAGAGCCGCTAACCCCTTCAGGAGTTCCCTGCATGAGCTATTTCGCGCTGGCCGCGCCACCCGGCATCGTGTCCGACGACACCACGTTCGCCTCCAAGGGGCGGTGGGCTGATGGGAACAATGTTCGCTTCTATCAGGGTCTGCCGCAGACGATCGGCGGCAACGTGAACGCGACGTCCGTCATCGCAACCTTCGCCGATGTAACGAAGCTCCTAGTCTACACCGTTTCGGGGACGACCAACATAGCGTGCGCGGGCCAGACACTCACGCGCAACGTCCTCGACGTCTCGTCAACGGACATCACTCCCGCCGCTTGGACCGGCGGGGGTAGGCACTCGCTCGTGATGTGGGGCGATGTTCTCCTCGCTAGCAATAGCGGCGGCAAGCTGTTCCAGTCTATCGCGGGGGCGAGAGCGACACACGTTACGCAGGCGCCGGCAAACATCACCACACTGCTCGTCACCGGTACGCGGCAGGTCATGGCGCTGGGCTGTAACGAGGTGGTCTCGGGGACCTTCAACAGCCGGTGCATCCGGATTTCGCACACCGAGAGCCTGACCGACTGGACACCCTCGTCGTCAAACCTTTCGGACGAGGTCATCTTAGAGGGCCAAGAGCCGATCGTCGGGGCGACGCTCCTTGGTGAGCACGTCGTCGTTTGGACGTCAGGTGCGCTTTATCTCGGCTCGTTCACCGGCGATCCTTCGCAGCCGTGGCGATTTGGCAAGGTCGCCGATGTCGGCTTGGTCGCGCTCGATGCATTCGCCGTGCGTGGCGCTACCGCCTATTTCATGGCACCGGATCTAAGAGTGTACGCCTATTCGATCGGGCAGGAGCCGGCGCAAATTCCATGCCCGATCAGCCGCGAGTTCATGCAGGACTGCGGCCCGGAGCAGCGAAGCAACATTTTCGCCTTTCATAACAGCAAGTTCGGCGAAGTATGGTTCTTCTACGCGGGCAACGGCAACTCTTTCCCCACCAGCTATATCGCGTTCGCCGTCTCTGAGACGGCGGCGGCGCAGCGCCCGGTGTGGTTCAAGGGGCTGTTGGGCATAGACGCCATCGCGGAGGACCCGCTGCTCGCCACGCCATTTTCGGCCAGTGAGACGTCCCTCGTCACGTTGCAAAGCACGGGCGGTCCCTATGGCCTCTTCCGTTTCGATTGCGCAGGTGCGGGCGGACAAGGTGCGCAGCCTTTCTGGCACATCACGACTGCCGACCAATATTTCGACGAAAGTCAAAAGCGAGTTCTCATCCGATCGGTGCTTCCGGACCTCGAAGGGAATGGCCCTGCCGCTACTATGCACCTCTATGTGCGGGGGCGTCCGCACGAAACCCCGCTTGAAAAGGGGCCGTTAGGTCTCAACTATCAGACGGAGAAGAAGGGCTGCCGCTGCTCTGGGAAGATCGTATCGGTGAAGTTCAGCGCGGCCGGCACTGATGGATTTGTCCGCCTCGGCAAACCCCTCTTCGACGTCGTTCCTCTCGGCGAGCGGTGATGGTTCCCGACTGGGCCGGGTACCTCCGGTTCCGCGACGCTTTCGCCGCCGTGCTCGATCCACGGCTCTACACGATCGGCTGGCTGGATGGGGAGATCCTGAGCGGCAATTTGCTGCTGTGGGTCGGACGCGAGGCGGCGATCGTCGCGCAGATCAGGCGCTATCCGACCGGCGCGATGGACGTCGAGGGTCTGATCGCCGCCGGCGACCTCGAGGAGATCGTGCGGGATCTGATCCCGGCCGGCGAGGCCTGGGGCCGGTCGATCGGCTGCGTCGGCGCGATCATCGAGAGCCGGGAAGGCTGGGCGCGGGTGCTCGCGCCGCACGGCTACCGGGTCCACCAGATTGCATTGAGGAAAGAGCTATGACGAGCTGGACGCCTTCCAAGCGGCCCGTGATCGAGTTCGGCCCCACGGCCGGCCTCGTCTACGAGAACGGGAGGTTCTTCGACCCCTCGACCGGAGAGCAGATCGATCCGGCGAACCGGCCGTCGCCGATCACCGCGCCGGCACCGGCCGCGGCGGCCGCGCCGCCGCCGTCGCGCCCGCTGGCCCCTCCGTCGCTGCCGTCGTTCGACCCGCCGGCTCCGCAGGCGGCGCCGGCGCTCGGCGGAGGAACAAGCGTTTCCTCGCTGCCATCGTTCAGCCCGCCCGCCGCGGCCTCGCCGCTGCCGACGTTCCAGGATCCTGCCGTCTCGCCGGTCGGGTTCGCGCCGCCGTCGCCACCCTTCGTCGCGGCACCCTCGGGCGGGTTGATCCTGGCGCAGGACTATACGCCGGCGCCGATCGTGCCCGGCTACGCCCAGGCGCGCAGCGGGGTGCCGTTCACAGCCCCGCAGGCCGCCGACATCGGCAATCTGTTCGCCCGCATGACCGGCGGCGCCGACCTGCTCGGCGCCGTCTACGGCCGCGGCTTCTAGGGAGCATCACGATGGGCCTTTCGAGCTCCAAGCAGACCAGCCGATCGAACGCGACCAGCAACCAGACCGGCACGACGATCCCGCAGAACCCGGCGTGGGTGACCGACTCGATCCAGGATTGGGTCGGTCGGATCGGCGCGGCGATGGACGCCGACCCGAACGGCTTCGTCGCGCCCGCCTCGCCGCTGCAGCAGCAGGCCTGGAACAACAGCGGCCAGCTGAACGCGTGGAAGGGCCAGGTGCAGAGCGCATCCGATCTCGGCTTCACGGCCGCCAACCGCGGCGCGAGTCTCATCGGCGCCCCGGCGCAGGCGCAGGCGGCGCAGCGGGAGGCCTCGACCTACGCGGCGCCGACGCTCGGACCCGCCGCCCAGGCCGCGGCGGCGGGCTACACGCCGGGCTATTACGCCCGGACCACGATCGATCCGACCCGCGAAGCACAAGCGGCAATGACCGGGCCGGCGCGGCAGGCGACGGCGACGAGCTTCGACCCGCATTTCTACGGCCGGACCACCATCGACCCGACGCGAGAGGCCCAGGCGTCGCTCGCCGCGTCAAGCGCTGCGGCGGACCATATGGCGCGCTATGCCAACCCTTATATGTCGCAGGTGGTGGACGCGACGCTTGCCGACTTCGATGCGGAGGCGGGGCGCACGCGGGCGGCACAGGCCGCGCAGGCGGCGGCGGCCGGCGCGTTCGGCGGCTCGCGCTACGGCCTCCGCGAAGCGCAGACCGAAGGCGAGCTCGCTCGCGGCCGCGCCGCCACCGCCGCCAATCTTCGCGCCCAAGGCTTCAACACCGCCGCGGCATTGGGCGCGGCGGACGCCGACCGCTTCTCCCAGACCAGCCAGTTCAACGCCGGCTTGGGCACGCAGACCAGCCAGTTCAACGCGGACCAGGTCAACCAGCGCGCGCTCGAGCAGGCACGGCTCAACGACGCGGCGGCGCAGTTCAACGTCGGCGCGATCAACCGCGCCCGCGAGATGCTGGCGGCGGCGCAGAACGACGCCAGCCAGTTCAACGCCGGGCTGGCCGGCCAGATGGACATGGCGAACGCCGACCGATCCACCGCGACGAGCCAGTTCAACGCCGGGCAGGTCAATGCGCGCGCGATCGAGCAGGCGCGCGCCAACGATGCCGCAGCCCAGTTCAACATCGGTGCCATCAACCGCAGCCGAGAGCTTCTCGCCGATGCGCAGAACCAGGCGAGCCAGTACAATGCCGGGCAGCAGAACCAGTTCGCGCTGACCGGCGCCGGGCTGCAGGCCGATGCCGCCCGCTACGCGGCGGATGCGCGCAACGCCGCCGGCGCCGACAATCTGGCGGCGCGCAACCAGTTCGCGCTGACCAACATGGCGGCGCTGAACGACGCCGCGCGGTTCAATGCCGGACAACAGGAGGCGGCGAACGCGCGCGCGCTGCAGGGTGCGGGGCTGCTCGGCACGCTGGCGCAGCAATATGGCGCCGGGATCCGCGAGGACCTCTCGCTCCTCGGCGGCATGGGCGACCAGCAGCGCCAGATCGAGCAGGCCTATCGGATGTCGCCGCTCGCGCAGCTCGAGATGGGCGGCAAGCTGCTCGGCGGCACGCCGTTCAGCCTGTTCAACGGGCAGCAGGTCAACACCACCGGCACGGAAAGCGGGACCAACGTCACCAAGAGCAGCCCCAGCCTGTTCAACCAGCTGCTCGCCGCGGGGCAGCTGGCGTCGGGTTTTGCCTGACGGAGGAGCGCTCCAGGGCGGCGGCCGACGGCCTCATGAAAATGCCGCCCGGTCGCGGGGACCGGGCGGCAGCATTCGGTTTGCAGGCCGGATCGGCCGCGGCGGGACGACCCGCAGCGGCCGATCCGAGACGTCATTTCTTCGCTTTCTTGCCCTGCGCGCGCTCCGCCTTTTCACGCGCCTTGCGCTGCTTGTCGGTCTCGACCGTCATCTCGATCTTGCTCGGAACGTAGCTGGCGACGATCACCGCCGGCGCGGAATCCGCCGCGAGGGTGACCGGCACGGCATCGACGGTGCGGACGGTGAACTCCCGGCCTTCCTCGATACGGGCGTTCTTCCCCTTGACCATCAGGCCGCCGATCACGCCGACGGCCAGCGTGGCGCCGACGGCGGCGGCGCCCTTGCCGTTGCCTTCCTGGTGGTGCCTGCCGTCGACCGGAATGCGGACGCCGCCGAGATCGATGTAGCGGAAGCCGAGATCGATCTTGCCGGACTTGCCGAAGCCGCCCTTGCCGGTGCGCTGGGTGATCAGGCCGACCGCCCGCGTGCCCTGCGGAATGACGACGCGGCCCTCGACCTTCACGTCCTGGGCGACGCTCATCGAGAACTTCTCGCCCTTGCGATGGCTGTCGCTGCTGATGATCGAATTGGCGACGAGAACGACCTCGGTGTTGGCCGGCAGAACCGCCTCGACGGCGGCGGGCGCCACCGCGATCACGGCCGGCTGCACCGCCGGCGCGCTTTCGACCGCCGGCGCCGGCTCGGCAGCCGGCGCGGGCTGCACGCCCTGCGCGTGAACGGATGCAGACGCAAAGACGCTGACGAGCAGCGCCGTCTTCAGAATGTTCATGATGTGCCCCCTCTTTTCGAGGCCGTGAAAGATCAACCATACGAGCGCTTTGGCAAGCCCGAAAATGCATTGGGCGAGTACTTGGCGAAGATTTTCGAATTGGTAAGAAAGCGGCGCGGGACGACGTGCTGAGCTTGCCAGCGTCGGCGGCGGCGCGTTGCTTCAGCCGGAGTCGCACCGGCTCTTCGCGTCCCTCGGCATTCACATCATTACGCGGCCGCTGCAGCCGCTGCAGCGACGCTGCGAAACTGACACGCGGACAGATCTCGATGGGCCCGGTGATCCATCTCAACACGAACAACAAAGCGCGGCACCGCCGCAGAAGGAGGGCTCATGTCCATGTTCGCTGGATCATCCAGGCCGCCCAGGCAGCGCTGGTTGCCTGCCGATGTCTCTGGTGACGCGCTTGCCTATGGGATCAGGGTCGCAGCGGTCGAAGATCCGCGTGAGAGGGCGCGGCTGCTCGCAGAGTTTGAGCTCGCGGAGTTGCTGCGGGCGCTACGCGGCGGAGCGCCACAGGCATCCGCAGGTGACACACACGCAGGGTTTGGCGAGGAACAAGTCGCAACCGCCCTGGCCCAGCTACGCCCGCTTCATTCCGATACTCAGATCCCGCACGACGCGCAGTGGTCAGCGTTGCGAAATCCTGGCGGAGAACTGCCGGGAAGATTTGATGCCTCGGATGGAGAGCTTGCAAACGGCCTGATCGCTGTTGTCGAGGTCAATGACCCGAACGGAGCGGCTGAGGGAGCCTTCCTGACGGGAAAGCGACGCGACAGAAGGGTGGCCAACCTCGATCCAGAATTGCTTTCCGCAGGCAACGTCAGCGAGCTCTTCCAGGACGTGGAAGCCTCCGATCCGCGGCGTTCGCCCCTTAATGGTCGCGAGATGCTCGAGGACGACAAAAGAAGGATCGGGTTCGACCTTCCCGAGGGCCCGCTCGACCCTGAGGGTATTGGCGACATCGGCTTCAACCAGCCCGGCGACCATCTTCCCCCCGGCGCGCAGCAGTTCCAGCGCGAGTTTCAGGATCGGATCAACGCCGGTCAGTTCGCTACGCCGGGCGAGTTACGGGCCTTCGCCCTCGCTCGCGGCAGGGCGCTCGGCAACGCCACGGGCTTCACCGTCCAGCAGGACGACGCGACGTTGCAGAAGGTGATCGACGGAGTGCGCAAGGGCATCCCGGCATCGGCCGCCACGCCAACCTTCAAGATCGACATTTCCGGCGCACGAAAGAAGGGCGGATCCGACAATAGCGGCCAGATGGTCGATGCGGTCGTGCGCGGCGCCGCCGACGCGCTCAGCTTCGGCATGGCCGACGAGATCGCCGCGTTCGGCAACACGCTCTTCAACGGCGGCACTTTTCGAGAGAACCTCGCCCGCGAGCGCGCCATCGACGAGTTTGATGAGCAGAACCAGTTCGGTCCGCGTCTCGCTGGGCAGGTCGGCGGCGTTCTCTTCCTGCCGACAAGAGCACCCAATATTGTGAGGAGCACGGCGCTTGGCGCGGCGCGGCAGGGCCTTTCACGCGCGCAGGCGCTGGCGCTGGCCCGTATCGCGGGCGCGCGGCGGGCGGCCGTGGAAGGGGCCGCGTACGGGGGAGCGTACGGCTTTGGCTCGGCTGGAGGTGACTTCGGGCACCGCGTCATCAACGGGGGCGCCTCCGCGGCGGTCGGCGGAGCGGCAGGTTTTGGACTTGGGCAGGCATCTCGCCTCCTTCCTGGTAGCCGCCGGCGTGTTCCGCTCGGCGGTGGTGCTTCTCACCCAGAGCAGGTCGCAGCTGGGCGGGCGGCGCCGGACCTTGGCGTCGACCCTTCCCGGTTCATAGCCCGCAGTTCGGGCCGGCAAGGAAAAACCTCGGAGGTGAGGCAAACTCGAAATGGCCCCAATACGATTGTTCAAGCTGGCCAGAAGCTGCGGAGCCAGTCGCGAGCCGCGGTGCGCGCCCTGGCACGGAAGCAATTCAGGCTCGAAAAGAAGATCCTCGCCAAGGTGGACCTTCCGTACTTCCTTCGCACTGAAATGGGACGGCGTGCGTGGTGGGAACAGCGCTACCCAAAACCGGTCGCGAAGGCGATGAGGCGCATCTATTCGGACGATCGGATGGGCTCACACTACTTCTCCAGATCATCGATAAATAAGCTGCTCATAGATGATCCACAGGGGGCCATCGATAGGCTTTGGAACAAGGTTCTTCTCACCTTTCGCGACAGCCGCTTCAACGTCGCCCGCGGCAAGACGTACGGCGACACCTATGTCATCCACAAATACACGGATCCGCGCTTCTATGGAGCGCGCCTGCCCGCGACGACCGGCCGGAGAGGCTTTGCCACCCGGGACATGGGGATCGAAACCGCCGGCCCGATCGGCAGGTTCTATCATGGTGCCCCGCGGCCGCTGAAGGTGGTGGTTGGGGCACCTCCTGCCGCGGCGGCGGGGCTGTATGCAGTCAGCGGCGACGACGAGGATCCGCGGCCCTGATCCGAAAGTCACTGTTCCGAGCCGAGTTGAAGCGGGAGCGCATCAAGGAGCGCGTGCCCCGGCAGCCGCCAAAGAGGACAAGAACGCGGCGACACTTGACCGGCGAGCCGGAACAAAGTAAGAACATGGCAGCTGTTGCGTGCGTGCTCGACGACTCTGTGATGGAGGTCTGCCATGCGCTTCCCGTTCGTTCTTGCAAGCTCCGTCGCCGCCCTGTTGGCGGTCTCCTGCTCCGGCGGCGAGGAGCCGCTTGTCGGCGATGTTGCGAAGGAGCGGCCGAGAGCCTCGGCCGACCGGCGGGACTCGGCTGAGCCGCGGCGATATGCGGAGCGGGACCGAAGCCGTGCGCCGGAGCGCAGGGCAGAGCGCCGCCGCACGCGCGAAACGAACTCGGAGGGTTCGGCGCGGCGGCCGGGACGGGAGCGTGGGGCGGCGCGGCCGGACGCGCTTCAGCGGCGGGTGGAGAGAGGGCTGGAGCGCGCTTATGCCGCGGCCGACGACCGATCCGCCGTCGTTCGCCAGGTTCGCCGGACCTGGGCCAGTCAGGTCGCCCGCTGCAGCGACGACCGCTGCCGGGAAACGAGACTGCGCGATCAACTGCGGCGGCTGCGGGCCGGCGAGCAGAGGTATCTTGTGGCCATTCCGGCGGCCGGTGGACGCGGCGGGGCCGTGGCGGGCGAGATGCGGGTGCTCCCCGTCGAGAAGAACCTCATCCTGGTCGATATCTGGGCGATGGAGACGCGCAACGGCGCGACCTGCGCGGTGATGGCATCGGGGCGGCTGCGGCCCGACGGCACCGCGGAAATGGGCGTCGTGGGCGCAGGGCAGTCGGCGCCCACGCGCTTCCTGCTTCGCCGCAACGGGCGGGAGGCGATCCGGATCGCGGCGCTTCGCTCGGAGGGCGGCGCCCAGCACGCCTGCAACGCTCCGCTGACCTTCTACGGCGACTATCGGAAAGCGCCGCGCCGGACTTGAGACTGCCCGAGCGGCATGGCGGAGGCGAGGCGGACAAGCAGGGCCGACCTCGCTCGGGTCAAGGCCAGCGATCGCGGGTATGACGATCGCCGCCACCCACCGGACTTGCGTCGGACAAGCTCTCTGGGTCTCGAGCTTGCCTGACAACCCGCTCGCGGCGTGCTAGCCGATCGAGCGGGAGAGCATCGCCATGGACATCAAGCCTTCCGCCGCCGCGATCCTGCCGTGTCGAGACCTCGACGCGAGCGCCGCCTTCTGGGCCAAGCTCGGCTTCGGGACGACCTCGGACTATGGCGTGCACGGCTATCGCATCCTCCACGACGCCGCCGGGGCGAGCGTGCACCTGACGCGGGTCGACGACGGATCGGTCGACGCGGCGCGCAACGCCCATGGCGTCTATCTCTACTCGGCGGAGGTCGAGGCCCTGGCGGCGGCGTTCGGTCTCGAGGCGGAGCGCAAGCCTTGGGGCGTGCGCGAGTTCGCCGTGTCCGATCCGGACGGCACCCTGGTGCGGGTCGGCTGGCCCGGCTGAGCCCGGCGGGGCTTCCTGCGTCCAGCAAGCCGATCGCATTGGACCCGAAACGATCTCCGGGCGTTCAGGGTGCAGAGGGAAGGAGATTCATCCGTGCGTATCCTGCTTGTGCTTCCGCTTCTGGCGCTCGGCGCGTGCAGCGTCGACAACGACGCCGCCAACGACCAGGTCAAGGTCGAATACAATCAGCAGAGGATCGAGAAAGCGGCGTCGGACGCGGCGCGGACGACCAAGGAGGTCGCCTCCGGGCTCGGCAACGTCGCGAGCAGCACCGGGCGGGCGATCAAGAACGAGGTCGGCGACATCGACGTCGACGTCGACGTGAAGCGCAACCGCGGCGACGAGGCGACCACCAACGCCCAGTGACGGACGCGCACCGCCGGCGGCTGCGGGACCGGATCGCTCCGTGCGCGGCCGCCGCGGCGCAAGGCCGTCTGCACCGTTTCTCCTTTTCGGCCGCGTCACCGCTGCAAGCGGGGCTGCTAGAACGCAGGCTCGCAAGGTGAGGAACGGTCATGGGAATGGATACGAGCGTCGCGACGCGGGGGAGAGGCTGGCGGATCGGGGCCTGGAGCGCGGCGGCGGCGCTGCTGCTGGCGCCGGCGCTGGCGATGCAGATGACCGACGAGGTGCGCTGGGGCCTTGAGGATTTCGCGGTGGCGGCGGCGCTGATCCTGGCCGTCGGCGTACCGCTCGAGCTGGCGGTGCGGATGACGGCGAACGGCGCCTATCGGGTTGCGGCGGCGGTGGCGCTCGGCACCGGCTTCCTGCTGGTGTGGAGCAACCTCGCGGTCGGTTTCATCGGAAGCGAGGACAATCCCGCCAATCTGCTGATCTTCGGGGTGGTTGGCGTGGCGATCGCCGGCGCCGTCCTCGCCCGCTTCCGCGCGCGCGGCATGGCCCTGGCGATGCTGGCGACCGCGCTCGCGCAGGCGCTGGCCGCCGGCGCCGCGGCAGCGGCCGGGTGGGCGCCGGCCGAGCCGGGCTGGCCGCGCGAGATCGCCCTGCTGACCCTCGTCTTCTGCGGCCTATGGCTGATCGCCGCCGCGCTGTTCCGGCGCGCGGCGCGCGCGCAGCGCTGAGCCGGACCAATGCATCGGCAAAGCCGCACCCCCCGAAGCTGGGAAGGAGGCGGGGCCGCAGCTGTCGCCGCCCCCTCCGACCCTGAGCGGAGTTCGCTGTTCTGTGTTCAAGGCCCGGTGAACGCGACGAATCCTTCGTCCAGAGGAGACGCCCGCCCTCATCCTGCTTCCACGCCACCACCGTGAACAGTGGATATGGGCCGAAAAAGCCGTCGCCTGTCTGCCGAAAGGTGGAGGCCCAGACACCTGGGGCTCCCGGGCATTCAGTCGCTGCGGAAAAGCCTTGATGGCGAAGCGCCGCGTGCAGTGTGTCCGCGCGAGTGCCCGGAGGGAAGCTCTCCCTGAGCCTATGCATCAGCTCCGGAGATAAAGCTTCTGGCGCGCCGACGGGAGCAGCCTCCTTCTCCGGGCACCCGCCGCTCCACCGGCCACCCTCTGCCGTCACACCTTAGAGCAGCGGCGGGGTTTCAGGGGCCAAGTTGCAGGCGGTCGTGGAAAGGAGCGGCGCGAGGATCAATAACGCTCGCCGAACGTCGTTCCTCATCTGCTGAAGGGTAAATCAAACACCGTGGCGTTTCCATCCTCGTCGGACGTGCACCTCGTCGCCCGGGCGGAGGCTCGGTCGCGGAGCCGCCGGCCAGCGTCGAGCGCATGCCGCCGGGCATCCAGGGCAGGGGCGTTGCGGCGCTCGCCCGCGGCGTGCAAGGGTGCGCTTCGTCCTATCCCCCTAGCCTTGCTGCCGCCGAGCCGATGAACCAATCCGTTCCCCAGCCCACGCCTGCCGCCGAATATCACGACGTCGATCCCGCGGGTTTCGCCGAGATCGTTGCGCGCGGTGTGCCCGCGGTGTTGCGCGGCGCCGCCGCCGACTGGCCGCTGGTCGCGCAGGCGCGGCGCTCGCCCGCCGCGCTGGTCGACTATCTGATCGGCTTCGACAGCGGCGCGCTGGCGACCACCGTGGTGGCGCCGCCGGCCGCCGAGGGGCGGCTGGTCTACGAGGAGGGGCGAAAGGCGCTCAACCACCGCCACTCGCCCGAGAAGCTGCCGAACGTGCTGAAGGGCCTGCTGCGCCAGATCGACGCGCCCGAGCCGATCGCGATCTCGCTGCAGGGCCTGTCGGCGCGGGACCAGTTCCCCGGGCTGGAGGCGGAGAACGGCACCGTGCTGGTGCCGGCGGGAACGCCGCCGCGGCTGTGGATCGGCAACAAGGTGACCGTCTCGCCGCATTTCGACGCGGCCGAGAACCTCGCCTTCGTCGTCGCGGGCCGGCGGCGCTTCACCCTCTTCCCGCCCGACCAGGTCGCGAACCTCTATCCCGGCCCCTTCGACCTGACGCCGGCCGGCGTGCCGATCGCCATGCCGGCGCACGACGCGCCGGACCTCGCGCGCGTCCCGCGCTTCGCGGAGGCGCTGGCGGCGGCGTTCGTCGCCGACCTCGCGCCAGGCGACGCCGTCTACGTGCCCTATCTCTGGTGGCACGGCGTGCAGTCGCTCGACCGGTTCAACATGCTGGTCAATTACTGGTGGTACAGCGACCCGGTCGCGGCCGAGCATCCCAACGGCGCGGTGCTGCGGGCCGCGTTCGAGCTCTTCCGCGTCATGCCCGATGCGCACCGACGCGCGTGGAAGCCGCTGTTCGATTTCTGGGTGTTCGGGAGCGAGGGCGATCCGATGGCGCACCTGCCGCCGGACCTGCGCACCGCCGAGCCGGCGCTCGACGCCGAGAAGATCGCCCGATTCCGCGACGCGGTGAACGCGCTGCTCAAGTAAGCGGCGACTTGCGCGCCGGGCGGCGTCGAGCAAAGCTCAGACGATGCGATTGCTCACTCTGCCGCTTGCCTTGTGCCTCCTCTCGGCCCCGGCCTTCGGATCGGTCCCCGACCTGGATCCTGTCTCGAGGTCGGAGCGGCAGACGATTGTCTGCCGGGACGGCAGGACGGTCATCGCCGAGTTTTCGGACGATCGCGACGGCGTCCACCTCGTGACGTTGCAGGCACCCTCCCGGGCGCTGTCCGCCGCCGATCGCGCCGCCATCGAAGCCGCGGTGCAAGAGCTCGGCGCTCTCGGCAGGATCGAGGTGGCGTGCAACGGCAGCGGCGGCCAAATCGTCGTCTCGGTCGGTGGGACGCTGGTCGAGCAGGAGGGGCGGATGTGGCAAAGGCTACTGACCATCGTCTGGGACGCGAACGGCGTTCGCGGCACCGGCCGGCGAGCGAGGCCCGCGGTCGAGCTGGTGCCGTGGCGCTAGCACCTGCCTGCTCGTGAGGCGCGGCCGGGCAGCAGCGTATTTGTTGTTGCTCTGCCCAGCTGCGTGCGAGCGAGACGGGGATCCTCCGGCAGAGATGAACATTGTCGCAGCGTCGCAGGTGCCCGAGGCGCAGGCGGATCGATCACCGCCCGATCCTGCCTGTAGCCCAGAGGAAGAGGGGCGTTTTGCGACCCACGGGAACCGCTGGGCCCGGTATGGCGAGCTCTGCATCGACCGCGTCGAAGCGAGCTTCGAGGCCTTTCCCGACCCGTCTCTCAGCTTCACGATCAGCTCCGATCGCTGCCCGGCGGTCGGACGCTTCGGCCGTTTCTGCCAGCCGGCTGATTTCTTCGAGAGGCCGGTGCCCGAGCAGATCGACCTGCTCAGGACCGCCATGACCGGCGACCTGCGCGCGTTCGCGGACCGATGCGGGATCGCGCTCGATCCGGCGCCGTTCGTGGATGCAAGGTTCGACGAATTCTACGCCGCGTTCGGCGACGGCTGGTGGTTCGACCGCGTCGACGGCGATTTCCGGCTGACTGCCAAAGGCACGTCCGATGCGGCGGGCACGAGGAAGAACTGGCGTCTCGCGGTGCGGGACCATCGCCGAGAGCGTCGCATCCCGCGCGGTCCGGACGTTCAGGGCGCCGGCGCCTCCGGTTCGTCGCCCAGCAGGTAGCGCGGGCCCGGGCCGTTGGCGGCGGCGCGATCGTCCGGATTGTAGAGGGCGCAGCGATCGAGCGAGAGGCAGCCGCAGCCGATGCAGCCGTCGAGCCGGTCGCGGGTGCGCTGGAGGAGGGTGATGCGCGCGTCGAGGCGGTCGCGGATGCGGGCGCTGAGGGCCTGCCAGTCTTCGCGGGTCGGCGCGCGGCCGAGCGGAAGGCGGGCGAGCTCGGCCTCGATATCCCGCACGCTGAGACCGAGCTTCTGGGCAATCAGGGCGAACGACAGGCGGCGGATGTCCGAGGGCAGGAAGCGGCGCTGGTTGCCGCCGGTGCGGATCGGACTGAGCAGGCCGCGCGCCTCGTAGAAGCGGATCGCCGAGACCGAGACTCCCGTTCGCCGCGCCATGTCCCCGATCGTCAGCAAACGCGCCATGCCCGTCCTCCCGCTTGACCTCAACCTAAGTCGAGGTTGCACGACTCGGCAATCGGTTGAGACAGGAGGATCGAATGGCGGCACGACTGGAGCATGTGAACGTGACGGTGAGCGACGCGGAGCGGACGGCGGCGCTGCTCGGCCGGTTGTTCGGCTGGCGGGTGCGCTGGTCCGGCTGCGCGATGGCGGGCGGACGCAGCGTCCATGTCGGCAGCGACGACCAATATCTGGCGCTCTACACCCCGCCGAACGGCGGCGGCACGCGCTGGCCCAAGGGCACGCCGCTCAACCATGTTGCCGTGCTGGTCGACGATCTCGACGAGACGGAGGCGCGGGTTGCCGAGGCCGGGCTGACGCCGTTCAACCACGGCGATTACGCGCCCGGCCGCCGCTTCTACTTCCTCGACGGCGACGGCATCGAGTTCGAGGTGGTGAGCTACGCCGCCGGCGCCCGATCGGACGTATCGGCCTAGACCTCGGCCTCGACGCTGCCGCGACCAGGGCCGTCGACATGCGGCGGCAGGTCGCGCGGGCGGGTGCAGGTGATGACGGTGAGCGACGGCTCAACGGCGAGGTGGGCGATGCGCCCGTCGGCGACCGTCATCAGGTAACGATCGTTGCTGTGCCCGAGGTAATAGTCCGGATGGCGCGCGGCGAGCCCGAGCGCCCGCGCCAGCTCGCCATTGCCGTCCGAGAGGAAAACCAGCTCGCCCTCGGGATCGACCTGGCGGCTCCAGGCGTGCAGCGTGAATGGATCGTTCGGCGCTACGCAGACCAGAAGCTCGTAGCCAGAGCGGCGCAGGGCCGCGGCATTGGCGACGAAATCGGGCACATGCTCGTGGGTGCAGACCGGCGTGAAGGCGCCGGGGACGCCGAAGACGAGCGCGCGGCGTCTGGCGACGAGAGCGTCGAGCCGCAGGGGCTCGATGGCGTCGGCGCTTGCACGGGCGAGCGCGACGCGGGGAAGCGGGTGCCCAACCCGCGGATGCTTGTTCATGCGCCGCCGTTTGGCGGCAAAGGCTTAACCCGGTCTTGCGACCGGACCCGGCGAAGTCACGGGGCGCAGGCGCGCCGCGGAGCAGGTCAGGCCGCGACCCGGGCGGCGCCGGGTTCGGCCGGCAGCCAGGCAGCGGCGAACAGCGCCGCTTCCTCCTCCAGCGCGAAGGTCATGCGGAAGACGTAGCGGCCCTGGTGCGGCTCGGTGGGCGAGAAGCGGACGCCGAGGCGGCGCTCGCGCACCCATTGCGCGGCGGGCGTGCTTTCCATCGACTCGAACAGGCGGCGGCGCTGGTCGGCGCCGAAGGCGCCGTCGGAGACGGCCTGCGCCGCGCCGGCCGCGCGCGGCAGGCCGGGATATTCGACGAGGAACAGCAGGGTATCGATCTGGTGGACGGCCACTTCTTCTCGCTCCGGTGCGGCCGGTGCGTGAAGGGCCGGCCGCAGACCGGGCAATCTGGGGCGGCGAGGCTGAACCGGCCATTTCGGAAAACTACTATGGCGGCACGTTTCGTGCCCCTGCGCCGGTGCGCGCGGCGCCTCGCCGCTTCGACGCCGCTCAGCACAGGCCCTTCGGCGCCGTTCAGGCCAGGCCCTTCGTCTCCGCTCAGGAGAGTCCCGGCCAGTCGTAGGCGGTGGCGGCGAGGAGCAGTGCGACGAAAACGCCTGCCGCGCAGGTGCCGAGGTAACGAAGCCGGTCCGCCGTCATGGGTCTCTCCCGAGTCGCTTTCGAGAGTATGACGCCGCCGAAGGGGCGAGTCCGCACATGAAACGCTGCCGGAACAGCTTCGTAGCTGCCGGAGCGATCCCGGACCCCCGCGGGGGCGACCGATCATTGGAGAAGTCCATGGACGACGGCCATTTCAGCGGGCGGGTCGATCGGCTCGAGCGCGACGTCGGCGAACTGCGCGCCGACTTCGCCTCGGTGAAGGCGACGCTGGCGAGCTTCGGCGGCGTGCTCGGCGAGATCAAGGCGACGCTTTCGAGCGCCCGCCCGGCCTGGTACGTGGTCGTGCCGATGCTGCTCGCCGCGGTCCTGGCGATCGCCAGCGCGGTACTCGCCTTCGGCAGCCTGCGCGCCGACCAGGTCCGCGCCGACGCCCTCGCCGCGGTGCGCGAGCGCCAGCTCGAGGCGCTCGCCGGGCGGCTCGACCGGATCGAGCAGCGCCAATGGGCGGCGGCGCCGGAGCGGGAGCCAGGGCGATGAGAGCGCACGTCCTGGCGGAGGTGGAGCGGGCGCTCGCGCTGGTCGAACCCTTCCGCGCGCCGCCGGCCGCACCGGCTTCGATACCGAGGATGACTCGCGCTCCGACGAACGAGGCGCCGCCGGCGCGCGGCGCGCTGCGGCGCGAGCTCCAACCCTGATCCAGAGCGACGGCAGACCCGGCCCGGCCGGGCGAAGGAGGAGAAATGGGACTGTTCGGCGGTTTCAGGAAGCGCCTGAAGGACGGGCGGATCGGCGAAGGCCTGGCCGCGGCGCAGGCGGCGCTGAACGGCGACTATGCCTCCGCCCTGCAGGTGCAGGCGGCGGGGCGCGAGCGCCGCGAGCAGGCGAGGAGAGAGAGCCACTTGCTCGACATGATGCGGACGGACACGGAGGTGGACGCGCGGCTGCGGCCGATCTTCGAGACGTACCCGGCCCTCTACTCCCAATGGAAGTTGCAGAAGGTGCTGGCTGGTAGCGCCGCCCAGGCGCCGACGGGCACCGAGGCCGTGGCGCAGTCCACCGCGACCCACGGCCTTGGCTTTGCGCCCCCGTTCAGCCCGGAGCTCGAGGGCTATGGCGTTCCAAGATATCGGACGAACGGACCGACCAACTTCGGATCCTGAGGAGCCCCGCGGCTGCCACGACTGCGGCGTGTATCCCTCCGGAGCAACCGTCTGTGGGCGAAGAGTCGACTCCTCGGGGGAAATATGGCAGGAACACAAGAGGAACGTCTGCCGTGGGGGAAACGTCATGTTCAGGAGCATTGCCGCCACCTGCCATCTGCCCGAGGGCGAGTGGATCATGGACGAGGACGAGGAGACCGTCCTGCAGCCGGGCGGCCGCGCCGGAGCCGAAGCGGTGGCGGAGCTGGCCCGAGGCCTTGGCTTCGAGACGGAGCAGATCGAGGCCGACACCGAGCACAACAGCTGGACGTTCGCCGCGCGGAAAGACGCGGCCTACATCCACACCAATGTCTTCCACATGGATGACGAATTCTACGTGTCGATGGACAATCTGCCCGGCTGCATTCCCTTGGGCGGGCGCCGTGCCGACTATGTCGCCTTCACCGAGGACCTGTTCGCGGCGATGGCGCGGGATGCGCGGTTCAGCGACGTCCGCTGGGAGCGGCGGTAGCGGCTCGCTCTGAAGCCGAGCGCGGAAGCGGGCAGGCAGCCAGCGGCGTCAGGCACGGCGGATCGGCTTGACCCAGGATGCGACTTCCCGCAGAGGCGGGACCGCGCGGGCGCTTAGCTCAGTTGGTAGAGCATCTCGTTTACACCGAGAGGGTCGGCGGTTCGAGCCCGTCAGCGCCCACCAATTCCCCGAGCGTGAAGTGCGCTCCCAGATCGTTCAGACCGGATCCGCGCGTCCTGCCCGGTCGAGCCGGACGCCGCAAACTCCGGATCGGCCGGGAGCGGCGAACCGCCCCCGGCACGACATCATTGCGCGGCAGGGGCCGCGGCTGCGGCCTCGAGCTGGGCGGCCGTCAGGCTGGTGACGAGGCCCGCCTGACCGAGGCCGACCGCGGTGCGCGGCAGGCGCACCGACTTGCCCGACGCCAGCTTCAACGTCACGGTCTCGGCATCGGCGGCCTCGATCGTGCCGGCCGTCTGGCCGGCCGCGCCGAGCACGGCCGCACCCGGCTTGATCGCGGCGTCGCGATCGGCGTTCTGCTTCTCGACCGCGGCATTCAGCTCCTCGCGCGTCAGCGCGAACAGCAACGCACCCTGATACGGCGTGACCGAGGTGCGCGGGATCGGCACCTCGTATTTGTCGGTCTTGACGATCAGGATGTCGCCCTCAACGCGGACGACCGTCCCGACCTCGCTGCCCTTGTCGTGCTTGACGACCGTGCCGGCTGCGATCGCAGCGCCCGGCTGGGCCGGCTGGGCCGGCTGGGCCGGCTGGGCCGGCTGGGCCGGCTGCTGCGCGGCAACAGGGGCGGCCGCGACGAGGCCGAGCACGAGCAGCGGAAGCGTGGATTTGTTCACTCATCAATCTCCAAAGAGAGGCCGCGCCGCCGGCGCCGCCCGAAGGACCCTGTTTGCCCACCGCGCCGGACCGGGCGGCAGCAGGTCGGTACAGGCTGGAGCGGGCCCTGCGGCGAGGCCAAGCGACTGGCGGCGAGCCGGGGCGTGGCAGCGACGGATCGTTGTGCGGCCGGGGCTCAGACCTGCAGCCAGCCGAGCAGCCAGAGCAGGACGAGGCTGCCGATGGCGGTGACGAGGAGCGAGGTGCCGCAGCCGAGCCGATTGGAAAAGAAGAAGAACAAGGCACTCTCCCGCTGGACGTGAGGGAGCAAACCGACGAGACCGCATTCCGCTGCGCGCCGAGATGATCAGAGCGCGCGGATCAGGGTGACGGCGACGGCGGCCCAGTCCGGGTTGGCCACGACCAGCTGGCGCTGGCCGGCGCCGAGCGGGAGGATGTGGAGCCGATCCCGGTCGCGGCCGATCAGCCGCCCGAAGAGCAGCCGTCCGCCGGGTCGCGGCACCAGGACGTCGCGGTTCAGCGCGTTGCCGAGCGCTTCGGGGGCCACCGGGGTCAGCCATATCTCGTCGCCGGCGCGATAGTCGCCGATCCCGGCGGAAACGACGATCGCCATCGCACCGGCGGCGGCGCGCGGGGGCAGCGACACGCGGTCGGCGCGCGGCGCGACCACGCCGGCGGCATCGAGCAGAGCCGCGACCGGCACGTCCTCGGCGCCTGCGAGGCGGACGAGATCGCCCGGCGCGACATCGAGTGCGGCGGCGATCCGATTCAGCCAGCCTACCGAGACGGTGCGCGTCCCGGTCTCCAGCCGCCCGATCGTCTGGGGGGTCGTGGGCGGATCGCAGCGGCTGGCGACGTCCTCGAGCGTCAGCCTGCGGGCGCGGCGAACCTCACGGATGCGGGTGATCATAAGCGGCGCTCCGAACCTGCAGGGTTCGTGACAGTGCCGGAATAGTGCCGTTCCGGCAAGAGAAGCGGGCAGGGCGCGCAACCCGGCGCGCCGAGGAGAAAAACTCCTGTGTCACCTGGAGGTGACCTGTCACCCGGGCTTCCCCTTGCGGCGACCGTGCACCCTTGGCGGCGGCACTGCATCCGGCATTGCGCGTTGGCGTGCGATGCTGTTCTTCACCTCCGACAGCCATTTCGGCGACCATCGGACGATCAACATCCACAAGCGGCCGTTCGCGAGCGTCGGCGAGATGGATGCGACGCTCGAGGCGGCGTGGAACGCGGCGGTGGGGCCGGACGACGAGGTCTGGCACCTCGGCGATTTCGCCCGCCGGGCGGCCGACGTGCCCGCGCTGCTGGCGCGGCTGAACGGGACCAAGCATCTGGTGCGCGGCAACAACGACCCGCCCGGCACGGCCGCTGCGCAGGGCTGGGCGAGCGTCCACGACTATGCCGAGATCGAGGCGGACGGGGCGAAGCTGATCCTGTGCCATTATCCGTTCAGGAGCTGGAACGGGATGGGGAGAGGCGCGATCAACCTTCACGGCCACAGCCACGGCAAGCTGAAGCCGATCCCCCGGCAAATCGACGTCGGAGTCGATCCCTGGAGCTGGCGCCCGGCGGGGCTGGCCGAGATAATGGCCCGCGCCCGCCGCTGACCCCGCGCGTCCGGCTTGTACGGGCGGGCGGCCGGGCCTACCCTCGGGGCGATCAGCAGGGAGAGGGGTCATGATCGTCTATGGATCGTCGCTTTCGCCGTTCGTGCGCAAGGTGCTGGCGTTCGCTGCCGAGAAGGGCCTCGAGGTCGAGCTGAAGCCGTCCGGCCTCGGCTCCCAGGACCCGGAATTCGTGGAGACGAGCCCGTTCCGCAAGATGCCCGGCTTTCGCGATGGCGACTTCTGCATCTCCGATTCCAGCGCGATCGTCACCTATCTGGAGGCGCTCCAGCCGGAGCCGGCGCTGATCCCCGCCGAGCCGCGGGCGCGGGCGCGAACGATCTGGTACGACGAGTTCGCCGACACGATCCTGATGGACTGCGGGCGGACGATGTTCTTCAACCGCCTGGTCGCGCCCCGCTTCCTCGGCAGGCCCGGCGACCTCGCCGCCGCCGACCGTGCCGAGACCGAGCAGTTGCCGCCGATCCTCGACTATCTCGAGACGGTGATCCCGGAGAGCGGCTTTCTGGTCGAGGACCGGCTGACCCTGGCCGATCTCGCCGTCGCCGCGCCGTTCGTGAACCTCGAGCATGTCGGCGTGCCGCTCGATCCGACGCGCCACCCGCGCACCAAGGCCTATGTCGACGCGATCCTGGCGCGCCCGAGCTTCGCCGGCTGGATCGCGCGTGAACGCGCGTTCCTCGAGCGCACCGCCGCCTGAGGTCGAGAGGTCGGGAGGAGGATGAGCGAGCACCTCGCCACGATCGTGTGGGTCCGCGACGGGGACTTCGCGGCCAATCGTTACGGCCGCGGCCATGCCTGGCGTTTCGACGGCGGCGCGGAGGTTCGCGCCTCGTCCTCGCCGCACATCGTGGCGCCGCCGCTGTCCGACCCGGCGGGCGTCGACCCGGAGGAAGCGCTCGTCGCCTCGGCCTCGTCGTGCCACATGCTCTGGTTCCTCGATCTCGCCCGCCAGGCCGGATTCGCGGTGGAGCGCTATCGCGATGCGGCGCAGGGAACGATGGGACGCGACGCCGAGGGGCGGACCGCGATGCTGCGGATCACGCTGAGGCCGGAGATAGAATTCTCCGGGCCGGCGCCGGACGCGGCGCGCCTCGCCGCGCTGCACGAGGCGGCGCATGCGCGCTGCTTCATCGCCAATTCGCTCAGGACCGAGGTGGTGGTGGAGCGCTGAGGCTCAGCGGGCGCGCTCGACCTCCGCGCGCGCCCAGCCGCAGCGTGGGCAGGTCTCGCGCACCAGAGCGGAATGGATGCCCCACGGCGTGCGCGGCGAGCAGGTGACGGGCCGCAGCGCGGCGGGGGCCGCAGCGAGGGTAGCCATCAAAGCGCCTCCCGGACATGCGCGAAATCTGGTGCCATGGTCGGACTCCCATGCTGCGACGCAGCAAAGGTGAAGGCAGGGGGCGCCGCGGTCAAGCATCGGCGGGCGAGAGGCGAAGATTTCGCCTTCAGCGGCGGCGATAGCGGCGGCGAAAGCCGCTGATGCGCAACCAGGTGAAGGCTGCGCTGAGCAGCAGGAACAGCAGAAGATACGCCAAGACCGGCATCTCGAATGTCCTTTCGGGGAGAATGCGCGGTGCCAACGTCCCGCCGCGCCCGCCCGTTTCGGCCGCTTCACACGGCGTTCAGCAGCGCGCGACGTCTCGTGCTGCGCCGGGGATGGGGCGTTGATCTGAATCAGTCGGCGGACTGTCCGCCTTCCGCCGCGCGATCGTAAAGATAGGCCGATCGGGACCAGCCGAGCCGCCGAAAGAAGTCCGGCGCTGCGCCGAGCTCGATCTCGGCCGGCGCCTCGAGACGGCCGCAGCCGGTTTCGATGAGGCGAGCCTCCGCCTCCTCGACCAGGGCGCGGCCGATACCGCGCCGCCGCGCCGCGGGCGCCACCATCAGGAACGTGATGCGGCCGAGCGGCGCCGCGTGCTGGAGGAGCGGCACGACGTGGAAAGCAGCGCAGCCGACGATGACGCCGCCTTCGTCCGCGACCAGCGGCGGCTCCCCCGCCTTGCGCAGAGCGGCGAGCCGGCCGGCGACGCCGTCCTCGCCGACGAGGGCGGCGAGACCGGCCGCATCCGCCGGACGCGCCTCGCGGATCTTGAGGATCGGACGCGCCGGTGCGGGAGCGGGAGGAGGAGGCGGAGGTGTAGGCGACAGGGGCTCGGCTTCACGGCCGACGATGCGCAGCGCCGGCCTGTTGCGCGGCGGAGGCGCGGGCGAGTTCGTCCTGCCTCGCGACCGGGCCGCCGGGGCGGCTTGCTCCGGCTCGGACCTTTCGGGGCCGCGGGAGCGGCGCGACGGTCGGGCGGGGGCGGCGACGTCGAGCGAGCTCTTCCAGTCCGACACCAGGCCCTTGCGCAGGAACGCCTCGACCTCTTCGGGAGTCGCGGTGAGGCCGTCGCCGGAGATGCCGAATACATCCGCGCCGGACGCTGCGTCGCGCAGGCCGTAACGGCCGTAATCGCCGACGCCCGGCGTGCGACGGCGCGACTTGACGAGGCGGCAGCCGCGGTTGGCCGCCATGTCACGGAGCATGGCGTCACGATCCGCGTCAGCCATCACAGCCCCCGATGGAGGGCGCAGGCGGTTCGGCGAGGCTCACCAAGAACATTGCGCAGCGGTGCGCGAGGGGTCGGAGCCGCGGGTGCCGGCGACGCCGAGGCGTCGCCGGGCGGGTCCGGTCAGGCCGGCTGCTTCGACTTCTTCGACTTGCCGGCATTGGCCGTCTCGCCGGAGGCCTTGCGCCCGCGGACCAGCGGTATGGCGGCGGCAGCGGCGAGGCCGGCGACGACGGCTGCGCCCGCGGCAATCGCCGTCTTCGGGTTGCCGCGCGCGAGCTCCGCAACCTTGCCGGCCTGAGCGCCGAGGCCGCTCTTGCGGCTGGTCTGCTGCTCTTCGTTGCTGTGCTTGGGCGCGGCGTGGGGCATGGCCGAATTCGGAATGTGCGACATCTGATTACTCCGGTCTCGCTGGAAAAGGGACGGGGAGGCAACGGGAGTGGCCGCCTTCCGGTTCCGATCAATCTTGCGCTGCAACATGGCGGACATCGGCGCCGGTGCTGCGCGCCACCGCGCTGTCGTGCGCGTGCGGCCTGGCCATCAGCAGATCTCAGGCGCGTTCCGGAGGGGAAACCAACGGCGGATCAGCTCGGCGGGGCGGGTTGCGCAGGGGCAGGCCCAGTCCGGGAGGAGACGCATTGCCAGATCGCCTCTACGCGCTGAACGGTGGCGTCCTTGCCGTTGCCGATGCTGGCGGTGGCCGGCGCCGGCGGCTCGCCGGTCTGGGCGCGCGGCGCAATCTGGCGTCCAACGCTGATCGTGACTCCGGGCGCCTCGAAGAAGCCCCCCGTCGGGCCGACCGGACCGGCGATCGCCAGGCGGAGCAGGCGGCCATCGATGCGAGCGACGGCGCCGCCCGCGGCGACGTGCAGCAGGCGCTTGCCGTCTCGGGAGAGGGTGCAAGTGCGCCCCTCGCGGAGATCGGGTGGCACGTCGCCGAGCGCCAGGAAGCCGATGCGGGCGGGGGCCGCGTCCTCCGCAGGCTTCAGCTCGCGCGCCGCCTCGATACGGTTGTAGAGCTCGTCGGCCGTGAGGTTGGACGCGCGTGCCCCTTCCTCCTCTTCTCCGCAGCCGGACGCGAAAAGGACGATGGCGAGGCAGACGATCACTCTTCCCACGAACAGCTCCTTCCCTTCCGGCGCGCGAACGAAACGAGCAAGGGGAGGGCCGGTTGCCACGGCGCCGATCGCCTGCGCCACGCGCCGATCTCTGGATGGCTTGCGGGCAAAGACCCGTCCGGTGCGGTGCGCAGAGATGGCGCGGCAGCTCCAGATTCTCTTTCAGCTGCGCGGCGCAGCGGCCCGAACGCCTTTGCCGGGACGCAGGGCGCTTGATCTTCACGCCGGTTTCGCGTCACTCAGCGCGCCCGTGGCGGTGAAGGAGCGTTCGGAATGAAGAGGCTGCGGATCGCCGCCGCGTGCGGTCTGATGGGAGCCGCGCTTGCGGCGGGAGGGTGCATGAGCGTCGATCCGATCCGATACGAAACGGTGGGGCGAATCGACGGCGCGACGCCTGCGCTCGCCGCGCTGATCGCGCCCGATGCGCCCATCGAAAAGCTCGCGGAGGGCTTCCGCTGGAGCGAGGGGCCGGTGTGGATCCGGGACGGCGCCTACCTGCTGCTCAGCGACGTGCCCGGCAACAAGATGTACCGCTGGTCCGAGGAGGACGGTCTCTCCGTGTTTCTCGATCCGTCCGGCTATGACGGCCAGGATCCGGCGGCCTTTCGGGAGCCCGGCTCAAACGGCCTGATCCCCGGGCCGGGCAACACCATCCTGATGGCGGATCACGGCAACCGCGCCGTGGCCCGGCTCGATCTCGCGACCAAGACGAAGACGTTCCTGGCGACCCGGTTCGAGGGCAAGCGGTTCAATTCGCCGAACGATCTCGTCCGGGCCTCGAACGGCGCGATCTACTTCACCGATCCGCCCTACGGCCTCGAAGGCCTGAACGAATCGCCGCTGAAGGAGCAGGCGTGGAACGGCGTGTACCGGCTCGACCCGGATGGCAGGGTGGCGCTGGTCGAGCGCGGGCTGAGCTTTCCGAACGGTGTCATTCTCTCGCCCGACGAGCGGACCCTCTACGTATCGAATTCGGATCCGGCGCGGGCGGTGGTGATGGCCTTTCCGCGGCGCGAGGACGGATCGCTCGGCGAAGGGCGAGTTTTTGCCGACATGACCGATCTGGCGCAATCTGGAATGCCAGGGCTGCCGGACGGCATGGCGATCGACCGAAACGGAAATCTTTTCGCGACGGGCCCCGGCGGAGTCCACGTCTTTACTCCGGAAGGACAAAGGCTTGGCCGAATCGATACGGGCACTGCAATCGCCAATTGCGCATTCGGCGAGGATGGGCGTACCCTCTTTCTTGCGTCAAACAATTACCTCGCGCGAATACGTATGCGCACAATTGGGCTTGGCTATTGACGCGAAGTGGACGAGTAGCGGCGCAAAGCGAATCAAACCCACTGAGCGCGCTTCGGTGCGCCGGCATTTGAACCGCTCGGGTCACCACGGAGGGTGCAATGGAAAATGAACAGCTCGTCCAGCTAACTGCGGACATCGTCGCTGCGCACGTGGCGAACAACAATGTCGCGGTCGGCGACGTCGGTAATCTCGTGCAGCGCGTCTACGAAGCGCTGTCGGCGCTGGAAAAGCCCTCGGCGGAAGCGCAGCAGGAGGAAAAGACCCCGGTCGTTTCCGTCCGCGCATCGATCAAGCCCGACTTCATCGTGTGCATGGAATGCGGGGCCAAGCAGCGCATGCTGAAGCGCCACCTGATGACCGCGCACCACATGACGCCGGAACAGTATCGCTCCGATTACGGCCTGCCGCGCGATTATCCGATGGTGGCACCGAACTATTCGGAGCAGCGCCGCGCGCTCGCCCATTCGATCGGCCTCGGCCGCAAGAAGGGCGGCGACGAAGGCGGCGCCGGCGGCGAAAGCGGCAGCAAGGGCGGCCGTGGCCGGGGTCGGCCGCGCAAGGGCGCCTCGGAAGCCTGATCCCGAGCTTCGGAACGATCATCGCGTCCGCTCCGGTTCGACCGGGGCGGACGCTGTTTTTTTATGTGCAGCCGGTGCGGACGCCGCGATGAGCAAGATTGAGCGGTTCGACGCGATCGTCCTGGGCGCGGGCGGGGCCGGCCTGATGTGCGCGGCGGTGGCGGGGCAGCGCGGCCGGCGGTTGCTGGTCCTCGATCACGCCGATGCGCCGGGCAAGAAGATCCTCATCTCCGGCGGCGGGCGCTGCAATTTCACCAATCTCAACGCCGGGGCGGACCGCTACCTCTCGGCCAATCCACATTTCGCGAAATCGGCGCTCGGCCGATATCGTGCAGAGGATTTTATCGCCTTGGTCGACCGCCATGGCATTGCCTGGCACGAGAAGACGCTCGGCCAATTGTTCTGCGACGGATCGTCGCGCCAGATCGTCGCCATGCTCCTCGACGAGTGCGACAAAGGCGAGGTGACACTGCGCCTGGGGGAGCCGGTGCGGGGCGTCGAGCACGGCGACGGGCTGTTCCGGGTCGCCTGGGGCGACAGCGAGGCGACGGCACCGTCGCTGGTCATCGCCACCGGCGGACCGTCCATTCCCAAGCTGGGGGCGACCGGTTTCGCCTATGAGCTGGCGCGGCGGTTCGGGCTCAAGGTGGTCGAGCCGCGGCCGGCGCTGGTTCCGCTGACGCTGAGCGGCGAGGAGGCCTTGTTCCGCTCGCTCTCGGGAGTCTCGGCGGAAGTTGTTGCCCGCGCCGGCAAGACCCATTTCCGCGAGGCCGCCTTGTTCACGCACAAGGGGCTGTCCGGACCGGCGATCCTTCAGATCTCCTCCTATTGGCGGCACGGAGAGCAAATCGGGGTGAACTTCTTTCCGGATGCGGCTCCGGACTGGTTGATCGAGGCGAAACGGGCGCGGCCGCGCGCGACCTTGAGGGCGACGCTTGCCCGCGTGATTCCGGAACGGCTGGCCGAGGCGCTGGCGGAGCGGATCGGCCTCGGCAGCGAACTCGCCAACCTTCCCGACCGCGCCCTGCTCGAGGCAGGGCGCCGGCTCGCCGACTGGCGCTTCTCTCCCAACGGCACCGAAGGCTTCGCCAAAGCGGAGGTAACCGTTGGCGGGATCGCGACCGCCGGACTCTCGTCGCAGACGATGGAGGCGCGGAGCGTTCCGGGCCTCTACGCCATCGGCGAGGCTGTGGACGTCACCGGGTGGCTGGGCGGTTATAATTTCCAATGGGCCTGGGCGAGCGGATGGGCGGCCGCCCAGGCTCTCTGAACGAGCTGCGCCGAGAGCCTGGGATCGGTCATCGCCTGCGTTGCCCGCCGCCTGCGGACTGACATAGATGCAGCGCACCAGAAGGAGATGCGCGTGACCGGACGAATGTTCGCGGCGGTAGTCGCCTGTGCGATGCTGATGGCGGCTGCTCCGCCGGTCGCCGTCGAGGGAGGGTGGCTGCAGGGCGGCGAGGACAATGGGGCGCTGATCTTCCGCGGCATCCCGTTCGCGGCTCCTCCAACCGAGGTTCGGCGCTGGAAAGCGCCTGCTGCCGTGATCCCCTGGACGGGTGTTCGCGACGCCACGAAGCCCGCGGCCGCATGCGTCCAGAACGACCAGGGCTGGAATCGCGAGGACTTCATTTCCGGGCGCGAGGATTGCCTCACGCTCGACATCCGCACACCGGCGCTCGCCGGGAAGCGCCCGGTGCTGGTGTGGATCCACGGCGGCAGCAATCGCGCCGGTTCGCCGGGCGACATGATCCGCTCGCGCTTCGGCGGTGGCGAGGTGGTGCTCGTCGCCATCCGCTACCGGCTCGGCATCTTCGGCTTCCTCTCGCACCGCGGCCTTGCGCGGGAAGCGGGAGGCGCCTCCGGCAATTACGGGCTGATGGACCAGATCGCGGCGCTCGCCTGGGTTCAGCGCAACATCGCGCGCCTCGGCGGCGATCCCCGGAGGGTCACCATTGCCGGGGAATCCGCGGGTGCCCAGGACGTCGGGCTGCTCCTCGCCGCACCGGCCGCGCGGTCGCTTTTCGCGCAAGCGGTGCTGGAGAGCGGGACTCCCGGGTTCGGCCTGCCGTGGCGCAGCCGCGAGCAGGCGGAACGCATCGGTGATCAGGCCGATGCCCTGCTGGATACCGGCGGCGAGGTCGCAAAGCTGCGTGCCGCTTCCGTGCCGGCCCTGCTCCAGGCGGATCTCCGCCTGCACGACGAAGCGCTCGAGGCCGACGATTACATGTGGCTGCGGACGACGATCGATGGTGCGGTCCTCTCCCGAAGCCCGCGCGAACATCTCGAGGAGGGGCCCGCCAAGCCGGTGATCGTCGGCAGCAACCGGCTGGAGCTGGATCTCCCTGGAGGACGGCCGCATCGGGATGCCTTCCTCGCGCGCGCGTTCGGGGCCCGCGAGGCCGAGGCACGCGCCTTTTACCGGCTGGACCAGCCGGAGCCCGCGGCGGATCCGCGGCTCGGCACATTGGACCAGCAGATCGCCACCGACGTGACCTTCCGCTGCCCTGCGGAAGAGATGGCGATGATCATGGCGCGCAAAGGCGCGCCGACATGGCGGTACGATTTCGATCTCTCCCCCGAAGGCGATCGGACAAGCCACGCGGCGGAACTCGGCTACGTGTTCGGCGACCTGCGGTTCGCCGGGACGCTGTCGCTGTCCGACTATTGGACCCGGTTCGTCGTCGCCGGGGATCCCAACGGGACGGGCCTGCCGGCGTGGCCGCGCTACACCGTCGACACCCGCCGGCATCTGGCCTTCGAGCCGACCGGAGCCATTCAGGGCAGCCGCCTGCGTGAGGAGATCTGCCGTCTCACCGACCGACTCTGAGCGGGACGAGGCTCAGCCCCGACGCGGCGGCTCCGGCTGGAAGCGCCAGCTCTCGCCGCCGCTGCACAGCACCCCGGCGAGAGTGACCGTAGCGCCCGTGCGCAGCTGCTCGATCAGACTGCCCAGCTGATCGCCGCGCGGGGCGGCGTCCGGCGCGACATGGCGCAGGCCGCGCGCCACCAGCCGGCGGAGCAGGGCAGGCGGGACGCCGTCGGGACGAAGCTGCGCCCAGCCATCGCCGGTGGCGAGGCGCTCGGCGGCGAGATCGTGCGCCAATATCTCGAGCGCGTCGTCGGCTTCGGCCAGGGCAGCGGCGCTTCGGGCGAGCGCGACGGGATCGATCCACGCCGTATCGGCCAGCTGGCGCCGCATCCGTGCCCGATCGAAGCGCTCGTCGCTGTTGCTGGGATCGGCGACCGGCTGCAGGCCGGCCGCGGCGACGATCGCGGCAAGCTCGGCGCGGCGCCAGCCGAGCAGCGGCCGGCAGAGCATCAGAGACTCGGAAAGTGCGATGTGCGGCCGGATCCCGGCGAGCCCGGCCACGCCCGATCCGCGGAGCAGCCGCATCATCAGCGTCTCCGCCTGATCGTCTGCATGGTGGCCTGTGAGGAGCATTGCGATGCCTTCCGCCGTGGCCCAGCTGGTGAGCGCCGCATAGCGTGCCGCACGCGCTCGAGCCTGGACACTGCCTCCGCGCGGCAATGTGACGGCCAGAATCTGGTGGGGGACGCCCAGCCGGTGGCAGGCGGCAGCGGCGGCGGCCGCTTCGGCGGCGCTCTCCGGGCGAAGCCGATGGTCCACCGTCGCGGCCGCCACGTCTCCCGGAAACGCGGCCACCGCGAGCAGGAGAAGCGCCAGACTGTCGGGTCCGCCGGAGAGGGCGATGCCGATACGGCCCTGTCCCGACGCAACCACGGCAAGATCGCGTCGAAAGCGTTGGACGAGCTCAGGACCGGGCGGGGCAGGCGGCATCACGCCTCTCTAGAAGAAGGGCGTAGGACGAAGAAGCGCGCATCGGTGGCGCACGCATTTCTGCGCCGGCGAGATCATCTGCCGGCGGAGCGTCGACGTCCATCGGATATGGTCTCGCGCCGCACGCCTGCCATGCACCTTGCCGAACCTCCCGCGCGCGCGGGCAAAACCCGGCAGCGCGCGCGGTGACCGTTCCCGCTGCCGGTCTCGTCCTCAGTTGCCGAGGATCTTGCCCAATCCGCGCTTGAGGCGCGATTTCGTATTTTCCGGCCGCGCGGGCGCCGCGTTCTCTTCCCGCTCGCCGCCGTCGCGGCCCATCATCTCGTCCATGCTCATGCCCAGCAGCCCGCTGTGCGTGGACTTGGTGCGAAGCTTGACCGTCCAGTCGGGACGCCAGGAGGCCGGCGCCCGCGCCGGACGGGCCGGATGGCTGAAATTGGCCTCGCCCCCGAACGCGGTGAGCATCAGCATCGACTGCGGCGCCGCCCTTGCGACCTCGACGGGAACCGTGCAGCTCGTCGCGGTCGCCGGCATCAGCACCTTCGCTGCGGTAAGGCGTCGGATTTCCTCCGGAGCGAGATAGTCGCTGGCCATCGCCATGGCCTGAGTCTCGCTGGAGCTCCACATCACGAAATCGCTATTCTGGCCGGAGCCCATGGTCGCGGCGAGCCAAGCCTGCGATCCCGGCACGGCCGCCCAGCTGAGCGGCACTGATCCCGACGCTCCCGGTGCGTTGCTGGTCAGGCGCACCGGCGCCAGAAAATCCTGGCCCGGAGCAAGGCTGAAGTCGATTTGCGGCGTGTAATTGCCTTTCACGACGTGCGCACCGACCAGCGAGCCGCCGGCGGGCACGTGAGTCCTGGAGCGGTCGTTCGGCCACTCGCCATAGGTCGTGCTGCTCGATGCCGACGGCGGGTTCATCATCTTGAACACGGTGTTGGCGAAGGCCGGCGGAACCTTGCCCGCCGCCATGGCGGCGAAATCGACGATCAAAGGCTGGCCGGGCCGCGCGCGCTCGCCGCAGCCCCAATAGATCAGCATTCGGCCCTTGGGCTTGCCCATGTTCTGCCAGGGCTGAACCGAACCGGTCGCCGGCTGGCTGCGGGGCGTCACCAGGGGCAGGCTCGCGCCGGCCTTCAAGCCCGCCGGCGGGAGATGTTCGGCGCTAGGCTCACCCTGCGGACGCTGACCGGTGCCGAGCTGAAGGGTGAGATTGTGGGCATAGCCCGGTCCGCGGCCGCCCATCATGGCGGCCGCCATTCCCCTGGTCCCGCCGGCGCTCATCGCGCCCATTCCAGAGGCGGTTTCCGCGCTCATCCAGTAGGTCGCTGTCGTCCCGGCCTTCTGCTGTCCGTGCGCCGTGCCGAAGCTCAGGGCGCCCGCCGCCGTGCAGGCCGCGAGCAGCAGGTAACGCGTCGTCTTCATAGCAATTTCCCCGTTGGTCCCCTCCCGCGCAGAATAAGGGAATCGGCGCCGAGCGGCAAACCGGGATCGAGGAAGGCAGCAGGACGCGCGACGAAAACGTCGTCCGTCAACAGGTCGTGAGGCGCGGCCGGAAGCGATGCTCCTCTGGCGCCTCGACGGCGATCAGGCGCACTTGGCGTCGGCGCGGGCGCGGGGCAGGCGCTGCTTCAGATAGTCGCGGATCGAGTCGCCATAGACCTCGCGAAGCTCGTCATAGGCCTTGCACGCGTGAGTCGGCTTGCCGAGTGCAACCAGCGCCTGGCCAAGGAAGAACAGGCTGTCTGCGGCCCGCTCGCCTTTGGGATTGCCCTGGTAGTTGGCAAGGAGAACCTTGGCCGCGGCCGCGGGCTTGCCGTCGTCCAGATAGGCCCGCCCGGCCAGGTTCGCCGCCCAGCTCGCGTAGCGATGCTTCGGCCATTTCTTCGACACGGCCTCGAGCGCCTGCTGCGCCTCGGCGTATTTTTTCTGTTCCCACAGGCGATAGCCGGCATTGTAGGCGGCCTCGGCATCGCTGGCCGCCGCAACTGCGGCTGGTTGTGCCGCCGGGCTGTCGTCGCGGCTGCTCGTCTGCGGTTCCACCGCTCCATCGTCGGCCGGCGCGGAGGACGCAGCGCCGGCGGGCTTCTCAAGGGCATCGAGCCGCGTGCCCGTGCTGTCGCGAAGGGTAGCGAAGGCCGACTCGAGCTGCCGCAGCCGGTTGCCGTTCTGCTCGATCTGGCCGGTCAGCGCCCTCAGCTGTGCTTCCACCGCATCGACGCGCGCGGTGAGGTCAGCGACCGCGTTGCCCGCGGGGACGCCCTGCTGCTCGATGGTCGGCCTCGTCTCCTGGATCTCGGCGCCGACGATCGGAACGTTCGCGCCAGGGAAGACCTTGCGCTGTACCGCGCGCATCTCCTGCTCGAGACGATCGACGCGACGATCGAGGCGATCGGCCTGCTGCGCGCCGGCCGGCATGGCGACGGAGGCCAGCAGGACCAGCCCAAGAAGATGAAAACGCATGATCTTTCCCCGCTACTCCACTCTTCCCGCTTTTACTAAGCAGGCGAGGATGTCGCCAGCATTAAGCGCAGCGCGGGCTAGCGTGCCGGCACCTGTCCCGGCGCCGCCGCCACCGGCCCGGCGGCCGGAGCCATGGCACCACCGGCCGGCGCGCTTCCCTGCGCGCGCGCGATGAGATCCGCGGCGCGGAGGCTGACCCTGGAGATCGTCCGATCGGGATCACCAAGCGGCGGTATGATCGTCTGGCCGACCGTCACCCGCAGGGATTGCGGACGGCCGGTACGGATCTGCGGTGCCGGCGCAGCCGCCGGAACCTCGTATCGCTCGCCCGCCTTGAGAGTGCCCTGGTAGAGCGCGGGACCGCCATTCGCATTGTCGATGCGCATCCACACGTCCTCGGTCGCGGTGAGCACAACGGGGCCATTGGCCGCGATCGGCGCCTGAGGCTGCTGGGCGCGCGGAGCCGCCGCCTTCGGAGCGGGCGCGGGTGCCTCCAAGATCTGAGGCTCCGGCGTCGGATCGTCCACTGCGTTGCTCCGCCAGATGATGAAGGCGATGATCAGCACGACCGCAATTCCGGCAGCGATCAGCGCGATCGAGCGAGGCGGCACCCGGGCGGGATCGGCCGGCTCGTACTGAGCGGTGACCGGGCCGGTCGCCGACCGAGACATGCCGAGCTGCTGACGGACCTCGCCGCCGACGTCAGAAGGGTCAAGTCCAACGGCCTGGGCGTAGGAGCGGGCGAAACCGACGCTATAGGTCGCCGCCGGGAGCGAATCCCACTCGCCTCGTTCGATATGCTCGAGATGGCGGATCGGAATGCGCGTCTGGAGCGCCAGCTCCTGCAGGGTCAGGCCCTTGCCCTCGCGTGCGACGCGGAGGCGATCGCCGACGGTCCGGCCGTGAGTCTTTCCCTCGAGCGTATCCGCCACCAATGCCATTACTCCTCGCTACAAGTCATCCGGCGCGGCCAATGACAGCCGAGCGGAGGTTTGATGTCAACGCCGACCGCCCAAGTCGTTCAGCCGACGAAGACATCGTTCTCCTCCGCCCAGCGGCTGAGCGCCCCACGGATGTCCGAAGGCGGCTGGGCGAGGATTTGTTCCAACGCTTGGATCAGCGCGCCGCGATCGACGGAGCGGATCATCGCCTTGATCGGCCCGACTGCGACCGGCGTGATAGAGAAGCGCTCCACTCCGATCCCCATC
Source organism: Sphingomonas parva (ex Maeng et al. 2020) (assembly GCF_004564275.1). Classification (GTDB taxonomy): domain Bacteria; phylum Pseudomonadota; class Alphaproteobacteria; order Sphingomonadales; family Sphingomonadaceae; genus Allosphingosinicella; species Allosphingosinicella parva. The sequence continues at coordinate 97,891 of NZ_SPDV01000009.1, forward strand.
AACGCCATCGCCTCGAGAGTCCGGCCCCCCATTTCACCGCACACGCCGACCGGGACGCCGGCGGCGGAAGCCTCCCGCACGATGCGGCGAAGGAAGCGCAGGATCGCAGGAGACAGCCAGTCGTAGCGTTCTGCGAGTTTCGGATGGGCCCGATCGGCGGCGAACAGGAACTGGGTGAGATCGTTGGTGCCGATAGACAGAAAGTCGATCTTCGGCAGAAGGATGTCCAATGTCTCGGCGAGCGCCGGGACTTCCAGCATCGCCCCGTAGGAGATCTTCGCCGGCAGCAGCTTCCGGCGCTCGGCCAGCCAGCTGCGCTGCTGCTCGACGATGTCGCGCGCGGCGTCAAATTCCCATGGCTCCGAAACCATCGGGAACATGATGTTGAGGTCGCGGCCCGCGGCGGCTTCGAGCAGCGCTCGCGCCTGCGCCTTCAGCAGGCCGTCGCGGTCGAGGGCGAGGCGCAGCGCGCGCCAGCCCATCGCGGGGTTTTCCTCCTGTTCGTCCCCGTCACCGGTCTGGAGATAGGGAAGGGCCTTGTCCCCGCCGACGTCGAGCGTCCGAAAGATCACGGGCTTGTCCCCGGCGGCCTCCAACACCGAGCGATACAGACGCTGCTGGCTCTCGCGGCGCGGCAATGCGGCGGAGACGAGGAACTGAAATTCCGTGCGGAACAGGCCGATCCCGTCGGCGCCCACCATGTGGATCGCTTCGGCGTCGTCGCGCAGCCCGGCATTGACCATCAGCGTGACGCGGGTGCCGTCCCGGGTCACCGGCGGCACGTCGCGCAATGCGGCGAACTCGGCGCGCTTCTTCTGGGTCGCCGCAAGCTTGGCCTTGAAAGCTTCCTCGACCGGGCCGGACGGCCGCACGAACGCGGCGCCCTCAGTCCCGTCGAGGAGGATGTGATCGCCCTCGTAGACCGCCTGGCGGACATTGCGAAGGCGGCCGAGCATCGGAATGCCCATGGCCCGGGCGACGATCGTCACATGGGCGGTGAGCGAGCCTTCCTCGAGAATGACGCCCTTCAACCGGCGGCGATCGTATTCCAGCAGCTCGGCGGGGCCGAGGTTGCGTGCGACCAGGATCGCGTCGCCGCGCAGCCCCATCTGCGCGGCCGTGCCGAGCTGGCCGGAGACGATGCGCAGCAGCCGGTTCGAAAGGTCATCGAGATCGTGCATCCGCTCCTGAAGCAGAGGATCGTCGATGTCCCGCATCCGCGTCTGCATGCGTTGGCGGACGCGCTCGATCGCCGCTTCCGCGGTCAGGCCGCTGTCGATCGCCTCGTTGATCCGGCGCGACCATCCCTCGTCATAGGCGAACATCTTGTACGTCTCGAGGATGTCGTGATGCTCGCCCGCGGTGCCGAACTCGGCGAGGCTGGTCATGCTGTCGATCTGCTCGCGCATCTTGCGAAACGCGGAATAGACGCGGTGGCGCTCCGCTTCGATGTCCTCGGCAACGGTATGCTCGATCGTGACGCGCGGCTGGTGGAAGACGGCGACGCCCACGGCCATCCCGGTGACGAGCCGCAGCCCGGAGAGTCGAACCGAGCCCTGATCGCGTGCGTTTGCCGAGGCCGAGGAGGCGCGATCGGCAAGGCCCGCGTTAGCGATCAGTTCCGAGAGAACCATCGCCACGGTCTGCAGCGCCTCGATTTCCAGCTCGTCATAGGCGCGCGGATCCGCATGCTGAACGCAGAGCACGCCGATGGCGCGCTCGCGCCGGACGATCGGCACGCCGGCGAAGCTGTGAAACAGTTCCTCCCCGGTCTCGGGCCGATAGGCGAATTCTGGATGGCTGGCGGCTTCCGCCAGGTTGAGGACGGAGACCTGCTTGGCGATCGTGCCGACCAGACCCTCGCCCAGGCCGAGCTTGGTGACATGTACGGCGCTCTGGTTGAGGCCGACCGTCGCGAACAGCTCGAGCACGCCGTCGCGCAGCAGGTAGATCGAGCAGACCTCGCTCGCCATCGCCTCGGCGATGATCTTCACGACCTTGTTGAGCTTCGCCTGCGCGCCGGAGCGCGAGGCCATGACATCGTGAAGTCCGGTCAGGATCTCGCGGGCGGAAGCGGCGGAAGCGGGCATGTCGCAGCAGCGCTAACAGAATGCGTCGCCGGAAGCCAAGGCCGATAGGGTGAAGATATGACCCTTTCGGAGCTCGTTCCGGGCCGTCAGACGGAACGCCGCTCCAGAGCGTGCGCTGCCTGATCGACGAGCTGCCGGAGGATCTCCGCGGCCGGCGCTTCTTCCCGGACCATCCCGACCGACTGGCCCGCCATTACCGATCCGCTCTCGACGTCGCCGTCGATCACAGCGCGGCGGAGCGCGCCCGCCCAATAATGCTCGATCTGGAGCTGCGCCTCGGCCATCTCGACCCCGCCTTTATCGAGGAGATCGGCAACTTCGCGCTGCTTGGCGGCGAAGCTCTCCATCTCGCGGTTCTTCAGGGCGCGGACGGGAATCACCGGCAGGCGCGGATCGATCTGGACGCTAGTCACCGCATCGCGGGCCGAAGCGCGGATGAACGCCTTCTTGAAATTCGGATGCGCGATGCACTCGTGCGCGCAGACGAAGCGGGTGCCGAGCTGGACACCGACCGCGCCCATTTCGAGATAGCCCGCGATCAGCCCGCCATGGCCGATACCGCCGGCGACGAAGATCGGCACCTCGGCAGCCAGCGGCGGCAGGATCTCCTGGGCAAGCACCGACGTGGAGACCGGGCCGATGTGACCGCCCGCCTCCATGCCCTCGATGACGAGCGCATCGACGCCGGACCGGACGAGCTTCTTCGCGAGCGCAAGGGCGGGTGCGAAGCAGATCAGCTTCGCGCCATTGCCCTTGATCCGCTCGATCGAGCCGGGCGGCGGCAGCCCGCCGGCAAGCACAACATGGCTCACTCCATGCTTCGCGCATACGTCGATCAGCTCCGAGAGCTGCGGGTGCATGGTGATGAGGTTGACGCCGAAGGGCCGGTCGGTTCGCTTCTTCGTCTCGGCGATCTCGGTGTCGAGAAGTGCGGGCGTCATCGCTCCGCAGGCGATCACCCCGAAGGCGCCCGCATTGGACAGAGCGGAGACGAGATTGCGCTCGGAAATCCAGCTCATCGCGCCGCCGAGCACCGCAACCTCGCAGCCGAGGAAGTCGGTGCCGCGTTTCATCAGCCGGCGCAGGCGGTCGTGGCCGATGTCGGCGGCTGTGGACAGATCGACTGCCTGGTTCACGCTTCCGCCTCCTGATCGAGGCCGTAGGTGCTGTGAAGGACGCGCACGGCCAATTCGGTATATTCCTCCGCAATGAGGACCGACACCTTGATCTCCGATGTCGTGATGGCGAGGATGTTGATGTTCCTCTGCGCCAGCGCCTCGAACATCTGGGCGGCGACGCCCGCATTCGACCGCATGCCGACGCCGACCGCGCTCACCTTCACGACATTGGTGTCGGTGACGAAATTGTCGAACCCGATCTTCTCGCGAACCTGCTCCAGCACCGCACGGGTCTGCGGCAGCGAGGCCGCCGGCACGGTGAAGGTGAGATCGCTCTTCGAGCCGGGCTGAGGCACGCTCTGCACGATCATGTCGACGTTGATGCTCGCCTCAGCGAGCGGCCCGAAGATGCCGGCGACGGTACCGGGCTTGTCGGGCAGGCCGGTGAGCGTGACCATCGCCTCGTTCTTGTCGTAGGCGATGCCGGTGATCAGTTGGCGTTCCATATTGTATTCCTCGAGAGCCTCGTCGGCGACCACCATCGTGCCGGGCCGATCGTCGAACGAGGACAGGACACGCAACGGCATGTTCTCCCGCATCGCCAAACCGACCGAGCGGGTCTGCAGCACCTTGGCGCCGACCGACGCGAGCTCCAGCATCTCTTCGTAGGTGATAACCGGCAGCTTGCGCGCGCGCGGCACGATGCGCGGATCGGTCGTGTAGACACCGTCGACATCGGTATAGATGTCGCAGCGGTCGGCCTTCATGGCGGCGGCGAGCGCGACCGCCGAGGTGTCCGAACCACCGCGCCCCAAGGTCGAGACGTCACCGGCCTCGGTGACGCCCTGGAAGCCCGGGATCACCGCGATTCCGCCTTCCGAGAAGACCCGGTCGAGCACGGCGGCGTCGATGCCCTCGATCAAACCGGCGGTATGGCCGCTGGTGAGGATCGGCAGCTGCCAGCCCATGTAGGAGCGGGCGTTCAGTCCCATGCCCTGGAGAGTGATCGCGAGGAGTCCACTCGTCACCTGCTCTCCGGAGGCGACAACGACGTCATATTCGCGCGGATCGTAGAGCGAGGCGGCCTCGCGGCAGAGCTGGACCAGGCGGTCAGTCTCGCCCGCCATCGCCGAGACGACGACCGCGAGCTCGTTGCCCGCCTCGACTTCGCGTTTCACAAGGCTGGCGACATGACGGATGCGCTCGATGCCCGCCATCGAGGTGCCGCCGAATTTCATCACGATGCGCGCCATCGGGCCGGCTCTTAGCGGCTGCCGCCGCACATGCAAGGAGGCGAGCTCACGCGCTGCGCTCGCTGCCTGCGAGCCAGCTGGGGATTCTGTCTGCGGCGATCAACCGGTCGATGTCGATCCGTTCGCGCACCACCGCCATTTCGGATCCACGAACGAGAACCTCCGGCGTCAGGGGTCGTGAATTGTAGGTGCTGGACATCGCCGCGGCATAGGCACCGGCGGTGCGGAAGATGACGAGGTCTCCGGCTTGAACAGTGTCCATTTCCCGGCCGGTCGCGAAGGTGTCGCCGGTCTCGCACACCGGCCCGACCACGTTCAATGTGCTGCGGCCGCCGTGCGGCGCCACCGCCTCGATTGCATGCCAGGCGTCGTAGAGGGTGGGACGCATCAGATCGTTCATCGCCGCGTCCAGGACGACGAACGGGTGCGCCACGCCCGGCTTGACGCGGATCACGCGCGCCAGGAGCACGCCGGCATTGCCGACGATCAGCCGGCCCGGTTCGAACACAAGGCGCACTCCCCAGTGCTTGGCGACGCGGCAGACCATGTCGCCATAGTCCTCGGGAGAGGGAGGCGGCGGCAGGGCGGGATCGTAGGTGATGCCAAGACCACCGCCGAGATCCGCCACTTCGATCACGTGGCCGGCGGCGCGAAGCTCGCCGATCAGGGCACCGACCTTGCGGAACGCGCTCTCCAGGGGCGCGAGGCTGGTGAGCTGGCTGCCGATGTGCACGGCAACGCCCTGTACACGAAGGCCGGGAAGCTCGGCCGCGCGGGCGTAAGCGGCCATCACGTCGCCTGCCGGCACGCCGAACTTGTTCTCGGCGGATCCGGTCGAGATCTTCGCATGCGTGCCGGCGGCCACGTCGGGATTGACGCGGAAGCCGATCGGCGCGGTGCGGCCGAGGCGGGATGCAACCTCGGACAGCATTTCCGCTTCCTCGACCGATTCCAGGTTGAACTGGAACAGGCCACCCTCGAGCGCCAGCGCCATCTCTTCCGCAGTCTTCCCGACGCCCGAGAATACGATCTTCTCCGGCAAGACTCCGGCCGCCACCGCACGGCGGTACTCGCCGCCCGAGACGACGTCCGCTCCCAGACCCTGCGCGGCGAGTGTGGCGAGAACCGCCGCATTCGGATTGGCCTTTACCGCATAAGCGATCAGCGGATTGCCGAGCGGCGCCAGTGCGTCCTTCAGCACCTCAGCGTGGCGCACCATCGTGGCGCTCGAATAGACGTAGACGGGCGTGCCGACGCGCTCCGCGATCTCGGGCAGAGGCAGATCCTCGCAATGAAGGACGCCGTCGCGGTGGGAAAAATGATCCATCGAGCCTTCGCCTGCGAGGAGGGGAACGAGGCTGCGCCTCTCGGATTTCAGCCTGGGCCCGTTTGGCCTTGGGAAAGCGGGCGGCGTCCTGATAGGGAGCAGGCATGAGCATGGCAAGCGATCCCACCGGCACCACCACGATCGACCCGCGCGAAGCGGCGCATTTCGGACGGATGGCCGCCGATTGGTGGGATCCCAAGGGCTCTTCGGCGATGCTTCATCAGCTCAATCCGGTGCGGCTCGCCTATATTCGCGACCGCCTGGACCAGGACTGGAGCCTTGACGAATGCGACCTGCGGCCTCTCAGCGGCCGCAAGGCTGCGGACGTCGGCTGCGGCGCCGGGCTGCTGGCGGAGCCGCTTGCCCGGCTTGGTGCCGAGGTCACCGGGGTAGACCCGGCGCCCGAGAACATCGCAGCCGCGCGCGACCACGCCCTCGGTCAAGGACTGACGATCGATTACCGGGTCGGCAGTGTCGAGGCGCTCACCGGGCCGTACGACCTGATTACGTCCCTCGAAGTTGTCGAGCATGTCGCCGACGTGCGGGCGTATCTGCAGGGGCTGGCCGATGCGCTCGCCCCGGAGGGGCTCCTGATCCTCTCGACGCCGAACCGCACGGGGCTTTCGCGGCTGGCGCTGATCACCGTCGCCGAAGGGACGGGGCAGATTCCCCGCGGCACGCACGACTGGAACAAGTTCCTGACGCCGGACGAGTTGCTCGCGCTCGTCCGCGATGCAGGCCTGGAGCCGGTCGACTGCTCCGGCCTGGCATGGGGACCGGCACGGGGATTCCACATCTCCGAGAACAAGTCGCTCGATTATTTCGTGACCGCCAGGCGCGCCCGATAGGGTGCTGCGCCGTCGGTAATCGCGGCGGCGGGGCTGCGTCCCAGACAATCAGAAGAAGTCGACCTTGTCGTAATGCGTCGGCGGAACGATCACTTCCATCCGCTCGCCGAGCAGGGTGCGGAAGCTGGGGCGGGATTTCATTACTGAATACCAGTCGGTCGTCTGCTTGTGGCCGCGCCAGTCGATCCCGCCGAGATAATCGGCAACGGAGAGATGCGCTGCTGCGGTGAGATCGGCCAGGCTCAGCACGGGCCCGCCGAGCCAGCGGCGATGGTCGAGCAGGTAATCGATATAGTCGAGGTGAGCGTTGGCGGTCTTCATCGCCTCGCGAAGGATGCGCGTGTCGGGCGCATCGCGACTGACGAGACGCTTCTTCATCCGCTCGTCCATCATCGGCTTGACGACGTCGCCATACAGCCGCTCGTCGAACCAGGCGACCAGCCTGCGGACCTCGGCGCGCGCCGCCGCGCCGCCCGCCAGCATGGGCGCCCGATCGACCGTCTCCTCGAAATATTCGCAGATCGCGTTCGAATCGATCAGCACGAGACCTTTTGATTCCTCGACCAGGACCGGGGTCTGCCCGGCCGGGTTGAGGTCGAGGAACTCGTCACGATTGGCCCATGGATTTTCGCGCACGAGCTCATGGGCAATGCCCTTTTCGCCGAGCATCAGCCGCACCTTGCGCGAAAACGGGCAAAGCGGAAATTGGTAGAGCTGCCACATGGCGGCCGTCTTAGCGACGGCCGCACGGGAAGACTAGCGGGCGGGGAGACCGCTCCGCTCTTTTCGGAGCTCGTGTGCGATCCGGCCGATCAGCGGGATTCAGCGGCCCGCGAAAGGCTCAGTCGCGCGGATCGTACCGATCGTCGTAGCGGCGGCCGCGGCGGTGCTCGATCGCGTCCTCCATTCGGCGCGCAGCGTCCTCGATCGAACGACGCAGCACGGGCGCGACGACGGCGAATTGCTCGACGGCGGCACCGAGACCCGCCGTGGCGGCCGCAACCTCATCGCGGACACGTTCGCGCGCATAGGGATCGTCGCGACTGGCCACGTCGCCGAGCGTTTCTTCGCGCTCGCGCCGATCAAGCCGGCGTCCTTCCACGGCTTCACGGAGCGGCCCAACAGGCGTGTCGAGGATCGCTTCCGCGACCGCGCCGACCCGATCGCCCAGTTCTTCGACTTCGCCGGGCGCCGGCAGGCTGCGGACGATCTCTTCGTCACGCGGATCCGGATAGGTTTGAGCGGCGAGGGGAGCGGCGAAGGCGAGCGCGCTCGCGGCGAGTACCAGTTTACGCATCGGACAGGCCTCCTCAAGTCCTTGGCGGCACGGGGAAAACGCGTCCTCGTGCGAATCGGTTGCTCGTCCTGCCCGAAGAACGATGAGCCGCGCCTGAATGAGGACCGGCAGCGCCGCTGCCGAGCCAGGCGGTGACGCTAGCGGGCGAGCAGCCACCCGGCCGCGAGCGTGCCGGCAACGATGCGATACCAGGCGAACGGCGCGAAGCCATAGCGGGTCACGATGTTGATGAACCAGCGGATGACGACCAGCGCGACCACGAACGAGACGACGAAGCCGAGCGCGATCGTTCCCCAGGCGCCGCTGTCGAGCGTCGCACCGGTCTTGTAGAGGTCATAGCCCGAAGCTGCGAGCATCGTCGGGACTGCGAGGAAGAAGCTGAACTCCGCTGCCGTCTTGCGCTCCACGCCGAGTGAAAGGGCGCCGAGGATCGTCGCGCCCGACCGGCTTACGCCCGGTATCATCGAGAGGCACTGGATGAAGCCGATGCCAAGCGCGACGCGCCAGCTCATGGCTTCGACGCTGTCGATCCGCGGGTTCTTCAGCAGCCGCTCGAGGACGAGGATGGCGATACCGCCGAGAACCAGCGCCACGGCAACCGTCATGGGGCTGTCGAGCAGCGCCTTTACCCCGTCGTAGACGATCAATCCGATGACCGCCGAGGGCAGAAAGCCGAGCAGGATGTTGCGCGTGAAGGCGAGGGCGCCCGGATCGAGCCGGAACAGCCCCATGGCAACGTCGAAGAATCGCCTCCAGTAGAGAACCAGCACGGCGAGGATGGCGCCGAGCTGGATGACGATCTCGAACGTGCCCTGGGCCTCGCTCTCGAAGCCGAGCAATTCGGCGGCGAGCACCAGATGGCCCGTCGAAGAGACGGGAATGAATTCGGTCACGCCTTCGACGATGCCGAGCAGGATGATGGTCAGAAGGGATGCGTCCATGATTACCCGCTATCGGTGAACGGCTCTCGCCGGCGTGGAGAAAGGGCGGTGCGGCAGAATCGCGCCGCAGCGATCAGTAAGGAGATTTGGCGGCGAAGCGGCCGTGACGGCGGTAGGCGGTAAGCCAGCCTTCGGAAACCGCCGCCAGCGGCGTTCCCGAGATACCGAAGGCCTCGAGCCCAGCGCCACCCTCGGCGACGATGTCCTTCTGCAGCATCAGCCACTGTTCCCAGGTGAGCGGCGCACCAGGAAGCCACCCGGTGAGCCGTGCGGCCGCCGCTGCGGCCGCATCAGGTATCTCGACGAGGCTCCTGTTGTGGCCGGTGGCCTTGCAGACCAGCTCCATCAGCTCGCGCATGGTCATCACCTGCGGACCGCCGAGCTCGTAGGTCTTGCCCGAATGCTCACCCGGCACGTTCGCCGCGGCCGCGACCGCACGACCTACGTCGGCCGCATAAACCGGCTGCATGCGCGTTGCACCGCGGATCACCGGCAGGACAGGGGCCAATCGGGCGAGGCCGGCAAACCGATTCACGAAATTGTCCTCGCGCCCGAACAGGACGGCTGGGCGAAGGATCGTCGCCGCCGGAAAGGCGTCGCGCACCGCTTGCTCGCCTTCAGCCTTGGTACGGTAATAAGTGGATTCGGACCTCGTATCGCCGCCGATGGCGGAGACGTGGACCAGCGTCTCGGCGCCGGCGGCCGCGGCGGCCTCGGCGATGTTGCGCGCGCCGGTCACGTGGATGCCGTCGAAATCGCCGTTCAGCGTGCCGACGAGGTTGATCACGGCGTCGCTGCCCTCGATCGCGGCACGAACCCGCGCCGCATCGCGGATGTCGCAGGCGACGAACTGGCTCTGTCCAACGGTGCCGAGCGGCTTCAGGAAGAAGGCGCTGCGAGGATCGCGCTGTGCGATCCGCACCCGCGCGCCGGTCCTGAACAATGGCTGGGCGACGTAGCGGCCGAGAAAACCGCCGCCTCCGAACACAGTGACCACGCGGTCCATCGAAAAAGTCCCTTACCTCAGGAGAAGAAGTCAGGCGCCCCATTGCCCGCTCGCCGGCACGTTGACAAGCGCGCGGAGGCCCCCTAGTTGCCCCGCCACTACCCCGTGCCCAGGTGGCGGAATTGGTAGACGCACCAGCTTCAGGTGCTGGCGCTCGCAAGGGCGTGGAGGTTCGAGTCCTCTCCTGGGCACCACTCCCCCTTCAAGGGGTTGAGTTCAGCGCAGCTTTGGCGACAGCAAGGCCGGGACGGCTCTCCGGCCGCTCGCTGGCACCGCTCGAAGGATCCCGGCCATAGCAGCCGGCGGCGTTGATCCCTCCCATCCAAACGCGGATCTTCCGCGCCGGAATGTTCCGGCGCGGAAGACCGCGTCCCTCGATGAAGGCGATTCGGGCCTTGCCCGATCGAAGGCTCAGGCGACGAGGCGGTCGCAGACCTCGCTCGAATCCGCCTCGGGCATACCGATCAGATAGCCCTGCAGCTGCGTGCAGCCGAGCTTGCTGACCAGAGCCTTTTCCGCCTCGGTTTCCACACCTTCGGCGGTGGTCTTCATGCCGAGGCTGCGAGCGAGGGCGACGATCGCCTGGATGATCGCCAGGCTCTCCTGGCATCCCGAGGCAGCCGACTGGACGAACGAACGGTCGATCTTGATCTTGTTGAACTCGGTGCGCTGCAGATAGCCGAGCGACGAGTAGCCGGTGCCGAAGTCATCGAGGGCGAGGCTGACGCCGAGGGCGCGCAGCTGGTCGAGGGTTGCCTTGGTCCGTGCGCCCTGGCGCAGGAAGACGGTCTCGGTAACCTCGAATTCCAGCCGCTCGGCAGCCAGGCCGGTGGCGGCCAGAGCATGGAGGACGGTGCCGACCAGCCCCTCGGCCTCGACCTGGACAGCGGAGAGATTGATTGCGACCTTGACGCTCGGGTCCCACTTCATCGCTTCGCTACAGGCCGAACGGATGACCCACTCGCCGATCTGGCGAATGATTCCCGCCTCCTCGGCGATCATGATGAACTCCGACGGCGGGATGTTGCCGCGGGTCGGGTGCTCCCAGCGCAGCAGGGCCTCGAAGGCGACCAGGGCGCCGTCCTCGGCCGAGACGATCGGCTGATAGACGAGCGAGAACTGGTCTTCGGCAAGCGCGTGCTTGAGGTCGGCCTCGAGCTCCCGGCGGGCATTCGCCTCGGCCGTCATCCAGGCCTGATAGACGCTGTGGCGGCCACGGCCGGTCGATTTCGAATGGTAGAGGGCGAGATCGCCGTTGCGCGTCAGCTCCTCCACGTTGGCGCCATGCAGGCCGCCGACGGCGATTCCAACCGATGCGCCGACCCGGACCTGCGTTCCGCCCAACGCAATGGGGGCGCTCAGCAGGCCAATCAGCTTCTCGGAGAGGATCGAAAGCACATCGACGTCGCCGACCGGTACCACCGCGCCGAACTCGTCGCCGCCGAGGCGGGCGGCGTGCGAGCCGTCGGGCAGTGCCTCGCGCAGCCGCTGGCCGATGACGCGCAGCACTTCGTCGCCCGCCCAGTGCCCGAGGGTGTCGTTGACTTCCTTGAACCGGTCGAGATCGATCAGCATCAGCGCCGCCGGGGCGTTCCGCTGATCGAGCCGCTCGCGCAGCAGCTCGCGGATGTAGGAGCGGTTGACGAGGCCGGTCAGCGCATCGTGGCGGGCAGCGTAGGTGAGCTGTACGTTCGCAGCCTTGACCTTGTTGCGGCTACGCCGGATTGCCACGAACGCGGTCGCCATGGCGCCGAAGATGACGAGCAGAGCGCCGATCGCGAGCCCGCCGAACAGGAGGGTGCGCTCGAAACGAGCCTGAGACCGCGCGATCTCCTTGTCACGCTCAAGCTGCTGCGCCTTCAGCTTGGCGATGCGCAGCTGCTGGTTGGCGGCGTCGAAACGGGCTGCAAGCAGCGCTGAGCCGGTCGTCGCGGCAAGCTCGCGCGCGTCGTTCTCGAGCCGCTTGGCCGCCGACAGATGAGCGAGAGCGGCAGGATAGTCGCCGAGCGCCTGATAGATACGGTTGGCGGTGTCGTGCAACTCGCGAAACCCGATCGTTGAGGTCGCGAGATCGACGCCGGCAAACGTCCTTTCGATATAGGTCTTCGCCGAGAGAAGGTCGCGGCGGGCAAGCGCGACCTGGGCGCGGACGCCCCACAATTGCGGCTGCCATTCCGCGTCGGCGCCGACGGCGAGCTTGAGCCCGGCGCGGGCGGTCGCGTCAGCCTGGTCGACCTTGCCTGCGGCCAGTTCCGCCGACGAGATGTTGCTGAGGATCCGTGCCTGCAGGCTCTTGCTCCCAATGTCCCGGGCAAGCGCGAGCGCCTTGCGGAACTCAGCCTCCGCTTCGGGAAGGCGTCCCAGCTCCTTCAAAGCGATACCACGGTTGTTGTGGTTGGCGACCGAAAGCGCCGGATCGTGACGATAGGCCTCGGCCGACTGGCCATAATATTCGAGCGCCTTCTCGAAATCCTGCGCCTCCTGATAAAGGCCGCCGATCTGCTGAAGCACAACGGCCTGGCTGCGGCCCTCGCCGAGCTTTCGAAAAAGATCGTGCGCGGCGACGAGCTTCTCGAGCGCGAAAGCCGATTGTCCGGTGACCAGGGCGGCGCCGGCACGCGCCTTCAGCAGATCGCCGTGCAGCTTGGTGCCGGGCGCGTGCCGGGCGACGCGGACGAGCGCCGCCTCGAGCACCGGGGCCGCATCCAGCGGCCTGTTCACGCGAACCAGCGCCTCACCCTCCAGCCAGCGGCCGGTCAGCTCGGCGGTGACCCGCTCCGCCGGCGACGGCCGGGTCGTGCTCAGCTGGACCGCAGCGCGAGCATGGGTCAGGGCTGCGCCGGGATTGGCCATCATCGCTGCCTTGGCGGCTGCGATTTCGGCGTCCAGGCGGCTGGCGCCGGCAAGCGCCGCCGGGTTGGTCGTCTGGGCAGCGGCCGCGCCGACCGGCGCCACGCTGGCCAACAGAAGGCCGATCATCAGGTTTCTGGTCTTGCTCATATCATCCCCCTGGCAAGCGGCGTCCCTATCTCGCCGCTACCGATTTCGCGTCAGAGCATATCGTTAGGCTGGGCGTTCCCTCAGAAGTCGAACCCGATCCGTCCGCCGAGGACGAAGTGGTCCTGGTCCTGCGGACCGCTGTTGAGCTCGGCACGCCCGAACAGCCCGAGCTCGCCGCCCGCCGCGAGGGGGGTGGCGTAGAGCATCTCGCCGCTCAGTGGCCGCTTGCGGCCCGAGAGGCTGAACGTCTGCTCGGCGAGGCCGAGGCTGCCGGTCTCCCGATCGATCACCTGCACGGAGGTGTAGGAGAGCGAACCGCGCTCGACGTGCAGCGGCTGCGACACGGAGAGGCGCAGGGCGTCAGCCTCGCCGAAGATCGAACGCTTGCTCAGCGCGGCGGCGAACGCGGTGCTGAGCACGCCGTCGCCGCTGGTCGCCAGGCCCTGCTCGCCGACCATGCCCGAACGCGTGCGTCCGCCGGTGGCAGAGAGAGCGAGAGTGACGTGGCGGCCGATCTCAGCCGATGCCCCGAACGTGATCGTGTCGCTCACCGCGCCCTGATCGAGGTCGCTCTCGTAGCGCGACTGCACGCCGAGAAGGCCGTTCGCCTCGTTAACCCGGGCATAAGCGGCGCTGACGGTGAGTCCGGGAGCTGCCTTGTGGGCAATGCGCACGTTCAGTGCCTTGGCCTTGAACGGATCAACCCCGTCGAAGGCAAGCCGCTCCTCGTCCGAGCGCCATCTACGCCGATGGTCGAGATGCTGGCTGGTCCAGCCGAACGAGACGGTGGTGCCGGCGCCCAGCGTCGCGTCGACGGCCGCGAACGGTCCGCCCGAAGCGAGGCCGAGCAGCGGGTTGACGCCGCCGGCGGTTCCGTAATCCGAGCTCAGGCCGAGCCCGTTCATCCCGTTCATCGCCATGCCGCCCTGGCCGAAGCCGGCGCTGAAGCCGAAGCGCTGCTCCGGGCTGGTCAGGCGCAGCCACGACTGGGCCATGGGCGAATAGCCCTGGCGGATGAGGTTCGCATCGGGGCTCAGCGAGGCAATGCCCGCCTGCCAGCCGCCGCGATCCGGGCTGGAAAGCATCGCGACGTCGGTGAAGCCGCTGCCGCCCTTGATCCAGTCCTTCATCCGCTGCTCTACGAAGCGCTGGAAATATTCCGAGGCGCCCGTGAGCGTGCCGACCTTGCCGACCAGTGCGCTGGACAGCGGCACCGCGAAGTCGCGGAAGGTGCCGCCGATCGGCTCGTACAGGTGGTAGTAGACGCCGTCGGCTTCCCAGGTGGTCTGGACGCCGGCCGCGCGCACCTGGGCTGCCAGCATCTCGGTTTTAACGCCGCCCTTCATCTCGAAGAAACGGAGCGTGTTGAAGTCGAGCGGCGACTGGGATGCGGTGACGTCCAGCATGCCGTGGCCGTAGACCGGGTCGACGCCGGGAGCGCCGAGGTCGCGGGCCGAGCGCAGCATGATGTCGACCGTTTCCTTCGGATAATTGGCGAGCCACGGCCAGCGATCGTGGAGCAGGGTGATCGCTCCCGAGACGAGCGGCGCTGCGAACGAGGTGCCGCTACGACGGATGAAACCGCCGTCGCCGTCCGGAAGCAGGATCAACTCACCCGGCGCGACCATGAAATTGTTCATCAGCGTGTCGCGACAGAGCAGGCCATTGGTGAAGCACGCGGTTCCGGGCCGGTTCGAGAAACTGGAGATGTTCCCGGAGGGATCGACCGATCCCACGACGATCATCGCGGGCGCGTTCTTCAGATCCCAGGTGATGTTGGTCAGCTGGGTCGAGCCGTCGTTGCCGGCGGCGATCACGAAGACCATCTTCGTGCCGGCGCTGGCCGGATCGGAGAAGGCGGCAACCTGCGGATCGGCGAAGACGTTCTTCCATTCCGGATGCAGCGTGAAGCCCGGCACGCCCAGCGACATGTTGATGACGCTCGCGCCGCGCGCACCGAGAGCGACGATGCCGTCCCTCACCGTCGCGAACGACGTGGTATTGCTCGCGTCATACGGATTGAACGCGACGACGCTGGCGTTCGGCGCAATTCCCATCACGCCCTGGCCGTCGTGCGCCGCCACCATCAGGCTCGCCACGCCGACGCCGTGGCCGCCGACCACGGCGGAGCCGCCGCCGGAATAGGCGATGTTGTCGGCAAGGTCCGGGTCGCCCGAAGCCGTGGCGTCGATAAGCCCGATGATGCTGTCCGCGCCGGAGCCCTGCTGCTGGGTGATCGCCGGAGTCCAGCGCACGGCGGGCATCCAGTGATCGACCCGGTCGATCCCCGTGTAGCCCATCAGCGTGTCGTACCAGTCCAGCACGAACTTGGCGCGCTCGGACGCAGTCAAGCGCTGGAGCGTGGCGCCATCGGTCGGATCGATGCCGTAGCGGGCGAACAGCGGGGCCGCGAAAGCCTCGTCGAACGACTTGCCGGTCGCCTTGCCGATCGATGCACCCCAGGCAAGCTCGGTCTGCGACATCATCTCGTTGAGCTTCGACTCCAGCGTCGGGGCCGCGAGCGGATCGGCGAGCAACGGCGTGGTCTCGCGCCAGAAGATCCCGAAATTCGTCCAATAGTGACCGATATGGGAGAGAGACTGGGCGCTCCCGTCGAACGGCTGGATCACGTCGCCGAACGGCTCGCCGCCGATGAACGGCTGGATGACATCACCGTCTTCCCCGCCGGTGCCGGCGAAAGGCTGGATGACATCGCCGAACGCGTCGCCCCAGAATTCCATGACGTTGCCGGTGAACGGCTGGATGACGTCGCCGAAGGCTTCGCCGCTGCCCGCAAAGGGCTGGATGACGTCGCCGTCTTCCCTTCCGGTTCCAACGAACGGCTGGATCACGTCGCCGAATGCGTCGGCCGTGTTCCAGAAGGGCTGGAGGATCTCGCTGTGCGGCTTCAGTACCGGCGCGGTCGAAGGCGCTGCCGGCTTCGGCGTCAGTTTGATCGACACCAACTGTGCGTTGGCGGCCGTTCCGACCGACAAGCTGCTCAGAGCTGCCCCCGTCAGCAGGAGCGTAGCGAGTTGTTTGCGCATAGTCCCATTCCCCCGAAATATTGGGTCCGAAATGGACGATGCGCCGCTAAGCAATTCTAATCTGTGCTGGTTAATCGATTTCGACTCGGGATCGCCGCAGTCCTTTTTCACCAGACGTTTACCATGAAGCCGCGGAAAGTATTTTTTGGCGCTTTTCCTGCGTTTGCAGGCTAGTGAATCCGCGGCTTTTCCTCAAAAGCTTTTGTTAACCACGGGAAAGTGGCCGATCGAGGTGCGTTCCCGCTCGGGAAAAAGCGTTCATTACCGCCGATACGAGCGGCCCGGCATCAACCTTTCCGCTGCTTGTTTCATCGGACGAGCCCATCCGGACAGCGTCCTTCCGCCAGCCCAACGGGAAGCTCGCGAAACGTCCCACTTCGGTACGCTCAAAAATGACCCCTAGGCATCTTCGACGCGAATCATAGGCTCCTGCAGCGGCGCATGAGACAGAGAGCGCCAGATGCGAACGGGAGACGTCAGATGCGTGATCTTACGACAGCAGAAATCGGGCACGTCTACGGAGCCGGCGGCAAGGGCCGCAGCAGCTGCAAGCCCAGCCCCTGCAAGGGCTCGCGCAG
The DNA here is from genome assembly GCF_004564275.1 of Sphingomonas parva (ex Maeng et al. 2020). Lineage (GTDB taxonomy): Bacteria > Pseudomonadota > Alphaproteobacteria > Sphingomonadales > Sphingomonadaceae > Allosphingosinicella > Allosphingosinicella parva. The sequence goes on from NZ_SPDV01000009.1 coordinate 114,396, forward strand.
CAAGGGCTCGAAGAGCAAGGGCTCCAAGAGCAAGGGGTCCAAGAGCAAGGGCTCGCGCAGCAAGGGCCGCTGCTACTGAGCAAGTCGTGCCGCCCGCTCGTCCGGCCGCGCCGCGCCGGGCGGGTGGCGCAGCTTAAGGGAATGACAATTCCGGCCGCTTATCCTCTGCGTCGCTCGAAACCAACGGGAGCGGGCTCTTGAAGAAAAGCAGTTCGGAGCTGGCGCGCGGCGGCGAGCCGCCACTCGATGCGGTCCAAGCCGGCGAATGGCTCGTCTGGCTCCTCGGCCAGCCGCATCTCTCCGACTATCTGAACTTCGTGCGCGACAAGGTGATCGACGGCGATCGCATCAGTCCGCGGCTCCTCGCCGACGAATGGCGCCTGGCTAACGACCTCTATTATGAACTCGAGCAGGGGGAAGCCGGCGCTGCGGACGGGGCGGAGTGCCTTCCGATCGGTCCCGATCTCGCAACACTGCAGCGTTCGGTCCTCGAGGATCGCTATTTCCTCGAGAGCTTCGACACGCTTCCGGTGGAAATCCGGATGGTGGAACTCTCCCGGCTCGTCGTGTCCCAGTCGAATATCGGCTGCGACTTTGCCGAGGGCCTGCAGAGGACCTTGCCCGATCCACGCGACGCCGAAGCCCTGTTCCGCTTCTGCCTGCCGCTGGACCGCTCCCAGGCGCCGGTCCGGGTTCGCAGGAGCGGCAAGGACCGTTATGTCTTCACTTCGCCGTCCACCGACTTCCGCCTTCACCCTGCGGCCATTCTCGAGGCTGGCCAGGTAACGGGTCTGAAGTCGTTCGGACCGGTCGCGTCGATCCTCGCCTTTCCGGTCGGCTTCGGCTCCAATTTTCTCTCGGTGGTCCGCAGCGAGGAGCGCCTGCTGTTGCAGAACGGCTACCATCGCGCCTTCGCCTTGCTCTCCGCCGGGGTTACGCATGCGCCCGCTGTCGTGCAGACGGTGACTCGCAAGGACGAGCTGCGCCTCGCGGCCAGTGACGATGTCTGCGAGGACCCGGCATTCTATTTCCGTGCCGCGCGACCGCCGCTACTGCGTGATTTCCTCGACCCGCGGCTAGGGAAGAGGCTGCGCGTCCGGCCGATGGAGACGACCATCGAGATCGAGTTCAAGACCCGCAGCTCCAGCGGCGCGTTGATCTGACACGCCGCGTCAGGCCGTGCGCAGGGCTTCCGGTCGCCTGACGCGGCGATCCTCCACCAGCGCCATCCGACCGTCGATCAGTCGGAAGACGATCTCCGCCCGCTCGACCAGGATCGGGCGGTGGGAGATCACGACACGCGTGGCCGAGAGTCCGGCGAGCATGTCGGCGATCGCCTGCTCGTTCTCCTCGTCGAGGTTGGCGGTGCCCTCGTCGAGGAACAACGCATCGGGATCGCGGTAGAGCGCCCGCGCGAGCATCACGCGCTGACGCTGGCCGGACGACAAAGCGGCGCCCATGTCTCCGATCAGGCTCTGGTAGCCCATCGGCATCGCCTCGATCGTATCGTGGATCCGCGCGAGCTTCGCGACCTGCTCTATCGCCCGCTGGTCGGGCGCCGGATCGAAGAAGGCGATGTTGTCGGCGAGGGTGCCGGTGAGCAGCTGATCGTCCTGCAGCACGGCGGCGATGCGGGCGCGCCAGTTGGATACGGTCGCCGGCGTCAGGGGCTTGCCGTCCACCAGCAGGCGGCCGCCGGTCGGCGTCAGCAGGCCGAGCATGATCCGCATCAAGGTGGTCTTGCCGGCACCCGAAGCGCCGACAATGGCGACGTAGCTGCCGGCGGGAATGTGGAACGACATGTCGCGCAGCACAGGCGCCTCATCGGGGCCGTAGGCGAAGGTCAGGCCCTCGGCGCGGATCCCCGGCGCGGGGAGTATCTCCGTCCGCGGGGAAGCCGGCAGCACGTTCTCACGCGGTTCGGCGACGATGTCGGATAGCCGATCGAGATGAAGGTGGAGCAGCCGCCATCTCTCGGCATGGTCTATCAGAGACGTCGCGCTGCTCATGAAGCTCGATCGGTAGGACAGGAAGGCGAGCATCAGGCCGACCGTCATCTCGCCGGCGATGATGGCGAGCGCGGCGACGTAGACGACGAACAGGATTTGGCCGGCGTAGAGGATGCTCTCCACGAGGCGGCTGGCAATCTTGTAGATCTGGCTGCGGTAGCGGGCCGAGACAACGTCGGCATAACGGTTGCGCCATCCGCTCTCCCGCCGCGCCTCGTGCACGTGGAGCTTGATCGCGCGCATGGCGCGGATGCTCTCGAGCAGGAAGGTCTCCTCGTTCGCCCGGGCGAGGATCTCCTCCTCGGTGCGCCGTCGCAGGGCCGGATAGATGGCGAAGCGGAACGCGATGTATAGGCCTGTGAAGAGCAGCACGAGCAGCATCAGCTTGACGCTGATCAGGGCCATGACGACCAGCGTGGTCACGGCGAGGAGTGCGTCGATCAGCGCGTTGACCAACCCTTCGGTAAGGATGGACTGGATCGGCTGGGTCGATCCTATGCGCGACATCAGATCGCCGACGTGGCGGCTCTCGAAATAGTTCATCGGCAGGCGCACCAGGTGTCGGAACACGTTGCCGATCAGCTGGAACGACATCGATTGGCCGAGCGTCAGCACCACCCAGGCGCGGAGCGCCTGGATGACGGCGTTCAGCGCGTAGACGATCCCGAACCCGACGACGAGCAGCCCCATCAGGCCTGCATCACCCTGGGCTATTGCCTCGTCGACGCTCAGCTGCAGGAAGAAGGGCAGGGCAAGCGCAGTCGCTTGCAGCAGCAGGGATAGGACGATCAGCTGCAGGATGGCGCCGCCATAGCCGGACATGCGCGTCCAAAGATCGGCGAGGCGGGTGCGCACCCGCGCATCGACCGGCCGGAAGACTGCGGTCGGGCTGAGCTCCAGCGCAACGCCGGTGAAGTGTCGGCTCAGCTGCGGGAGGCCGAGCGTGCGTCGGCCGACCGCGGGATCGAGGATCGTCGCGCGTTCGCCCGCAACCTGCTCGAGGACGACGAAGTGGTTCAGGTCCCAGTGCAGGATCGCCGGCAGCTGCAGCTTGCCCAATTCGTCGAGGTCGAGGCGGAGCGCACGAGGTGCCAGCTCCAGCTCGGCGGCGACGTCGATCAGCTGCGCCAGCGTGGCACCCTTCATCGATGTGGGAAATTTACGGCGCAGCCCGCCGACATTGACACGGTGGCCGTGATGCGCGGCGACCATGGCGATGCAGGTCAGGCCGCACTCCGCGGCCTCGGATTGCAGCATCGGCCGAACCCGGCTCGACCAGGGCCAATCGATGCCGCCGCTCATTTTCGCATCGCCCGCAGAACCGGATCGAGGAACACTTCCCAGAGGCGTCGGCGCTCCAGCAGCAGATTCGCCGAAAGCGTCATCCCGGGTCGCAACGCCTGCTCCGCGGCGCCGCCGCCGGAGGCGGGCCCCTGCTGGAGATCGACGCGGATGCGGAACACCGGCTCTGTGATGCCGAGGCCGGGATCGAGCGAGCGGGGATCGATCGGAACCTCCGAGACCCAGCGAACGACGCCGCGGCCGGCGCCGTAGCGCTGGTAGGGAAAGGCGTCGAACATCAGCCGCACGTCCTGGCCGGGCTTGACGAAGCCGATCGCGCGCGAGGGGGCGTAGAGCTGGACCTCGGTCCTGCCGGCGGGCGGGCGAATGGTGACCAGCGGAGCGCCGGCCTCCGCGCTTTGCCCCGTTCGCGCGGCAATGTCCCCGACGACACCGCCGACCGGGGCGGTGAGGACGAGACGGTCGAGGCGAAGCAGGGCGGCGCGCTGATCGGCAAGCGCGGCACGCTGCGCGACGATTTCCGCCTGCGACTGCTCGGAATCGATCCGCCGCGACGCGATCTGCGTGTCGAGCCCGCGCAGCGTCTCGCGCTGGGTCGCCAGCCGCTCGGCGAGCCGCTCCAGCTCCAGCCGCTGCGAAAGGAGCTCGCCGCGGCTCTCCTCGACCTGACGCTGCGTACCGGCGCCTTCCTCGGCGAGACGGACGGCCCGCCGATGATTGGCCTCGGCAAGGGCGATCTGGCCGCTGACCAGGCTGCGCTGACGTTCGAGCGAGGTGATCGACGCGATCAAGCCGGTCTTCTGCTGGGCGATCCCGCTTGCATCGGAGGCGCCGAGGCTGGAGGCGAGCGCCTGCTGGCGGGCGAGGGCAGCGTCCTGCCGTTCGAGCTCGGCGAGCCTGCCGGAGAGGCCTTCTCCTCCCGCGTCGCGACCGACGGCGAGCGAGAGCGCGACCAACGGTGCGCCCGCCGCGACCTCAGCGCCCTCCTCGACATAGACTTCGCGGACCAGACCGGGTGATGGGGCGGCGACATGGGCGATGCCGCTTGCCTGCGCGACGACGCCCTTCACCTGCACGCGACTGGCATATTGACCGAGGGCGAGCAGCACGATCAGCAGGGCCGCGGCCCCGGCAAGCACGGCCGTGTACAGACGCGAGCCGGGCGGCACGGCCGCGACGACCGTGCCGGTGAGCCGATCGCGTCCCGCTTCGATCACCTCCTGCCGGAAGAGCCTGGTCGTCATTCCCCGTTGCAACCGCCGTCGCTGTCTCGCGGAAATCTCTAGAGGCTAATCCTCAAGGCGCGGTTAAGGCGGCCGAAACCAGCGCTTTCGCTCATTCTTTACCGCCGCCGGTTATGGAAGGCCGATGATCCGCCTCCGCCCGACGATTGCGCTGCCGCTCGCCTGCGTCGCCTGCGCGCCGACGCCGCAGCTCGCGATCGCACCGAACATCCTTTCTCAGGAGTGGCAACAGGCGCCGCCACCGTTGGCCGGAGAGGCTGCGGACTCGTGGGAGGATTTCGCATCGCCGGAGCTGGCCACACTCGTCGCCCAGGCGCGCGACAGGAACGTAGACATCGCCATCGCTCGCGCCCGCATCGTGCAGGCGCGAGGCGAGCTGAGGCTGGCGCGCGCAGCGGCCCTGCCAATGCTCTCCGCCAGTGCTGCTGGCTTGACGGGGGAGCGAAGCGGCGGCGGGACGGCAGGACCGTTGAACGACATCCTGTCCGTCGGCCCCGAGATCAGTTGGGAAGCCGACCTCTTCGGCGGCGCAGCGGCCGGCAGAAAGGCGGCGCGCGCGCGGCTCGCGGCGGCCGTCTTCGATCGTGACGCGATCGCCCTGCTCGTCGAGGCGGAGGTTGCGCGCGCCTTTTTCGATCATGCCGCGCTCGGCGATCGTATCGCTCTCGTCGATCGCTCGCTCGACAACGCGCGCGAGCTCGAGCGGATCATCCTCGTCCGGGTTCGAGAGGGCGCAGCGACGCAGGTCGACGCGGGCCGCCAGAGCGTCGAGGTTCGGCGCATCGAAGCGCAGCGATCGGAGCTGGTCGAGGCCCGGCGTCACACGGCCAACGCGCTGGCCGCGCTCACCGGTGAGGAAGCGCCTCGCTTCGCCGCGCCGCGTGCCGCGCTCGGTGATCTGGTCTTGCCGTCCTTTGCCCCGGGTCAGCCGAGCGACCTGTTGCTCCGCCGGCCGGACGTGCGGGCCGCCGAGGCCCGCATCGCGGCAGCGGAAGGCAATGTCAGCCAGGCCCGCGCCGCCTTCCTGCCACGCCTGACCCTGTCGGGCAGCTCGATGATCGAGGCTGCAGCCGGCCCGGTGCAGCTGGTCACCACCCTCGGGGCAAATCTGCTTGCGCCGATCTTCGACGGTGGCCGGAACAAGGGACGGCTGCTCGTCGCGGAAGGGGCGCAGCACGAGGCGGTGGAGACGTACCGTGGTACCTTGCTCACCGCGCTGCGCGACGCAGAGGATGCGCTCGCCGCGTCCGAGGAAGCCGAGCGGCGGCGACAGCTTCTCGCCGCCACGCTGGAGGAGGCGCGGCGCACCGCCAGCCTGGCCAGGCGCCAGTTCGTGGAAGGGGCGGCGGACCTCCAGACCGTGCTCGATGCCGAGAGGTCTTTGCTTGACGTCGAGCAGGAGCACGCCCTTGCCGTCCGCGATCGCCTGGCTGCGATCGTGACTCTGGTGACCGCGATGGGCGGCTGGCCGGTCTGAAATCGGGCAAGCGCAATTCCCGGCTTTTTACCGCCACGTCGCTGAAAGCTTGGCACTAAAGTCCCTTACCTGCGTTAAGCAGGCAAGAAAGATCGGGCGTCAGACAGTCTGTCGCGTGGCTTTCCAAAACATATCGTAATCGAGTTGCTTGGAGTGGCTTATGTTGCGCACGCCTGCGTGGGTCGTGCGGGGGACGGCCTTTGCTTTTGTTCTTTGTCTTGCGCCTTTGTCCGGGGTCTCGGCGCAGAGCTTGTCTGGAATCGAGCAAAGTCAGGCGCTCGATCCAGGCCGTTACGTCTGGCAGCCGGAACGCGCGGCCGACGGTCCAGTGGAGATCGTCGTCAGCCTGCCCCTCCAGCTCGCCTATGTCTATCGCGGCGGAACGCTGATCGCGGTCTCGACCGTTTCGACGGGCAAACCGGGACATGAAACCCCGACCGGCACGTTCGAGATCCTCCAGAAAAAGCGCGATCACCGATCCAATCTCTACAATGACGCGCCGATGCCGTTCATGCAGCGGCTGACGTGGGACGGGATCGCGCTCCACGCGGGCGCCAGTCCCGGCACCCCCGCCTCGCACGGCTGCGTCCGGCTGCCGCACGCCTTCGCGCAGAAGCTGTTCGGCATCACCCAGCTTGGTGCGTCCGTCCACATCATCGACGAAGCGCCATCGAGCCCTGAGGACGCGCTCGCCATGGTCGGCGGCGCATTGCCTTCGCTGGAGACGATCGGAACGCGCTGAGCGATCAGCGTTGCTCGAGCAGGCAGGCGAGTCTCGGCGCGATCATCGGAACGTGGTTGCGGCCAACGACCACGAACGGCCGCTCGCCCGCTGCCGCCGCCTGGGCGAATTGCGCGGCCATGTGCCGGTTGCGGTTTGTGCTGTCGGCGCGATTGATCGCGGCGGCGAAGACTCCGCCGGTGACGCGATCGTCTGCGCTTGGCGAGAACCATGAAGCGTCGGCGCTTCTCCAGTCGCGTCCCGGCCAATAGCGCTCGGACGCGGCCTGGAGGCCGGCAATATCGGCGAAGGGTAGGGGGCTCGAAGCCGCGCCGGGCAGGGATGCCGCCCGTTGGAGCAGGCTGGTGACCTTGTCGTCGAGCGCCGCGCCGGAGAGGCCTTCCCTCTCGCGCAGCCGGGCCGCTTCCCTCAGCACCAAGAAGAGCAGGACCTGATCGGCTGGAAATTGGGCGAGCAACGCCTTGATCTGCTCGCTCGGCGAGGGCTCCAGCGATCGTGTCTTGATTCCCGCCTGCGTCGCCAGGAAGCGGACATAGCCGGACTCGCCGGAGGTTCGGATCGCTTCCTCCGCGTTCGTGGCTGTCCCTCGGTCCGGTCCTTCGAAGAAGACCAATCCGGGTCGCGCGTCGCGGAATGCCGCCCTAATCCTCCCGAACTGCTCATGCGCGGGATCGCGCGAGTGGATCGCGCCGATGACGGTGAGCGTGTCCGAGTGGAAATCCCATTGCTGATCGGGTGCCTCGCGCCAGGCTGCGTATTCCGCGACTGACGGGCAGCGGTCCACGAGGGGCGCCGCGGCTGGCACCGGAAGCAGAACCGCGGACGCGACGAATTCGATCAGAAATGCCATGTCACCCCCTCCACTGTGTTACCAGCATAACACAGTGGCTGAGAGACGGCAATGGTGTGCGCCTCAGCCGTCGAGCGTGAAGCCGATCCGCAGCGTCACCTGGTAATGGGCTACCCGCCCGTCTTCCACATGACCGCGCGTTTCCTTCACCTCGAACCACCTGATGTCGCGCAGGGTCGATGCGGCCCGGGTGATCGCTTTCTCGATCGCGTCCTCGATGCCCGTCGTCGAGCTGCCGACGATCTCGACGATCTTGTAGACATTGTCGCTCATGGTCTTGCTCCATTGTTTTGCACGGCAACGGCCGGAGCGGGGGGATCGTTTCGCTTTTCACGCATCGGCGGCTAGACAGGGGGCGTTTTCCCTTGGAGAGACCGAATGCCTCGCTTCGCCGTCGCCCTTGCCGCCGCCCTCGCCGTGTCCGTGCCTGTCGCGGCAGCCCCCTCCGACGATTTCCGCCAGCTGCTGACCGATCATTATGCCTGGCTGCTGAAGGAGAGCCCCACCTACGCCACCGCCCTGGGCGTTCGCGACTACGACGATCGTATCGAGGATCTCAGTCTCGCTGCCTCCGATCGGCGCGCTGCCGAGGCGGCGGCGTTTCTCGCGCGTCTGGAGAAGATCCCGGACGCGGGGCTCACCGCCCCGGAGCGGACGAGCCGCGCAATCCTCAGGCGCTCCCTCATGGAGACGGTCGAAGCGAACAGGTTCGGCCAGCGGACGATGCTGTTCACCACTTATGCCGGATGGCACCAGAACTTCGCCGGCATGGCCAGCGGACTGCCGTTTCGGACCCGCCGCGATTTCGAGAGCTATCTCGCCCGTCTCGAGCAATATCCCCGGATGAACGACGAGGCGCTTGCCATCACGGGCGAGGCGGTTCGCGGCGGCTACGTTCTTCCCTGCTCGGTGCTCGCCAATAGCGAGAAGTCGATCACGGGTGTGATCGCTCAGGATCCGAAGCAGTCGCGCTTCTACGAGCCGTTCGCCGGCAGCCGTCCTGCCGATGTCGGCGAAGAGGAGTGGAGCGGCCTGCAGGCACGTGCGCAGCGCATCATTCGGGAGGTGCTGAACCCTGCTTATGCGAAGCACGCTCAATTCTACCGGACCGTCTACGCGCCCCGCTGCGCTCGCTCCGACAGCATCTCGGCCCAGCCTGGTGGGCGTGATTATTATGCGTTTCGCGTGCGCCAGGAGACGACGACGGACCTGACGCCGGATGCAATCCACGCTTTGGGGCTCCGCGAGGCGACGCGGATCAATGCGGAGATGGACACGGTGGCCAGGCAGGCGGGCTTTGCCAGCCGCCAGGCGTTCATCCAGGATCTCAGGACCAATCCGGAATATTATGCGAAGACTCCCGAGGAGCTGATGCGGGCGAGCGCGCGCGTCACCAAGATGATCGACGGCAAGATGCCGGGTCTGTTCCGCACCCTGCCGCGCCTCCCCTATGGAATCCGCGAGATCCCCGCCGAGACCGCCGAAGGCACCACGACCGCTTACTACGGGCAGGGCGCGCCGGAGAGCGGCATCGCCGGCACCTATTATGTCAACACCTCGAAGCTCGATCAGCGCCCGTTCTGGGAGATACCAGCCCTGAGCCTTCATGAGGCGGTACCCGGCCATCATCATCAGATCGCCCTGCAGCAGGAGCTGGAGCTGCCGCCGTTCCGGCGCAACTTCACCTTCTTCACCGCCTTCACCGAAGGCTGGGGGCTTTATGCGGAGAGCCTGGGGGAGGAGATGGGCCTCTACGATACGCCGGCAAAGAAGATGGGGCAGCTCTCCTACCAAGCGTGGCGCGCAGCGCGGCTGGTGGTCGACACCGGCATTCATGCGAAGGGCTGGGACAAGGCCCGGGCTGTGGCGTTCATGCGCGAGAACACGGCCCTGTCCGACGCGAACATCGACGCCGAAGTGAACCGTTACATCAGCTGGCCCGGGCAGGCGCTCGGCTACAAGGTCGGCGAGCTCAAGATCAAGGAGCTGCGCGCGCGGGCGGAGAAGGCGCTTGGCGCCAGGTTCGACCTGCGCCGCTTCCACGACGCGGTGCTGCTCCAGGGCTCGGTACCGCTCGACGTGCTCGAGGCGCAGGTCGACGCCTGGATCGCAGCGGAGAAGGGCTGATGCCTCCCGGTCGCTAGTCGGGCTGGCTGGAATCGGGCTGGCGGCGGTCGGAGCGCCAGGCGCGCATCATCTCGGCCCAGCATCCGCTGGCGCCGCCGGGACCGGTCGTCGAGCAGCTCTGAATGCCGCCCCGGCCGACATATTCGAGGCTCTCGGCCTTGGCAGCCCAGCTCGTGCTCTCGGGATCGTCCGCCGTCACCTCGTCGCGAAGCTCCCGCGGGACGCGATAGCGCTCGCCGTCGGGCCGGCGGGCGCAGACGACGATTTCTCCGTCAGGTCCCTGGGGGCAGGGATCGCTGCCGTAGACGACGACGCGGCTGATCCGCTCCCTCGAATTCGTCTGAGCCTGTGCGGGCGCAAGGAGCGCCAGCGCGGCGGTTCCGGCGGCGATGGCGGACAGGGCAGCTTTCATCTTCGCTTCCTCCTCGAGCCGGCGCCGCAAAGGCCGGCTCCTCAAGGTTGGTGCTCGATGAAAAGACCCGCAGGGGCTGCCCTTGGTTCCCGCCTCGCCGGCGGCTCGTCCCTTAGCGGCGGTTGTCCGCCTGTTCCGCCTCGACTGCGGCGGCATCGGCGTCGATGCGGCCAAGCCGCTCCTGCCGCGCTTCCTCGATCAGCCGGTTCCAGTTGACCGAGTCTCGCGTCGCACGCTCGGCCCGGGCCTGCCGAACCAGGTCGTTGAAGCAGCCGATCATGCCGCCGGGTCCGCTGGTCGAGCAGCTGCCGATGCCGCTGCGCCCGACATATTGCAGCTCGCTGGCGCGGACCGCCCAGGCGTCGTTGGCCGGATCATTGGGATTGCCGCGAAGGGCCTCGGGGATCCGAAAGCGCTCGCCCTCGGATTTGCGGGCACAGACGGTGATTTCTTGATCGGTACTCGGCGGGCAGGGGTCGTCGCCATAGACGATCAGCTGGTTGATCCTTTCGCCGCCGGGCGCAGCTGGCTGGGCGGCGGCGGGAGCGGTGAAGGCGGCGAGCGCGCCGGCGGCGATGACCAGATATTTCATCTCAGATCCTCTTGGAGAGTTCGATCGCCGCGCGGCACCCGGCGCGGATGAGGCCAGACAGTATTGGGTAGCCGAAGGTTTCCTCGGCACCGGCTGCGATGGCTGTGTCGCGGTGCTCGAGCTCTTCGGCCTGGAACTCACGAATCGTCCCGGCAAGGTCGGGATCGTCGACACCCAGGCTGCGGACCTGGTCCTCATAATGCTTGTCGATTTCGGTCTCCACCGCGGCGGTGCAGGCCATGGCGGCGCTCGGCCCGAGCAAGGCCGTGGCGGCACCGAGGGCGTGACCGGCGACGTTCCAGAACGGCTGGACAAGGGTGGGGCGCACGCCGCGATCGACCACCATCTCGTCGAAATGGCGCAGATGCCGCTCCTCCTGGCTCTGCATGCGGGCGATCACGCGGGCGGCAGGGTGGCGGCTGCCGAGGACGGCGAGCTGGCCGGCATAGATGCGGGTGGCGCCATATTCCCCCGCCTGATCCACGCGTACCATCGAACGGATGTCGGGCCGCGGATCGCCGGGGCGCCAGCGCGGCCGAATCGCCATGCTCGTCTGGTCGGCTCGCTCGTCGGTCATGCGCTCCTCTTCGGCTTGCGGAGACTCAGCCACAGGATCACCAGACCGAACCCGATCGAAAAGATCGCGTTCCATCCTGCCATGGAAATGCCGAGGAACTCGAACTGGACCTGATCGCAGCGGACGAGCGGTGCGCTGAGGATGCTCTTCAGCAGGTCTTCGGCGGAGCCTGTGGCCGTGCTCGTGCACTGGGTGAAGCCTTCGAAGATGCCCGCTTCGACACCGGCGTGATAGGCGCCGATGCCGCCACTCGTCAGAATTCCGAGCGCGGACAGCCAGACGAAGCTTCGGCCGCGGTCCGGCAGGCGGGAGAGCAGGAAGGCGAGAAGCGCTGCGGCGAGGGCGACGAAGTGGGCATAACGCTGCCACCAGCACATCTCGCACGGATAGAGGCCGCCCCAGATCTCGGACCCGTAGGCGCCCGCCAGGAGGCCGGCGGGAACGAGCAGCGCGAGTATCTTTGCGCGCTGGAGCGACGTCACCAGCGCGGCCCTCCCCCGCCCGGAGCCCGCATCAGCGCGTGCCGGCCTTCGATCCACCGGCCGCCGGCGCCGCGGCAGCCGTGGCGGTGCGGCCGAGCCGGGCGATGGTCTGGACGGCGTAATGGAGCTGATAGTCCTCGATGCCCTTCTTCTTCAGCTCCTCGGCCGTGGCCGTGAACCGCGGATCGGGCTTGCCGTCGTCCTGGACGACGCTGTCCTCCACCTTGGCCTCGTTGATCAGGTGGCGGCGCAGGTCCGCCTCGCGCAGCCGGGGGCGGCTCTTGTAATCGGGATCGGACAGCTGGGGCACCTCGATGTCCGGGGTGATCCCGCCTTCCTGCACGGAGCGTCCGGACGGCGTGTAATAGCGGGCCGTCGTGAGACGCAGCGCGGTGTCCTTGCTCAGCGGCAGAAGGGTCTGCACCGAACCCTTGCCGAAGGTCCGCTCCCCCATCACGACGGCGCGGTGATGCTCCTGCAGCGCCGCGGCGACGATCTCCGCCGCGGACGCGCTGCCGGCGTCGACCAGCACCACGATCGGCAGGCCGCGCGCCGAATCGCCCGGCTCCGCATAATAACGCTCGATGTCGTTCTTCTGCCGTCCCCGCTGCGAGACGACCTCGCCGCGCTCGAGGAAGACGTCAGAGAGGCCGACCGCCTGGTCGAGCAGGCCGCCCGGGTTCGAGCGGAGATCGACGATGTAGCCGAGCGGCGGCGCGCCGAGCGACTTGTCGATCGCGGCGATCGCGGCCAGCGTCTCCTGGGTGGTGGTGCGGCTGAAGTTGTTGACGTTGATGATGCCGACGCGGTCCTTCACCTCCCACTTCACGGCAGGAAGCTCGATGATCGCCCGGGTCAGGGTGACGTCGAACGGCTTGTCCCGTCCGGGGCGAACGACGGTGATCTTGATCGTCGTCCCCGCGGGACCGCGCATCTGATCGACGGCTTCGTCGAGCGTGCCGCCGTAGATCAGCTTGCCGTTGAGGTGAGTGATGTAATCGCCCGCCTTGAGCCCCGCCTTGAAGCCCGGCGAATCCTCGATCGGGGCCACGACCTTCACGGCGCCGTCCTCGAGCGTGACGTTGAGGCCGAGGCCGCCATATTCGCCCTCGGTGGTCGTCATCAGCGACTCATAGCCTTTCTCGTCGAGATAGGAGCTATGCGGGTCGAGACTGGCGAGCATGCCGTCGATAGCGCCCCGCAGCAGGGTCTTGTCGTCGACCTTCTCGACATAGTCCGCGCGCACCCGGTTGAAGACGTTCATGAACTCGTCGAACTCGCGCATGCTGTCCGCTTCGGCCGACGCGAAGGCAGCCGTGGCGGCGGGGATGATGGCAATGGCGCTGACGAGGCCGAGGGCGCGGAGGAGATTGCTGGCCATGATGTGTCCTGCTGCTGGATTGCAGACGCTTTACCGTCTTTTGTAGCCGCCGAAAAGCAACGGCAGGTGAATGAGAATGGGCGCGGCGCGCATTGTCGCCGCATCTCTCAAGATGTGGTGATCAGAGGGGCGATCGGGAAGGGGATGCCGTTCTTGCGCAGCTCCACCGTGACGCGGGGCGTGCGCGCTGCGGCGCGGCCCACCAGGGCGCCCGCGGCGACGACATCGCCGCGCTTGACCGTAACCGTCGCCAGGCCTGTCAGCGTGCTGGTCCAGCCGCCGCCATGGTCGAGGATCACGATCGCGCCATAGCCGCGAAACGGTCCCGCATAAGCGACGCGGCCCCGCATCGGCGCGACGATCTCGGCGCCGGCGGCGGTTTCGAGGGTGAGGCCGCGGGCATGAACGCCCGCGTCGGAGATCTCGCCCATCCCGGTCAGCACGCGTCCTTCGACGGGCAGCCGATAAGCCGGGCCATCTTTCGGTGAAGCCGCGGACGCTTCCTCGGCGGTCGGGCGCAGCACGGGGCCAGGCAATTGCGCGAGCCGCGCGCGCAACTGCGTCTGGAACTGGCGAGTGTTGGCCAGCGCGGCGAGCTCGCGTGCCTCCTCGCCGAGCGCCAAAGCGCGATCCGATTCCGTGAGAGCCGAGGCCATGAGGCTCTGGGAGCGGGCGCGCTCTTGCTGCTCGAGCTTGGCGAGGGCGAGTCGCCTCTGCTTGAGATCCTCGCGACTGGCGGCGAGCGTCGCGACGGCACGCGTTGCCTGGCGCCGAAGGGCATTGCCGCGCTCCACCTCGGCGCGCAGCTCCGCCGTCCTGCGCCTAATCACCGGCAGCGTGGAGGCGAGCAGGGACCGGACGCGGACGATTTCGTTGACCGAGCCAGGCTGCACGAGCGCGAGCGCCGACGGCCGCTGCGCCATCGTCTGAAGGGCCGCGGTGAGGCGGATCAGCGGCGCCTGCTTCTCGGCCAGACGCGCTCTCTGCGCCCGTCGCAGATCCTCAATCAGGCGGATGCGGGTCTCGCCGGCGGTGATGTCGGCCTCGGCGGCCTGGATCCGTGCCGCGATCGCTGCGGCCGCGGCGCGGGCACGCGCCGCCTCTCCGGTCGCGCGCGCCGCCTGGCGCTCGAGCAGCTCCGAGCGCTGGCGTGCCTGCTCCGCCTCCGCTTTCGCCGCGACGAGCGCCTGCGCTTCGGGGCTGGCACCGGTCTGCGCCAAGGCCCAGCCGCCGCCGGCCATGGCCAGGATCAGCAGGATCGGAAGGCGTCTGCGCATCCCCTTATCCTTCCCGGTGATAGGGATGGTTGGCAAGGATGGACGTGGCGCGGAACAGCTGCTCGGCGAGCATCGCCCGCGCAAGCAGGTGCGGCCAGGTGGCCTTGCCGAAGGCGAGGAGAAGGTCGGCGCCGGCCCGCTCCGTGTCGCCGAAGCCGTCGGCCCCTCCGATCAGGAAGCGGGCCTCGCGGCGGCCTCCGTCGCGCCATTGCTCGAGCCGCCGCGCGAAGGCGAGCGAGCCGAGCTGCTCGCCTTTTTCGTCGAGGAGGACGGTGATCGAGCTCTCGGCCGGCGGCGGAACCTTGCCGCCGGTTTCGGGCAACTCGGTCAGCTTCGTCGGCCAGGCGATCCGCTTGAGATAGCGTTCGACCAGCTCGCCCTCGGGGCTGCGCCCGATCTTCCCTCGTGCGATGATGTGAAGCAGCATCTCGCCGCCTTACGCGTGTGGGCAGGGGCGGGGAAGCGCCCTCACCAGGCCGGCCGGCGAGCGAGGGCGCCGGCCATTCCTCGGCAGCTCAGCGCGCCGCCGTCGCCGCCGGCGCGGCATTCTCCTCGAAGGCCCACATGCGCTCGAGATTGTAGAAGGTGCGCACCTCCGGCCGGAAAAGGTGGACGATGACGTCGTCGGCGTCGATCAGCACCCAATCGGCGATCGGCAGCCCTTCCACCCGGACGGTGCGGCCGAGATCTTCCTTGATCCGCTGCTGCAGCTTCTGCGCCATGGACGCGACCTGCCGGGTCGAGCGGCCCGACGCGATGACCATATGGTCCGCGATGCTGGACTTGCCGCTGAGCGGGATGGTGACGACGTCCTGGGCCTGATCGTCGTCAAGGGACCGAAGCACCAGTTCGTGCAGGGCTTCGACCGGTTCTGCCGCTCCCTTGGTCGGGGGAGCCGTGTCGTTTTCGGGCAATGTGCCTCCTCAAAGTATGGGCCTGCGCGTCACGCCGTCGCGCAGGGCCTGGGGTTTCAACGAATATAGGGTCGATTGGTGCCAGTGGGGAGTGGCGGCGCGGATGCCGGTGGCGGACGTCGGATCGAGCGGCAATTGCAGGAGCACGAGTGCCGGCGGTCTCCACTTTGTCCAGTCCCTGGCCCCGGCTGCGGGCCGGACGGTGCGCCGCAGCCAGCCCATGGCGCGAGCCGCCCGGGCAGCGCCACCATATCCCGGACGCGCGACAACGGCAATCGGCACCAGTGCGGCAATCTTCCGCCAGTCCTTCCACCGGTGGAATTGCGCGAGATTGTCCGCGCCCATCACCCAGACGAAGCGGCGCTTCGGGTAACGTCGGGTGAGCGCGAGCAGCGTGTCGTAGGTGAACGGGCTGCCGAGCTCGCGCTCGATCGCGGTGGTGCGGATCGGCAGTCCCCGAGACGCCCGCAAGGCGGAGGCGTAACGCGCCGGCAGAGGCGCCATTCCCGCTTTCTCCTTCAGCGGATTGCCCGGAGAGACCAGCCACCACATCTCGTCCAGCGCCAGCGCGTCGAGCACATGTCGGCTGATCCGGCGGTGGCCCTGGTGGGCGGGGTTGAAGGAGCCGCCGAGAAGGCCGGTACGTGTCACGATTGCGCCGATAGCACGGCGCGCCCGGAAAGGTGAACGCCCTCGACGTGCGCATCGGCCGGCGTCATTATGGGTGCGGGAGCTTAGGGGGCGAGATGGAAACGGGAATCGAGGCTGTCGGCGAAGCCGTGTCGGGCGGACTCATGGCGCGCGCGGTCGAGCCGGAGGCCGGCGAGCATCACGGTGGTGCGGGAACATGCCTGAACTGCGGCGCCGCCCTGGCCGGAGAGTTCTGCCATCGTTGCGGGCAGAAGGCCCATGTCCATCGCACGCTTTCCGCTTTCGGGCACGATCTCCTGCACGGCGTTCTCCACTTCGAAGGGAAGATCTGGCGCACGCTGCCGATGCTGGCCTGGCACCCGGGCCGGCTGACCCGTCGCTACATCGAAGGAGAGCGCGCGACCTTCGTCTCTCCCCTGGCGCTGTTTCTCTTCTCGGTCTTCCTGATGTTCGCCATCGTCAATGCGATGGGCGGGCCGTTCCATGTGGGATCCGGTTCGCACAGCAGCCCCGCTGAGGACCGCGCCAAGGCCGAGCGCGAATATCGCGAGGATATGGCCAATGCACAGGAGGAGCTTCGGACGCTCGACGCGGAGCTGCAGGGTGCACGGGCAGCCGGCGAGCCGACGACCGGCGTGGAGCAGGAGATCGCCGGCGTCCGGCTCGAGATGAAGCTCGCCAGGGAAGCGTTCGACATGCAGACGCGCCTGGCCAACGAGGAGGAGGCGCGCGAGCGAAGCCCGTCGGCATCAAGGACGGCTGCGAAGGACTCCGAGGCTGCCGATGCAAACGAGATCGTGTCGGTGGACTTCACCAATGCGCCCCGGCCCATCGCCTGGTTCGAGGAAGGCTACAAGAAGGCCAAGGAGAACCCTAAGCTCCTGATCTACAAGCTGCAGAGCAACGCCTACAAATTCTCCTGGGCGCTGATCCCGATCTCCCTGCCGTTCGTCTGGGTGCTGTTCCTCCACAGACGGCGCTACCGCCGAGAGTACAAGGCGTACGACCACGTCGTCTTCATCACCTATTCGATCGCCTTCATGAGCCTGGGCTTCGTCGCCCTGACCCTGCTGCGACCACTGCCGGGCAGCCAGGCGATCGCCGGCTTCGCCATCCTGCTCGGGCCGCCGATCCACATCTACCGCCAGCTGCGCGGCGCCTATGCGCTGTCGCGCTTCAGCGCCGCCTGGCGGACGATGACGCTTCTGTTCTTTTCCTGCATCACGTCGATGATCTTCATGACGCTCCTGCTGGCGCTCGGTCTGCTCGGCTAGGCAGCATCCACGCTTCGGCCCGGAGGCGATGCTTCGGTCGAAGCACCCCCTCCGGGCCGACTAGGCGCCAATGGAGGTTCCATGCCGGTGGATCAGCCCCCGCACGGGAACTTGCGGACGAGAGCGATCCGCAGACCGTCCTTCACGTCGGCGCGTTGACGCTGCGTCACCGGCACGGCCCGCATTCCGGCCATGATCTCTTCCGGCGACAGCCCGGACTTTGCGGGCGGGCAGTAGGAAGGCTTGCGGCCCGCCTTCTCGGCGGCGAGGCGCTCCGTGCGAAGCTGAGCGGAAGCCTGCTCGATCTCCCGCTTGAGGAGCTTGAAGTCGCTCGAGAAGAGCGCGAAGGCCCCTTTCTTCATCAGCGGCTCGCCCTTCTCCAGGAACGTGGCCACGTTCATCGCATCTGCGGCGGCAAGCGGCATTGCGGCAACCGCAAGCGCCAGCATCATCTTCTTTTTCATGTCCCCTCCCACGAGCGTCCGGCTGTTGCCGTGACATGGAAACGGCCGGAGAGCGCTTGCTCTCCGGCCGTCTCCAGTCATGCACCGAAGTGCATGACCGACAAAGCCTTTTTACGCCACCAGGGTCAGACGCCCTGAGCCGCGGGGCCGCCGAAACCGCCGCGCGGCTTGCGCGTGCTCGGGATGGACGAGCCGGCAGCCGGAAGCGAAGGCCGGCGCGACGAAGGATCCTCGCGTCCGATATCCTCGCCGCGGATCGCCTTCTTGGCTTCCTCGCCGGTGAGAGTCTCGAACTCGAGCAGGCCGCCCGCGAGGCGGTGGAGCTCTTCGATATTCTCGGTGAGCACCTTGCGCGCCGTCGCCTCGGCTTCCTCGATCAGCTTGCGGACCTCGCTGTCGATCAGCCGGGCGGTCTCCTCCGACACGCTCTGGCTGCGGGCGACGCTGTGGCCAAGGAAGACCTCTTCCTGGTTGTCGCGGTAGCGCAGCCAGCCGAGCTTCTCCGACATGCCGTATTCCATCACCATCGCGCGGGCCATATCGGTGGCCTGCTGGATGTCGTTGGAGGCGCCGGTGTTGAGCTCGTCGGCCCCGTAGATGAGCTGCTCGGCGATCCGCCCGCCGAAGCAGAGCGCGAGCCGCGCCTTCATCTGCTTCATCGACATCGAATAGCGGTCGCGCTCCGGCAGGTTCCAGGTCACGCCCAGCGCGCGGCCGCGCGGAATGATGGTGACCTTGTGGAGCGGATCGCAGCCCGGCACGTGAAGCGAGACGAGGGCATGGCCCGCCTCGTGATAGGCGGTCGCCTTCTTCTCGTCCTCGGTCATGACCATGGACTTCCTCTCGGCGCCCATCATCACCTTGTCCTTGGCTTCCTCGAACTCGCGCATCGCCACCAGGCGCTTGCCCTTGCGGGCAGCGAGCAGCGCCGCCTCGTTCACCAGATTGGCGAGGTCGGCGCCCGAGAAGCCCGGCGTGCCGCGCGCGATCGTGCGGGAGTCGACGTCCGGCGCGAGCGGAACCTTCTTCATGTGGACGGCCAGGATCTTCTCGCGGCCCTCGATGTCCGGCCGCGGCACGACGACCTGGCGGTCGAAGCGGCCGGGACGCAGCAGGGCGGGATCGAGCACGTCCGGACGGTTGGTCGCGGCGATGATGATGAGTCCCTCGTTCGCCTCGAAGCCGTCCATCTCGACGAGCAGCTGGTTCAGCGTCTGCTCGCGCTCGTCGTTGCCGTTGCCGAGGCCGGCGCCGCGATGGCGGCCGACGGCGTCGATCTCGTCGATGAACACGATACAGGGTGCGTTCTTCTTCGCCTGCTCGAACATGTCGCGGACGCGGCTCGCGCCAACGCCGACGAACATCTCGACGAAGTCCGAACCGGAGATGGTGAAGAACGGCACGTTCGCCTCACCCGCAATGGCGCGGGCGAGCAAGGTCTTGCCGGTGCCGGGAGAGCCGACCAGCAGAGCGCCCTTCGGGATCTTGCCGCCCAGCCGTGCGAACTTGGTCGGATCCTTGAGGAAATCGACGATCTCCTGGAGTTCCTCGCGTGCCTCGTCGATGCCGGCGACGTCGTCGAAGGTGACGCGGCCATGCTTCTCGGACAGCAGCTTGGCCTTCGACTTGCCGAATCCCATCGCGCCGGAGCCGGCATTCTTCTGCATCTGCCGCATGATGAAGAACGCGACGCCGAGGATCAGCAGGAAGGGCATCGCCTGATACAGAAGGATCAGCCAGACGGAGGTCTGCGGCTCCGGCTCGCCCTGGAAGGCCACTCCGCGCTCACGCAGGCGGGTGGTCAGATCGGGATCCGGAACCGCATTGGTGCGGAAGGCGTCGCCGTTGGTCAGCTTGCCGGAGATCACGTCCTTGCTGATCGCGACTTCCTTCACCGAGCCTTCGTCTACCCGGTTGAGGAATTCCGAATAGGCCAAGCCGTTCGGTCCGGCGCCGCGGCTGCCGCCGTCGACGATCTGGACGAACAGGATCAGCGCAAGCAGGATGCCGGCCCAGATGAACAGGCTCTTCATCCACGGATTGCTGCTGCCGTTCGGATCCTTGTCAGGGCTGTTCTTGTCGCGATTGTCGGGCATGTAGACTCCCATCGAAGCGGGCCGGCGACGTCGATCGTCGCTGCCGGGCCGCGCTCGGTCATAGCGTTCCGCTCCTAAATAGGAACTCGTCGCGGCTTGGCAATGTAAACGCGGCGGGTGAACGGAGGATTACGCCGGACCGGCGACGAGCGCCGCCGCCGCGGCTCAGAAGCTGTAGACGAGCGTCGCCCGGCCCAGCGTGTCGATCGAGCCGCCGCTGTTGCCGATGCGGTCCTCGTAGCGCACGTCGTAGGAGAGCCGCGCCTTCAGCGGCCCGAGGAGCTTGGCGTCGATCGCGGTCAGGGCATTGGCGCTGCTCTCTCCTTCCTCGAAATAGAGAGCGCTGGTCTGCTTGATCTCGAGGGTCGGTGTCACGGCCCAGCGAAAGTTGATCGACGCACGGGCGGCGAGGCTCGATTCCGCATCGACGCTGATTGCGTCGACATGGCGAAAAGCGGGGCCGCCTTCGAAGTCCAGCCGCGCCTTGTCGCCGGTCAGCACGGCGTAGCCCAGCCCGCCGGACAAAGTGTAGCGGCCGTCATAGCCCTGGATGCGGTCGGATTCGAACTGGGCGAGGCCATAGGCATAGATGCGAGGCCCCCATTTGTAATTGGGCTGCCAGGAGGCGACGTAGCGCTCGGTGTTGAGGACGTTGCGGCCCTTCTGCACCTCCGCACGACCGTCGAGCTTGTGGCGCCAGCGCAGCCCTTCGCGATTGAAGGCGACCGACCCGAAAAAGCCGAGATAGCTGCTCTTGCCGGTGGAGCGCGACGCACCGAGCTCGACCTGGCCCTTCCAATTGTCGAACATGCCGGCGCTGGCCAGCGCCTGCTCGCGTTCGCGCTTCCGGGCGGCCTCGCTCTCCGCCAGGCGGAGGCGCCACCTCTGCTGGATCTCGTCGATCTCGCCGCCGGCAAAGGGATGCGTGTCGCGGGCGAGACGGATAACGGTCTCGATCGTCTTCGCGTCTCCGGCTGCGATCGCCGCCTCGATCATCGCGCGCACGCCATCGGGCAGCTTGGCGGGCGTATCCGCCGTCGCCTGCGCGAGCGCCAGCAGAGTGAAAGCGGGCACGACCATAAGGTAGCGCTAACGCGATTTGCGTGGCGGGCGCAACCGCGGGCAGCTGCGTATCCGCGCGATTCGTAGCTCGAAACAACGCTTTCGTCGGAAAATCCGTGTCTTACCGACAGCTTCCCCCTAACGGCCCGCGCCGGGAAAGGGGGGGCGATCAATCGCGACCTTTCTTGCCAACCGAATCAGAAAGGTCGTTCGTTTCTATGCAATTCTCCAGATCCTTGCGCGCGGCCGCGACCGCGCTCCTCCTGATCGCGACGCTCGGTGCGACCTCCGCGCCGGCGCAGATCGGCGGGGCGCTGCGCGGCGCCGCCAGTCGCTTGGGCGGCAAGCTGCCCGTGGGCGGCTTGCTTGAAGGCAAGCCGCCGATCACCACCAGCCTCGAAGACGCCAAATGGGCAGATGCGTCCAAGGACAATTTCACGCCGCGGGAGGCCGAGCGGTCGCTGATGCAGCTGCAGCGTACACCCAACGGCGGCTTCGTGCTCCAGCCCGGCTATTGGACGATGGACGTCCAGAGCTACTGCCTCAAGGCGGGCACGCACGGACCGGGCGGCGGCGACGGTTATCTTTACGCACCGCCCAAGGGCCCGGCCGAGGACGCGGTGATGACCATTGTCCGCAATTCGGTGAACCACCCCGAGATCGATCAGCACAAGATCCAGACGCTGCTCTGGGCGATCATCGCTCGCGCCAAGTTCGAGGACCTGAGCAGCGAGCACAAGGCGATCGCCTCGCGGCTGCTGACCCCGCGCCAGCTCGTCTCGCTCAATCGCTCGGCGCTGGACGTCCTGTCCAACTCGGCGCTGACCGATGCGCTCGGCGGCGTCCCGGAGCCGCTGCGCCAGATCGCTCAGGCCGAAGCGCAGCTCCGCCAGATGCTGACCACGCCGGGCGCGACGTTCGCCGAAATGGAGCGCGTCGCCGTGCTCTCCGGCAACGCGCCGCTTGGCCAGAACAGCCGCGAAGTTCCGTCGGGCCGCTGGAGCCTGCACCCCGACGGCTATTACGTGCGCTACCTGCCGCGTGCCTATAGCAACACGCGTGTCGAGATCTGGGTGCCGCAGGGCAACCCCTCGGTCGGCAAGGAGTTCGATCCGGCGACCCACATCGCCGTTCCGGGCAATACGTCGCGGCAGCGGCTGATCCAGTCCGGCCGCCCGCAGCACGGCTGAAATCGAAGGAAAGGCGCGCCGGTATTCCCGGCGCGCCTCACCCTCGTCTGCAACGGATCAGAGGTTGTAGGCCCGCTCCCCGTGTGCGTTGATGTCGAGCCCCTCGCGCTCGGCGTCGGCGGCCGGGCGCAACCCGATCGTCTTGTCGATCAGGAAGAACAGCAGCAGTGACACGCCACCCGAAAAGACGAGCGTCAGCAGCACCGCCTTCGTCTGGGTGAGCACCTGGGCGGCCATGTCGTAGGTACCGGCAACCGCCGGCATGACCGTATAATCGAGGAACCCCTGGCCGCCGAGCGCCGGATCGGCGACGATGCCGGTGCCGATCGCGCCGACGATACCGCCGATGCAATGGACTCCGAAGACGTCCAGGGAGTCGTCGTAGCGCAGCTTGTTCTTCACCGTAGTGACGAAGAAGAAGCAGACGGCGGAGGCCACCGCACCGAGGACGATCGACGTGACCGGCGCAGCGAAGCCCGCGGCCGGCGTGATCGCGACGAGCCCAGCGACGGCGCCGGTCGCCGCGCCGAGCAGCGACGGCTTCTTGTGGACGATCTGCTCGATGGCGGCCCAGGCGAGCGCCGCCGCCGCGGTGGCGACGAACGTGTTGATGAAGGCGAGGGCGGCAAGGCCATTGGCTTCGAGATTGGAGCCGGCATTGAAGCCGAACCAGCCGATCCAGAGCAGCGACGCGCCAATCATCGTCATCACCAGCGAATGCGGCGGCATCGGCTCGGCCTTGTAGCCGATCCTCTTGCCGATCACGATGCAGCCGGCGAGCCCTGCAATGCCTGCGTTGATGTGGACGACAGTGCCCCCGGCGAAATCGAGAGCGCCCCAGCCCCAGATCAACCCATGGTCGTCCGGCGCGGCCGCAAGGAAGTCCGGGCCCGCCCAGTACCAGACCATGTGCGCCATCGGGAAATAGACGATGGTCAGCCAGATCACGACGAACAGCATCAGCGGCCAGAAGCGCACCCGCTCCGCGAAGGCGCCGACGATCAGCGCGGGGGTGATGCAGGCGAACGTCATCTGGAAGACCACGAAGGCGTATTCCGGAATGTAGACTCCGTTCGAGAAGGTCGCCGCCAGCGTCGTTCCGTCGACGCCGGAGAGGAAGGCCTTGGAGAGGCCGCCGACGAAGGCGCTGCCGCTGGTGAAGGCGAGGCTGTAGCCCCAGCCGACCCAGACCAGGGCGGCGATCGCCACGATGGTCAGCACCTGCATCAGCACGGAGAGCATGTTCTTGGCGCGCACCAGGCCCCCGTAGAACAAGGCGAGCGCGGGCACCGACATCATCAGCACCAGCGCGGACGAGATCAGCATCCAGCTCGTGTCGCCCTTGCTGACCATGTCGGCCGTCGGCGTGAAGGGCGCGGCTGCGGCCTGCGCAGCAACCTCTTGCCCCCAGGCGGAGGCGGCCAGGAACGCCCCGGCGCCCAGCACGCTCATCGTTCCCGCAATGCGTGTTGCGATCTTCATGATCTCCCCTTCTTTTTCAGAGCGCATCGTGATCGACCTCCCCGGTCCGGATGCGCAGCGCCTGCTCGACGTCGAGGACGAAGAGCTTGCCGTCGCCGATCGAGCCGGTCCGCGCCGTCTGCTCGATCGTTTCGATCACGCGAGGTGCGAGATCGGCGGACACCACGAGCTCGATGCGAACCTTGGGCACCATGTTCGTGACGTATTCGGCGCCGCGGTAGATCTCGGTCTGGCCCTTCTGCCTGCCGAAGCCGCGCGCCTCGACCACGGTCATTCCCTGCACGCCGACGGCGGAGAGCGCCTCGCGGACTTCGTCGAGCTTGAACGGCTTGATGATGGCGATGATCAGTTTCATGCGGCCGCCTTTCAGAACGAGACGCCGAGGGACGCGACCACGCCGGCCTTGCTGGCGTTGCGTCCCGACGGGGTGATGAAGGTGCCGTCGGTGTCGACGTAGGAGAGCCCGACCGAGAGGTTCTTGATCGCGTAGGAGGCGCCGAGGCTCCAGTCGGTATATTCGTCGCCGATCGTCAGATAGCTCGGGCCGAAGCTGTGGCCGACGTGCGCGTTGAGCGAGAGGCCGCTTTCGCCAACGGCGCCGGAGAGGTCGGCCGCGAGGTAGAGATTCTCCTCGTTGCCGGCGCCGATCGTGAGCGCCGACTGGCTCGGCGCGTAGGCCGCGGCGGCCTTGGCGGTCACCGGGCCGAACGCGTGCGACACCGAGAGGTACAGCTCGGCGAAGTCGGTGTTGGCGCCCCCCGAGTCCGGATAATAATAATAGAGCAGCCCGCCATCGACGGTCGTGCCGCCGAACGTCCGCTTGTAGCCGATGGTGAGATCGATCTCCTGGTCGGACCCGTTCGCGACGTAATCGTCGATCGAGGAGCCCCAGACGCCGGCATAGAGGCCGGATTCGTGGGAGAGGGAGAGGCCGCCCTGGACGGCCGGGCGCTTGTCGGTCTGCGAGATGCCGCGAAAGCGATAGTCGGAAACGACGGTGGCGCTGCCGTTCACGCTGACCCCGCCACCGAGATCCTCGGCATTTCCGGGCGATGCGAAGAGCAGCAGCGGCGCGGCCGCGATCAAGGCTCTGCAAACGATTCTGACGTGCATTCGAAGTCCCCTTTGAATCCGTGCGGACCTCTCCCGCGGGATCCCGTTTCTGGCGAACGGCCCCGGTGCACGCAGCTTGCGCAGCCGTGCTGCAGTGCACAACGTGAAATGTTCACGGGGTGCGACAGCTTTCCGGACCGATCGTTACGGGACGGGATCGGCGAAGGTTGGATCCCGTAAGGGTAAGGCTCGCTAGTAGACGCGCCGTTGGGCGGCCAGCATCATCCGGATCAGCATGGCCACCGGTCGGGGAACGCCGACCTTGCCCTGCACCCAGAGGCTCACCGAGGAACGGGACACGCCGATCGCCTCCGCCAGGTCGCCATGGGTCTTGTAGCCCAGCTTGGACATCGCCCGGCGCAGTTCCTCGGGCGGCATCGAGGCGGCCAGCGGATCCATCAGCAGGGGTGAGGCAAGAGCAGCATGGGCTTCGAATCCTTACCCTCGCGGCGCAGGCGAGGGCAAGCCGAGCGGCGGTCGGGGGGAAAGGCCCGATCGATGTCGAGCCGTTCACTGGCAATTTAGCTGCGGGTCACCTATCTTGGCGCGCCTGAGTGGACTGAAGGACAGCTGATGCTGGCGGGGCTGGTTTCGTATCTCGAATCGATCAAGGCGCGCGATCCGGCGCCGCGGACGCGATGGGAGATCCTGCTATACCCGGGCGTCTGGGCCGTCGGCCTGCACCGCATCGCGCACTGGTTGTTTCGGGGCGAGCTCTATTTCCTGGCGCGGCTGGTGAACCACATCGCCCGTTTCCTGACCGCGATCGACATCCATCCCGGTGCGGTGATCGGCAGGAACTTCTTCATCGATCACGGCTTCGTCGTGATCGGCGAGACGGCCGAGATCGGCGACGATGTGACGATCTACCAGCAGGTGACGCTGGGCGGTACGAATCCGACGAACGGCACGGCCGGCAAGCGCCACCCGACGCTTTCGGACGGCGTGATCATCGGATCCGGGGCGCAGGTGCTTGGGCCGATCGTAGTGGGCGCACGCGCCCGGATCGGCGCGAACGCCGTGGTGACCAAGGACGTGCCGGAAGGCGTGACGATGGTCGGAATTCCGGCCCGCTCCACGCTCGTCGCGGTCGAGCGCACCGCGGGCAATTTCCTGCCTTACGGTACGCCCTGCTCCGAGAATTTCGATCCGGCGACGCAGAAGCTCGAGATCCTGCAGTGCGAGGTCGAGCAGTTGCGCAAGCGCCTCGCCGAGTTGATGGATGAACGCGAGGGAAGGGAGCGCGATAGCGCCTGATGGGTGACGTCTACCCTTTTCCGCGATCCTCATCGCCGCAGATCGGCTTTACCCGGGCCGAGCTGGGCAGGATCATCGATCTCTACGGGCGCATGGTCGCGGCCGGGCAGTGGAAGGATTATGCGCTCGAGTTCGGCAAGGATCACGCCGCATTCTGGGCGTTCCGACGCAGCGCCGAACGTCCCGAGTACAAGATCGAGAAGCGACCTTCCCTGCACAACAAGCAGGGCATGTACGCGCTCGTCAACGAGGCCGGCATGGTCCTGCGCCGCGGCCACGAGCTCGGCCCCGTGCTGGCTCCGGTGGAGCGCCGCCTTATGAAGGTGGTCGGGTAGGACGGTGACCGCGTGATGGGCTTTGCCGATCCGCACGCTGCTCACGAAACCATCTCACGATCCCGTTATCGCTGGGTGATCGTCGCCGCCGGCGGGCTGCTCGGCTGTGTTGCCATGGGGGCCATGTTCTCGTTGCCCGTGCTCCTGCGCCCGATCGCGCACGACACCGGCTGGTCGATCACCGGCGTCTCCGCCGCGATGACCGTCGCCTTCGTGACGATGGCGCTCGGAAGCATCGCCTGGGGCAGCCTTTCCGATCGCATCGGCGCCCGCGCGGTGGTCCTCTCCGGTTCGGTGCTGCTGGCCGCGAGCCTCGCGTTGCTGAGCAGGGCGCCGTCGCTGCTCGCCTTCCAGCTGCTGTTCGGCCTTCTCGTGGGAGGCAGCACAGCGGCGATCTTCGCGCCGCTCATGGCCTGCGTCACCGGCTGGTTCGATCGTCAACGCAGCCTCGCCGTGTCCCTGGTCTCGGCGGGCATGGGAATGGCGCCGATGACGATGTCGCCGCTCGCCGCCTGGCTCGTCTCCAGTCAATCCTGGCGGGCGACGCTGCTGATCATCGCAGCGCTCGTCGCGGCGCTGATGATCCCGGCGGCCTTGCTGGTGCGCAGTCCGCCATCCCTCGCCGGGGACGGTTCGATCGATCCTGGGGACGCCGAAGCCGCCATGTCGATCCGCCAGGCGGTGCGGTCTCCGCAATTCCTCATCCTCGTCGCCACCAACTTCTTCTGCTGCGCGACGCACTCGGGGCCGATCTTCCACACGGTCAGCTATGCGGTGAGTTGCGGCATTCCGCTCGTCGCCGCCGTGTCGATCTACAGTCTGGAAGGGCTTGCCGGCCTCGGGGGACGCCTGGTCTTCGGCTTGCTCGGCGATCGGCTGGGCGCCAAGCGCGTGTTGGTATCCGGCCTGCTCGTCCAGGCGCTCGCGGCATTGGCTTATCTGCCGGCACGGGGGCTCGGCAGCTTCTACGCGGCGGCGGCGCTGTTCGGCTTCATCTATGCCGGCGTGATGCCGCTCTACGCCGTCATCGCCCGCGAGAATTTCCCGCTGCGCATGATGGGCCTGGTGATCGGAGCCTCGGCGATGGCCGGGGGGCTCGGAATGGCGACTGGCCCGATCGTCGGCGGCATGATCTACGACGGGCTCGGCGGCTATCAGTGGCTGTTCGTCGGCTCGTTCGCCGCCGGAATCGGCGCGTTCCTGATTGCGCTCACCTTCAAGCCGTTCCCGAAGACGGCGCCGCAGCCGCTCTCGGCCTAGCTTCGTCTGCCGAGGAGGTTTCGGAAAAAGACGGAGCCGGCCGGGGCAGGCCCGACCGGCTCCAGTTTCTGTACCCCTGTCGGCTGATCAGGCGGCCAGCGGCGTCCGATCGAGAACCGGCAGGCGCGATTGCAGGCCCTGCGGCAGCGGCTGGACGATGGCGCGACGGGCACTCTGCCAGAAGGCGGAGAGCAGCAGCAGCGCCGATCCGATCACGAAGGCCGCCAGCGCGAAGTTGAGCTCGACCACGTTGAACCGCTCGAAGAGGTCGATCAGCGCCCAGAGCACGTAAGCGAGGGCGGAGACGAGCAGCGCCCGGCGGTCGATCGCCAGCGCCGCGATGCCGAGCAGCACGTAGACCAGCAGCACGAGCAGCCCCTCGCCGATGTTCGCCTCGCCATCGTTCAGGCCGAGCAGGGTGAAGATCGGATGGACCAGCAAGGGCGCGGCCAGGAGGTGCAGCCAGAAGGCCACGTCGGAGCGCCTGGTCTCGCGCCGCGGGTCGGAGGCGTCCCACGACATCGCGAAGACGAAGACGCCGGCGCCGAGCAGCAGCGCGGCGGCGAGGATCACGTCGCGCGTCGCCTCGGTGTCGCCGACCGCATAGGCGACCAGGGCAAGGACGAGGCCGACCACGGTCGCAGCCCCGACGGCGACGGTGATCGGCACCCGGAATCGCCGCCAGTGGAGCCAGGTGACCCCGGCGGCGACGGCCGCCGACGCGGCGGCGGCGAGCGCCGCGGCGCGCTCGTTGTTCTCGAAGACGTCGGGCCCGACGACGAGCACGACGGTGGTGAACACGGTCATCAGCACGCCGCCGGTGAAGGCGAGGAGGAGCAGGATGCTCGGCAGCGCCATGCGGCGCTTGCGGGTGAAGAATTCGGCGAGGCCCCACGCCGTCGCCGCGACGAACAGCCCGGCCAGCGGGGAGGGGCCGACATCCTCGATCCGCGGGCCGATCGACTGGCCGATCCAGCCGACCGCAACCAGCAGGATGGCCGCGGCAATGCCGACGAAGATGTCGTTGAAGCCGGTGATCAGGCGGAAATGCTCTTCGTCCACCGCCGGCGTCGCGCGACGTGTGGCAACATAGTTTCTCAGCCCCGCAGCGGCATCGGGGCTGAGCGCCCCCGCCGCCACCGCAGCCTCGAGATCGGTATCGCTGTACATCTTCCTCTCCTCCCGTTGTGAAGAGGAATCTATCATTCGTGTATTAGAGTTGCAATACAGTAAGGCAGCCTTTTCAGCCGCCCTGGAGCGTCTTCAGGATCTGCATCGCCTGCTCCGCGCCGGACTGCGGCACGATCTCCGCGCTCCGATCGGTCACCCGCTGCCAGTTCTCCGCCACCTCCTCGACCGTGCGGCGGCCCTCCGGAAGAGCGTAGCCGGGGGTGAGGGTGATGTAGGAGCCCTGGACCACGCCCGCGCCGGCGCCGACGATCATGTTCGCCGGAGCATCTTCCGAGACGAGAAAGAGGGCGGCGGGTACGACATTGTCGGGGTTGAACAGGGCCAGCATCTCGGGCGGGAAGATGTCCTCGGTCATTCGGGTCGCCGCGGTCGGAGCGATCGTGTTGACGCGGATGCCGTACTTCGCGCCCTCGAGGTGGAGGGTTCGGGCAAGGCCGGCGAGGCCCAGCTTGGCGGCGCCGTAATTCGCCTGGCCGAAGTTGCCGAACAGGCCGCTGGAGCTGCTGGTCATGAGGATCCGGCCGTAGCTCTGCTCGCGCATCGTTTCCCACACCGCCTTGGTGCAGATCGCCGATCCGATTAGGTGAACGTCGACCACTGCCTTGAAGTCATCCGCACTCATCTTCGCGAAGCTGCGGTCGCGCAGGATGCCGGCGTTGTTGATCAGGATGTGAACGCCGCCCCATGCCTCCTTGGCCGCGGCGACCATCGCCTCGACCTGCTCGGCATCGGTGACGCTCGCGCCGCTGGCGATGGCGCTGCCTCCCGCGGCCTCGATCTCCTCGACGACGGCGGCGGCGCTGTCCGAGCTGCCCGAGCCGTCGCGGCTCGATCCGAGATCGTTCACCACCACGCGGGCGCCGCGGCGGGCCAGCTCGAGCGCATAGGCTCGGCCCAAGCCGCCGCCCGCGCCCGTGACGATCGCAACCCGCCCCTCGAAACTGATCCGCATCCCGTCTGCCCCTCCCGATCCTGTCCCTCTGCGGGACGGCCTGGCCTGCCCAAGCCTCGCTCCGACAGGGCTTTACGCTTATTAAAGAGGCTTGGCATAGATGCACGGACATGACGGCACCGACCAGCGAGACCAGCAAGGAGATCGGCGGACCGGCGACCCGTCGGACCGTGCTCGCGCTCGGTGCGGCGGCCGCGTCGACCGTCGTGACCATCCGCCCCGCGCTCGCGCAGACCGCCGGCTCGGTGCTCAATTGCGAGATTCCGATCCCGTCGCCCCAGGCCGGAGGCAATTACATTGCCGCCGACGGCTCGCTGGTTCCCGCGGGGACGGCCGGGGCCTATCCGCCCGCGCCGCGTCCGATCACCGGTGAGGAAGCGAAGGCATTGCTCAACGGCAGCGCCACGCCGAGCGGGCTCGATGCCGAAGCCTCGCAGGCCTATGCCAATTATATTCGCCGTCTGCAGGCGGGGATGAGCGGATTTACCTGCTACGCCTCGCTGCAGATGCCGCGCTGATTCCGGGCCGGCGTGGCCGGTCCCCGCTACATCGCCGATCCTCAGGCACTGGCGCGAAACGTCGCGCTGGACGGTCTCACGGCGATCTTCCACGCGCCCTCCGGCCTGACCCACCTGCTCGCCCCGCCGGCGCCCCAGATCCTCGCTGCGCTCGCCGGACGACCCGGTAGCGCCGAAGAAGTGCTTGCCCGTATCGCGGAGAGCTTCGAGCTCGAAGCCGCGAACCCCGCAGACGCCATCGCGGCGCGGCTCGCCGAGCTCGAGGCCGTCGGGCTGGTGGCCAAGACATGAGACATCGCCTCGACCTTCGCATCGGCCCGGTGAGCTACCGCATCGGCTCGGCCTGGCCCGAGCCCCTCGCCGAGCTGCGGCGGCTCTATCGCAACTATCCCGCAGCCGAGGCGGTGTGCGATTTCACCGTGCGGCTCGAGCCCGAACGTCCCTGGCGGCGATACCTGCGCCCATCGGTCGCGATCCGCGGCGATTATACGCTTCCCGATGCGGCGCCGCTCCCGCTGACCCTGGGGCTGCTTGCGGCCGAAATGGGGATGAACCTCCAGATGGCGCTGGGGCAGAAGCGCTACCTCCTGCTCCACGCCGGCTCGGTCGAGCGCGACGGCCGCGCGCTGATCCTGACCGGCCACTCGGGGGCGGGAAAGTCGACGCTCGCGGCGCTGCTCGGCGAGCGCGGCTGGCGCTTCATGGGCGACGAGTTCGCGCTGCTCGATCCGGCCACCGGGCTGCTGCACGCCTTTCCGCGCGCGATCAGCCTGAAGAACGCGGCGCTGGCCTTGTTCGACGGAGCCGATCCGGCGAGGCTCGGCCCGGTGCTGCGCGGCACGCCCAAGGGCACCATCCGTCATTTGCAGCCACCTGCCGAAGCGATCGCGCGGATGGATCAGCCGGCCCGTCCGGCTCTCATCCTGTTCCCGCGCTTCGGCCGCGACCTCGATCCCGCCACGCGCCCGGTGGGCGCGGCCGAGGTGTTCGTGCGCCTGACCCAGGCCTCCACCAACTACGTCGCGCTCGGCGCTCGAGGCTTCGACTCCCTGACGAGCCTGGTCACAACCGTCCCCGCCCGGGCGATCGACTACAGGTCCAGCGAAGAGGCGGTTGCGCTGGTCGAGAGCGCCTGGGCCGAGCTGCGGTGAACGGGGCACGGCTCCTCGCCGGCGTCCTCGCCGAGCCCGCGCGGGCGCGGGAGGTGACCGACTGGACCGCCTTCCTCTGCCTCGCGCGGGCGGAGTCGCTGCTCGGCAGCCTCGCGTTCCGGCTCGCCGATCAGCCGCTGCCGCCGAAAGTCGCGGCGATCCTGGCCGATGCCCAGGCCGACGCCGGCTATGCGCGGACGCAGGCGCTGTGGGAGGCGGAGATGGCGTGCCGCGCGCTCGCGGGCGTCGCGCCCGCCGTGCTGCTCAAGGGGACCGCTTATGCCGCGGCCGGCCTCGATGCCTCCGCTGGCCGGTCGATCGGCGATCTCGACATCCTCGTCTCGCGCACCGCCTTGCCGCAGGTGGAGCGGGCGCTGCTCGCGGCCGGATGGGAGTGGGTGAAGGAGAATGCCTACGACGATCATTATTACCGCACCTGGATGCACGAGCTGCCGCCGCTCATCCACCGCGAGCGGGACCGGATGATCGACGTCCACCACACGATCCTGCCGCTGACGGCGCGGCGGACTCCCGATGCGGCGGCGCTCCTCGCCGACAGCATCGCGCTCCCCGGCGGGCTGCGCGTGCTCGCGCCGGAGGACATGGTCCTGCACGCGGTGGCGCATCTGTTCGCCGACGGCGATCTCGCCGGGGGCCTTCGCAATCTCTGGGACATCGACCGGCTCCTGCGCCAGTTCGCCGGGCAGGACGGCTTCTGGGAGCGGCTGGGGGCACGCGGCCGCCTTCACCAGCTGCTGCCGCACGCGCGCCGCGCGCTACGCCTCGCTGCCCGCCTCTATGCGACGCCCGTCGATCGTCGACTCGCCGGCCGCGGGGATCCCGCCGATCTCCTCTACGAGCGCCGGCTGCTCGCCCGGGACGGGTGGGGCAGGGCAGGGCGGAGCCTCGAGCGGTTCGGCTTCTACCTGCGCTCCCACCTCCTGCGCATGCCGCCGCGCATGCTCGCCGCCCATCTCTGGAAGAAGGCGCGGCGGTGACGCCCGGGCCCCGCGGGTCCGCTAGAGATCAGCGAGCGCGTCGGTGAGGCCGGCGAAGCTGTCGACCACGGCGTCGGCGCCGAGATCCTCGACCGGCCGATCGGAATAACCGAAGCGGACGACCACGAACGGAACGCCGGCCGCCCGCGCCGTCGCCGCATCGGTGACCGAATCGCCGACCAGCACCGCTCTGCCGCCGCCGGCGCGGGCAATCGCCTCGTGCAGCGGGGCAGGATCGGGCTTGCGCGCGGCCAGCGAGTCGCCGCCCACGATGGCCGCGAACCGGCTCTCCCAGCCGAGCTGCGCGATCAGCGCGCGTGCGAACGCTTCCGGCTTGTTGGTGCAGACCGCCAGCGCCGCCCCGGATTCGGCGAGGGCGTCGAGCGCCTGCTCGGTGCCCGGATAGGGCTTGGTGCCGATGCACAGATGGGCGCCATAATGCGCGAGGAACAGGGCATGTCCCTCCTCCTCGAGGATCTCGTCGGCGCCGCCGGTGGCCCGGAGGGCGCGGCGGACCAGCGCGCGCACGCCGTTGCCGATCATCGTGCGGACCGCGTCCAGCGTCAGCTCCGGCCGGCCGAGCCGGGACAGCATGTGCGCCAGCGCCCCGGCGAGGTCCGGCGCGGTATCGGCGAGCGTGCCGTCCAGGTCGAAGACCACGATGTCGAAGGGGAGGGCGGGCATCGCCAAGCTCATCGTCGCGCTCTATGGAAATCGCAACATTTCCGTGCGATGGGCGCGGCGATCAGCGAGGGAGCTTCATGAACCCGTCACGGCCGTTTGCCGCAATCATCCTTGCCGCGGGCAAGGGAACGCGGATGAAATCCGATCTCCACAAGGTGCTGCACCCGATCGCGGGCAGGCCGATGCTCGAGCATCTTCTCGCCAGCATCGACCAGCTCGGCGCGGCCCGCACCGTCGTGGTGGTCGGCAACCAGCGCGAGCAGCTCGAGGCCGCGCTCGCCGGCCGGGGAATCGAGTTCGCCGTTCAGGAGCCGCAGCTCGGGACCGCGCATGCGGTGCTGCAGGCGCGCGAGGCGCTGGCCGGCTTCGACGGCGACGTGCTGCTCCTCTCGGGCGATGTGCCGTTCGTCCGGCCCGAGACGATGCGGCAGATGCTCGACGCGCTGAACGCACCCTCGGCGCCCGCTTCGGTCGTGCTCGGCTTCCGGCCGGACGACAGCGCCGCCTACGGCCGCATCGTCGCCGCCGCCGACGGCCGGATCGAGAAGATGGTCGAGCACAAGGATGCGAGCGAGGAGGAGCGCCAGGTCGGCCTGTGCAATTCCAACCTCTTCGCCGTCCGCGCCGGGGATCTCTGGCCGCTGCTCGAGCGCGTCGGCAACGACAACGCCCAGCGCGAATATTATCTGCCCGACATCGTCATGGTCGCCGCTTCAGACGGCCGGCCGAGCGTCGTCATCGAGGGCGAGGCCGCCGAAACCATCGGTCCCAACAGCCGCGCGGAGTTCGCGGCCGCCGAATTGCTCTGGCAGTCGCGCCGCCGCCGCCAGGCGATGGCCGATGGAGCGAGCCTGGTCGCGCCCGAGACGGTGTGGTTCGCCTTCGACACGAAGGTCGGGCGCGACGTGGTGATCGAGCCGAACGTGGTCTTCGGCCCCGGCGTCACCGTCGCGGACGGCGTGACGATCCGCGCCTTCAGCCACATCGAGGGGGCGAGCATCGCGGCGGGGGCGGAGATCGGACCCTATGCGCGGCTCCGCCCGGGCGCGGAGATCGGCGAGAAGGCAAAGGTCGGCAATTTCGTCGAGGTGAAGAAGGCCCGGCTCGGCCGCGGCGCCAAGGCCAATCACCTCTCCTATATCGGCGATGCCGAGGTCGGCGCCCGCGCCAATATCGGCGCCGGGACGATCACCTGCAATTACGACGGCTTCTTCAAATACCGTACGGTGATCGGGGAAGAGGCGTTCATCGGCTCGAACAGCGCACTGGTGGCGCCGGTCGCGATCGGCGCCGGTGCGATCGTCGGCGCCGGATCGGTCGTCACCGGCGACGTCGAGGCGGGCGCCCTTGCCCTGGCGCGCGGTACGCAACAGGTAAAGCCCGGCTGGGCAGCGCGGTTTCGCGCGGCCATGAGCTCCAAGAAGAAAGCGAGTTAGCGTCTCATGTGCGGAATCATCGGTATCGTCGGCAAGAGCGAGGTCACGCCCCGCCTGATGGACGGGCTGCGGCGGCTCGAATATCGCGGCTACGATTCTGCCGGCCTGTGCACCCTGGTCGACGGGCGCCTCGAGCGCCGCCGCGCCGAGGGCAAGCTCGACAATCTCGCCGCCGTCCTCGTCGACGAGCCCCTTCCCGGCGAGGTCGGCATTGCGCACACGCGCTGGGCGACGCATGGCGCGCCGACCGTCGGCAATGCGCACCCGCACATCGTCGACGGCGTGGCCCTGGTCCACAACGGCATCATCGAGAACTTCAGGCCCCTGCGCGAGGAGATGCAGGCCGAGGGCCGCGTCTTCCACTCCGAGACCGACAGCGAGGTCGTCGCCCATCTCGTCGATCACCAGCTCAAGCAGGGCAAGGAGCCGCGCGAGGCGGTGGCCGCGGTCCTGCCCCGCCTGCACGGCGCCTTCGCGCTGACCATCCTGTTCCGCGACTTCCCCGGCATCCTGATCGGGGCGCGGATGGGCGCGCCGCTGACTCTCGGCTATGGCGAGGGCGAGACCTATCTCGGCTCGGACGCCCTGGCGCTCGCGGCGCTCACCCAGCGCATCGCCTATCTCGACGAAGGCGACTGGACCGTGATCAGCCGCGACGGCGCCGAGATCTACGATCGGGCGAACAACAAGGTGGAGCGGCCGGTCGTCGTCTCCGGCGCCTCCTCGGCCCGGATCGAGAAGGGCAACCACCGGCACTACATGCAGAAGGAGATCTTCGAGCAGCCGCTCGTCGTCGCCCAGACGCTGCAATCCTACCTTCGCTCCTACGAGCAGCAGGTCGCGCTGCCCGACATGGACTTCAGCTTCGCCGACGTGCCGCGGATCACGATCGTCGCCTGCGGGACCAGCTTCTACGCCGGCATGGTCGCCAAATACTGGCTCGAGCAGTTCGCCCGCGTGCCGGTCGAGCTCGATATCGCCTCGGAGTTCCGCTACCGGGCGCCGGTGCTCGAGAAGGGCGGCCTCGCGCTGTTCATCTCGCAGTCGGGCGAGACCGCCGACACCCTGGCGGCGCTGCGCCATGCCCGCGCCGAGGGGCAGCGCATCGCCGTGGTGGTGAACGTGCCGACCAGCTCGATGGCGCGCGAGGCCGATCTGCTGCTCCCGACCCGCGCCGGCCCGGAGATCGGGGTCGCCTCGACCAAGGCCTTCACCTGCCAGCTCGCCGTCCTCGCCGCGCTCGCCGCCAAGGTGGCGCGCGACAAGGGGCGGCTGTCGGACGAGGAGGAGCGCGAGATCGTCGCGCATCTCTCCGAGGCACCGGCGGCGATGAACGCCGCGCTGGCCCATGATGGCGACATCGAGAAGATGGCCCCGCTGATCGCCCGCGCCCGCGACGTCCTCTACCTCGGTCGCGGCCCCGATTACCCGATGGCCATGGAAGGTGCGCTGAAGCTCAAGGAGATCAGCTACATCCATGCCGAGGGCTATGCCGCCGGCGAGATGAAGCACGGCCCGATCGCGCTGATCGACGAGCATGTGCCGGTGATCGTGCTCGCGCCCTCCGGCCCCCTGTTCGAGAAGACGATCTCCAACATGCAGGAGGTCCAGGCGCGCGGCGGCAAGGTGGTCCTTATCTCCGACGCGGAAGGGCTGGCGGCGGCGGCCGACGACCGGCTGCTGGCGACGATCGAGATGCCGAAGGTGCACCCACTGATCGTGCCGCTGACCTACGCAATCCCGGTCCAGCTGCTCGCCTATCACGTCGCCGTGGCCAAGGGCACGGACGTCGATCAGCCGCGCAACCTCGCGAAGAGCGTGACCGTCGAATAAGACATGGCGGCGGCCGGCACCGCGTGGATAGACGAAAAATAGTTGTTTCAGTTGGAATAGAGTTGTTTCGTTTTAATATACTTGTTGCACTTATTCGAGCACGCCGCCGTCGTTGCGTCCTTTCCCCGGGCAGGGGGCCGCTCCCCTATGCTGTTCTCAGTTAGGGCCTCGCTCAGGAGCCGGTCGATGAGCACAAATTCGGCTGAGGTAAGGCCAGCCTGTCTCATTACCTGCCATCGTGCGGGCATGGTGCCGCTCTCCGCGAGAGAGCGGATGATCCAGCGTGTTCGCCGCTCTCGGTAGCTGGAGCGATCTTCTAAGGTCTGCTCCAGCTGGTGCATCGTGAGTGGAAGCAGCCGACCGCGCTTCACAATCCAATTGCGCAAGCCGAGTCGTCTTTCCAATTCGGCGACCGACACTCGTAGCGGTGGTGTCTCGGCTCTAATGACTTCCGCTTGCGCCTTTATGCGCTGCGACAAGTCTTTGTCTAAGGCAGGCCAATCGGTGCGGGGCAGATGCTTTGTTTCTCGTCTTGGAGCGCTGGACCCGTTGGGACGCTCAGGCGGATCCGGACACCGAGGCTGGCCTGACGGGCGGAGCGTCCAAGGAACAGGTAGGCGGAGCGAAGCAGCCTCTCTCATAAGGGTCTTGGGATCGAGTCCGAGATCGCGGGAGGCTTGTCGCAAACTACATCCGGCCCCAACGACGCGTCGCAATTCCGGGGCCAACAGCGGCCCGAATTTCTGATAACGAGGCGGACCAAGAACTCCGTCAGGTCCAACGGCTCTGATGTACGTATAGCCACAGGTGCACGAATATACCCCGACGACACGCCCTCGGTTACGGTGTTGCTTCAGCCTTTCAATCACCGCAAAGCCGCAGTGGTCTGCAAGAGGGTTCCTGCACGGCCACGGGCCCGTTCCGAAGGGCGAAGGTACCTCGGCCCGATCATCCAAGAAGATCCTCAGGAGAAGGTGATACAACGGATGTGTAGCCTTGCGGTGGTTGCGGACTATTGCGGCCAGCCATCCACCAGCAAACCCTTGATCGTTCAGTACGTGGGGTAGGTGATCCAGCGCCGAACCGAAGTATGAGCGAAATTCGGCGGCGAACTTTTGCTGGTCAACCTTCTCAGGAGACCGCATCAAGCCCACACGAGCCATTCGGCTACGATAAACCTCTGTGAGCTCCGGGAAGTCGCGTGTATCCGGTGGAGCCTCCAGGAGGTCAGCGCTCGAGATCGCCAGGCGCTGCAGATGGACTAAGGCGTCCGAGTCGACGTTCATGACCGGCTCCGAGTCGTTGCGGCAGACGTAGTCTGATGCTGGCATGAATGCGTGACGGCCGGTGCTGTGAAATGCCAGGTCGCTTTGTCGAAGGGGGACGCCATGCTCCGGACACAGCAACACACTGGGAAGTTGGTGATCACGGCGCCAGTATGGCTCACCATATAGGCCCTTCATGTCGAGTAGGCACTCAGGGCAAAAGAGCAGTGCTCTCGGTCGGCTAATTCTGAAGGCGGCCAACCCAGTCCGTACATGCAGACGCTCACCTGCCCCCAACATCGAGCGGCGGACCCAATTCCGCACGCTCTCGGGTTCAAACGCGGTGTAGTAAGGAAAGAGGGTCATCAATTGGATGATCCGATCGGGTGCAAAGCCTCGTGCCTCACCCACCCGATCCGAAAGTGCTTGTAGGTGACTGGGGAGGTCAACGGTGGAGGAGACGGTTGCGTGACCGAACAGGTCTCGCATGGCCCCCTTCGAGCTTCCCGAAGCTACATGCCTGCAGAAACGTGCCAAGACGCTGTAGAGCAACTCGCCTGGGTACGGCTTCGGAAAATACCCAAGCATCTCTTCACGCTGCCAAGGCCTGCGATATCGTCCGAGGGATGATACCGGCCGCAAGCAGGGCGTCGTACGCCGATTCACCCTTTTCTCGGCCGGCGGCGACTATGGCCCGCAAGTCGCCCTCTAGGAACGGAGCCTTGTCCAACTTTTTCCTCTTGTCGGGCTTTTGAGGCGCGGTTTCAATCATCTCCTTGATGGCGGCCAGAATTTGGAAGGGATCGTTCGAGTTTCTACGTGCCTCATTGATCGCCGCTTCTGCGACGTCTCCTGCCATACCTGCAGCCGTCAAGACGCTGCGTATGGCGGTTTCCATGGGATCGACGCCGCTTTGAGCTGTTGTGGCCGCTAGAGCGGCTGCCTTGTCCGCAGCCGCCTGAGCAGCATGCTTCAGATCTCCCGTCGTGATCTCCGTCCTCAAAGCTCCAGAAAGCGTATTTTGCACGTGATCTTGTAGCGGCCGGAGGTCGGGGTATTCTGATAATGCCTTCGGATCGTTAGCGCGCATTGCTACAATCATAGGGCGAATAATCTTGAATTCGTCGGCGGCTACGCGTCGAAGCAACGACGGACTCAGCAATTCACGCGCTTGCCTTAGCTCTCCACGAGCAATCGCTCGAAACTGCGCTAGCATGAAGAGCTTCACGACGACGTCTATGATTCCTTGGCTCTCGTCGTAAAGAACGCTTTGAATTTCTGGTGTGAGGGGTGTGTATTCCCTTGTCCACTGGTACCGCCACATCTGCTCGACAAAGTGGTTCCAAACATCGTCGTTAGGCAGCCGATCCCAAATTAACGAGCCAAGGCCGGCGGCTCGCCTAGCTTCTCGGAAGTCGTCCTGAATTACACCTCTGGCTCCCATTGTTCCTACCAGGATTACCGGTATTCCGATAACGTTAACGAGGGTCACAAGGAAGTTAAGCATCGCCTTAGGGCCGCACTTCGCTTCGTTAACGTGCTGGATCTCGTCGATGACGAGGGCTCCTAGGCCATGAAGACTTGCCTTTTGTGCCATGTGGACCATCATGTGGTCTGTCGCAAGGCGGGGGCTGGCGAATGCTTTAGAGTAACTTGTGCCAAGCTGCCTATCGAGTTCGGCGAAGAATGCGATGCATAGCTGCTTCTCCGATCCCTTGTAGGGGCAATCGATCTTCATCCACGTCAGTTGGGTGAGGCTCACTGGCGCCTCGTGTACAATGACAGGAGGGTAGCGATTCAGGATGCGCTCAAATGACTTTGACTTTCCCATCCCTGGGCACCCGAGTAGCGCGAAGCCGCACGCGGTATTCTCAAGTGGCACGCCACATATTGCGCTTAGGTCCATCGCGTCAACTCGTTCGGCCCCCGCGAGCACGTGGCGGTGATGGGCACCCGTCGCGGGATTTCTCCCGACGTAACCTTGTCTGAGAACGAGATCGAACCTCTCCGCCAGCTCCAGTTGCATGGTGAGAGGCTCCATGTAGCGCGTGAGCCGCATTAGGCAGTGCTTTCGCAGGTGCCCCGGCAGGGCCCGCTCTGCCGCATCGAAGAGTGGAGGGCAGGAGAGAAACTCCAGGGTCTCGACCGCCGACAAGATTGGGGGCAAGGCGGATATGAAGGGATTCCCTGCGTATTCGGGGAGCTTGTTGGGCGTATCACTCTGCTCAGACATCGTCGTTGTTTCTCAGTCGCTTTAGGTCAGCCATGCTCGGAGCGGCGTAATCATCTTCGTCCGGAACGGTGCGGGCCGAGGGCGCCTCGAACGGTATCAATTCGCCCATCGGATCCGAGGATCTGTCCCCCGCCTTCCCGATCCGAAACTCCTCGGCTTCTCGAGCGCGATTCGCTGTCTTCTCTTCAGCCCGGTTCGGGCGAATTCCCCTAACCCGCTCCGCATTGCTCATTGTCGACGGTTCCTTGCGAGCTGCGGCACGGGCGACGACGTTTTCAACAATATCAAGCGCCTCGATCAGGCGGTTCTGCTGATCCATTTCACGAGCGGCTGACACAGAAGCCTGTTTTCCCTGCTGAGCTCCGATCTCCCAAAACGACCCGTTGCGGCTCTCCCGACTGCGAGCCGTCAGTGTACATGTCTCGTATCCTACTTCCGCGTTTGGGGTGTGCACGTAAATGAAGTCCGAGTTGCGAGGATCGTAGGAGATTCGTACCTTCCAGACGCCTTTGCGTCTGGCGCGGTCGAACCAATTTTCCCGAAGGGGAAGCGGACCAGAATAGAACAAGCCGCGGTAGCGAATCCCTTGGTGCGTAACGGTCGCCTCGTCGATCGGCATCAATGAGAAGCGCACATGCTCTTCAGGGAACCGCCGCAGCAGCCCGCTTTGGTTCACAATTCCCCAGTTCCACAAGTCGACTGGAACGGCTGGAACCCCATCCGCTGTCATCCCCGGATGTCGATCATACCCGGAAAGTTCATGGTGGTTGTTGTAGTAGACGAGCAGAGCGAGAACGATCTCCGTGAAATCGTCAATATTCAAAGTGGCATCAAGTCTATAATCCGTTCCACCCCGCTCTTGGTAGTCCACCTCGATGTATCCGGCCACATAAGCTTTAAACTTCGCTGGTATGAGCTTGAACCGAGTTTCCACTACTCCCTTCCAGTCGGCGCGATAGGCAGCGGCGTTCTCAATTACGACGTTGAAAGTGTTCTGAAGAATGTTGATGAGGCGGCTTTCGATCTCTCCCCTATCACCTAGCAGGGTGGCCGGAAGGTGCTGCGCGGGCCACTCGCACTCATCGATCTCAATCCCAAATTTCCGGCAGAAGTCCACCTTGGACGCTACCGTATTGGCGAGCGCCATCATCGCCCCCACCCACGATGGGCCCTCCAGGCCGATGTACACCCCCACCACCATGCGGCTGAAAACATCGATTACTACGTAGAGGACTGGCCGACCAATGATCTTGTTCGGGTCTAGGCGGGAAACCAAGTAGACGTCTGCGATCGTAGCATCGATTTGATACCGCGCTCCGGGTCCCCATGTCTGGGCTGCGGATGTGCCGGTGAGGCCGCGCTCAGTAAGCTCCCAGACGCGATTCGATAGTCGGCGCTTGCGAACGTCGAGCATGTCGTTGTCGCGGGTCGCCCAATACTCGAATTGGTCGAAGGATGGGTATCCTGTTTTTTGGAACTCCGGCAGCGGGAGGAATCGTTTTCGACCGGTAGAAGCATCTACAGTGAACGCGCCAAAGTAATCGCCCAGCATCTTTGTGTAGGCGGCTCTCATGTCGAGTTTTCTGTTTTTAGCAAATCTTTGAATGGCGACCTGAAAGGTCCGTCTCAACGCTCTGTTGATGTTCAGCCCTGGCGTTGCGCTGGCCTTTCGGGGGCGGCCTCGCTTCGTATCCCCCGGGTGTCGCTCCTTACCCTTCCCTCCAGAATTTGCGTAGTCGGGGAGGAGTGCATCCGGAACTGCGCCTCGGCGCCAGTATCGGTTGATCGCCTTCACCACTGTGGGCCTGGTGACTCCGTGTGTGCTCATTGCGGCG
Organism: Sphingomonas parva (ex Maeng et al. 2020); assembly: GCF_004564275.1. GTDB lineage: Bacteria > Pseudomonadota > Alphaproteobacteria > Sphingomonadales > Sphingomonadaceae > Allosphingosinicella > Allosphingosinicella parva. The sequence continues at coordinate 156,062 of NZ_SPDV01000009.1, forward strand.
CTGATCATTCGAGCGCGGCTAAGTCGATCGTAAACCTCGGGCTCTCTCTGGACGATATCTTCTATCAGAGCCCAATGCGCATCCCGCTTTTGCTGATGCTTCTGCGGAACGCCCTCTGGGGGGCGCACCACTAATGGTGCCTTGTCAGCGATGAGGGCGCGTCCGCTGGCGATATCTTGCAGTGCGTCTGCCGTCCTGGAGACCTGAGGGTGAGAGCTTGGGTCGGTCAGGTTTAGGTGCGCGTAGTAGGCGCCTCCCGAATCAACCCAGAGCACGCGCTCCATTCGCGGAGTGCCTTCGCAGTACTCGATTGTATCTCCCCGCAGGAGCATCACGCCACGTCTCGCAAGATATCGCCGGTGGTGGCCAAGCCCGCGTCGGGTAGTGACAATTGAGTCAAGTCACCCTTCATGTTTAGCGGGCCTTCCAAGCTCATCGATAGGCGTTTCCGCGCCCCCAGGTGACGGATCGCGGAGAGGGCCTCCCCGGGGCAGAATCCTTCAACTTCTTCGAGGTGGCGGATGAAATCGGCAACGCGAGAACCCCCGAAGTTTGACAAACGAGCTAATAAGGTGGCGCAACGATCCTCCCAGTATCCTTCAAAAGGAACCTCAAGGTGATCGAGCCAGAACCATTCGTGGAGCCATTTCAATTGGAGAGTACGACCTTCAGATATTTCGCGTTCTGTAACAATCTGGAGAGATGCCCCGCGCCTTTTCCAATATTCCATCTCCATCTGCATCTTCTCAAGTACGCGGTCATTCTCTAGGTCGCTGGACGGCTTGACGGAGATGGGGACAAGCCGAACACCAGCCGGCCCCATGACGTCTACGAGCAAATCGGTAGTCATCACGATGTCTGTCCCGTGATCGTTCGGATGGCGCACTCCCATTTCTAACGCGATCTCACGGGTGCACTCTCGATCCAGCGGGTATTGCTCGCGCACGTCCGTCACATCATCTATCCAGTCCACCTCGAGAAAAACCGAATACTCGAGGGCCGATAAGAGATGGTGGGTGCGGCCCGTCTTCTTGCCCTTGGGCCGGACGCTTAGCCCTTTTGACGAGATGTCGTGTATCTCAATCCATGGAAGGTAGGCGGCGCCGGCTCCAGTGCCACGCCCCTCTTTCAGCATCCGCGCGTACTTCGCCTCATCGAATCGGTAGCGACGCTTAGCCACGGCGCACGCTCGTGAGCACTCGTCTACTGATGCGCTTAAAGGAACGGCCTTCGCGGGCGGTTAGGTAGGACGATACAAAGGACAACGCGAACACCTCAATCAAACGCCATTTCGTCGGTGGCACCCTGAGGCTCCGCCGTCTCCCCGTAGCTATGGAATGATAGACAGGATTGCGTGCCCGCGGAACAGAACGAGCACCTATCTGTCCACCTTGACCTACACTTGGGGGCCATTCGGCATAGCCTCGCCGCCTCGCCGGTGAGACGTGTTTCAACCCGTGAGCATGGCAAGATGTGTCAGTGAGGTCGAAACGGATTGTCGTCGCGCCCGCAAAAGTGCGTCGCGGGTAGTGGGCAGACAGGCTCTCGCTGCTGTAGCAGGTCGTCGGCGGGCTGGCGGTCATTCTTCGAACCCGTGCGAGATGAACAAGCTGAACCCGCGCGCCAGTGGCGACGTGGGCGCGTCCTGTATCTGCGATAGAACGTTGGCTGAGGCCTCCGACAGCAGCGAGAGGGTCACCGGCTCCGATGGATCGAAGCCACGTCTGATGGCCACGAAGGCGGTCGGACCGATTAGGACCCTGCTCTGCAAGCTCGCGATCAATTGATGCTCGTCCGATGCAACGATCGCAAAGAAGATATGCGCAATGACGCCATTCTGTTCGTGGACCAAGGTCGCGCTGTAGAGAGCTCGTCGTGTGCTTCTCCTCGGCAATGGAATAACCCGTGCTGAACGGCCGGAGGCAGTCTCGCCGTCTGTTCTCTGCGGACGCCTCACTTCCAGCGCGCCTCCCGCGGGATACACTGCCGCATCGGAGCTAGGCCGATCTCCGTGCTTCGGCGAGTAAGGGTCGTCGATCAAACAATCCTCCGGGCGTGAAGGCCGAACATCGCATTCCTCCCCATTATGAGCTCGGTGGAGATGGAGGGCTTCGGTGCATTTCTGCGGGTGGCACCTTTCGTGACGGCCTTTGGCGATCTCCCTTGATCTTCTGGTCGGTGGGATATACTCAAACCCTGTAGTCACTACAAGGTTCTCGTGTTGGTGGGGCTGAACAGGCTCATCTGAAGGGGCCTTCGTGGAGCGGAGTGGCTCAGTGCGAGCAGGTAGGCACCAGGAGGGCGCATGGCTCTGGGTGGGCACGATAAGGGTCACGCATTGCTGGTGCAGCGGGCGACAGAGTTGGTCGAACCCTTCATCGCATCGCTCCCCGAGCAAGTTCTCGATCTTCTGCTGTCTATCTCAAGGGACAGAGACTTCATCCGGGCTTTGGCAATTGCAGCTCTAGTGAGGAAGGCTGATGCTGCCGATGCAAAACGGCGGCGCAAGAGACGGACGAAGAGGGGGGGGCATGCTCGTCATAAGGGTTGAGCTTTGGCCGTACGGTCTCGATGACGCAAAGACGGTGCTGGCTGAAGGAACGATAGTGAACCGCGGACGCCACGGGTCCGGCTATACCTATCGAGCTGTGCTGAGCGAGACGGGAGATCCCGAACTCGGCATTGAGCGGCGGGAGCAGATCGTCGAGATCTCAGGTTATGATCGCCGTCAGAGCGTGTGGAATCTGCTTCTGCAGGTGCTCGCAAAGGGCAGGGCTGGGCAGGAACGCACCCGGGCCTGCGTTCGCAACGAGCAATCTCTTACCGGAGGCAACCCGCCTCAGCGCCTCGGGTTCATGAAGGGAAACGGCCATGTTCCTGACGACTTCGATCGCGAGATGGAGATTGGTGAAGCTGGCGCCGGGGACGCCCGGTATTTGCCCCGTGCGGGCGGTGGTGCCGCGGCCGAGGAACATGCCATAGGTCTGTTCCTCGACGTCCTCCCGGCGGCTTGGAACCTCACTGAGCATCAGCTGGAGCAGCTACTCGATGTCCCGCCCGGGTGGCTCCGCGCCTGGCGAAACCACGAAGTGCGACTCGATTCCCGGGTGCGTAAGGCACTCGTGGAATTCGGAACATTGCAGGAGCGGATGCGCCTAATAGCGACACCCGATCGCTATTCGAAGTTCTGGCACCACGCTTGGGCCGAGGGGAGTCCCATAGGGAAGCGGACGCCGTGGCAGGCCTTTAAGGAGGATGGCCGTGAGGCCATCACCAAGATCAGTCAGTTCCTCGCGAGCGGTCTCCAATGAGGGGCGACGAACGCGTCGAGCTCCGGATCGAGAGTGCCGAGCGAGCTCTCGCTCTACTCAAGCAGGGATGGCCGACGAAAGCAGTCAGTCTGGTCGGAGAAGACCTGCGCTTCCCGCTGCCCCAATTTGGGTCGTCTCACCTGATACTGCGCTTTCACGATGTCGAAGCTGAAGACGAGCCCGGGTTCGTCCCACCAACGCAGGAGCAGCTACGCCTCGCACTCGCGCACGCTGCCGATCTAGCCCCGAGCGATAGACTGTTGATCCATTGTCACGCCGGCAAGAGCCGTTCGCCCGCCGTCGCGATCGGCATTCTCATCCAACTGGGCATGACCCCGCTCGACGCCTTCACGTGCGTTAAGGGTATCCGGCCTCAGCTAATTCCGAACCGCCTCATTATCCGCCAACTCGACGAGATCCTTGGCTTGAAGGGCGAACTCATAAGCATCGTGAGGCGTCACTACCAAGGTCTGGGATCAGAGGCTGCCCTTCCCAACAGAGGAGGAATGAACCGATGACCCCTGCTACTCCAGTCTCGCGGCGCCAGTCATGTCGGGTGAAGCCAACCCAGGAGCTATGCCGTCGCGCGGGCCTGCAATGTGCCTCTTTCTTACGCCGCTTGGCGACAGTCTCGAGCCCTAGGGTCGAGAAGCGCTCGGAGTTGCTTGGCTACACGACCGCTGGAGGTTGAGATGAAAGAGATCTTTATCGGCAACGACGAATTTCTTTCGGACCCAGCAGGCGCGGCGTGGCAAACCGAAGAAGGAATCGTCTTCATCGGCGAGCTTGGGCGACGATCCTTCGTCCTGATGAGCTTCGAGATCTATCGGGCCCTACCGGGTGTCGACGCTGCGGAGGAGAGCCGGTGGGGGATGGAGGGGCAGCCACCTCCAGACACACTGATCGACGAACGTAATCGCCTCTGGCGCGAGAGCCTCCCGGAAGGATGGCACGCGATCTACGATCGTCTAGTGGACGAGTTTACCACCATGCATCCGCGGCCGATCGTGGTGCAGGCGAAGGAGAAACTCGGGGGCCTCCGCGTATACCTCGACCGACCCCATCGCGAAGCGCAGGTGCTGATCAACACCGCCATGCGCCAAGCGGAGCGATCATGCCAATTCTGCGGCGAGCCCGGTCAGCCGCACAATGCAGGCGGCTACTTGGCGACGCTATGCCCGGGGCATGCTGACGGAGCAGCGATAGGATGACGGCGCCTTCAGGCGTGAGGCCACTGTTCGATCAACTGCCGGGCGTAGACGAACGCCACTCAGTGGCGCGCTCCGGCCTAGTTCAAGCCCGGAGATCAAGCTCCCCCAACATTGATTGTTCGAAAGGAGGATCGGTCAAATGGTCTCCCGCTTGATCACGGCTCGCAACCAACGGCACCGTGAGGACATCCCGGCCGGATGGAGGCCGATCTACGATCGTCTGGTGGAGCGCCTCGCAAGCTTGGATCCTGAGCCCGAAGTGCGGCAGGCGAAGGAGAAGTTTGCCAGCTTGAGCGTCTACCTAGAGCCGTGGATCCCTGCCGCGGCTCCGCTGATCGAGGAGGCCAAGCGAGAAGCGGAATCAGCGTGCCAAGTTTGCGGCGCGCCTGCCAAAATGTACAACATTGATCACGTGGTCTCTCGCTTCTGTCCAATCCATGTGGGACCAAGACGGTGACCGAGTGGCCCCTAGGGGCAGCGTCGATTTTGACAACGCGCTCGTTGTGAGCGGCCAAAGAGGAGCGATGAGGTGCCGGAAGAAAGTCGGATCCCTGACGAGCTCGTGCGTCGGTTTGTTTCGCCGCGCGCGGCGCAAAAATGGTATGAGAGCGAACCTCTACCGGGGTTCGCAGGGGCGACCGCGAAGCAGCTTGTTGACCGAGCTCGCGGAGACGAACTGTTGGACTACATCAAGGCGGTTGACGCAGGAGTTTTCTCCTGAGGGTCAGTGTAAGGGCGGTGTTGCATCGCCCCACCAGCACTGGAAACGAATTCAGAAGCTGTCTACGGCACACGTCCCTGGAGTGATGGAGCGTACCCATGGCCGACGAACCGAACTTGAACGCCGTAGAACTTGCCACCGAGCTCACGATCGCCTGGCTCGGCAATCAGAACAACCGCTTCACGGCCGACGAGGTGCCTGAGTTTCTCCGGAAGATGCATGCAACGGTGACGGAGCTCGCCGAAGGTGCTCCAACCCCTGGCGAAAGCAGCGAAGGCCAGGATCAGCGCTTCACGCCCGCCGTTTCGGTGCGAAAGTCCCTCGCATCCCCCGATCACATTATCTCGATGATCGACGGAAAGCCCTACAAGACCCTCCGACGGCACCTGTCGACCCACGGTCTTACCCCTGATGAATACCGTCAGCGCTACAATCTGAAAGCCGACTCCGCGATGGTTTCTCCGAACTATTCGGAGGCCCGCCGCGCGATGGCCAAGAAGATTGGCCTCGGCTCAAAGGGCCGCGCCAGCAAGGCCGCGGCAGGTCCCATCGCTCCCGCGGCCCAACAGCCAAAGCGACGCGGCCGTGCTAAGCAGGCGTAAGCCCGTCAAAGCTCCGTCTCGTGCCCGACGGCGGAGCGAGCGAAGCCTCTCGTAGGCACGCTTCGACGTCTGTTTCGCGCCAAATCCGGTCATTCCCGAACGCTCGTCGCAGATCTCCAAAGCTGCCAGTCCGCTCACGGCTAGGTTGCGCCGAAAAGCGGCCCGGCGGGAGCGCGCCAATGCACGAACCCGCTCGCGCGGGATTGGTGAGGGCGGTGAGGCCGCGGGTCATCGATAGCGCTTGAGCGCGTCGGAGTCGTCCTCCGAGCCTGAGGGGTCACCCTTCAGCTCGAGAGGAAGACGCGATGACGACACAGATCCCCCGTCCGATCACCCCGCTCCGCCAGCGTATGCTCGAGGACATGGCGATGCGCGGCCTGCGCGAGGGCACGCAGCGCGACTACATCCGCTTCGTGCGCAGCTTCGCCGCTTTCCTGGGGCGGCCTCCCGACACCGCCACGGCCGAGGATATCCGCCGCTTTCAGGTCCACCAGGCCGAGAGCGGGGCGCAGGCACCCACCGTCAA
>NZ_SPDV01000010.1 GCF_004564275.1 Sphingomonas parva (ex Maeng et al. 2020)
CCGGGCGGCGGTCGCGGCCGCGGCGGCGGCCGCAGCCAGGGCGCCGGCCAGGGTCAGGGCCGCCGCGAGGCGCGCTGACCGGGCCGCCGCAAGGCACTGGAAGGAGACAGCCCTCTCCCGGCGACGGGAGGGGGCTTTTTCTTGCGCGCCGCCATCGCGATGCTGCTAAGGGCCGCCGCGATGCGCGCCCTCCTCTTCCCGCTCCTGCTCTCCTCGACCGCTGCCCTCGCCCAGGTCGAGGACGAGATCGTCGTCACCGGCCGCGGCCTTGGCGCCGCCGTGGGCGAGGGGGTTTTCGACACGATCGTCATCGATCGCGCCCGGCTGGAGGGATCGGCCTCGAACCGGCTCGAGGACTTGCTGCGCGACGTGCCCGGCTTCCAGCTCTTCCGCCGCTCCGACGCGCGCACCGCCAACCCGACTAGCCAGGGCGCCACGCTGCGCGCGCTCGGCGGCAACGCATCGAGCCGGGCGCTGCTGATCCTCGACGGCGTGCCGCAGACCGATCCGTTCGGCGGCTGGGTCAGCTGGCCGGCCTACGATCCGCAGCGGCTCGGCGAGGTTCGGGTGACGCGGGGCGGCGGCAGCGGCGCCTGGGGCCCGGGCGCGCTCGCCGGCACGATCGAGCTTGCCAGCGCGGATCCGCAGCCCGGCGCGACCGGGCGCCTCGCCTACGGCAGCCGGGACAGCGTCGACGCGCAGCTCGGCCTCGGCCTCGCCGCCTGCGCCGGCTTCCTCACCCTGTCCGGCGCTTATGCGCGCGGCGACGGCTTCGTGCCGGTCGTTGGCGAGGACCGCGGCCCGGTCGACCGCGCCTCGCCCTACGAGCAGGCGAGCCTCGCCGTCCGCGGCGTCGCGCCGCTCGGCCGGAACGTCGAGCTGCAGGCGAGCGGCCTCGCCTTCAGCGACGCGCGCGAGCGCGGCACCGCGTTCAGCGACATCCTCACCAAGGGGGCCGACGCCTCGCTGCGGCTGGTCGGCCCGCGCTGGAGCGCCCTCGCCTACCTCCAGACCCGCGACTTCACCAACAGCTTCGCCAGCGTCGGCGCCGGCCGGGCGACGGTGAGCCGCGCGTCGGAGCAATATTCGGTGCCGTCCACCGGTCTCGGCGCCCGCGGCGAGTGGCGGCCGCGCCTCGGCGCGATCGACCTCCGGCTGGGCGGCGACTGGCGGCAGACCGAAGGGGAGACGAGGGAGCTCTACTCGTTCGTCGCCGGCGCGGCGACCCGCGGCCGGCTCGCCGGCGGGCGCACGGCGACGCTCGGCGGCTTCGCCGAGGCGGCGTGGCGCTCCGACACCGTCACGCTCACCGCCGGCGGCCGACTCGACCGCTGGACGATCAGCGACGGCGCGCTGCACGAGCGCGTTCTCGCGGGCGGTGCGACGCTCACCGACACGCGCTTCGCCGATCGCTCCGGCTGGGAGCCGACCGGACGCGCCGGCCTCGCCTGGCGGCCCGCCGAGACGGTGACCGTGAGGAGCGCCGCCTATCTCGGCTGGCGCCTGCCGACGCTGAACGAGCTCTACCGCCCGTTCCGCGCCGGCACCGACGCGACCGCGGCCAATGCCGAGCTCGCGCCCGAACGGCTGAAGGGCGTCGAGGCCGGCCTCGACTGGCGCCCGAGCGGCGCGCTGCGCCTGTCAGCGACCGCGTTCGCCAACCGCCTCGAGGACGCGATCGCCAACGTGACCCTCGGCCGCGGTCCCGGCACCTTCCCCGTCGTCGGTTTCGTCGCCGCCGGCGGGGAATATCGGCAGCGGCAGAACCTCGACAGGATCGAGGCGCGCGGCATCGAAATCGATGCCAGCGCCCGCCTCGGCGCCTGGAGCCTGGCCGGCGGCTGGTCGTGGGTCGACGCCAAGGTCGGGGCGGACGCCGCCGCGGCGCCGCTGAACGGGCTGCGGCCCGCCCAGACCCCGCGCCACGCTCTCTCCGCCACCCTCGCCTGGGACGGCGGTGTCGGCGGCCGCGCGGCGGCGACCGCGCGCTGGGTCGGCAGCCAGTTCGAGGACGATCTCAACGCGCAGACGCTGCGCGGCGCGTTCACGCTCGACGCATCGGCGTCCTGGCCGCTCTCCAGGCGCCTCTCCCTCGAGGCGCGCGGCGAGAACCTCACCGACGCCCGGATCGAAGCCGGGATCAGTGGCGACGGCGTGGTCGAGCGCGCGACTCCGCGGACGCTGTGGATCGGGCTGCGCTGGAACGGATGATCAGCCGAGAAGCGCCTTCACCACGTCGGTGATCCGCTTCTGCACGCGGCGGGAATGATAATAAGCCGTGTGGGCGAGCGGGGTCGCGCCGGCGAGGCCGCCGAACTTCACCTCGATGTCTTGGGGACGCTGCTCGCTCGCTGGATCGCGCTTCCATCGCGCCAGCTCCTCGGCGTCGAAGCCGCCGGAGAAATAGGCCTCGTACTCGTTCGACAGGGGATAGCCGAGCGGGTCGTTCTTCTCCCAGATGTTCAGCCATAGCGACTCCCTGCCGCCTCCGAGCGCGGCGGGGCGGCGCGGAAGCCGGAGCGGGAGCAGCCGCTGGCGTGCGACGTTGGTGGTCAGCAGCGGCAGGTTGCAGCCGACGAAGACGAGGCCGGACAGCGTCTCGAGCGCCTGGAAGCGAGTGAGCGGGCCGAGCTCCGGAGCGTTTCCGCCGAGGATCCGCTCGGGCGCATGTCTCGCGTCCCAGGCGTAGCAGGAAAGGACATGGCAGCCCATCGAATGGGCGATCGCGAGGACGGGCATGCTCTCGGCAGCCGGGCCGAGCTGGGCCTCGAGCTCGACCAACGCGCCGCGGATCAGCTGCTGGACGATGAAATAGGACGAGCTCTCGTTCATCTCGCCGTAGAGCGGCAGATTGTGGGCGGTGGCATCGGAGAGGAAGGACGACACGAACTCGAACAGTCCGCTCCAGGGAAAGGGCGTCCCCCGCTCCCGGATCAGCGCGTCCTGCCGCCGTTCGAGAGCAGGCGCGCTCCACGTGATCGGACACCATGCGATCCGCTGGAAATCGGCGCCGAGGCGGGATTCGAGCGCCGCGCGGAGCGGCTGATCGAAGCCCTTGCGCTTCATCCTTCCCTGGCCGGAATAGGTGCCGATGCCGTGGAGAACGAGGACGGCAAGGTCCTTGCCGCCGCCCACCGTCAGGCATCCCATCTCAGCGGGAAGTGCTCCGGAACGCCATATTGATAGACGACCGACCCTTCGGCCCTGAGGTTCGGCAGCAGCAGCAGCTGGCGCACGATCTCCGGGATCATGATCGTCGCGATCGCCCGACCGAGGCATTCGTGATGGCCGTAGCCGAGGGTGAAGGTCTGGTACATGGTGCGGCGGGGATCGAAGACGGTCGCATCGGCATAGGCCTCGCCATCGAACATCGCGCTGTGGGTGCAGGCGATGACGGTCGTGCCCGGCTGCACGGTCACCGCATGCGGCGTGCCGCCGGCGAGCTGCGTCGGCGTGTGGCAGGTGCGGAAGAAATAAGGGAAGGCCGGGTTGAAGCGCAAAGCCTCGACCACGTAGCCGTCGAATTCGGTATGATCCGGGTTGGCGGCCGCCGCGCGGGCCCGGGCGAGCATGTCGGGCCGGCGAAGCAGCTCGTCGAGCGCGTTGTTGACCGTCACCGACGTCGTCTCGATCGTGCCGATCAGCAGGCCGCCGGCGTTGAACAGCACCTTCTTCAGCGGGAACTTGACCCCCTTCGAGGCCGAGAGGCGCATCAGCCTGGTCACGGAATCGTTGCGGTTGCGGTGGAGCTTGAGCTGGAGCCAGCGGGCGATCATCACCCGCCCGAGGTAGAGCGCGAGATGGATTCCCGCCTTCTTGCGCTCGGCGACGACATGATCGGGATCGCTGATCACGTCGCGGTCGAACGGCTGGTTGTGGAAGGCGTCGGTCTGGTTCCAATAGGACCAGGTGATCAGCTTCCTGGGATCGCTGCCGGTGAAGCCGAACCGCTCCTGGACGAGCTTGCACGGCACCATACGGGTGAGCTGCTGCGGCGCGTCTATCGCGCCTCGCGCGTCGCGGAGGATCCGCGCCGCCTCCTGGCCGACGAAGCTGCGCAGCTCCGGCAGGTCCTCGAAGTCGAGGATCGACTTCATGATCGACTTGTCCCGCCAGTGATCGGCGGTGTCGTCCTGGGCCATGAAATAGTCGCCCTGCTTGGGCTTGTACAGATCGACGCCAAAATCGTGCCAGCGCTGCAGGACCATCGTGCAATCGGCGTAACGGGTAATGAAGGCGATGTTGTCCGGAAGCTCGAGCACCGGCCGCTCCGCCCTCATCTCGGCGAAGAAAGTCTCGCGCTCGCGCATCATCAGGCGGCGCACCAGCGGCCACTTTTCCGCCGCAGGCGCGGCGTCGATCATGTTCAGGAACTGGCCCACCCGTTTCTCCCCCCATTGAGAAATGTGTCAGTCAAACAATGTGCGAGGCACTGCCTCCGGAATGATCGTCGTCTCTGGTCCTCGCAATCTGACCGGGGGAATCTGCCTCAAGATCGGCGGCGCGCCAAGTCCCCGCGCCGCATGTTGCCTCCAAAGCGGAGGACAGGCGCTCAGCTTCGATCGGCGGCAACCGTCATGCGCTGCGGAAGATCGATCCCGACCAGCTTCCAGCCGAGTCCCTGGCGCTCGAAGACGAGCCCGGACTCGGGCCGGTCGCGTGCGGCGACATGAAAGCGGCTGAAGCCGTCCCGCCGGATTTCGGGCATGCGCGCGCCCGCGCCGCGCTTCGCGCCCGCCCTCTCCCGCTTCTTCTCCGCGGCCAGCTGCGCGAAGGCCTGCTCCATCGCCTTGGGCGAGACCAGCCGGTCGACCATCGGCTCGAGCAGGGCCATGCCGACGGCGAGGCCGAGCTTCCCCTGCGGACTGGGATCCTGCCGCGCCTGCTGGTTGAGCCGCGCCGCGAGCTCGCTTTTCATGTCGGCGCGTAATGACGGGTAATCGACATAGCGGGAGAAGCCCGCCTCGTCGCCGTCGCGGGCGGCATCCATCATCGCCTGGACGGTCCAGGCGGGCGAGAAGGCGTACCAGCCGGCGACGCCGCCGAGGACGAGAAGCAGGACGGCGCCTGCGACGACGAGGTTCTTGCGCATGAAAGCTCCTGCTGCGGAGGCGGAGCCTGATCAGCCTCGGCGGACGCCGTCAAGCGGCCGGGAACATGGTCGCGAGCTCCGCCTCGCGCTGCACGAGCGCTGAGCTGCGCCGCGCCTCCCCTTCCCGCGCGAGGCGCGTCAGGCGATCGGCGAGGAAATCGATCACCGCGCGGACCGGCGGCGAATGACGGAGCCGCTCGTGGGTGAGCAGCCACAGCCCCGTCTCCATGCCGGGCGCGGGCGGAAGGCAGCAGATCAGGTCCGGATCGAGATCGGCGACAAAGCTCGGCAGGGCCGCAAGGCCGATTCCGGAGCGGACGGCGGCGAGCAGGCCGGTGGCACTGTCGTGCTGTATGGCGACCGCCGCCTCGAGCTCGTTCTGCTTCAGCCATTCCTGGTAGACGCGCCAGACGTTGCGGCCGCCGCCGCCGATCAGCGGATGACCCTTCAGCGCGCGCCGGCTTCGCGGCACGCCGTGCGCATCGGCATAGGTGCGGCTGCAATAGATCGTCCAATTGTTGGTCGCGATGCGACGCCCGACCAGGCCGTTGCCCTTCAGCGCCTTGGCCGAACGCAGCGCGACGTCCGCCGCGCCGCCGGCGAGATCGCGGACCTCCTCGCTGGTGTCGAGCTCGACGCGGATCGCAGGATGGGCTTCGTGGAAGTCACGAAGGATCGGGCCAAGCACGGTGACGGCGAACAGCTCCTCCATGGTGACGCGCACCGTTCCGCTGGCGTCGCGGGCATGGCCCGAGGCGGCATCGGAAAGGGCGGTCGCGGCGGCTTCGACGGCGCGGGCATGGCCGAGCAACGCCTCCCCGGCGGGCGTGAGGGCGTAGCCCGCCTGGCGCCGCTCGAACAGGGCGAGGCCGAGCGCCTCCTCGAGCGCCGCGATCCGTCTTGCCACCGTGGTCTGGCTGACGCGCAGCGCCCGGCCCGCCGCGAGCGTGCTGCCGGTCGCGGCGACGGCCAGGAAATGACGCAGGTCGTTCCAGTCGAGCATGGCTTATCCTGCACCTTTCGTGACCCGGCGCATTCTGCACTTTTGCAGAACGACTGCGCAACATCGTTGTTCGTCACCAGCGCCCGATCGGCGTAGAAGGGGATCGAGCCGGCGCCGGCCATTCCGACAGACATGGAGACTGGAGATGAGAAGGTTTCTTCCGCTCGTGAGCCTTGGCGCGTTCATGATCCTCGCCCCGAATGCCGGCTCCGCCGCCCAGGCACAGCAATCGGCGACGGTGTCCTACGCCGACCTCGACCTCAGCCGCCCGGCCGGGACGGCCGAGCTCGACCGGCGGATCGGCGTCGCCGTCCGCAGCCTGTGCGGGACCGCGTCCGCGGCCGACCCGAAGGGCCGGCAGAACATCCGCCGCTGCCGCGCCGACGCCCACTCCGCGGTCGCCCAGCAGCGCGCGCAGGCGATCGCCTCGTCCCGGCAAGAGCCAAATCTCGCCTCGATACGGTGACGGAACGGCGCGCCCGACCGGCTGCGGTCCTCGGCTGCAGCCGGTCCTTGCCATAACGACGGTTCAATCGATAAAGTAAATTACACTCAACCTCTGTGATCGAGCGGATCGATCACCCCCAGCGAGATTCCCCACTTCCCCTGCGGGCGCGGAGCTACCACATGGGCGTCTCCGTTTCACAGCAAAACCCATAGGGAGATCACTTCGTGGGAATCATCGGTAGTTCGCTTAAGCCGTTCACCACCCAGGCGTACAAGGATGGCAAGTTCGTCACGATCAGCGACGAGGACGTGCGTGGCAGCTGGGCCGTCTTCTTCTTCTACCCGGCCGACTTCACCTTCGTCTGCCCGACCGAGCTCGAGGACCTGGCCGACAATTATGCCGAGTTCCAGAAGCTGGGCGTCGAGATCTACAGCGTCTCGACCGACACCCATTTCTCGCACAAGGCGTGGGCCGACACCTCGCCGGCGATCGGCAAGATCAAGTACACGATGCTGGGCGACGCCAGCGGCGTGATCACCAACAATTTCGGCGTGATGCGCGAGGGCCAGGGTCTGGCCGATCGCGGCACCTTCCTGATCGATCCGGACGGCGTGATCCAGTTCGTCGAGATCACGGCCGAGGGCATCGGTCGCAACGCCGCCGAGCTGCTGCGCAAGGTCAAGGCCGCGCAGTACGTCCGCTCGCACCCGGGCGAAGTCTGCCCGGCCAAGTGGGAAGAAGGCGCCGAGACGCTCGCGCCCTCGCTCGACCTCGTCGGCAAGATCTAAGCCGCACAGGTTCAGGACATCCGGGGGCGGCCGCGCCGCCCCCGGCATTCCCTGCCTCAGCGTGATCCACGCCAGCCGGCCGCCGATGGCCGAGCTGCTCACGCTCTCGCACGAACAATCAGTAATCGGAGCTTACCCATGCTGGACGCCAATCTCAGGCAGCAGCTGCAGGCCTATATGGCCAACATCCGCGAGCCGATCGAGCTGGTCATGTCGCTCGACGAGGGCGCCAAGTCGGCCGAGCTCAAGGGCCTGCTGGAAGAGATCGCGTCGCTCTCGGACAAGGTCGACCTCCTCGTCGGCGACGATGCGCGCAAGCCGAGCTTCCTCATCCGCCGCAAGGGCACCGATATCGCCGTGCGCTTCGCCGGCATTCCGATGGGTCATGAGTTCACCTCGCTCGTGCTCGCCCTGCTGCAGGTCGGCGGGCACCCGTCCAAGGCCGCGCAGGAGCTGATCGAGCAGGTCCGCAATCTCGACGGCGATTTCGAGTTCGAGACCTATTTCTCGCTGTCGTGCCAGAACTGCCCCGACGTGGTGCAGGCGCTGAACCTGATGGCGGTGCTCAATCCGCGGATCAAGCACACGGCGATCGACGGCGCCCTGTTCCAGGACGAGGTCTCCGCGCGGAAGGTCATGGCCGTTCCGACCATCTTCCTCAACGGCGAGACCTTCGGCCAGGGCCGGATGGAGCTCGAGCAGATCGTCGCCAGGATCGACACTGCCGCCGAGGCGCGAACCGCCGCCAGGATCGCCGCGAAGGAGCCGTTCGACGTGCTCGTCGTCGGCGGCGGCCCGGCCGGCGCGGCTTCGGCGATCTACGCCGCCCGCAAGGGGATCCGCACCGGCATCGCCGCCGAGCGCTTCGGCGGCCAGGTGCTCGACACGATGGCGATCGAGAACTTCATCTCGGTGCCGCATACCGAGGGGCCGAAGCTCGCCGCCCAGCTCGAGCAGCACGTCAAGGACTATGACGTCGACGTCATGAATCTGCAGCGCGCCGAGACATTGATCCCGGCGCGGACCGAGGGCGGCCTGCACGAGGTGAAGCTGGCGAGCGGCGCCTCGCTGAAGGCGCGGACCGTCATTCTCTCCACCGGCGCCCGCTGGCGGCAGATGAACGTCCCCGGCGAGGACGAATATCGCAACAAGGGCGTCACTTATTGCCCGCATTGCGACGGCCCGCTGTTCAAGGGCAAGCGCGTGGCGGTGATCGGCGGCGGCAACAGCGGCGTCGAGGCGGCGATCGATCTCGCCGGCATCGTCGCCCATGTGACGCTGATCGAATACGACAGCCAACTTCGCGCCGACGCGGTGCTGCAGCGCAAGCTGGCCAGCCTGCCGAACGTCAAGGTGATCACCTCGGCGCTGACCACCGAGGTGCGTGGCGACGGGGAGAAGCTGACCAGCCTCACCTACAAGGACCGGAACCACGACACCGTCCACGAGATCGCGCTCGAGGGTATCTTCGTGCAGATCGGCCTGGTGCCGAACACCGAGTGGCTGAAGGACGCGATCGCGCTCAGCAATCGCGGCGAGATCGAGGTCGATCATCGCGGCGAGACCTCGCAGCGCGGCATCTTCGCCGCCGGCGACTGCACGACCGTGCCCTACAAGCAGATCGTCATCGCGATGGGCGAAGGTTCGAAGGCGGCGCTCTCCGCCTTCGATTATCTGATCCGGCTCCCTGCGGAGCAGGACACGCTCGCCGCCTGACGGCGGGCGTCACCAGTACGGTAGCGTAAGCGTATGACCGCCGGCGCGGGGAGACCCGCTCCGGCGGTTTTCCGTCCGGGTTCCGTCGCCGCGGCGGAGGCCTGGGCCTCAAAGCGACAATAGCGGAGGCGCCTTTGGCGCGCTCCATTCCCCTCTCGCCCACTCTCGCCGGGACCCCGGCTTCCGCCGGGGTGACGATTAGGGTTTAGGAGAACATGAGACTCACCGAACGGTGAAGACGCTGCGGTCGAGCACCTTTCCCTCGGCCGAGACCAGGGCGAGGCGGTGGAAGCCCGGGGCCGGCAGCACCATCCGCCCCTCCCGCGCCGCGCCGATGTCGCGGCCGTCGAGGGTCAGCCGCTCACCCCCGGTCGCGCCCGAAGCGAGGAAGCGGATGCGCTGGAGGTGGCGCGGAATGTCCGGATCCAGCGCATAGACGGCGCCCGCCGCCGGATTGGCGATGCGCGGCCGGCGCGCTGCGGCGGGCGCGCTGCCGATCGTCGCCTGGCCGGTTCCCGCGAGGAAATATTCGGCGCGCGGTGCCTCCACGCCCTCGGCATAGACGATGTCGCGCAGCTCGATCCCGCGGGGCCGTTCCGGCGGGACGCCGGGATGGCTGCGGTGCAGCGCCAGCATCAGCTCGCGCCAGACCGGGGCTGCGCCGCTGGTCCCGGAGACCCGGACCATCGGATCGCCTTCGGAATTGCCGATCCACACGGCGACGGTGAAGCGATCGGTGAAGCCGATGCACCAATTGTCCCGCATCGCCTTGGAGGTGCCGGTCTTCGCCGCCGCCCAGAAGGGCAGGCGCAAGGCGGAGTCGAGGCCGAAGGTCACCGCCCGGGCGTCGGCATCGGCCAGCATGTCGGCGACGATCCAGGCGGCGACCGGATCGGCAACCGGTTTCGGGGTGGCGGGCGGCTCGCCCAGGCGCAGCCGCAGCGGCCGGTAGCGGCCGCCCTCGGCCAGTGCCCGATAGGCGGCGGCCTGCTGGAGAAGGGTGACCTCCGCCGATCCGAGCGCAAGGCTGTAGCCGTAATAATCGCCGTCCTCGGTGAGGCCGCGATAGCCGAGGTCCCACAATCGGTCGCGGAAGGATTCGACGCCGGTGAGGAGCAGGGTGCGCACCGCCGGGACGTTGAGCGACGCGGCAAGCGCGGTGCGGACGCTCACGGGGCCCCGGAAGCTGCGATCGTAATCGCGCGGCACGTAGAGGCCTGAGGCCGTGTCGAGCTGGACCGGACTGTCGTCGAGGATCGACCCGGCGGTGAGATAGCCGCGCTCTATCGCCTGGCCGTAGAGGAACGGTTTCAGCGTCGATCCGGCCTGGCGCGGCGCATTGGCATTGTCGACCGCCGGCGCGGTCGAGCCGCCGCCGACGCCGCCGACATAGGCGAGCACCTCGGCGGTGCGATTGTCGACGACGACCACCGCACCGTCGCGCGCCCGGTCGCTGCCGAGGCCGATCAGCTGGCGCCGCAGCGCGGCCGCCGCAAACGTCTGCACCTGGGGGTCGATGGTTGTCCTGAACGTCTCTCCCGGCTTCCTGAGCAGACGGTAAGCGAGATGCGGGGCGAGCCCTGGATCGTCGGCGAGACGGCGCCCGGGGCCGGTCATCGCCTCGGCCTGTGCGATCAGGCTCGTGCAATCGGAGATCGCCGCAGTGCGACAGGCGCGGCGCGCGACGGCGGCCGGCGCGGCGCGGGGCGCCGGCAGCAGGGCGGCGAGGAGGAGGGCGTCGTCGCGGCCGAGCGCGTCGGGCGCGCGTCCGAGCAGCGCGCGCGCCACGGCGCCGATCCCCTGGGTCTCGCCGCGGAAGCTGGCGAGGTTGAGATAGGCTTCGAGGATCTCGTCCTTGCTCCATCGCGCTTCGATCGCGCGGGCGGCGCGCGCCTGCCGGACCTTGTCGGCGAACGAGCGCGCGCCGGGGCCGCCGAGCCCGGGGTCGAGGAAGCCGGCGAGCTGCATGGTGATCGTGCTGGCGCCGCGCGCCCGCCGGCCGTGGAGAGCCGTCCAGGCCGAGCCGCCGAACGCGCGCCAATCGACCCCGCCGTGGTGCTCGAACTGGCGGTCCTCCGACGCGATCACCGCCTCGCGAAGCGCCGGCGCAACACGATCGATCGGCACCCAGCCGAGCCGGCGAACCTTGAAATCGACCCGAACGGTCTCGAGCAGCCGCCCGTCCCGTGCCCGCAGCCAGGCTTCGCTGGCCCGCCAATCACCGCGAACCTGATCGTAGGAGGGCAGATCCGGCGGTCGCGTCCACGCTTCGAGGCCGCCGAAGCCGAGCAGCAGCGCGGCGCCGCACAGGAACGGCCGGCGGCGCAGCCAGAGGATCACGGCGCCACTACCAGCGGCCGGTTCGGCAGAGCGGCGTGGATCTCCGGCGAGTACATTGCCTCCACCCTTGTGGGCGGAAGCAGGAAACGGCCGCTGGCATTGACCCGGACGACATATTCGATCGCCGTCCGGCCCTGCGGCATCCAGCCGAAATAGGCTCGCCAGGCATCGTTCGAACGCTCGATATAGCTCGGCCAGACGCCGCTGCCGCCGCTCGCCCGCCCGGCGAGCAGCGCCGACTGGGCGCCGCCGCCGCTGACGATCGAGGCGCCGGCGGGGATCGGATCCTCCACCACCACCCAGGTGCGGTCGACCGGCGCCTCGACTTCGATGCGAACCTTCAGCACGTCGCCGGCGCTGAGCGCGTCGCCGCGCTTACGCTCGAGGAAGCTCACCTGCCGCGTCATGCGGTAGCCGGAGAAAGCCGGCTGGGTCAGCGGCACGGCGGCCCGCACGGCGATCGTCGCCCAGGGCGGCGGCGCGGTGCTGTGCGAAAGGATCAGCGGCGTCGCGCGCGAGGGCAGCGCGAAGACCATCGGCTCGGGGCGCGCCGGCGCCCTGCCCGTCCGGCTGACCGACCAGCCGCGGGTCAGCGTCTCGCCGCCGAGCCGCCCGATGGTGATGCCGGAGGCGGCGCGCGGATACGCGGCGTCGAACCGCCGGGCCGCGACGCTCCCCCAGGCATTGGCCGGAGTCGTGTCCCAATGGCCGCGCTGCTGGCGAAGTGCGACGCCGATCATCATCCGCGGCGCATCCGCTTCCCAGCCGCGGCGGCCGATCGCGGCGAGCACGGCCTTCAGCGCCATCTCGTCGTCGCTGACCATCATCCACCAAGGCGCACGGGCCTTGTCGACAATGTCGAGCCGCGTGCCCTCGTAGACGATGCGGCTGCGCAGCGCCGCTTCCGCGGCCGCACGGCGCTGGGCGGAGGCGCCCTTCACCCGATCGAGCGTCACCAGCCAGTCGGCGAGCATCGCCGTCGGCATGTCGGCAACCGGCATCGCCGAGCGCTCGACCATCGCCGGGGTCGCGGCGCCGTTGCGGGCGAGCGCCGCCAGCGCCTGCAGACGCAGCAGCCGCATGTCGGAGGGGCCTTCATCGTCGTCGGTGAGGCGGCCGTCGACGACCGCCTCCAGCGCCTCGAGCAGCCGCTTCTCGCTCTCCTCCGGCCAATCGTAGCCGGCTTCGGCGGTGATCGACATCGCGTAGGCGGTGAGCGCGATCGAGCCGGGCATCGACTCGCCGGGCCAGTAGCGCAGCAGCCCGCGCCGCGAGATATAGGCCGGAAGCTCGCTGGTCTGCCGCGCCCACATTTCCGCGTCGTCGAGCGCGATGGCGCGGGACAGGCGCTGCTCGAAGCAGGTGTAGGGATAGACGCTCATATAGGCGCGGACGCCGGCAAGCGACGGCGACGGGCTGTCGCTCAGCGCCACCTCGATGCTGCCGCGGCCGGGAAGCGCGCCGGACGGCGGCACCACCTGGAACGGCGCGGGGCCGATACGCAGGAAGGTCGCCGCCCAGGTTTCCACCGGTACGGCCGGCACCACCTGCTCGTCGACCTGGAGCCGGTCGACGGCGCCGCCGTCGGCCGACCGGGCCGAGACCGTCCAGCGCAGCTGCTCGACATTGTCGGGCGCCGTGAGCCGCCAGGTCACCGGCACCGCGCCGCCCGCGGGGACGTTCACCGTCTGGGCGCCGCTGGCGAGCCGGGCGCCCGCGACCTCGGCGGAGACGGTGACTTCCATCGCCCGATCGGTCCCGTTGCGCAGGGTGAAGGTGGCGCCGAACTCGTCGCCCGAGCGGACCAGGGGCGGCAGGCCCGCATAGAGGGTGAGATCCTGCACCGTGCGGATCGCGGCGCTGCCGGTGCCGAACAAGTCCCCGCCCGCGGTGGCCACTGCCACCAGGCGATAGGACGAAAGCGTGTCGGCGAGCGGCACGTCGATCGACGCCCTCCCGTCGGAATCGAGCTGCACCCGGCCGCGCCAGAGCAGCACCGGCCGAAAGTCGGTGCGGACAAGATCGGTCAGATCGCCGCCGCCCCCGCCGCCGGCCGCGACCGCCTTGCGGCCGTAGTGACGCTTGCCGACCACCTGCATCTGAGCGGTCGAGGTGACGACGGAAAGCGGCCTTTCGCCCATCATCCCGTCGAGCAGCTGCCAGCTCTGGTTGGGAGAGAGGGTGAGCAATGCCTCGTCGACCGCGGCGAAGGCGATCTCGGCCGAGACGGGCGGCTTGCCGTCGGGGCCCAGCACCTGGACGGCGGCACGGGCCGTGTCGCGCACCTGGTAGCGCTCCCTGTCGGGGCGGACCGCGACCTTGAGCGCATGTCCTTCCCAGCCCACCTTCACGCGCGTGATGCCGATCCGGTAGCTCGGCTTGGCAAGATCTACCAGGGCAGTGGGATTGGCGATCTGCTTGACCAGCGGGATGTTCCATTCCTGGGCGAGCTCGGCCAGCCAGACCCTCCAGCTCGAGACGCGACCGCGCACCGCCATCACCGAGATGTAGACGTCGGGCGCGTAGCCGCCGGGGAGCGGCACCTCGATCACCGGCTCCTTGCCGGACAGCTTCGTCACGAAGGAGGAGAGAACGCCCTCCCGCTCCACCGTCACCAGGGCGGTCGCCTTGCGGAAGGGCATGCGGACCTGGACCCGGGCCTTGCCGCCGGCCGGATACGCCTTGGCGTCGGCAATGACGTCCATGCGATCGCCGTTGTCGCCGCCGAACCACCAGTCGTCCTCGCCCGCCAGGTAGATGGAGGTCACCGCCCGGGCCTCGTTGCCGGCGGAATCCGCCGTCGTGGCGATGGCGATCACCTCGCCCGAGACGCCCGGATCGAGCCGGCAGAGCAGGAGGCCGTTGCGGTCGCTCGTCCCGCTGCATTCCGCCGCGATCCGCTTCGTTTCGACGACATTGTCATAGGCATAGAAGCCGCCGATCAGCCGGCGGCGCGCCGACAGGATCTCGCGGGTGTAGAGCGCGACCTTCACCGCCTGTCCCCGGATCGGTTTCCCGTCGAGGCCGAGCGCGACGACCTTCAGCCGCATGTCGCCGGCCCGCTGCAGCCAGCCGTCCGGCTGAATGCCGAGGCGGACGGACGAGGCGTAGACCGGTATCCGGGTCGAGGCCGTCAGAGTCTCGCCATTGGCGTCGGCATAATCCATCTCGACGATCAGCCGGGCGTCGTCGTCGAGACCGGGAACGGCGATCGGGGTGCGCAGCGCGCCATTGGCATCGAGGGCGAGCGGAATGGTGGATGCGTCGGGCAGCTCCGGCTCGCCGCCATCGCTGCCGTCCTCGTCGAGCGGCACGACGCCCTCGACGACGCGGCGCCCCCCGAAGCTCCAGTCCTCCCAGCCGTCGGGGCTGTCGGCGAAGGCATCCCAGGCGGTGCGCAGCTTCACCGCCTGCCCGGCGGCGCCGCCGCCCGAGAGGAAGCCGACATAGAGATCGAGCGGGACCTGCTTCGGGCGGACGAGCTGCCCCTTGGGGCCGCTGACCGCGGCGCGCATCGTCGGCAGCCGGTACTCCTCCACGCGGAAGGATTGGGCGGTGTAGATCGTCCTGCTCTCGTCGGGCCGGTCCTCTTCCTCCGCTCCCGGCGCGCGCGGCGCGCGCAGCTTGACCGTGATGTCGTAATCGCCGGCAGGGCTGCCCTTGGGAGGAGTCCATTCGCTGAGTCCGATGCCGCCCTCGTCGAGCGACAGAGGCAGCTCGTAGCTGGTCGGCGAGCCGCGATGCTGCAGCACCAGGGTGCCGGCCAGCGTTCCTCCCGAGCGGAAGCCGGTCGGCGTCGGCATGCGATAGACGTGCTTCATGTGCACCGTCTCGCCGGCGCGAAGCAGGGTCCGATCGAGCACCGAGTGGAAGATCGGCTCGGGCTCGGACCAGCCGTAAGGAAGGTCGAAGTCCCACGGCGCGATGCCGTTGCTCCAGTCCGTCATGGTGAAGGAAAAGTCGCCGGCCTTGCGGGCGGAGACCATCAGGGGCGGCGCCTCGTCGCCGCGATTGTCGCAGCGGCTGCCGCTGGACGGCGGCGGCAGTCCAGCCGGGATCGGCAGGCGACCCTGCTTGTCGGTGGTGCCGGCGGCGAGCTGCGCGCCGGTGCAGCTGTCGGTCACCTGCACCGCCGCCCCTGCAACGGGCTTGCCCTCGCTGAGCGAGGTCACCCAGGCAAGCGATCCGGCGCGACCCCATTTGAAGTGGACGGTCATATCGGTGACCAGGGCCGCGGCGCTGACGTAGCGCGTGGCCGGCCTGCCGAGCAGGGCTCGGCCGAGCTCGGGGCTGGCGAGCTCGACGACGTAGAAGCCGGGCTTGCCGAGCGGAATGCCGATCACCTCGAACTCGCGGCCGCGGCCCGGCAGCGCGAGACGCATGTCTCGGCCTTGCTCGGCACCGTCGAGGATCGATCGGGTTCCGGTGTAGTTGACGGGTTTGGGCGCCTCCTCCGTGCCTTCGTCGCGGATGTCGTCTTCCTGTGCCTTGGCGACGCGGCGGACCCAGGAGGCGATCTCGCCGTCGGCGGCGTCGATCCGCGCCGTCTCGCCTCCGATCGCGACCAACTTCTGGGCAAGGTCGGGCTCGACGCCGCGCACCGTGACCGGGAGCACGCCGCCTTCCTTCGCCTCGAGGATTCCGAACGGGGCCGCGAACTTCACCAGCGGCGGAGTCGCGGCGACGGCGAATTCGAGCGGAAAGCGCCTGGCGTTGGCGAGCGACCGCCCGCTTTCGTCACGCAGGTCGGCCGGGATCAGCACGCGAGCGGTGATCGCCGGGGGCAGCGGCGGCTTGAACGCGATTTCGGAGAGGGTCTGCTCGCGCCCGGTATCGGTCGGCGCAAGCGGCGCGCTGGCGCCGACGTCGAGGCGCAGGGCGAGCGCCTGCGCGCGCGGCACCGGCGCGGTGAACTGGACGCGTATCGGCTCGATCGGATTGCAGCCGGCGGTGGCGTTGACCCGGTTGCAGACCAGGCGGGCGGTGAAGTCGCGGCGGACCTCGAAGTCGAAACGCCGTTCCTCACCGACCGTTCGGCCGCCCGGAGAGCGCACGTTCTTGCCCCAGACGATCGCCATGTCGCGGCCCGGCGGCAGCGGCCTTCGGCATTTCAGCGCGACGATATCGGCGAGCGCGGCGGCACGCTCGCGCTCCCCTTCCGGCAACGGGCTCGGCAGGCCCGCCTCGGAGAGGAACTGGTCGCGGGTCCAGCGACCGCCTTTGGCGGAAAGGATCGCCTCCACCGTCGCGGCGGGAAGCACGTCGAGCGGGATCCGCTCACCGATGCCGTCGACCGCGCAATAAGCGTGCGCGGCGATCGAGGCGCGCTCCACGGGTGCGTTGAGCGCGGCGAGGAAGACCTGGTCCTCCTCGATTGCGCCGGAGCCGCGCGGCAGCATCGCCCGCGGGTAGGGCCCGCCGCTGTCGATGATGAACGACTGGGTACCGCCGACCGCGCGGCCGGAGAGGGTCTCGAGATCCTCGTCCAGCGTCGCCGTGCAGGTCATGTTCCCGGGCAGCGGCCTGGCGAACTCCCAGACGAAGGTCGCGGGATCGACCCAGCGGCCCTTGCCGTCGACCTTGCATTCCATCGCGATCGGCGCGCGGCGAGTCTCGCCGAGCGGCACCATCGCTTCCGAGAAGCGCAAGGTGAAGCGGGTGATCGCGCTGCCGTCCGTGCCGGGTGTGGCAGCGACCACCGAGGGCGGCGTGTCGGCCGAAGCCGTGATCGGGAGCAACGCCAACAAAGCACCGACCGCGAGCCAGCCACGCATGCGCAACCCTCCTGGGATGGGCAGGAGAATGCATGAGATCACTCGCGCCGTCCAGCGACGAAACGTTCTTTTTCAGCGATGAGCTGAGCAGTGTGCCCGCAGCGACACGGTCGTCGAATTCGGCTCCGTCGGCCGATCCGCGTCTGCAGCAGGCCGAGATGGGCGCACCTGGGATACCGCGGAAATGGACCGAATAGCGGCCGTGCCGGATCGACTCGCACGGCCGCGAACCGCATACTCTCCGGGACGCCTCCAGCGCAGGCCAATCCCGTCCTGCGGCGGGGATCGGCGCCGGCGGAGGTAGACATGGCAAGCTACCCGATCATCCCCTCGAAGACGCCCGCACCAGGCTGGAAGGGCGGGTTCTCCACCTCCAATCCCAGCTTCGCCTATCCGGATCCCAATCTCAGCTCGCTGCCGATGCTGGACAACATGGCCAACATCAACCTGCTGCAGCGCCAGCTCGACGTGCTGTGGCCGGAATTCAGCTGGCAGACCGTGATCGGCGACGAGACCTCGCGCTGCTATCAGATGTTCGCACCGGACATCTCCCGCGCCGGCTACGACGTCACAGGCCGGGTCTATTCGATCATCTGCCCGCAGCAGGGGGCATGGTCACCGACGCTCGGCGACCTCAACATCGAGGTGACCGTCACCGGCAATCGGGGATGGGTGAACGAGGATGCGAGCGACCTCGACACCGATCTGGTCGCCGCCGACATGACCGTGACCGGCAAGATCTGGTTCGGCCCGAGCGCGAAAGACAAATACGTCTATAAACTGTTGCGGCTGATCCTCGAAGCGGAGGGTCTCCCCTTCCCGCTCGACAAGGCCAATGCCATCCAGGTGACGCTGCACCGGGTCGGCGACCCCTCCCAACCGATCATCTCGATCCGCTCCGGCATCAATCCCGGCTTCCCGAATCCCGGCTTCGCGCTGCATGCGACCGAGGCTTGGGCGGTCGCCAACGTCGCCGTGCAGATCGGGCCGATCCTGTCCCGCCACAACGAGAAGGTCGACGGCTTCAACGCGATGGTCATGGAGATTTTCAATCTCGCGTCCGGCAACCTGCTGCAACTCGGCAACGTGCTGACCTGGAACGTCTGGCTCGACGCGCCGACGCTCGTCGACCGCGCCGAATGGGCCGCGCATGCGGAATATTGGCGCAAGTCGATCGACACCGGCCACGGCAGCCCCGACGGACCGGGCACGCCGCCGCGCTATTTCGACGGCACTCCGTTCCAGCCGATCGATGCGATCGAGCAGAAGGAATGGGACCTGATCAAGACCTGGCTGAAGAAGCACGTCGGCTGGGTTGCCGAGCTCGCCGCGGAGCGCGAGGCGGCGCCGGCCAGTCCGACCGCCGAACCCGAGCCGATCACGGTGCAGCCGCTGGCTTGAGAAGGCGCGGCCCACACGTCAGACTAATCTGCTTGCTGGAAGCGGTGTGAGCGGAGGCATAAGATCGAGCTGCACTGCCTGGAGGCGCAGCCGCATGGATCCGTCCCTGCCCCGCCGGTCGTGGGTTTACCGCGCCGCGAAGAAGGCACGCGCCACTCTGGACCGGGTGATCGCGCGCTCGTCGAGGATCAGCAACGCTCCGGTACTCCAGGCCAAGGACTTCCCCTGGACGGACGCGCTCAAGGCGCATTGGCGTGAGATACGCGACGAAGCCGAGACGCTGCTCCCAAGGCTCGCCTCCGTGCCGGCGCTTCGCCTCGTCTCGCCCGATCATCGGCGCATCGCCCAGGACGATCTCTGGAAATCGTTCTTCCTCGTCGGCTATGGCTACAGGATCGAAGCCAATTGCGCGCGGTGCCCGCGGACGACCGCTTTGGTCGAGCGCATTCCGGAGCTGAACAGCGCCTTCTTCTCGATCCTGATGCCGGGAACCCGGATCGCGCCGCACCGCGGCCCGACCAAGGGCCTGGTCACCTGCCACCTCGGTCTGATGGTACCGCCCGACGGAGCATGCCGAATGCGGCTCGCCGACCAGCTGCTCGGCTGGGCGGAGGGCGAATGGCTCGTCTTCGACGATACCTACCGGCACGAGGTCCGGCACGACGGCGACACCCCGCGGATCGTCCTGCTCATCCAGGTGAAGCGTCCGTTGCGCTTTCCCGGCCGCCTGATCGCCGACCTCTTCCTCGCCGGAATGCGCAGATCGCCGTTCGTCCAGGAGGGCCGGCGCAATCTCGGCGCCTGGGAGCAGGCGATGCAGGCGGCGGATCGCCCGGCGTGAGGGGAGCCTTCGCCGTGGCGGCTCCCTGCGGTCGCCGTCACCAACAAAAAAGGCTGCCCCCGGCAGCCTGGTCGGACGCGGCTCCCTGCCGGTCGCCGTCACCAACAAAAAAGGCTGCCCCCGGCAGCCATTTTTGTTGGTGACCCCAACGGGACTCGAACCCGTGTTTTCGCCGTGAAAGGGCGACGTCCTAGACCGCTAGACGATGGGGCCAAATTATCGGGCGGAGGAGCTCCGTCCGGCGCATCGGCGGGCCGCCCTTAGACCGGACACGCGCCGCCGGTCAACCATTGCCTCAATCGGCCCAGGCGGCGTCCTCCAGGTGCATCTCCGCCGAGACCCGGTCGCTCCATTCGTCGCGCTTGATGCGGCCGGCGATCCACAGCTTGCGATGCGGCGGACAGGCGAGCATCGCCTGGCCGAGCGGCGTGTCCGCCATGCGGAACGCGATCGCCTTGATGCGGCGACCGTCGTCGCCCGAGACGACGAGCCGCAGATGACCGCTGCCGACCACGTCCGCCTTGACGATCCGCACCGGGCCGGCCGCGACCCGGGGAGCAGGCCAGCCGGCACCGTAGGGGCCGCCGGCGTCGAGCGCGTCGCACAGATCGGGGCAGACGCCGCCCGGAGCGAGCACCGCGTCGAGCTTCAAGGCGCGGCCGTCCACCGCACGGGCGATGTCGGCCGCCAGCCGCTCCTCGAGGAAATCGGCGAGCGCCTCGATCCGATCGGCGGCCACGGTGACGCCGCAGGCCATCGCGTGGCCGCCGCCGGCGACCAGCAGGCCGCTGTCCTTGGCAGCGAGCACCGCGGCGCCGAGATCGACGCCGGCGATCGAGCGGCCCGATCCCTTGCCGACGCCGTTCTCGTCGATCGCGATGACGATCGCCGGCCGGCCGAGCTTCTCCTTGAGGCGGCCGGCGACGATGCCGATCACGCCGGGGTGCCAGCTTTCGCCCGCGACGAGGACCACGGCGCGATTGCCCTTGGCGGCGCAGAGCTGTTCGGCCGCTTCGCAGACCATGGTCTCGATCGCACGCCGTTCCTCGTTCAGCCGGTCGAGCTCGGCGGCGATTCCCCGCGCTTCCTCCTCGTCCTCGGTGGTCAGCAGCCTGACCCCGAGATCCGACTTGCCGACCCGGCCGCCGGCATTGATGCGCGGGCCGAGCGCGAAGCCGAGATCGGTGCAGGTCGGCGCCTTCTTCAGCCGCGACGCCTCGATCAGCGCAGAGAGACCGACGTTCCGGCGCTGCGCCATCACCTTGAGGCCCTGGGTGACGAAGGCGCGGTTCAGGCCCTTCAGTTGCGCGACGTCCGCGACCGTGCCGAGGGCGACCAGATCGAGCAGCTCGATCAACTTCGGCTCCGGGCGTGCCGCGAAGAAGCCGCGGGCGCGCAGCACGCGCAGCAGCGCGGCACCGAGCAGGAAGCAGACTCCGACCGCGGCGAGATGACCATGGGCGGCGGCCTCTTCGGCCTCGTCGAGACGATTGGGATTGACCAGGGCGCGGGCGACGGGGAGCCGGCTCGCGCATTTGTGATGATCGATCACGATTACCTCGACTCCCGCGGCCCGCGCCATGTCGAGCGCTTCGAACGCCTGGGCGCCGCAATCCACCGTGACGATCAGTTCGGCGCCTTCCCGCCCGAGCCGTACCAGCGCCTCGCCCGACGGGCCGTAGCCCTCCATCAGCCGGTCCGGGATGTAGGCCCGGGGGCTGCCGCCGAGATCGCGCAGCAGGCGGACGAGCAGGGCCGCCGACGTCGCGCCGTCGACGTCGTAATCGCCGAAGATCGTGACCGCCTCGCCTTTCTCGACCGCGTCGGCGAGCCGCTCGGCGGCGGCGTCCATGTCGCGGAAGATCGACGGGTCCGGCATGAAGCCGCGTATGGTCGGCTGGCGGTGCCGGTCGAGTTCGGGACGGCCGACGCCGCGCGCCATGAGCAGCTGGTCGATCAGCCCGTCGGCCTGGAAGCCGGCATCGAATCCGTCCGCCGCCGCGCCGCGCCACTGCCACGGTTGACCAAGGATCGAGCGCGAGACGCCGCAGACGAGGTTTGTGGCCATCAGCATGGCGCGAGGGTAGCGGAAACGGAGTCCGGGG
Organism: Sphingomonas parva (ex Maeng et al. 2020); assembly: GCF_004564275.1. Classification (GTDB taxonomy): domain Bacteria; phylum Pseudomonadota; class Alphaproteobacteria; order Sphingomonadales; family Sphingomonadaceae; genus Allosphingosinicella; species Allosphingosinicella parva. The sequence continues at coordinate 21,509 of NZ_SPDV01000010.1, forward strand.
TGAATCCCCGCAGACGAGAAAGGTGTGGAAAATCAATCCAGATCGTCATCCCGGCGGAAGCCGGGATCTCAGGCCACGAAGGGCAACAAGGCAGATGGCGCGCTCCCTTGAGTCTGCGCCTCGTCCGACCCGAGACCCCGGCCTTCGCCGGGGAGACGGTTTGGGCCCGGGGCCGCGGCACTGCCCTAGATCTGCCCCTTCGCTCTCTCGATCTGTTCGCGGACGCGCTCGGGCGACGTGCCGCCGTAGCTGGTGCGGCTGCGGACCGAGGCGTCGACGGTGAGCACCTGATAGACGCTCTCGTCGATCCGCGGGTCGATCGCCTGCAAGGCATGGAGCTCGATCTCGGCGAGGCCGACGCCGCGGTCCTCGGCGAGCTTCACCGCGCGGCCGGTGATGTGATGGGCCTCGCGGAACGGCACGCCGGCGACGCGGACCAGCCAGTCGGCGAGATCGGTGGCGGTCGAGAAGCCGGCTTCGGCCGCGGCGCGCATCCGGTCGGTGCGGAAGTCGGTGGTCTCGACCATCCCGGCGAGCGCCTGCAAGGAGAGCATGAGCAGGTCGTGCGCTTCGAAGACCGGCGGCTTGTCGTCCTGCATGTCCTTCGAATAGGCGAGCGGCAGGCCCTTCATCGTGATGACGAGGGCGGTCATCGCTCCGGCGATGCGGCCGGCATGGCCGCGGACGAGCTCGGCCGCGTCCGGGTTGCGCTTCTGCGGCATGATCGACGAGCCGGTCGAGAAGGCATCGGGCAGGCGAACGAAGCCGAACGGCTGGCTCGCCCAGATGATCAGCTCCTCGGCGAGGCGCGAGAGGTGCAGCGCGCAACTCGTCGCCGCCATCAGATAGTCGAGCGCGAAATCCCGGTCGGAGACGGCGTCGAGGCTGTTGGCGGTCGGCCGATCGAAGCCGAGCGCGGCGCTGGTTGCCTCCCGATCGAGCGGGAAGGAGGTGCCGGCCAGCGCGGCCGATCCGAGCGGATTCTCGTTGAGCCGGGCGCGGGCGTCACGGAAGCGCAGGCGATCGCGGCGCAGCATCTCGAAATAGGCGAGCAGGTGATGGCCGAGCGTCACCGGCTGCGCCGCCTGGAGGTGGGTGAAGCCGGGCATGACGGTCTCTTCATGCTCCTCGGCGCGGGCGACCAGCACCCGCTGGAAGGCGGCGAGCGAGGAGTCGACCTCGTCGATCGCGGCACGCACCCAGAGGCGGAAGTCGGTCGCCACCTGATCGTTGCGCGAGCGGGCGGTGTGGAGACGTCCGGCGACCGGGCCGATCAACTCGGCCAGCCGCGCCTCGACGTGCATGTGGATGTCCTCGAGCGCGATGTCCTCGGGGACGCCGTTCGCCTCATATTCGGCGGCGACCGTGTCGAGCCCGCCCGCGATCGTCGCCGCGTCCTCGGCGGAGACGATGCCCTGCGCGCCGAGCATCGCGACATGCGCCTTCGAGGCGGCGATGTCCTCGCGCCAAAAGCGCTTGTCGAAGCCGATCGACGCGTTGATCTCGCGCATCAGCGCCGACGGCCCCCCGCCGAAGCGGCCGCCCCACATTACGTTGCTGCCCTTCTGGTCCGAAACGGCTCGTCTCCCTTCGGAGCGGGGGATTAAGCGGACGGTAAGCGGGGAGCAAGCACCAGATCAGGCAAGCCCCACCCGTCATCCCGGGGCAGGCCCGGATCTCATTGAAGGTAAGCGCCGACGCCGATCGAGCGCGCCCTTGAGGCCCCGCCTCTTCCGACCTGAGGCCCCGGCTTTCGCCGGGGCGACCAATTTGGACTGATCGTGCTCCTGCGACCCTCGCGGTGTTACGCCGCCTTCATCGGCTGGATGACCTGAGCGGCGAAGCGGTCCATCTCCTCGGCCTGGGGGCTCATCTGGAGGAGGAGCAGGTCGAGACCGGCCTCCTCATATTCGGCGATCCGCTCCTGGAGCTGCTCGGGCGTGCCGACCAGATTGGGCCGAAGACCGCGGTTGGAAACGGAATATTCCTGGAGCTTGAGCTCGCGCTCGAGCTCGGTGCCCGACAGCCACTGATCGAAATTGTCGAAGCCCTTGGGCGGCTGCGGCGGCAGCTGGGTGATCCGCTCAAGCTCGCGCTTCGCCTCGGCCTCGCTGTCGCGGACGATGGCGTAGGCGGCCATGCCGAACTGCATCTCGCCGCCGCCGGCGCGGGCGCGGCGCGCCTCCATATCCTCGATTTTCGGGCGGATCGCCGCGACCGGATCGCCGTGCATGACGTAAGCGTCGCACTGGGTCGCGATCATCGTCTTCGCCGTTTCGCTCTCCCCGCCGGCGTAGATCGTGGGACGCGGCTGCTTCTTCGGCTTGGGCTCGCAGATCGCGTCCTTCAGCCGGTAGCGCTCCCCCTCGTAGGTGAAGCGCTTCTGAGTCCACAGGCCGTCGAGCACCTCGAGCCACTCGCGGGTGCGGGCGTAGCGATCGTCATGCTGATCGAACAGCAGGCCGTATTGGGTCGCCTCGTCCGCCCACCAGGAGGAGACGACGTTGAGCGCCAGCCGCCCCCCGGAGATATTGTCGATGTTCGCCGCCTGCTTTGCGAACAATGCCGGCTGGTGGAAGTTCGGCCTCACCGCGACCATCAGCTCGATCGTCTCCGTCACCGCGGCCAGCGCCGCAGCCGTCGACCAGGCGTCGAGCGCCGGTTCCTCGACGCCCTTGATGTCGTTGAGGTTGAGCTCGGCGATCAGCGACAGGTCCCAGCCGGTCTGCTCGCTGCGCTGGGTGAGCCGACGGACATAGTCCCAGCTCGCCTCCATTCCTTCGTCCTCGATGTTGCGCAGCCAGCCGCCGAACACGGGCATCCAGTAACCGAACCTCATGCAGCATCCTTCCGAATACGGGCGGCGGCGATCGCCGCCTCCAACGCGTCGACCAGGCGCTCGTGCGGATCCCATCCGAGCACGTCGAGAGGCTTGGCGACGAAGTTCGACAGGCCGTTGATGTCGTAGAAGCGCGGCGTCCCGTCGCGATCGTCGATCACGACCTCGACCCCGCCGACGTCCATGCCGCAGGCGGCGGCGATGCGCTCCGCCGCCTCGATCAGCTCGGCCGGCGGCGTGACCGCGCGCATGCCGATCGCCGCGCGGCCCGGCTGGACCAGGCAGGCATCGGCCGGGCAGAGATCGAAGGCGTCGCCCTTGCTCTCCACCTCGAGCGCATAGAGAAAACGGCCGCCGAGCGTCTCGATCCGCATGATCGTGCCGCCGCGCGGCGGCACATAATCCTGCAGCAGCAGGACCATGTCGATGCTCTCCGGCAGGGTACGATCGCTGATCGACTGCGCGAGCTCGTCACGGCTGGCGTAGCGGACGATACCGGCGCCGGCACCGCCGATGTTGGCCTTAACCAGCAAGGGAAAGGCCATGCCTTCCGCCGCGGCGAGCAGGTCGCGGCCGCGATGCACCGCCCGCGTCTCCGGGATCGCATAACCGAGACCGGTGATCAGCGAGAGCTGGCGCGCCTTGGAGGTGTCGATGGCGAGCAGGTCGGCGCCGTTGAGCACCGTCGCGCCCTGGCGACGCCAATGGTCGAGCAGGGCCTCGGCATAAAAGATCGGGTGCTCGGGCTCGCGCAGGAAACCGGACATGGCGACTCGGCTGAGGATTACCGGCGCCGGCGGCGGGCTGCGGCCCGGATCGAAATGATGGTCGCCGAGCGGGATCTTGACGAACGAGACGCCGCGGCGCTCCAGCGCCGCGAACAGCGGCTCGAACCACAAAGGATGCTCGTAGAGGATAGCGAGATCGGCGGTCATGCGGGAATCCGGATTCGAGGAGCCGCGCATGTGTGGCCGCCGGTCCTGAATTTCAAAGGAAAAAGGGGTCGCCGGCCGCGGCCCCTTTCCACCTCAGTGGGTTGCCCGCGCCGGCGCATCGGCGCTCGCCGCGACCTTCACCCGATCCGCCGCCAGCGCGAACAGGCAGAGCAGGATGTAGCAGGCGGCCGGGACGACCAGCGCCAGCGTGTAGCCGACCGAGCCCGACACCGCGCCGACCAGCGGCGGGATCGCGGCGCCGCCGACGATCGCGGTGCACAGGAAGCCGGAGGTCGCCTCCTCGCTGGCCGTCGAGCGCTCGAGCGTCAGCGTGAAGATCACCGGGAACATGATCGAGTTGAACAACCCGATCGAAAGGGCGACGTAGCCCGCCTCCACCCCGCCGAGGAACGCGACATAGAGGCACATCGCGGCGGCGATGGCGGTGAAGATGGCGAGCAGCCGCGCCGCGCGCACCCTGGCGAGCAGGGCCGAGCCGATCAGCCGGCCGACCATCGCCCCGCCCCAATAAAGGGCGACCGCCTTGCCGGCTTCCTGCAACGAGACGCCGGGCACGCCGTCGCTGCCCATCAGACCACTGAGGATCGGGAAGCCGAACGGACCGTCCGACTGGCCCCAGATGCCGTCAGAGTTGAGGAACAGAGCCATCTGGGTGCCGATCGCGACCTCCGCGCCGACATAGAGGAAGATGGCCGCGCCGCCGAGCAGCGCCCATTTCGACGAAAACGCCTCGGCGAGCATTGCGCCGACGCCGCGACGAGCAACCGCGTCGGAGACGGCGGGGGCCGCATTGTCGACCAGCCGGCGCGAGAAGAAGAAGAACAGGGCGAGCGCGGCGATCAGGCCGGAAATCCAGAAATAGGCAGAGTCGATGCCTGCGAGCGCGTTCGAGCGCGCCGCCTCGGTCACCGCGCTGCCTTCCTTCACCTCGATACCGGCGAGGAAGAGATGGGCACCGAGCAAGGGGCCGAGGAAGGTGCCGAGCGAGTTGAACGCCTGGCTGAGGGTCAGCCGCAGGTGGCTGTAGCGAGGATCGCCGAGCGCCGCGGCAAGCGGGTTGGCCGCGACCTGGAGGATGGTGATGCCGCTGGCGAGGATGAACAGCCCGGCGAGAACCAGGGTGTAGACCGAGAGATTGGCGGCGACCAGCATGGTCAGGCAGCCGGCGACCATCAGCAGCAGGGCGCCGATGATCGTCTTGCTCGAGCGGAAGCGCGAGAGCAGCGCCGCGGCGGGGAAGGAGACGATACCGTAAGCGATGAAGAAGGCCGAGGCGCTGAGCTGGGCCTGGAGATCGGTGAGATCGAAGATGCCCTTCACCGCGGCGACGAGGGGATCGATCATCGAGGTGATGAAGCCCCAGGCGAAGAACAGGGTGGTCACGGTGATGAACGCCGCGCGCATCCCGCCTGTCTGCGTTTTTTCCATTCGAGAATTTTCCTCATCGGCCGCGGACGCGGCCCCTTTCCGGTCCGTCCGGTTGGTAGATGACAGGGCTGTCATTCCGCAAGCGGAAGGTAAGAATCCTCCCCATCGCCTTTCGGCGACAGGGAGGATTACGCAGCCCCCAATGCCAGCGCGATCGGACCGAGCGGGCCGGCATCGTCGCCGAGGCCGGGCGCGGTGACGTAGGGAGCATCCTCCGGGATGCTCATGTAGCCGGCGATGCTCTCGCGCAGCAGCGGCTCGATGCGCGGGAGGAGGTGTTTCTGGCCCGAGACGACGCCGCCGCCGATCACGATCCGCCTTGGCGCCGCGGCGCAGACGATGGTGTGGCAGAGCTGGGCAAGGGCGTGGGCGACGCTGTCCCAGACCGGATGATCGGCCGGGAGCGCCGACGCATCGTCGAGGCCGAGACGCTTCTTGATCGAGCCACCGGCGACGAGCCCTTCCACGCACGGGCCGTGATAGGGACAGGCGCCCTCCCAATCGTCGCCGGGCAGGCGGGCGATGCGGACGTGGCCGAGCTCGCAATGCTGGAAGCCGCGCATCGGTTCGCCATTGGCGATGAGGCCCACCCCGACCCCGGTGCCGACGGTGACATAAGCGAAGTCGCGCATCCCCCGGCCCGCCCCCCAGGTCATCTCCGCCCGGGCGGCGCCGTTGACGTCGGTGTCGAAGGCGGTCGGCACGCCGAACGGTCGCGCCAGCCGCGGGGCGACGTCGATGCGCTGCCAGCCGGGCTTGGGCGAGCTGGTGACATGGCCCCAGGTCGGCGAGGCAGGATCGAGATCGACCGGGCCGAAGCTGGCGATGCCGAGCGAGACGAACGGCGCGTCCGCCCACCAGCCGGCGAGGATCGCCTCGAGCGCGGCGAGCGTCTCTTCGGGGCCCGCGGTCGGCACCGTCCTGCGGTCGAGCACCGTCTCCGGGCCCTCGGCGAGCGTCGCCACGCATTTCGTGCCGCCCAGCTCGATTCCGGCGAAGCGCCTCATCGCTCCCCTCCCCTCAACACCGTGCCGCCTCGATCAGGCGACTTCCTCCGGCTTCAGCTTCGACGAGCCCTTCCAGATGTCGATGCCGCCTTCCTCGGCGAAGCGATCGATCTCGGCGATCTCGCCTGCGGAGAAATCGAGGTTGCCGAGCGCGGCGAGCGAATCGTCGAGTTGGGCGACGTTGCGGGCGCCAATCAGCGCCGAGGTGACGCGCGGATCGCGCAGCACCCAGGCGATCGCCATCTGCGCCAGGCTCTGGCCGCGGCGCTGCGCGATGTCGTTCAGCGCGCGGATGCGGCCGAGGTTCTCCTCCGTCAGCCAGCCGGTGGAGAGCGATCCGCTGCGCGCCGCGCGGGCATCATCGGGGACGCCGCCGAGATATTTGTTCGTCAGCATACCCTGGGCGAGCGGCGAGAAGGCGATGCAACCGGTGCCGAGCTCGCCGAGCGCGCTGAGCAGGCCGTGCTCGATCCAGCGATTGAGCAACGAATAGGACGGCTGGTGGATGAGCAGCGGCACGCCCTCGGCGGCGAGGATGCGGTGCGCCTCGCGGGTGAGCTCGGGCGAGTAAGACGAGATGCCGACGTAGAGCGCCTTGCCCTGGCGCCAGGCGGTGACGAGGGCGCCCATCGTCTCCTCGAGCGGCGTCGTCGGATCGACACGGTGGGAGTAGAAGATGTCGACATAGTCGAGCCCCATCCGCTTGAGGCTCTGATCGAGGCTGGCGAGCAGATACTTGCGGCTGCCGCCGTTGCCATAGGGCCCCGGCCACATATCATAGCCCGCCTTGGTCGAGATGATCATCTCGTCGCGATAGGGGCGCAAATCGGCCTCCATCACCCGGCCGAAATTCTCCTCGGCGGAGCCGTAGGGCGGCCCGTAATTGTTGGCGAGATCGAAATGGGTGACGCCGCGATCGAAGGCGCGGCGGAGCACGGCCCGGCCCGTCTCGAACACGTCGACCCCGCCGAAATTGTGCCAAAGGCCCAGCGAGATCGCGGGCAGATCGAGGCCGCTGCGGCCGCAGCGGCGGTAGGTCATGGCGCCTTCGTAGCGGCTCGGTTCGGCAATGTAGGGCATATCTTTCATCCTCAGCAGGTGCCGCCGCACGGCATCGGTGTCCGAGGCTGCGGCGGGGAAGAATCACGGTCGTGCATCGCGCGCAGATGCTCGCGAACCAGTCGGCCGGACGGGGTGAGATCGTTCTCCTTCCATCCGCCCCGCGCATCCGCGCCGGGAAGCAGAGCCGCGGAGCTCTCGCGCTTGGTGGTGATCGACCAGTTCAGATAGCTCAGCTTGTTGGCTTCGAGGAAGTCCCACCATTTGCGGGTCTCCTCGACGTCGACGGGGCCGTCGCCGCTCGCGGGGGTAGTGCCCCATTCGGTGACGAACAAAGCGGCGCCCTTGGCGAGCGCGTCATCGGCCTTGTCGCGCAGCGACTGGCGATGTGTGCCGGCGTAGAAGTGCAGCGTGTACGCGAGGTTGGTGAACGGCAGAGGATCGACCGCCGCCTTGTCCACGTCCTGCGACCAGGTCTGCGTGCCGGCGACGATCAGATTGTCCGGATCGGCTTCCCGGATCTTCGGGATGACGGCGAGATGATAGGGCTTGATCACGCGAGACCAATCCTGGGTGTCCAGCGGCTCGTTCCAGGTTTCGTAGATGATGTTCGGCAGATGGCCGTATTTGCGCGCGATGTGGGAGAAGAAGTGCGCGGCCGCCTCCGGCTCCGGCTGGTGGGCGTGCCAGTCGACGATCACGTACAGGCCGGAAGCGATTGCGGCGTCGATCACCGCCTCCGCCTTCTTCGTCTCGCGATCGGGATGCTCCATATAACCGCCGCTGTGCACGGCGATCGCCGCACGGACGACGTCGGCCTTCCAGTCGTCGCGCAGCCAGGCGACGGCCCCGCGATTGTAGAATTGCGGGGCCCATTGGCTCCAGAACAGCGACATGCCGCGCAGGACCACGGGCTCGCCGCGCGCATCGACGATCCGATTGCCTTCGACGCGCAATTGGCCGTGCCGCTCGACCGGAGTCTCGGCCGCGGCGGGCGCGGCGGCGGCGAGGAAGAGGCAGAGACCAGCGAGGAGTCGGATCATGCGGGGTCCTTTAGCGGCGCGGGGCGGAAAAACGGAAGACGGTCCTGCTCAGCCAGGTTTGTCCCGGGCGCAGCACGGTCGAGGGAAATTCCGGACGGTTGGGGGAGTCGGGGGAATGCTGGGTTTCCAGCGCGATGCCCTCGTGCCTGCGATAGGGCGTGCCCTGCGCGCCCGCGTCGCGGCCGGAGAACCAGTTGGCGGCGTAGATGTGGAGCGCAGGCTCGGTGGTCTCGACCAGCAGGCGTCGCCCGGATCCGGGATCCTCGAGCCGTGCGGCGAGGCCGGGACCGATGCCCTTGTCGAGCGCCCAACTGTGGTTGAAGCCGCCGCGCCCTTCGAGCTGCGCGTGCGGCTCGTCCATCCGCCAGCCGATCGTCGCAGGCTTGCGGAAGTCGAACGGCGTGCCTTCGACCCGGACGAGCCGGCCGGTCGGGATGCCGTCCCTCCGAGTCTCGACAAGGCGGCGGGCGGCGACCCACAAGAGATGCTCGCGCGCGCTGCCCGATCCCGCTCCGGCGAGATTGAAATAGCTGTGGTTGGTGAGGTTGAGCGCCGTCGGAGCGTCGGTCGTCGCGCGATAGTCGATCCGCAGATCGTTCCACGGCGTCAGCGTGTAGGTGATGGTGACGTCGAGCCGGCCGGGAAAGCCCTGCTCGCCGGGCGGGCTGGTGTAGCGAAGCTCGGCGCCGACCTCCTGCCGCTTTCGCACCGGCCGCAGGGCCCAGACCCTGGTGTCGAAGCCGCCGGGGCCGCCGTGGAGGGTGTTCGGCCCGTCGTTGGCTACCAGGCGCACCGGGTGGCCGTCGATGCTGAAGCGCGCGCCGGCGATGCGCCCGGCGTAGCGGCCGATCGCGGCGCCGAAGCCGTAATTGCCGTTCTTGGCCTCGTATTCGGCGAGGCTGCCGAAACCGGGCACGACATTGGCGCGCCGCCCCTGACGATCGGGCACGACGATGTCGGTAATGATCGCACCGTAGCTGATCACCCGCACTTCCATGCCGTGGTCGTTGCGCAACGTCGCCTGCACGATCTCGCGGCCGTCCTTCAGCGTCCCGTAGGGCGCGATGGTGACGCTCGCCGCGACCGCCGGCGAAGCGACGGCCGCGGCGAGCAATACCGCCGGCGCGGCGCGGTTCACTTGCCCTGGCCGCGGCCGTAGAGGGCGTCGGCGGCAAGCGCGAGGAACATGTAGTTCGTCTCTCCGCCGCCCATCACATATTCCGTCTGCTGCCAGAAGAACGGCCAGGTCTTGAGCTCGGGCAGGTCCGGCCGGATCAGGGCGGTGCCGGAGATCACGCCGCCCGGGATGTACGACCATTCGGCGCGGTTGGTGCCGTAGGCGACGGTCGCCGACTTCGATCCGACGCCGGAGGCGAACGACATATTGTTCTCGCCCGGGTGGACGCCGAGGACGAAGTTCAGCGCGCTGACCCAGCTCTGCGGATCGGTGTGCCCGGGCCAGCCCTTGTGGAAGAAATATTGGCGAACGCCCCGCTCCTGGATCGTCCAGCCCGCACCCCAGATGTCGGGCTTGTAGGGCACGCCATAAGGCGAGTCGGTGCGCGCGCTCTGCTTCACCGTCGCCTGGTAGGCGCCGACCGCCTCGTCGAGCCGCGCCTTGAAGCCCGAATCGTCGATCCGGCCGAGCGCCGGCGCGAGCATCCAGGCGGATTGCTCGACATTGCCGAGGATGTCCTTCTCCATCGCGACCAATTGCGCGGCATAGGCGCGCTCGCCGGTCGTCTGGAGCAATTCGGAGAGCGCGAAGACCCGGTTCGACACGCTCCTGGCGCGCGGCAGCGCAGCGGTTGCGATCGCGCGGGCAGCGGCGAGCGATTCCGCCGCGAGCTTCGAATCCCGCGCCTTCATCACCCGCGACGCGGCGGCAAGGCCGGCGGCGACGTAGAGCTCGCGATCGGGATTGTCCTCGGTGAAGACCCAGCGATCGTCGGCGCGGATCGGATTGCCGGAATTGTCGCGGCCGAGTCCTTCCACCGGCTTCCGGAACACATTGTCGGTATGGTTGGCCGCGTCGCCGAGCATCACATATTGCCGGTGGGTCGGCGCGATGATCCCCCGATAGAGGCGGCCGAGGGCCCGATAGCCGCCGACGACCGACAGGAGGCCGTGCTCGATCTGCTGGAGCGCGTCGCTCTGCCCGTCGGGCTGGTGGATCTCGACGAGCTTCTGCTTCTGATCGATCGTCGTCGCGTCGTAATCGAGGCCGAAGTCCTCGATCATCTTGGCGAGCAGCCAGACGGTGCCGATCTGGCTTTCGACCCGCAGGTCGAAGTCGCCCGCGTCGTGCCAGCCGCCGGCGTTCAGGCCCGGCACGATTTCGCCCGGCTTGAAGCGGGTCATCGTCTTCGGGCCCTGCAGATAGCCGTCGAAATGGTTGAGGGCGGTCGGCGCCATCAAGGCGTCGTCGAGATGATCGTGGCCGTGCCAGACGCGGTATTTCTCGTTGACCCGCATGTGGCACATCTGCGCCGGCAGGAAATATTCCAGCGTCGGCTGCCAGACGTGGCGCGAATAGACGTCGTCTCCGATCCGGAACGGGTGCGAGAGCGTGTCGCCATAGCCGACGACGTACATGCCGGGCTCGGTGACGGCCGAGAAATCGAAGGTGCGATAATCGTAGCGCAGGAAGCCGCCCCAGCGCTCCGGCACCGCCTCGAGCACTTCCTTGCGCCCGTCCTCGGTCAGGCGGAAGAGGCGGGCGCGCTTGACGTCCCGGTCGGCGGGATCGAGCTCGATCACCGCCTTCTTCGGCTGCGCCGGCGCATAGCCGACCTGGCTGACCTGCACGACCGGCGCATAGCGCCAATCCTCCTCGACATGCGGCGTCACCACCCATTCGAGCGCATTGGCGGTCGCGCCGGCCGGGATCACGCCGCGAACGATGAACCAGCCGTTGTTGTGGTTGAGCCGGCCGTCGATCAGCTCCAGCGTGCCGCTGCGGCTCTCGATGGTGATCCGCTGCAGGTCCTGGTCGGGCGCCACGACCAGCTTGCGTCCGGTGGCGAGCGGCGCCCCCAGCGGCTCGTTGTTGAGCGACGGCACCGGACCGTTGGGCTGGACCGGCGTCGGCACCGGCACGGCGGGCCCATTGCTCAGGACGACCGGCCCGTTCGGCTGGCGCGGGAAGATGCCGCTCGCCCCGTCCATCAGGAAGCTCTTGCCGAACAGATCGGTGGGGAACAGCTCGAGGTTGAAGCCGACCTTGCCAACCCATTCGCGCGGCACCGGACGATCGAGATCGACGCTGATCCGGAAGGAATTGCCCTCCAGCGGCGTCACTCGGACTTTGTAGCCGAGCTCCACATCCGGATAGAAAACCGGGTTGAAGCCCTTACGGTTCTTGGCGGGGTCCGGATAGGAAAGAGCCTGGGTGACCGTCTGCGTCTTCGCGTCCACCGTCCGCGCGCCGACCAGCGGCACCGGGGACCATTGTCCGGGCGAGGCCTCGAGACGGAGATCGCCGTTGGCGGCCACGCGAATGCCGTGCTGGACGATGGTGACGCCGGTCTGATGGCCCTCGGGATAATAATCCGAGAAGACCATCACGTTCAGGCCCTGGCGGGCGAAATAGCCCTTGTCGTTCAGCTTCAGCGCCTGCGCATCGGCAAGGCCGCCCCAGCACGCCGTCGAGCATGCGAGCGCCAGCGCCACCTTGAACTTCATCCCCGACTTCCCTTCCCTGTTGATTATGTTCTTCGGCCCGTTTGCCGTCAGTCAGCAGCGACGCGGGTGAACGCGCCCAGGCGGCAGCGCGGCACCGCTTTTATCCCTCCGACCGGGAGATCCGCCGGATCGTAGATCCGCACGGAATCGCCGCGGCACATCCGGCTCTCGATCGGATCGATCGCAAGCGTGCCGAAGCTGGAGGCGCGGGCAAGTCCCTGGCAGGCGTCCGGAAGATCGTTGCGGACGACAGTTCCGTCGCTCAGCTCGAAAACGAGTGCCCGATTGCCCTGGGCACGACGACCGGCAATCCGCGTCGCGTCGATGCAATCGATCCGCTGCGCGTCGGCGGCGCTGGTGGTTGCTAGCGTCTCTGCCTGCCGGGCCGTGCAGCCGAGCAGGATCAGCGGTACTGCGAAGACGACGGACATGCGCATGGTCTCTCTCCTCATTCGCCCCCATCACCAACGACTTAGCATGCCGATAAGGCCCCGCTACGCCCCTCAGCCGTGGCGGCTCGAGGCGCCTGCGAATGCGGCCGCAACGGCCTCGCGAAGCGGCTTCGGCCTGAAATCGACGTCGTAGGGAAGGCCGCGCTTGATCGACTTGTCGGCACGCGGATCGAAACCGGTGAGCCAGCTGTACCTGTCAACCATGCCCCAGGCGAGGATGTCGCCGAGCTGAGGGTAGCTCAGCATCACGTCGAGATAGGCGCGGGCGTAATCGGCCACCAGGCGATCGCGGATGCCGACATCGTCCGGCGCGCGCCGGTCGTTGACGTCGAATTCGGTGATGACGAGATCGTAGCCCATGCCGACGACCTCATCGAGGAAGCGGCGCCAGGGTCCCTCGGATTCGCGCACGATCTCGGCGACCGGCAGATCCTTGAGCAGGCGGATGTGCGACTGGACGCCGAGCGCGTCGACCGGCGTGCCCCGCTTCCTGAAGCCCTCGAGCAATTTGAGCACCCCGGCGATGTGGGTCTCGTCCTCGGTCCCCCGCTCCCAGCTCATGTAGTCGTTGTAGACCAGCTGAGCGTGCGGTGCCTCGGCCTTGGCGGTGTGGAACATGACGTCGAGCATCGCCTCGCCGCCCATTGCGCGGGTCACGACGGTATCGCGGATCGCACCGGTCTCCGGCTCGACCGCCTCGTTGACCACGTCGTAGGAATAGATTCGATCGCCGTACCGCCGGCAGACGGTGCGGACGTGCTCGACCAGCATCGCCTCGGCCGCCTTGGACGGCTGGCTGCCGAAATCGTGCCCGACGAGCCATTTCGGGTACCATTTCTGGGGCGCCCAGAAGAGGGTGTGACCGCGCAGCGCGAAGCCCTTCTTCGTCGCATAGTCGACGATCGCGTCCATCTGCCGGAAGTCGAACTGGCCGGCCGAAGGACGCGTCCACTGCCACTTGAGCTCGTTCTCGGGCACGAGAAGGCCGCATTCTCGCTCCAGGATCGCGGCGTAGGCGGGATTGGCGAAACTGCCGCGATCGGCGCCTGCGGCGCCCCATGAGAGCGCGGAGCCGAAGCGGCGACCGCTGCGCTGCGCGAGCGCGTGGAGCGAGCCCTCCGCGGTGGCCCGCGATCCGGCGCTTTCCATGCCGGTCGGAGCGCAGGCGGTCGCCGCCAGCGCCAGACCGAGAGCAAGGCTGTCACGTCGCGTCATGTTCATCTGGGTGACCTCGTCGGAAAAAAGGTTCATGGCGCTCACTCCTCGATCACGAGAGTGGCGGATTTGAGCGCGGCCGAGCTGTTCCCGGCCATGATTTCGAACGCGCCCGGCTCGACGAGCCGCCGCATGTCCGCATTCCACATCCGAAAGGCCTCCGGCCCGAGGGAGAAGCGCAAGGTGCGGCGCTCGCCCGGCTGAAGCGTGACGCGGCGAAAGGCCTTCAGCTCCTTGATCGGGCGCGTGACGGTGGCGACCTCGTCGCACACGTAGATCTGGACCACCTCGTCGCCGGTCCGGGGACCGACGTTCGCCACGTCGACCTCGACATCGACGGTGCCGGCGGAGCGGATCCTCCGCTGCGACAGGCGCGGGGCGGAGAGCTCGAAACGCGTGTAGCTTAGGCCGTAGCCGAACGGGAAAAGCGGCGCGGTGGTATCGAACAGATAGCCGCGCCCGACGCTGGGCTTGTGGTTGTAGTAGAGCGGAACCTGTCCGACGCTGCGGGCGACGGTCACCGGCAGCTTGCCGCCCGGATTGGCGTCGCCGAACAGGATCTGCGCCATGGCGGTCCCGCCCTCCTGGCCGACGTACCAATTCTCCACCAGGGCGTTGGCCCGCTCCGCCACCATCGGCCAGGATGGTGGGCGTCCGTTCAGCGCCATGACGACCACCGGCTTGCCGAGCGCGAACAGCGCGGCGGCGAGCTCGTTCTGCTCGCCGACCAGATCGAGGCTGGTGCGGTCTCCGAGATGGTTCTTCGCGAACCCTTCCCGGCTGGTCTGCTCGGTGTCGCCGATGGCGAGGATGACGAGATCGGCGCCCCGTGCCGTCTCCACCGCTTCGGCGATCAGCTCGCGGTTGCGGACCGGATCGGCGAGCTCGACCTCGTGCAGCGAACGATCCTCGCTGCGGGTGATGAAGACCCCTTGGGCGTGGACGACCTCGGCCTTGCTCCCGACCCGCGCCTTGATCCCGTCCAGCAGGCTGACCGACTGCCTGGGGAAGCTCGAATAGCCGCCGAGCCGGGTCACCGCCGCATTCGGGCCGATCACCGCGATCCTGCGGTGGGCGCCCGGCGCGAGAGGGAGGATGCCGTCGTTCCTGAGGAGGACGATCGACTTGCGCGCGGCCTCGAGCGCCAGGGTCCGCGCCTCGGCATTGCCCGTTACCCGTCCGACCGCTTTCGGATCGGCATAGGGATTTTCGAACAGGCCGGCGCGGAACTTGAGCGAGAGGATCCGGCGCACCGCGCCGTCGACCGTCCCTTCCGAGACACGCCCGTCGCGCACGGCCTGAACCAGAGTGCGGTAGGAGAGGCCTTCGGGAAGATCGGAATCGACCCCGGCGGAGATCGCGCGGATTGCCGCCGCTTGGATGTCGGGCGCGACATGGTGGAAGGTCGCGAGCTCGTCGACGCCGGAATAATCGCTGACCACCGCACCGCGGAAACCCCATTCGCCGCGCAGCACGTCCTGAAGCAGCCAGCGATTGGCATGGGAGGGCACGCCGTCGATCTCGTTATACGAGGCCATGACCGCCTCGATCCCGGTGCGGGTCACCACCTGCTCGAACGGCGGGAAGAAGAATTCGCGCAGCTCGCGCTCGCCGAGCGGCGCGGGGGCGACATTGTTGCCCGCCTGCGGCTGGCCGTGCCCGGTCATGTGCTTCAGCGTTGCGAACACCTTGCCCGGCCGGAGGGTGCGGCCCTCCCCCTGCAGCCCGAGCACCGCCGCGACGCCCAGCTCTCCCGCGAGATAGGGATCCTCTCCGAACGTCTCCTCGATCCGTCCCCAGCGCGGATCGCGGGCGATGTCGACGACGGGCGAGAGGACCAGACTGACGCCGCGGACGCGCACCTCGCGGGCGATGGTCTCGTTGACCCGGCGGACCAGCTCCGGGTCCCAGCTGCTCGCCAGCGCGATCGCCTGGGGGAACATGGTCGCCTCCGTGGCCATGTAGCCGTGGAGCGCCTCCTCGTGGAAGAGGACCGGGATGCCGAGCCGGGTGCGGGTGAGCGCGTGGCGCTGGACCGCGTTGACGAACTCCGCGGTCTCGGCCGGAGTACGCCAGCGGCGATCGCTCGGCACCGCCTCGCCGGCAGGGGCCGTGCGGCGCGCATCGGACGGACGGGCGATCTGGCCGATGCCATCTGGCCAGGCCGCTTCGGCCTTGGCCGGATCGAATCTCTGCCCCTCCCCCAGCACGTCGCGCGTGGTCGCGCCGACGGTGAGAAGCTGCGCGACCTTCTCCTCGAGCGTCATGCGGGCGAGCAGATCCTCGACGCGCAGATCCACCGGTTGGGAAGCGTCCTTGTAGAGGGGCCGCGCGGCGGGCGTCTCGGCGCGCGCCAGACCGGCGGTGAGCGGCACCGCGAGGGTTCCCACCACCGCGCCGGCAACGGCGGCCGCCAAGGCCAGGGGGCGCGAAACGCGTTTCAGTTCGTCTCTCCGTGCGCCGGTTCGCGCTTTTGCCTCTCTTCTCGCGGGAGGCTATGTGATAGCGCTAACATGAAAGACTCGGCGCGCCTTTGTCAACGCGCGTCGGATAGGAGAGGGTGGATTTACGATGCGCCTGACAAACCTCCTTCGCACGATGGTCTCAGCCTTCCTGCTCCTGCTGTCGGCCGGCGCCTTCGCCCAGACCGGTGAAGACGGCTACGACCTCTGGCTGCGCTACCGCCCGCTCGAGGCCGGATTGCAGGCGCGCTATGGTCGGGCTGCAACCGAGCTGGTGGCGACCGGCAGAAGCGCGACCGTCGAAGCCGCCGCCGCCGAGCTCGAGCGCGGCCTTTCCGGGCTGCTCGGACGCCCCCTGCCCCGCACCGCCCGGATCGGCAAGGACGGCGCCATCCTGCTCGGCACGCCGGCCAGCACACCGGCGATTGCGGCGATGAAGCTGCCGCTCGACCGTGTCGGCGCGGAAGGTTTCGTGATCCGCAGCACGCGGATCGGCGGCCGCGACGTGATCGTGATCGCCGCCAACCAGGACATCGGGCTGCTCTACGGCGCCTTTCGACTGCTCCGCCTGGTCCAGACCGGTGCCGCGCCCGAGGGTCTCGACATCGTCGACGCGCCCAAGGCGAAGCTGCGGCTGCTCAATCATTGGGACAATCTCGATCGCACGGTGGAGCGCGGCTATGCCGGCTTCTCCTTGTGGGACTGGCACAAGCTCCCCGACTATCTCGACCCGCGCTACACCGATTATGCCCGCGCCAACGCCTCGATCGGGATCAACGGCACCGTCCTCACCAACGTCAACGCCAATGCCGAGGTGCTGACCGCGCCCTATCTGGAGAAGGTGAAGGCGCTGGCGGGCGTCTTCCGCCCCTATGGCATCCGGGTCTATCTGACCGCGCGGTTCAGCGCGCCGATCGAGATCGGCGGCCTCAAGACCGCCGATCCGCTCGATCCGGCGGTGCGGGCCTGGTGGCGGGCCAAGGCCGATGAGATCTACCGCACCATCCCCGATTTCGGCGGCTTCCTGGTGAAGGCCAATTCCGAGGGGCAGCCGGGGCCGCAGGACTATAAGCGCAACCACGCCGACGGCGCCAACATGCTGGCCGACGCGGTGAAGCCGCACGGCGGCGTGGTGATGTGGCGCGCGTTCGTCTACGCCGCCGACAATCGCGAGGATCGCGCCAAGCAGGCCTATTCCGAGTTCAAGCCGCTCGACGGACACTTCCGCGACAACGTCATCGTCCAGGTCAAGAACGGCGCGATCGACTTCCAGCCGCGCGAGCCGTTCCACCCGTTGTTCGGCGCCATGCCGAAGACGCCGCTGGTGATGGAATTCCAGATCACCAAGGAATATCTCGGGTTCGCGACCCATCTCGCCTATCTCGGCACGATGTGGGAGGAGGTGCTGCGCGCCGACACCGGCCACGGCGGCACCGTCGCCCGCGTTGTCGACGGATCGCTCCATCATTACCCTGTCAGCGGCCTCGCAGGTGTCGCCAACATCGGCAACGATCGCAACTGGACCGGCTCCCATTTCGACCAGGCGAACTGGTATGCCTTCGGGCGTCTCGCCTGGGATCCGGATGCCTCGGCGCGGAC
The DNA here is from genome assembly GCF_004564275.1 of Sphingomonas parva (ex Maeng et al. 2020). Lineage (GTDB taxonomy): Bacteria > Pseudomonadota > Alphaproteobacteria > Sphingomonadales > Sphingomonadaceae > Allosphingosinicella > Allosphingosinicella parva. The sequence continues at coordinate 39,253 of NZ_SPDV01000010.1, forward strand.
GATCGCGGCGGACTGGGCGCGGATGACCTTCTCCAACGAGGACGGTTTCGTCCGCCCGACCGTGGACGTGATGATGGCGTCCCATCAGGCGGTGGTCGATTACATGACCCCGCTGGGGCTTCATCACCTGATGGCGACGGGCCACCATTATGGCCCGGGGCCCTGGGTCAACGATCTCGGCCGCCCCGACTGGAACCCGACCTATTACCATCGCGCCGACGCCCAGGGGATCGGCTTCGACCGCACGCGCAGCGGCAGCGACGCGGTAAGCCAATACGCCCCGTCGGTGGCGCGCATCTTCGCCGATCCGAAGCGCGTCCCCGAAGACCTGCTCCTTTGGTTCCACCATCTTCCGTGGGATCACCGCATGGCCTCGGGCCGGAGCCTGTGGGACGAGCTGGTGCTGCGCTACGGCCGCGGCGTCGCCGAGGTCCGCCGGATGCGCGCCACCTGGGAGAGCCTGCGCCCGTTCGTCGATCCGCGCCGGCACGCCGATGTCGCCGCCTTCCTGCGCATCCAGGAGAAGGAGGCGATCTGGTGGCGCGACGCGAGCGTCGCCTATTTCCGCAGCATCAACCGGCTGCCCCTCCCTCCTGGAGCGCCGGAGCCGGCGATGAGCCTGGATGCCTACAAGGCGCTGAGCTTCCCCCACGCGCCGGGCAATCCGAGCTGACCAACACCAATTCAGTACCAATCCGATGCGGAGAGTCTCGCGACCTATTGAGGACCATTGACGCTTTAGGGGAAAGAAGAGACAGTCCGCGCCCTCACATGTCTTCGATTGGTCCGTTCAATGGCGAGCAGTTCCTCCCCGTCAACCGCACCAGGCCCTGAGGCGAGCGAAAGCGTCGTCCTTCACGCCCCGCTGCCGGGCTGGGTTTCCGCGCTCGGCGAGGTTCCGGACGAGGTCTTCGCGCAGGGCATGATGGGCGAGGGCCTTGCGATCGACCCGCTCGCCGGCGAATTGCGGGCGCCGTGCGACGGCCGGGTCGTCCTCGTCGCGCCGACCTCCCATGCGGTGACCCTTAAGAGCCGAAACGGCGCCGAGATTCTGCTCCACATCGGCCTCGACACGGTGGGGCTCGGCGGCCGCGGCTTCGACGCACGGGTCGCCGCCGGCGACGAGGTCCGGCGGGGCGACCTCCTGATTGCGTTCGATCTCGACGCAGTGGCGCTCGAGGCGCGCAGCCTGATCACGCCGATCATCGTTACCAACGGCGAGCGGTTTCTCTTCTCCGCGTCGGGAACGGGCGCCGTCGATGCGGACGCGCCGATCGGCATCGTCCGGCTGCGTAGCGAGATCGAAGCGACGGCGGTGCCGGGACCGTCCAGCCGGTTCGCCGTTCGGGAGGTACGCATTGCTCTCCCCAACGGGCTGCATGCCCGGCCGGCTGCGCGGGTCGCGGCCACGGCCAAGCAGTTCCGGTCGGAGATCCGGATGCGCGTCGGCGACCGGGAGGCTGGTGCCCGCAGCCCCGTGTCGATGATGGCGCTCGACGTAAGGGACGGCCAGACGATCGAGCTTTCCGCCGAGGGAGGCGATGCGGACGAGGCGCTGGCGGCGCTCGCGCGGCTGATCGAGGTCGATCTTCCCGCCGTCGAGGTCCATGCGGCGGCCGCGCCGAAGACCGTGGCGCCTGCCGCCGCGGCCCCGGCAGGCGTGATCGCCGGCGTCTGCGCCGTGGCGGGCATGGCGGTTGGGCCGGTCGTGCGGCTCGACGGCCGCATCGAGGAGGTTGCGCGCGAAGGCCGCGGCCCGGCAATCGAAGCGCAGGCGCTCGACGACGCGCTTGCGGCTGTCTGCTCGGCGCTCGCCGGTGCCGCCGCCGATCGTGACGCCACCGTCGCGGGCATCGCGACGGCACATCTCGAACTGGTCGGCGACGAGGACCTGCGCGCAGCGGCCCTTAAGCGGATCGACGAAGGTGAGAGCGCCGGCTTTGCCTGGCGCGCAGCGTCGCGCGAAATGGGCGACGCGCTGAAAGCCACCGGCAACCGGCTCCTTGCCGAGCGGATCGACGATCTCCGCGACATCGAACAGCAGGTCCTCGCCCGCATCGCGGGCCGCGAGCGCGACGCGCCGCTGTCGCTTCCCGAGAACGCAATCGTGCTCGCCGACGAGATCCTGCCTTCCCAGGTGGTCGCGCTCGCCGGCAGAGCCGCCGGCCTCTGCACCGCAGGCGGCGGACCGACTTCGCATGTCGCCGTGCTGGCCGCCGCCGCCGGTCTTCCGACCATGGTCGCGGCGGGCCGCGGCCTCGCGGTCGTCGCCGAAGGCACGATCGTGCTTCTCGACGCGACGAGCGGGCGCCTGCACGTCGATCCGGCGGCCGAGATGCTCGACATCGCAAGGGCCGGCATCGCCGCATCGCACGCGCAGCGCCGAAGCGAGCGCGACGATGCTCTCGCCGAATGCCGCACAGCCGACGGCACCCGGATCGAAATTTTTGCCAATCTCGGCGCCGTCACCGATGCGGCGGCGGCGGTCGCGGCCGGCGCCGAGGGCTGCGGGCTGCTGCGCAGCGAATTCCTGTTTCTCGATCGCGACAGCGCTCCGGACGAGGACGAGCAGCACGCCGCCTATCAGGCGATCGCCGACGGCCTCGACGGACGGCCGCTGATCGTCCGGACGCTGGACGTCGGCGGCGACAAGGCGCTGGCCTATCTGCCGATCCCGCGCGAGGACAATCCAGCGCTCGGCCTGCGCGGCGTGCGCGTCAGCCTGTGGCGTCCCGAGCTGCTCGACGAGCAGCTTCGTGCAATCCTGAGGGTCACCCCAGCCGGGCGCTGCCGGATCATGGTGCCGATGGTGAGCGGCCTCGACGAATTGCGGGCGGTTCGCGCGCGCCTCGAGGCGCTCGCCGGGGAGAACGGCGGCGCCGCTGCCGAGCTCGGCGTGATGGTCGAGACCCCCGCGGCGGCGATCCTTGCAGACCAGATCGCGACGGAAGCCGACTTCCTCTCAATCGGCACGAACGACCTCACCCAATATGCGCTCGCGATGGACCGCACCAATCCGGCCGTTGCGGCACAGGTCGACGCCTTCCATCCCGCCGTGCTGCGGCTGATCGCCGCCGCCGCCGAGGGCGGCCGCCGCCGCGGCAAGCCGGTCGGCGCGTGCGGCGGCCTCGCTTCCGATCCGCTCGGCGCCGTCCTTCTCGTCGGGCTCGGGCTCAGCGAGCTCTCGGCCGCCCCGGCCGCGATCCCGGCGGTGAAGGCGCGGCTCCGCTCGGTCAGGATCGACGAGTGTCGGGCGATCGCCCAATGGGCCCTCGATCAGGATTCCGCGGCGTCCGTCCGTCGCTCCGTCGAGGACGCACTGGCCCCCTCCGAAGCAGGAATGAAGGCATGATCAAGCTTCGTATCGATCGACTGCAGCCGCTCGGCCGCGCCCTGATGCTGCCGATCGCCGTGCTGCCGGCGGCCGGCATGCTGCTGCGCCTCGGCCAGCCCGATCTGCTCGACATCGCCTTCATCGCCGCCGCCGGCGACGCGATCTTCGCCCATCTCGGCCTGTTGTTCGCGATCGGCATCGCCGTCGGCCTCGCTCGCGAGAACCACGGCGCCGCCGGTCTCGCCGGTGCGGTCGGCTTCCTGGTCACGATCGAAGGCGCGAAGGCGCTGCTCGCGGTCCCGCCGGAGACGGTCGCCGCCTTTACCGATCAGGCCGCGCGGGATCTCGCCGCAGCGGCCTACAAGAGCCAGCAGATGGCCAAGCTCAGCGTGCCGGCCGGCGTGCTCTCCGGCGTGGCCGCCGGCATGCTCTACAACCGCTTCGCCAACGTCCGCCTGCCTGAATATCTCGCTTTCTTCGCCGGCCGGCGGTTCGTGCCGATCGTCGCCGGCTGCGCCGGACTGTTCGGCGCCCTGCTGTTCGGCCTCGGCTTCCCCTGGATCGAGCCCGGCATCGACGCGCTCAGCCGCTCGGTGGTCAACGCCGGCGGCTTCGGCCTGTTCGTCTACGGCACGCTCAACCGGCTGCTGATCATCACCGGCCTCCACCACATCCTCAACAACATCGCCTGGTTCATCATCGGCGATTTCAACGGCGTGACCGGCGACCTCAAACGCTATTATGCGGGCGATCCGACCGCCGGCGCGTTCATGGCCGGCTTCTTCCCGGTGATGATGTTCGGCCTGCCCGCGGCCTGCCTCGCGATGTACCGCAGCGCGCGGCCCGAGCGGCGCAAGGCCGTGGGGGGCATGCTCGCCTCGCTGGCGCTGACCGCCTTCCTCACCGGAATCACCGAGCCGATCGAGTTCACCTTCATGTTCCTGGCGCCGGCGCTCTACGCCGTGCACGCGGTGCTGACCGGCCTCTCGATGGTGGTGATGGATGCCCTCGGCGTGAAGCTCGGCTTCGGCTTCTCGGCCGGCCTGTTCGACTATGTGCTCGGCTACGGCCTTTCCGCCCGGCCGCTGCTGCTCATCCCGGTCGGCCTCGCCTACTCCGCGGTCTATTACGCGACCTTCCGCTTCTGCATCGTTCGCTTCAACCTGCGCACGCCGGGCCGCGAGATTGAGGAGAGCGTGGCAGCGACGCCCGCGGCTGGAGCGGGAGGCGCGGGCGGCCTGGTCGGCGCTCTCGGCGGCGCCGCCAACATCCTGCGGGTCGACGCCTGCATGACGCGCCTCCGGCTCGAGCTCGCCGATCCGAACCTGGCCGACGAAGCGGCGCTGCGCGCCCTCGGCGCCAAGGGCGTGGTCCGGCCGGGCGGCGGAGCGCTCCAGGTCGTGCTCGGGCCGATTGCCGATCAGGTCGCGGGAGAGCTTCGCCAGGCGCTGCGCGACGGAGATACGGCGGGCAGCAGCGATGCGGGTGCGACCCGGCGCCTCTATGCAGCGCTCGGCGGCGAGGACAATGTGCGCAGCCTGCAGGTCCGTGCCAACCGGCTGCTCGTCGCCCTGCGATCGACCGACGCGGCAGACGAGGCAGCGTTGCGCGCCCTCGGCGCCCGTGGCGTCGCCCACAGCACGGGCGGGCTGCTCCACGTCATTCTCGGCCCCGACGCGGCGCGCTGGACCGGAGGGCTGGCGAAGGCCTGATTCAAGGCTCCCCGCCGCCTCCGGCGGCGGGCTCGATCCTATCCGCCGATCCGGACGCTGCGGCTGGCCCGACGGCCGTCCGGCGTGCGGGTCCTGAGCTCCACCGGGCCGGACACCGCCACCGGAGCCGAATAAGGCTGCCACTGCCCGTCGCCAATCCGGTATTCGATGGCCGTACCCGGGAATTCTGGGATCGCGTGCAGCGTGCCGCCCACCAGGCGAGCGCCCGGCGGCGCGAGGCGATAGTCGACACCGGCCGCGTCGAGCAGGCGCTGGTGCGCCCCTAGGCGCGCCGCGAAGCCGGCGTAATCGCGCTGCAGCGCCGCGCGATCGACCTTGCCGTCGCCGAACTTGTAGCTCTCGCCCGGCTTGTAGACCGGCTCCCAGCTGCCCTCGTGCCAGCCGCGCTCGGCCAGCGCGATGAGCCGCGGGAAGAGCATGTACTCGACCTGGGAGTCGCTGCGCACCGTCTCGCTCCAGAGCTGGCCCTGGAGACCATAGATGCCGATGCCCGGGCGCAGCGGTGTCGTGTCGCTCACCTGTGCCGGCTGGGCATTGAGATCCTTCATCACCGAGATGTTCGCCGGCAAATTCTCCGGCATCAGCGCGAACACCTTGAAGGTGTCGGTATCGCGCGACGGCCAGTCGAGACCCCGCTCCATCGGATCCGGCGCGTAAGGCGAATCGAGATAGGTGACGTTGGGCACCGAGATGACCGCGCGCCAGCCGCGATTGGCGTGGTCATGGCCTTCGGCGACGCCGCCCGCAAACAGATTGCCCCAGATGTTCGACTGGACGTTCTTGGGCATCTTCGCCGGATCGGTGTGGCCGAGGCCGTCGCTCCATCCGGCGGTCAGGATGCCCTGCCGCGACAAATTACCGGCCACCCGCTCGATGAACATCGCGCCGAGCGACTTGGCGTCGCGGCCGGTCGAGGCCATCACCCGCTTGCAGGCGGGCGAATCCGTCCACGCACCTGCCGTCTCGTCCGCGCCGATATGATAGGTCTTGAGCGGCGTGCCCGCCGCCGCATGCAGCGCCGCGACTTCGCCGAGGACGGTGTCGAGGAAGCGATAGGTGGAATCGAGACAGACGTTCAGCGTGTTGTCGTTATAGTTCTGGACGCTGCGGTACTTGGTCGTGTCGGCAGGCTCGACCAGCCGGTAACGCTCGGCCTCTTCCCTCGTCCCGTCCTTCATCAGGCGCCGGTAGCGCGCTTCCATCGAGCGGATCGCGGCGCGGCTATGCCCCGGCATGTCGAAAGAGGGAATGACCTCGATGTTGCGCGCCTTGGCGGCGGCGAGGATGTCGAGATAATCGGCCTGGCTGAAGAAGCCGTTGTGCACCCCCGATCCATCGGGTCCGGCGCCGAACATCGGCAGCAGGCAGCGATCCTCGGCAGGATCGTGGCAGCGATAGCCGCCGACCTCGGTGAGTTCGGGCAATTGCTTGATCTCGAGCCGCCAGGCTTCGTCCTCGCCGAGATGGAGGTGCAGCCGGTTGAGCTTGTAGGCGGCCATCTGGTCGAGCAGCTTCACCACCTCGGCCTTGCTGTGGAAGTTGCGCGCGACGTCGAGGTGCAGGCCACGGAAGGCGAAGCGCGGCGCGTCCTCGATGGCCAGCGGCCGCAACATTCCGCCTTCATGCGCGACCTGTTGCGCGAGCGAGCGGACGGCGTGCGCCGCGCCCGCAGCGTCGGCCGCCCGGATCTGGATGGCGCCGCGGCCAGCCGAAGAGGTCGTCACGCGATAGCCTTCGGCGACAAGGCCGGCACCCGGCGCCACCGTGATGCTCAGCTCCGGTCCCGCCGAGAGCCCGCCGACGCCGGCGGCAACGAGCTGGTTCAGGGCCGGCTGCAGCGCCTCGCGCGCCACGCCCGAAACCTGCAGGCTGGCGCCGCGCCGCAGATCGAGCGGCGCACCGACGAGACGCGAGATCTTCGCGGGCGTCGGGATGACGACGAATTCGGGCGCCGGTATCGGCGCGCCGAGACGCTCGCTGTAGAGGGCGAAGGCGCGCTCCGGAGTACGCCACTGGGTGGCGTTCCCCGGCGCGCCGGTGGCGAGGTTCGCCTCGTCGCTCATCGCGGCGACGAACGGCACCGTCTCGATCTGCGTCTCGGGATCGACCACCGGCTGCGTCGCACGGACGACGCGGGCGGTGAGGCCTTCGGGCGCGAGATACATGTTCGGCATGACATAATAGCTCGAGTAGAAATGCCCGCCGCTCCAGATCCTGATCTTGTACGATTTGCCGCCCTCGAGCCGCGCGCCCCTGCGCGCCTTCAGCACGTGGAGATCGCCGTTCACCAGCTCGATCTCGAACTGGTCGCTGTCGACTTTCTGGGGCGATCCGAGGAAGCCGAAGTAGAGCCGGAAATCCTCCGCCGTGAAATCGGAGGGCAGCCGCTCGGGAAGGCGCACCTGCAGCTCGGAGAGAAAGCAGCCCGGCTGGCCGCCGGGACAATCATCGGGATTGTTGTCGATCACGGTGAAGCGGATGCCAAGATCGCGGGCCAGCGTATCGAGCTCCGGCTGGCTGATCGCCGCTGCGGACGGTGCGGCTGCGGCCAGGGCGGCGGCCAAAGCGAACATGGCGACAGAGTTCTTCACGCGGCGCTCTCCCTTTGTGCGAGCAACATGTGGCAAGGCCCGGCTCACATCGAGTTGGCCTAGATTTGTCATGACGGTGCCCAGCGGTCAACGCAGACCCGGAAGCATAATTCTAAGTCCTTGAAATCAGGCTTGTCTTTGACCGGATTTCCGCGCCACCAAGAGGGTTTTGCGGTCTGCGCCACGTCGTGCTAGCCTGCTGCTGGCATTAAAGAGGTATTATTGCGGATGCGGAGCTGGTCGGTCGTCATGTCGCTTGCCGTGGCCGCGGTGTCGACGCTCGCGTCCCCAGCAGCCCTGGCCGAGCCCGCCCGCTCTGTGACGATCGGCTACATCCCCGCCTTTCGCGGCGTCGATGCCGCGATCGGGCGATCGGACCTTTCCCAATACACCCACCTCAACATCGCCTTCGTCAATCCGGACAAGGATGGGCGCATCGCCGGCAAGGCCCGCTTCACCTGCGCAGCCGACGGCGAGGACAGGATGCTGAGCGGCGACGCCGTGCGGGCCCTCGTCGGGAGGGCGCACCAGGGCGGAAGCAAGATCCTGATCTCGCTTGGGGGCGGCGCGATCCCCGAGTGCTCCGGCGACTGGGAAGCATTGCTCCGCCCCGAGCGTCGCGCGAAAGTGGTGAAATCGCTGATCGAGGCGGTCGAACGATATGGTCTCGATGGAATTGACGTCGACATCGAGGGCGCCCTGCTGACGAAGATCGATCAGGCCGGCAACTTCACGCCGTTCGTCGCCGAGCTCAGCCGTGCGCTGAAGGCCCGCGGAAAATTGCTCACCTGTGCGACCGCCTCCTACGAAGGCGGAATGGTGCCGACCTCGTCGATCCCCTATTTCGACCTAGTCGCAATCATGACCTATGACGCGATCGGCCCAAGCTGGGGCGAGGCGGGCGACGAGCATTCGACGGTCGCGCAGGCGCGCAAGGACATCCAGCTGTGGCGCGATCGCGGCGTAGCGCAGGAGCGACTGATCCTCGGCGTCCCCTTCTACGGCTACGGCTACGGCCGCTACAAGCCGAACTGGGCGTTCCGCGAGATCGAGGCGGCCTATCCCGGCGCTGCCACGCTGACCGACGTGATCGGCAGCCGATGCGCGGGTTGCAGCTACATCACCTTCAACGGGCTGCCGACGCTGATCGAGAAGAGCCGCCTCGCGCGTGAGCGCACCGGCGGCATCATGGTCTGGGAAATCTCTCAGGACAGCGACGATCAGAAGCTGATCCGAGCGGTCAACAAGGCGCTGACCGGTGCGGCTGAGTGAGGCGTGCGGAAGCCTGCGGAAGCACGATCCGCAGCCGCTGTACCTCCAGCTCCAGAAACTGGTGCGGGACGCGATCAAGACCGACCTCGTCGGAGAGGGCGAGGCGATCCCGACGGAACGCGATCTCGCCGAGGAATTCGACGTCTCCCGCATCACCGTCCGCAAGGCGATCGACGGGCTGGTCGACGAAGGTCTGCTGAGCCGCCGCCGCGGCGCCGGCACCTTCGTGATCGGCCGGCGCGTGGTGAAGAGCTTTTCCAAGCTGTCCTCCTTCTCCGAGGATATGCGCTCCCGCGGCCGCAACCCGCACAGCGTCTGGGTCGGCCGCTCCGCCGGTGCGGTCACGCCCGAGGAAGCGCTGTCGCTGGGCCTCTCCCCCGGGACCATGGTCTACCGGTTCAGCCGCATCCGCTACGCGGACGGGGAATCGATGGCGCTCGAGCAATCGACCATTCCGGCTTATTGCCTCGAGAGTCCCGACGCAGTGCAAGACTCGCTCTACGAGGCGCTGGAGAGGACCGGTCACCGGCCGGTGCGCGCGCTGCAGAGGCTGCGCGCCGTCGCCTTCACCGCGGAGCAGGCCGAAGCCCTCGGGGTGGCCACCGGCGCCTCGGGCCTGTTCATCGAGCGGATCGGCTTCCTCGCGGACGGACGCGCCGCCGAGTTCACCCAATCGCATTACCGCGGCGATTCGTACGACGTGGTCGCGGAACTGCACGACACTTGAAAGACACGGGGGGCGGAATGGATCAGGCATCGCAACGGACGGACGCGGTCGCGCGCGGCTCGGGGGGGCGCCTGCTGTCGCTCGACGTGCTGCGCGGACTGACGGTGATCGGCATGATCCTGGTGAACTCCGCCGCCGGCGTCGGCGATCGCGCCGAGGTCTTCCCCACCCTGCTCCACTCGCACTGGCAGGGCTTGACGCTGGCCGACGTCGTCTTCCCCGGCTTCCTGATGATGGTGGGCGTCTCCATCCCGCTGGCGATGCGCAGCGCCGCCGAGCGCGGACTGGATGCCGATCAGGCAAGGCACATACTCGGCCGCACCATCCGCCTGTTCGTGCTCGGCTTCGTGCTCTCGAACCTGTGGTACTTCTCCGATTTCTCCGCGACCAGCTGGCGGCTGTTCGGCGTCCTGCAAAGGATCGGCCTAGTCTATGGCGCCTGTGCGATCCTCTTCCTGCTCTGCGGTCCGCGCGTGCGGCTGGCGATCATCGCCGCGCTGCTGATCCTTTACTGGCCCCTGACGCTGCTGCCGCAACCGGACGGCCTCTCGACCGACCTCTGGGTTCGCGGCCACAATTTCGTCGGCGCTTTCGACCGCCTGCTGCTCGGCGCCGGCAACCACAATTACGTGACCGGCCCGGAAGGCTATGATCCCGAGGGCCTGCTCGGCACGCTTCCGGCGATCGCGCACGGCCTGATCGGCGTCGCCATCGGCGAATATCTGCTTTCCGCCCGTGGCAAGGCAAGCGCCGTCCGCCTGGCGGTGCTGGGCGCAACCATGGTCGCGGCCGGCCTCGCCTGGGGTCTCGTCTTCCCTGTGGTGAAAGACATCTGGTCGAGCAGCTTCGTCCTGCTCACCTGCGGCATCACCGCTCTGGTGCTCGCGCCGCTTCACCTCTGGCTCGACGGACCGGACCAGCACGGTCTGGGCAAGCGGCTGGTGCTCGCGGCGACCCTGCCGTTCGGGATCAACGCGATCGCGGCCTATGTCATCCACATGCTGACCGGGAACATGCCCGGCTGGGACCTCCTGCTCGTGCCGTTCGAGGTGACCCGGGACGCGATCGGCGATCGTCTGGCCTCGCTGCTTCCGATCCTGCTCTACATCGCCTTCATCTGGGCCTGCGTCGAGGCGCTGCGCCGCAAGCGCTGGTTCGTGAAGATCTGAGCGCCGCCTCCGAGGCGCACGAGAGCCGTTTGCATCGACACTTTCGCGCGCCTCGGCTAAGCGGCGGCATGGCTGAAGCGGATCCGACCTTCGACATCGACACGCTGCCCCCGGTGCGCGAAATCGATGCGCGCGGGCTGACTGCGGAGGGGTTCGCGCGGGACGTCGCCTCGCGCTACGAGCCGACCCTGCTGCGCGGGCTCTCCGCCGATTGGCCTGCTGTCCAGGCCGGCCTCCAGCCGCCCGCGGCGATTCGAGACTATCTCGCCCGCTTCGACAGCGGCATGCCGATCAAAGCGTTCATGGCGCCGGAAACGACCGAGGGTCGCTTCTCTTATCGGCCGACGATGGATGGCTTCAACTTCACCATCGTCGACACCAAGCTCGCCTTCCTCCTCCAGACGCTCATCGCCGTCGCAGAGAAGGGCCAGCGCCAGGCGATCTATCTGGGCTCGACCGCGGTGCGACAGCTGCTCCCCGGCTTCGAGGAACAGAACGCCATGCCCGTTCTCGCCGGCAAGGCGGACGCCGAGCCGCGGATCTGGATCGGCAACGATACCAACGTCTCCGCCCATTATGACGAGGCGGACAACATCGCCTGCGTCGTCCGCGGACGCCGCCGGTTCGTCCTGGTCCCGCCCGAGCAGGTGGCGAACCTGTATGTCGGCCCGCTCGAGCGGACGGTGGCGGGACGGCCGACCAGCCTGGTCGATCTGTCCCGGCCCGATTTCGAGCTCTACCCGCGTATCCGTGACGCGCTCGCCACCGCGACCGTCGCAGACATGGGACCCGGTGACGGCCTGTTCATCCCCAGCCTGTGGTGGCATCATGTCCGCGCCACGGGGCCGCTCAACATCCTCGTCAATTACTGGTGGAGCGATGCGCCGGCCGACGCGGGATCGCCCTTGCACGCGCTCGCCCACGGCCTGCTCACGATTAGCCACCTGCCCGAGCCGAAACGTCGGGCCTGGCGCGCGCTGATCGACCATTACGTCTTTCAGCTGAACGGCAATCCCGCGGAGCACATCCCACCGGCGGCGCGCGGGCTGCTCGGCGAGTCCACCCCGCAGCAGCGGGCGATGCTCAAGCAGTTCCTCCGCCAGATGCTCAGCCAGCTCGGCTGAGCCGACACGAAAAGGGCAGCGGCCACGGCCGCTGCCCTCGTTCGACCAGGTGCCGGCGATCAGCCGTTGGGCGAGGCGTTCGCCGCCGCGACGGCCGCGTCGAACTCGGTCTTGCCCATCTGGATCAGCAGGCCGTTCTTGTCCTTGCCGAAGGCGTCCACCGGGACCTTCACCTTGCCGCCGGGCGCGGCGACGATCACGCCGGTCACGTCGAGGCTGTCGATCGTGCCGAGCGTCACGCCGGCGTTGCCATGCACGATCGTACCCGCGACCAGATCCTCAACCGTGGCGGCGACCGGACCGCGACGCCGGCCGCCCTTGCGATCCTTGGCGCCGATCTGACGGTTGTACTCGGCGTTCACTTCCTGATTGCCGCGCGCGACCGCCTTCGAATCCGCGCTCCCCGGTGCCGGCCCGCCGCCGCCCATCGCCTGGGCGAGCGCAGCGTCGGCGCCGAAAAGCATGGCAAAAGCGGCAATCAACGTCTTCGTCTTGGTGTTCACCCGAACCTCCCTGAACCTTTCGACCGACCGAATAGCCGCTCCGCTCGGCACCGCGCAACGGTGCGGCGCACGACGCCATAGTTGCTGTGCGGCAGCGCCAAATGCGCTAGCACCCGCGAACAGAGCCGATGCCAGAGAGGGAATGAGCGCAGGATGAATGGGGAGCCGATCCGCAACATCGTGATCGTCGGCGGGGGCACTGCCGGATGGATGACCGCGGCGGCGGCCGCGCGCTTCCTGGCCGGCGGCGGCAAGCGCCGCATCCGCCTGATCGAATCGGCCGAGATCGGCACGGTCGGCGTCGGCGAGGGCACGATCCCGCCGATGATCGAGTTCAACCAGCAGCTCGGCATTCCGGAAGCGGATTTCCTGCGCGAGACCAAGGGCACCTACAAGCTCGGCATCGACTTCGTCGGCTGGGGCGCGGAGGGCGAACGCTACTTCCATCCGTTCGGCAAGCTCGGCCTCAACCTCAACGGAGTCGACTTTCACCAACTCTGGCTGAAGCACCGCAGCAATCCCGCGGTCGGCCCGATCACCGCCTATTCCATTTCTGCGCTCGCGGCGCAGGAGCATCGCTTCGCCCATCCGGACAAGAGCGGCCGCTCCGCGCTCACCAACATCGGCTACGCTTATCATCTCGATGCCGGCCTCTACGCCGCAATGCTGCGCCGTTATGCCGAAGCGGGAGGTATCGAGCGGATCGAGGGCCGCATCGTCGACGTGGCCCGTGATCCGCAGAGCGGCCACGTTACGGCGGTGACGCTGGCTGACGGCCAGCGGATCGAGGGCGAGCTGTTCATCGACTGCTCCGGCTTCCGCAGCCTTCTGCTCGGCCAGACGCTCGGCGTTGCGTTCGAGGACTGGAGCCACTGGCTGCCGTGCGACCGCGCGATCGCGGTGCCGAGCGCGCGCCGAGAGCCGATCACGCCGTTCACCCGCTCCATCGCGCACAAGGCCGGCTGGCAGTGGCGGATCCCGCTGCAGCACCGGACCGGCAACGGCCATGTCTATTCCAGCGCCTATCTGGGTGACGACGAGGCCGAGCGCATCCTGGTGGAGCATCTCGATTCGGCGCAGATCGGCAACTTCAACCGGCTGCGCTTCACGGCCGGCCGCCGGGCGCGATCCTGGGAGGCCAATGTGGTCGCGATCGGCCTGTCCAGCGGGTTCCTGGAGCCACTGGAATCGACCAGCATCTATCTCATTCAGTACGGCATCCACCGCCTGTTCTCGCTGTTCCCCGACACCGGCTTCGCGGAGGCCGAGCGGCGCGAATACAACCGCTTCATGAGCGAGAGCTACGAGGCGGTACGCGACTTCATCATCCTCCATTATCAGGCGACGCGGCGGCCGGAGCCGTTCTGGCGTGACGTGCGCGCGGTCGAGATGCCGGACAGCCTGCGCCGCAAGATCGAACTGTTCGCCGACAAGGGCCGCATCTTCCGCTACAGCGACGAGCTGTTCGAGCTGCCGAGCTGGGTGGCGGTAATGCTGGGCCAGGGGATCGTGCCGAGCGGCCACGATCCGCTCGCCGATTCGCTGCCGGACGACCAGGTCGTCGCCGCAATGGCGGAGCTCCGGAAGGGCTATGCCAAGATTGCCGGCCAGCTGCCGACGCACGAGAGCGTCATCGGCCAGGCGCTCGCGGCTGCGGGCGGGCAGCAGGCGGTGCGCCAGAGCCTCTAGATCAGCGCCCCCCCGCCCGGCCTCGAGGCGACGGCCTCGAGGAACGCCTGGTGCGGCGGCAGCCCGTCCACGCGTTTCTGGATCGCCGCGCGGATCTGGGCCAGCGTCACCCGCAGCTCGTCGCTGGACATGTTGTCGGCGAGCGGATGGTAGCTCTCCGGCTCGAAGCCCTGGCCGTAGAGGATCGCGAACCAGTTCGTCTCGTGGAACGTGTCGAAGCCGCTCGGGAACACCTGGGCGCGGCCGCGAAACAGATCGAGCTTGGTGGCAAGGCTGTCCGGCGGCTCGATGTCCTGACAATGACGCCAGAACGGCTGATCGCGCTCGGTCAGCTTGTAGTGGGCGATCAGGAAGTCGCGGATGGAATCGTAGACCTGGTTGGTCTCGTCGTTGAACCGGGAGAGGATCGCCGGGTGGAAATCGCGGTTCGGGAACATGTCGAGCAGCTTGTTCACCGCGATCTGGATGAGGTGGATGCTGGTCGATTCCAGCGGCTCGAGGAAGCCGGCAGCGAGCCCTACCGCCAGGCAGTTCTTCTCGAAGCACACGCGGCGGCGCCCGGCCTTGAAGCGGAGGACGCGCGGTTCGGCCTGAGCAGCGCCGTCGAGGCGCGACAGCAGCTTCTCGGTGGCCTCCTCCTCGCCGATGAAGGCGCTGGCGAACACATAGCCGTTGCCCGTCCGGTGCTGGAGCGGGATGCGCCATTGCCAGCCGGCCTCGCGGCCGGTGACGGTGGTGAACGGCGTAGGATCATTGGTGCGCGCGCACGGCACCGCCACCGCGCGATCACAGGGCAGCCAACGGCTCCAGTCCTCGAACGGGACCTCGAGGCTGTCACCGAGCAACAGGCTCCTGAAGCCCGAGCAATCGACGAAGAACTCGCCGGCGACGCTGCGCCCGTCCTGCAGGGTGACCGCGGCGATGAACCCGGTCTCAGCGTCGCGCCGCACAGCGACGATGCGCCCCTCGATCCGCTCGACGCCGCGTGCCTCCGCAAAGCGGCGCAGGAAGGCCGCGTAGAGCGACGCATCGAACTGATAGGCGTAATTGATGTTGGGCAGCGCGCCGCCGGTTGGCGGGGTTCGCGCGAAGCGGCCGACCCGCGCTGCTTCGGTCTCGGCGCTGAACCGGGAGAAATCGGGATTGCCCCCCTCCTGCACCCAGCGCAGCCAGAAATGGACGAAGCCGACACGATCGGGAAGATCGGCGCCGAGCAGGCCGAACGGATGGAAGTAGCGGTGTCCCGGCCGCCGCCAGTCGACGAAATCGATGCCGAGCTTGAACGTGGCGTTGGTCTCGCGGACGAACGTATCCTCGTCGATCCCGAGCATCTTGTTGAACAGCAGGATCGGCGGAATCGTCGCCTCGCCGACGCCGACCGTCCCGATCTCCTCCGATTCCACCAGCGTGATCGAGACGTTCTCCGTGCCGACCACTTTCGCCAGCGCGGCGGCCGTCATCCAGCCGGCCGTTCCGCCGCCGACGATGACGATGCTGCGGATCCGGGGATCGTTCATGCGCTGTCCTGTCTGGCCGCGACCCCGGCCAGCGACGCCTCGACCGTCGGCATCGCCCGAACCTGATCGCCGATCGCGCGCAGGCGCTGCTGGATCGTTTCCATATGCTGCTGCTGCGAGAGCAGATCGACGCGCGGGTCATAGCCGCGTGGCGCAACGCCGTGCCCCGCGAGCAGCGCGGTCCAGCTTTCTTCCTGGAAGGTCTCATCCTCCCGCAAGGGGATCATGCCCCGTGCCGCGAACAGGCGGATCTTTTCTTCCAGCGATTCCGGGCCCGCCGCTTGCCGCACGCGATCCCAGAACGGCTCGTCGTAGCGGCGATTGAGCTTGTAATGGGCCGCCTGGAAGTCCCGCAGGTTGACGGCGTGGGAGTGCATCAGCCGCGTGTAGGCCACTGCTTCCATCATGTTGCCGGCGTCGGCGGGGAAGAGCGTGATCAGGTGCGAAACGGCGAGATGGATCAGATGAAGCTGCACTGCGGACAAAGGCTCGAGCGCCACCGCCGAGTCTCCCAGGGCGACGCAATTCGCGACCCAAGGGCGCTGCCGTATGCCGGTCCGGAAGGGGGTGACGAAGGCGTCCTGATCGAGCGCGATGCCCGCGACGATCGGCAGAAGCTCGCTGGTCTCCGCATCCGGGCAGTCCCTGCTGGCGTAGCAGGCGACCAATGCGGTGCGATCCTGCAAGGGATGGAGCCCGACCCAGCCGCCCTTGAAGGCGGAAATCTCGCTGAACGCGGGGAGCGGTGAAAGCTTCTTGCCCGATGCGGCGAGGATGCGGTCGCAGGGCAGCCACTCCGCCCAAGAAGTGAAATCGGAACCGAGTGCACCGATCAGGGTGGCGTCAGCGCCGGTCGCGTCGACGTAGAGATCGGCGCCCATTCGGCGGCCATCCTTCAAGGCGATCTGCTCGATGCCGTGATCGCCCGCCGAGACTGCGCCGATCGTGCCGGAGACGATCTCCACCCCTTCCTGAAGAGCGGCGCGACGCAGCAGGGCGACGTAGCTCGAGGCATCGAGATGGTAGCCGGGGGCGGCCGATACGGGTCCTGCGGGCAGATGGTCGGACGGGACGCGTCCCTGCTTGGCGGCGGCCGCCGCAAGGCTGAAATCCTCGAGCTCGACCCTCAGCCCCTCACCCTTCGCCTTCAGCCAATATTGGAAGAAGCCGGCATTCCCGCCGCTCGTCGCCGGCGTGTCGTAACCGATCAGGAACGGACGCCGCCCTCGCCCCCAGTTGGAAAAGCGTTGCGCCATCACCGGGACGCCGGCGCATGCTGCGAGCACGTCCGCCTCCTCCAGCCCGAGCATCCGGTTCAGCCCATGAAGGGCCGGCAGACCCGCGTAGACGTCGACCGGCTTCAGCAGCGACGGCAGCTCGAGGAGCTGGACCCGCACGCCGGTTCGCCCGAGGGAACGGCAGATCGCAAGCGCGGCGACGAACGCCGCGGCGTCGCGGCCGACGACCAGGACGCTGGACACCCGCCGGCTCATGGGTGTGCTCCACTGGCCTGCACGAGGGCGAGCGCCGGCGCGTAGCGCCCGACGAAATCCTCGTGGGCGGGCATCGCCTCCGCCCGTTGCCGGACCTCGTCGCGCAGCCGCTCGAGATCGGCGATCAGGCGGTCGTACGGGAGCCCCTCCGCGAGCGGATGATGGCCGGTCGGGATCACCCCCTGCCCGGCGTAGACCGCGACCCAACTCGGCAAGGTGAACAGGCCGTCGCGATACTGCTCGATATATCCGCTGTGCTGGAACAGCGCGAGCTTGCGCTGCAGGCTCTCCGGGATCGGCATCGCGCGACAATAGCGCCACAACTCGGAATCGTCGCGGCCCGTGGCGTGATAATGGAGGATCAGGAAATCACGGATTCGCTCGTATTCGATCTCGATCCGGCGGTTGAACTCATCAGCCAGGGCCGGATCGACGGGCGTCGTCGGCAGGAGCGGCAGCAGGTGCATGATCGCGACCTGGATGAGGTAGATGCTGGTTGATTCCAGCGGCTCCAGGAAGCCGCTGGCGAGCCCGAGAGCCACGCAGTTACGAGACCAGGATTTCAGCCGCCGGCCCGCCTCGAACCGCAGCATCCGCGGCTCGCCCAGCGCCTCTTCGGGGAGGTTCTGCATCAGGGTGGCCGCAGCCTCGTCCTCGCTGATGAACTGCGATGCGAAGACATGGCCATTGCCGGTGCGATGCTGCAGCGGGATGCGCCACTGCCATCCCGCCTCGCGGCAGGTGGACCGGGTGTAGGGGCTGAAATCGGTCGCCCGGGCGCTCGGCACGGCAAAGGCGCGATCGCAGGGCAGCCATTGCGACCAACTCTCCCACTCCGCGCCGAGCGTCTGGCCCAGCAGCAGGGAGCGAAAGCCGGAGCAATCGACGAAGAAGTCGCCGGCGACATCCTCACCGGATTCGAGCGCGAGCGCGGCAATTTCGCCATTGAGCGGATCGAGCTTCACCTCGCGGACCTTGCCTTCGGTTCGGACGACGCCCGCGCTCTCGGCGAGCCTGCGCAGCAGCCGGGCATAAGTCGAGGCATCGAAATGATAGGCGTAGCTGTAGGTGGAATCGATCCGCTGCGGGTCCGCATTGGGAAAATCGAAGCGGTTGAGCCGGCTCGCGACCACGGCATAGGAGAAATCGCCGATATCGAGGTCGGCCCCGCCCTGCACAGCGCGGAGCCAGTGCTGGTAGAAGGGCAGGCCGAGTGCCGGACGCCCGTGATCACCGAAGGGGTGGACGTATCGCCGTCCTTTCCCGCCCCAGTCGACGAAGTCGATGCCGAGCTTGAAGGTGGCGCTGGTCTCCCGCATCATCTCGACCTCGTCGAGGCCGATCAGATCGTTGAACGACTTCATGTGCGGCAGCGTCGCTTCGCCGACGCCGACCGTGCCGATTTCCTCGGATTCGATCAGCCGGATGCGGCACACGCCGGGACCGAGGACGCGAGAGAAGGCGGCTGCCGCCATCCAGCCTGCCGTGCCGCCGCCGACGATGACCAGGTTCAGTGGCTGCTTCACAGGCTTCACCCATCCATTCCGAAGTGGCGCAACCTCTCCAAGTGCGCGCCGGCTGGCAAGAGACGCGCGGTGGAGCGGCCCGACGTCAGGTCAAGAAAAAGGAGGCGCCGCCTGCGGCGACGCCTCCCAGTTGCTTACCGTTCCGATCAGAAGCGGACGCGGACGCCTGCGGTGAAGCGCCGGTCGTTCTGGAACCAGCCGTTCGGCATCAGCGTACGCCGGCCCTCCGGGCTCTCCTCGTCGGCAACCTGCGTCCTCAGCACCGTCTTGGTGTTGAGCAGGTTGCTGCCCTGCAGGCTGAGCTCGATGTTCTCGGTGATGCCGTAGCGGATCGAGCCGTCGAGGAAGCCCGCGCCCTCCTGCCAGACCGGCAGGTAGACGCAACAGTCCACCGCCGTCACCAGGTAGCGCGACCGCCAGTTGTAGGCGAGGCGCATGGCGAGCGGGCCCTTTTCGTACATGCCGACCACGTTGAAGCTGTGCTTCGACAGGCCCTCGAGCGAGCCGGGGTTGAGCGACGTACCGGCGTTGCCGGCGTTGGTGGTCTCCCCGGTGCTTCCGACCGGCGTCAGGTTCGAGTTCGGCACGCCGCTGTTCTTCACGTAGGTGTAGTTCGTCTGGATGCCGAGACCATCGAGCGGCTTGGGCAGGAAGTCGAAGAAGCGCTGATAGGCCGCTTCGAAGCCGTAGATCTTGGCGCCAGATCCGTTCGCCGGACCGCGGACGAAGACGTCGCGGGTGACGTCGCCGCGGGTGAACGACTGCACGAACGTGCCGTACTGGATGTAGTTGGAGAACGTCTTGTAGAAGCCGGCGAGCGAAAACTGACCCGCATTCCCGAAATAGTTCTCCAGGCTGACGTCGAACTGCCAGGCCGTGGTCGGCTTCAGGTACGGGTTGTACGCGCTCGCCTCGTAGGTCGGGTTGACGCCGGTGATCACGCCTGCCGAGTTCTTGACCCAGCGGGGATCGTTGACCTCGATCGGGTTTGGCAGGCCGGCCGAGATCGAAACGAAGTTCTTCAGGAAGCCGATATCGGGCCGCGACAGGGCGCGCGACGCGGCGAATCTGACGAGCCAGCTGTCGGTGAGATCGACCCGCATGTTGAAGCTCGGCAACCAGTGACGGTGCTTGGCCTTCGCGACGCTCTCTTCACCGCCGCCGCTGATAAACGAGGCATCCTGGGGCGAGAGGTAGCAGAATGCCGGATCGTTGGCCTGCGGCGGCGGAGCCGGCTGGCCGGGCTGCTGTGCCGGCGGCAGGCCGTCGCAGACCGGCCGCCCGTTGATGTCGAACCGCTGGAAGTTGTCGACTGGATAACGGACGAAGCCGCGGCTTTCGTTGCGCGTCTCGACGTAGCGCACGCCGAGGTTACCCGAAACCCGCAGGCTGCCCACGGTCGCATCGTCGCCGCCGAAGCGGAGCATGGCATAGACCGAGCGCACGTCCTCGGACACGTCGGCGATTTCGTTGTCGACGAAGCAGCTGTCCGGGAGCTCGTTCAAGCGGGTGCAGATCGGGCGGAACTCGCCCACCCCGATAAGGTCGCGGCTGTAGCGATCGGCATCGTGGTTCTTCAGCGCGTTGAACGGAACGAACGGGAAGGTGCCAAGCTGGCCGCCGAAGAACGGCGCGCCGAACGGCGAGACCTCGATCATGCCGGTCGGATAGCCCTTGAAATCACCCGACGGCGCATAGCTGTCGAGGTTCCAGTACGGATGCGCCGTGCCGGTGTCCGTCCAGGTGTTGGCGACGTTCGCCCAGTTGTAGGTGCTCCACTGCACCGTCTGCTCGCGCTTCGCGTAGCGGCCGCCGAGCTTGATCGAGTCGAGCCAGTTGGTGCCGAGATCGTATTCCACGTCGCCGCGGAACGCCCACTGGTTGCCTTCGCTGTCCTCGAGGTGATCCATGACCGAGCGGAGATACCAGTTGTTCGGATTGGCGAGGCCGCCCGGCGACTGGTTGATGTTGTCCGGCGGAAGCAGCGAGATCCGCGGATAGCGGCCGCTCGCGTCCAGCGCGACGTTGGCGAACGAGTGATGCTCGACCGACAGATCGTAATTGTCGACCGTGGAATCGACATACTGGCCGTCGAAGTTGAAGCGCAGCCGGTCGGTCGCCTCCCACTTGATGTTCAGGCCCGCATCCTGGGTCATGTTGCGGTTCTGGTTGATGCGGCTGCCGGTGCCGACGTCGACGCCGTAGGTCGGCCGGCCGAAGGCATCAACCTTGCAGCCCGCGAACGGCGGCGTCGTCCAGTTGTAGCAAGCGTTGAACATCGGCTGACCGGCCTGGTTGACGCCGTAGCCCGGATTGGCGCCGGGCTGGCCCCACCACATGTTCTGGCCCTGGCGGACGATCGTGCCCGACTGGAAGAAGCCGTCCTCGTCGAAGGTGAAGGCGCCCGCACCCGCCATCGGAACGGGGATGCGGTCGCTCAGATTGGTATCGCTGACCCGCGTCCGGACGTTGAAGCTGTACAGATCCGGGCCGATGCCGAACGATCCGAAGGTGCGCTCCTGCCACGCGTTCTCGTAGGTCGAGCGGTTGAACTGGGCGGTGACCAGCCACTTGTGATCGAGGTCGCGCCACTGGGCCGCGAGGGCGATACCCTTGCGCTCACGACGATATTCGTTGTCGAGGAAATTGACCGACGCCGGAATATAGGCGGTGTCCGGCGCCCCGGTGCCGAGCAGGCTGGCGGTGTTGGCATCGTCGATGATCGCGACACGGCCGTACTGGATGCCCTGGGAGGCGGTACGGACGCGCGAGTAAGCGAGATTGCCCATCAGGCCGAACTCGCCGAGGCCCGTCTCCCAACGGTTCGAGTAGAAGACGTTCGCGTCCGGCGTGATTGCGCCGGACAGATCGTTGTAGTTGAGGTTGGCGCCGAACTGGATCAGCTGCCCGGGCGCGTCGAACGGAACGCGGGTGCGCAGGTTGATCGAGCCGGCGATGCCGCCCTCGATCATCTCGGCGGTCTGGTTCTTGTAGGTGTCGACGCCGGCCATCAGCTCCGGCGTGACGTCGCCCCAGCTCAGGCCGCGCGACGAGTTGGCGCTGAACGTGTCGCGACCGTTGAACTCGGAGCGGACCTGCGGAAGGCCGCGAACGATGACGCCCGACGGCTCGGCCGAGAAGTGGGCGGTATCGCTGCTCGCCGCGAAGCGGTTGACGGTGATGCCGGGGACGCGCTGCAGCGCTTCCGCAACCGACTTGTCGGGGAAGGCGCCGATGTCGGTCGCCGTGATCGAATCGACGACGGTGTCGGCGTTGCGCTTGATCGTCGCAGACGTCTGCAGAGCGCGCCGCTGACCGGTGACGATGATGTCGCTGTCCGACGCATCATCCGGATTGCCGGCGGCCGACGGATCGGTCGAGGCGCTGACCTGCGTCGTCGTGTCTTCGGGCTGCGCGTCCTGGTCCTGCGCATGAGCCGCAGGGGCAAGGCCGATCAGGGCGAGACCGAGAGCCATTGTGGAGGCACCGCCGCGCAGCATGCGGGCCTGAGCCGAAAACCTACCGATAGACACGTTCATTCACCACCTCCCCAAGCCGGAGGCGACATCACGGCCGCCCCTCGGTTCGCCCGTCTCCGCCAAAGCGGGTGCAGGCCTGTTATCGCCGAGCGACGAATGGGCGTGGTAGCGTTAACAACGGAGGGTATAAAAATTCGCAAGAAGCGATCGGAGCCTCGGGCTCCACTCCCCCCCTGCGATTCATGCCCCTGCCATGGCGCATCCTCGCCCGTTCGTATGACTCGAACTTGACAGGCGTTGTAAGTGGCGGCCGACGAGACGGTCAATTGCTTTGCGTTAGCGGAGCCCGCGCACATTGGCTTTGTCGGCAGCTGTGGCAAGCCGACAACACTTTCGCTGCAGGGTGCCCCTGCAGTAAGTCCCGACCGGGAGCGATTTCTGTCGCACGGTCCGGAGAAATTGCTTGCGAGGGCGAAGCGGCAGGACGGCATTGCTGGCGGGACTGCTGTTCGCCCAGCCACCTGCGGCCGAGACGACACCGCTCGGCACGATTGCCGCGTTGCCCGCGGCCGAAGCGCCCGCGGGGCTCCCGTTCGTGGAGATCGAGGCCGAAGATGCCGCCTTCGCCGGCCGCGCGATCGGGCCCGATCGGACGTTCACGAGCCTGGCCGCCGAGGCCTCGGGTCGCCGCGCCGTCCTGCTCGCCGGGCCGGACGACCATGTCGAATTCACCCTGCCCGCCCCCGCGAACGCCGTCATCGTCCGCGCCGCAATCCCGGACGGGCCGGGCGGCGAAGGACGCGACGCCGCCCTCGCCGTTCACGTCGGCGAGGAGCGGATCGGCACCCTCGCCGTCACGTCGCGCTACGGCTGGTTCTACGGGCGCTATCCGTTCACCAACAATCCGTCCGACGGCGCTGCGCACCATTTCTATGACGAGACGCGCCTGCTGCTTGGCCGCACGTTGCCCGCCGGCACCCAAATTCGCCTGAGCATCGACCAGGCAGCGCCGGTGCCGTGGACCGTCGTCGACCTTGCCGATTTCGAACTGGTCGCGCCGCCCGCAACCGCGCCTGCCGATGCCCTCTCGATCCTGGCTTTCGGGGCCGACCCTTTCGGCGCGCGCGACTCGTCGACAGCGCTTGCCCAGGCGATCGCACAGGCGCGGCGACGCGGCGTGCCCGTCTGGATACCGCCCGGCACCTTCCGGATCGACCGGCAGATCATCGTCGATCGGGTGACGATCGCCGGCGCGGGCTTATGGCATTCGGTGCTGCGCGGAAACGGAGTAGGGCTCTACGGCCGCAAGGCGCCGCGCGGCTCGCGCCGGGTGGTTCTCCGCGACTTTGCGATCCTCGGCGAGGTCAAGGAGCGCGTCGACGCCCTGCAGCGCGCGGGTGTCGGCGGGTCGCTCGGCGAGGGCTCCGAGCTGCGCAACCTGTGGCTGCAGCATCACAAGGTGGGAGTCTGGCTGGACGGGCCATTGCGCAGCCTCGCCATTCGCGGCCTTCGCATCCTCGACAACACGGCGGACGGGCTCAACCTGCGGCGCGGCGTCAGCGACGCGGTGGTGGAAGGGAATTTCGTCCGCAACTCCGGCGACGACGGTCTCGCCGCCTGGTCGCACCGCGAGGCCAATCACAACCTCGCCTATCGCGACAATGTCGTCGTCGCGCCGGTCCTTGCCAACGGCATCGCCATCTACGGCGGCCGCGACATCAGCGTGACCGGCAATGTCGTCGCCGACAGCGTGACGCAAGGCGGGGGCATTCATCTCGGCAATCGCTTCGACGCGGTGCCGCTCTCCGGCACCATCACGATTGCGGACAATCTCATCGTTCGCGGCGGCAGCTTCGATCCGAACTGGCGCTTCGGGGTGGGCGCATTGTGGCTCTATGCGCTCGACGCACCGATCAGGGCGTCGATTCGGCTGCGGAATATGCGCATCGTCGACAGCACCCTCCCCGCGCTGCAATTCATTGGTCAGCGGATCGAGGGCGTGCAGGCCGAGAACGTCCATATCACGGGCGCCGCGGGCCACGCCTTGCAGCTGCAGTCGCCCGGCGCCGCCTCGTTCCAAGACGTCGCGGCGGTCGGCGTGCGGGGCGCCGGCATCCTGGCCTGCGGCGACGGCTTCAAACCGATCGATGCCGGCGGGAATTCTGGGTGGACGGAGAAGGCCGTGTCGCCCGATCAAGCCCTGCCGCTCGCCCCAGGCTTGCCGCGCGACTGCCGTGAGCAGAGCCTGGGCCAATAACGATGCAGACGCCGGGCTTCAGGGAAGAAAGACGAACCGCTGGGTCAGGCGCGGGCTGCTGAACCGCGCCTCGCCGCGGATCCAGTCCCCGTCGATTTCGGCGGAATGCGGCACGAAGCCCGGGTAGATCGCCATCCGATTATAAGCCGGAGCGATCCGATCGAGGAGCTCGAAGCTCTCGTTGCCCGAAACCGGATAGCCCTGGCCGCTCGGCGCGATCGCCGGCCCCTTCTGGTTGAAGAACAAGGTCCCGCCGCGCGGCTCGGGGTTCAGATAGACGAGCCCGAAGATGGGCACTGGATCGACATGGGGGAGCTGCTGCACCGGATGCAGCGCGTCGGGGTGCACGTCCACCACCGCGAAATCGGTGTGAAGCTGCCGGATCGACGAGAGGCGGCCGCCTTCATGCTGGATTAGCGGCACCCGCGGCAGATAATGGTCGTTGACGAGGCGCAGAACGTCGGCGCGAACGGCTGCCAGCGAGCGGTTCGGCTCAGGGATGGAGGCGACTCTCCCCGGATAGGGATAAGGCGGCGGCGCATAAGAGAGCCCAAGGGCGACTTCCCGGATTGCCTCCGGCTGAGCATAGAAATTGTCGACGATGACGACCGGCACGACCCCCGCCAGCAGCTCGAACCGGGCCGTCGCGTGCGGTGAGATCGCGAAAAGGTTTTCTTCCAAAACCATCGGGTGCGGATAGCCGCCGGTAGCGACCACCGCAACCGAGGCGCGGCGACCGGACCGGCATTTCCGCCGGTCGCCATCGCCGCCTAGGAATGACCTCGTGCAGCCCGGGCTTGCCCGACCGGGCGCAGGCGCGCTCCCGGTGATCAGTCCTCGACGACGAGCTTCGCGCTCTTCAGCTCGGCCGAGTTCGGACCTGCCGAGATGGTGAAGCTGCCGGGCTCCACCACCTTCTTCATCTCGCGGTTCCAGAAGGCGAGATCGTCCGGCTTCAGCTCGAAGGTGACGGTGCGGCGCTCGCCGGGCTTCAGCGTCACTCGCTCGAACCGCTTCAGCTCGATCACCGGCCGCGTCACCGACGCTTCGTCGTCGCGCACGTAGAGCTGCACGACCTCGTCGCCCGCGCGCCTGCCGGTGTTGGCGACGTCGACGCTGACCCGCACGTTGCGCCCCATCTTGACCCGTGCATCGGCGAGCCGCGGCGCCGACATGGAGAAGCTGGTGTAGGAGAGGCCGTAGCCGAACGGATAGAGCGGCTTGGTCGTCTCGAACAGATAGCCGCGGCGCGCGGTCGGCTTGTGATTGTAGTAGATCGGCAGCTGGCCGACGTTTCGGGCGATCGAGACCGGCAGCTTCCCGCCCGGGTTGACTCGGCCGAACAGGACGTCGGCCACCGCATGTCCGGTCTCCTGGCCGAGGTACCAGCCCTCGATCAGCGCCGGCGCATTCTCGGCGAGGTAATTCACCGAGAGCGGACGGCCGTTGAGCAGCAGGACCACCGTCGGCTTGCCGAGCGCGAACACGGCGCGGGCGAGTTCCTCCTGCTGGCCGATCAGGTCGAGCGACGCGCGGTCGCCGAGATGCGCGTCCGCCCAGGCCTCGCGGCTGGTCTGCTCGTTGTCGCCGAGCACCATCACCACGACGTCCGCTTTGCGCGCGGTCTCGACCGCCTCGGCGATCAGGCGGCGATTCTCCTCGGCGGGCACGAGGTCGACAGCGTCGGCGGACCAGGAGCGGCTGCGCGTGATCCGCACCGCCTCGGCATAATCGACGGCGAACCTGCCCTGCCCTTCCTTCTGCAGCCCCTCGAGCACGCTGACGACGTGACGCGGCACGTCCGAATAACCGCCGATCGGCGTGTCGCGGGCATGGGTGCCGAGCACCGCGAGCCGCTTGATCTTGCCGGCGTCGAGCGGCAGCACGCCCTTGTCGTTCTTGAGCAGCACCATCGCGCGCTGCGCGGCTTCACGCGCGAGCGCGACCGCGTCCGGCGTCGCCGTCTTCGCGTCTGCGCTCGCCGCGTCGACATAGGGGTTTTCGAACAACCCGGCCTGAAACTTCATGGTCAGGATCCGGCGAACCGCATCATCGATCAGCGCCTGCGGAACCCGGCCGCTGCGGACGAGCTCGGGCAGGTGATTGTAGGCCTCTCCGTCGGGTGTCTCCGCATCGACGCCGGCCTTGATTGCCATCTCCGCCGCAACCCTGAGATCGTCGGTCATCCGGTGACGGCCGATCAGCTCCTTGATCGCGAAATAATCGCTGATCACCGCGCCCTTGAAGCCCCACTCGCCGCGCAGCACGTCGGTCAGCAGCCACTTGTTGGTGTGCGACGGGATGCCGTCGATCTCGTTGTACGACGCCATCACCGACAGCACCGGAAGCTCCTTCACCGCGCGCTCGAACGGCGGGAAGAAATTGGACCGGAGATTGCGCTCCGAGACATCAGCCGGGCCGACGTTGGTGCCGTTCTCCGGCTGACCGTGGCCGGTGAGGTGCTTCAGCGTGACGAACACCTTGTCCTTGGCGAGCGGCAGCATCGTCCCCTGAAATCCGCGGATCACCGCGAGGCCCATGGTGCCGACGAGATAGGGATCCTCGCCATAGGTTTCCTCGATCCGGCCCCAGCGGGGATCACGGGCGACGTCGACCACCGGCGCGAGCGCCAGGTTCGCGCCGGCCGCGCGCATCTCACGCGAGGCCACGGAGAAGACACGCTCGAGCAGCTGAGGGTCCCATGTGCTGGCGAGGCCGATCGACTGCGGGAAGCTGGTGGCGCCGCGCGCGACGTAGCCGTGCAGCGCCTCCTCGTGCAGCAGCAGCGGAATGCCGAGGCGAGTCTTCTCGACGGCCCAGCGCTGCGCGGCATTGGCATATTCGGCGGTCTGGCGCGCCGTCCGGTTGACGGCGGCGGCGGTCGCGCCGGCAGCG
Source organism: Sphingomonas parva (ex Maeng et al. 2020) (assembly GCF_004564275.1). Lineage (GTDB taxonomy): Bacteria > Pseudomonadota > Alphaproteobacteria > Sphingomonadales > Sphingomonadaceae > Allosphingosinicella > Allosphingosinicella parva. Next base: position 66,562 of record NZ_SPDV01000010.1, read on the forward strand.
CCGGCGCCGCCCGGCGCATTCTCCGCCTTCACGCCGCGAAAGTCGTACGGGCGCGAAATCTGGCCGAGCCCGTGCGGGAAATTCCGGGAGGCTTCGGCCGGCGAGAAATCGCCGCGGTCGGTCTGGATCTTGTCCTTGTGCTCCCAGATCGCGACCATCTGCGCGACCTTCTCCTCGAGCGTCATGCGCTGGAGAAGATCCTCCACGCGGCGGCCGACCGGTTGCGAGGGATCCTTGTAGAGCGGCCGCTCCGCAGAGGCTCTCGTCGGCGCGGGCTGGGCGGCAGCGCTCGACAGCGACGCCGTGGCGGCGCCGACAAGGAGGCCGATAGCCGCGATCCTCGCGGCGGTACGAAGGCTGGCGGCACGCCCCGGAATGCTGGTCATCTTCCTCTCCCGCTGGAGCCGGTCCGATGCCTCGGCCGACATTCTCCTCGCTTATGGTAGCGCTATCACTGAAGTGACACGCGCGCTTCGGCGGGTCAACGGCCATGGGTGAGTTCCAGTTTGCAATGGCCTGAGGAGGGTCATAGGCTCGCCCACAAAGGGGACGAGATGAACAAGCCAACCCGCCGAAGCCGTGGCACCGTGACGATCGAGGATGTCGCCCGCGCCGCGGGCGTCTCCGCCATGACGGTGTCCCGGGTGATCAACGGCGGCAAGAACGTCCGCGAGAGCACACGCGCCTCCGTGCTCGAAGCCGTGAACAGGCTCAACTACACGCCGAACACCGCCGCGCGTAACCTCGCCGCCGGCGAGGCGACCCACATCGGCCTGCTCTACGCGAACCCTTCTGCGGCCTATCTCAGCCTGTTCCTGATCGGAGCGCTCGAAGCCGCTCGGCGGGCAGGCTGCCATCTCGTCATCGAGAGCTGCGAGTCCGAGGACGGCGGCGAGCAGGCGGAGCTCATCCGACGCTTCGTGACCAGCGACGTCGAGGGAGTGATCCTCCCGCCGCCGCTTTCGGAGTCGCAGCCGATCATGGCCGAGCTGCGCCAGATGGGCATCCCGTTCGTCACGGTGGCGATGGGCGTCCCGGACCACGACAATCCGAACATCAAGATCGACGATTTCACCGCCGCGGCCGAGATCACCCGTCACCTGCTGAGCCTCGGCCATCGCCGCCTCGGCATGATCAAGGGCCACCCCAACCATATCGCCAGCCACGATCGCGAGCGCGGCTTCCTCGCGGCGCTCGCCGAATACGGCGTTGCCGCCGAAGAGGCGACGATCGAGCAGGGCTATTTCACCTATCGCTCGGGGCTCACCGCCGCCGAAAGGCTGCTGGCACGGGCGGAGCCGCCGACCGCGATTTTCGCCGCCAACGACGACATGGCTGCGGCGACGATCAGCGTCGCGCACCGGCGTGGGCTGACGGTCCCGGGCGACCTCAGCGTCGTCGGCTTCGACGATACGTCGCTCGCCACCTCCGTCTGGCCGGAGCTGACCACTGTGCGCCAGCCGATCTCCAGCATGGCCGCGTCGGCGCTCGAGCTGTTGCTCGTCGACATCCGGGCCCGCCGCGGCGGCGGCAGGAGCGAGGTGAACGAGAAGGTGCTGGAGCACGAGCTCGTGCTGCGGGAGTCGGCCGGACCACCGTCCGTGTCCTGGCAGAGCCGGGGGCGATTGCAGGCGCCGGCCGCGTCCGCGGGGCAGCGCGCCTGACCACGGATTTTCCGCTTGGGATTTCGTCACCGTTACCGCTAACATCCGCCGACAAAAATGACCCGGGGGACTCCGGGAAGAGGGAGGATCAGCGAATGACCGAAGCAAGCCCGGCCCGGGCGAACATGGGTTTCATCGGCGCGATCGTGGCCGTGGCGACGATCGGCGGCCTGTTGTTCGGCTATGACAGCGGCGCCGTGAACGGCACGCAGGAAGGCCTCAAGCAGGCGTTCCAGCTGAGCGAGGGCGGTCTCGGCTTCACCGTGGGTTCGCTTCTGATCGGCTGCTTCATCGGCGCGTTCCTTGCCGGTCGCCTCGCCGACCTGATGGGCCGCCGCAACGTGATGATGCTCGCCGCCCTCCTGTTCCTGGTCGGCGCGCTCATTCAGGGCTTCGCGCACGAGCAGGCGATCTTCGTCGTCGCCCGCATCCTCGGCGGAATGGCGGTCGGCGCCGCCAGCGTCCTCTCGCCTGCCTACATTTCCGAGGTCGCACCGGCGAGCATCCGCGGCCGGATGACCACCGTGCAGCAGATCATGATCATCACCGGCCTGACCGCGGCGTTCGTGGTGAACTATTTCCTCGCCGCCGCAGCGGGCGAATCCACGGCAAGCTTCTGGGGCGGAATCGAGGCGTGGCGCTGGATGTACCTGATGCAGGCGATCCCCGCGGCGGTGTTCCTCGTCGCGCTGCTGTTCATCCCGGAGAGCCCCCGCTACCTCGTCTCCAAGGGGCGGGACGAGAAGGCGCGCGACGTGCTCACCGCGCTGTTCGGCGCCGACGTCGCTCGCGCCAAGCTGGAGGAGATCCGTGCGAGCTTCAGCGCCGATCACCGCCCGCGGCTCAGCGATCTCAAGGCGCCCGGCGGCGGCATTCGCCCGATCGTCTGGGCGGGCCTGCTGCTCGCCGTTTTCCAGCAGCTCGTCGGCATCAACGTGATCTTCTATTACGGCGCGACGCTCTGGCAGCTCGCCGGCTTCACCGAGGATCAGTCGCTCCAGATCAACATCGTCTCGGGCGCGGTCTCGATCGCGGCCTGCTTCGTCACCGTCGCGCTGGTCGACAAGATCGGCCGCAAGCCGCTGCTGCTGATCGGATCGGCCGGCATGGCCGTGACCCTGTTCGCCTTGGTCTATGCCTTCGCCAACGGCACGCTCGACGCGGAGGGCAACCTGCAGCTTTCCAGCAGCCTCGGTACGCTCGCGCTGGTCGCGGCGAACCTCTACGTGATCTTCTTCAACGTCAGCTGGGGCCCGATCATGTGGGTCATGCTGGGCGAAATGTTCCCGAACCAGATCCGCGGGTCCGCGCTGGCGGTGTGCGGCTTCGCCCAGTGGTTCTCCAACTATCTGATCGCGCAGACCTTCCCGATCATGGCGGGATGGAGCCTGGCGGGCAGCTACACCTTCTACGCCGTGTCCGCGGTGATCAGCTTCTTCCTCGTGCAGAAGTTCATCCACGAGACCAAGGGCAAGGAGCTGGAGCAGATGGAAGGCTGACAGCCCTCCACCCAGAGCCTAACGGGGGCGCGGCCGTTCCGGCGGTTCGCGCCCCCATTCCATCCGGAGACGATGATGACCCGCACGCCCGCCCGCCCCTTCCGCTCCCGCGAATGGTTCGATGCGCCCGGCCGGAGCGACATGACGGCGCTCTACCTCGAGCGGTTCATGAACTACGGCATCACCCCCGATGAGCTGCGCTGCGGCAAGCCGATCATCGGCATCGCCCAATCCGGTTCCGACATCGCGCCGTGCAACCGCATCCATCTCGAGCTCGCCGACCGGATCCGCGCGGGCATCCGGGACGCCGGCGGAATTCCGATGGAATTCCCGATGCACCCGATCTTCGAGAATTGCCGGCGCCCGACCGCGGCGCTCGACCGCAACCTCTCCTACATGACCCTGGTCGAGATCCTGAACGGCTATCCGATCGACGGCGTGGTGATCACCACCGGCTGCGACAAGACCACGCCGGCGGGCATCATGGCCGCGTCGACCGTCGACATCCCGGCGATTACGCTCAACGGCGGGCCGATGCTCGACGGGTGGCACGAGAACGAGCTGGTCGGCTCCGGCACCGTGATCTGGCGCTCGCGCCGCCTGCTCGGCGCGGGCAAGATCGACGAGGAGGAGTTCCTCCGCCGTGCCGCCGACAGCGCGCCTTCCGCGGGGCATTGCAACACCATGGGGACGGCCTCCACGATGAACGCGATCTCCGAGGCGCTCGGCATGTCGCTGCCGGGCAATGCCGCCATTCCCGCGCCGTACCGCGAGCGCGGCCAGATGGCCTATGAGACCGGCCGCCGCGCCGTCGAGATCGCCTATGACGACCTGCGCCCGTCGAAGATCCTGACGCGGGAGTCGTTCCTCAACGCGATCCGCGTCACGACCGCGATCGGCGGATCGAGCAACGCCCAGCCGCACATCGTCGCCATGGCCCGCCACGCCGGCGTCGAGATCCGTCACGAGGACTGGATGGAGCACGGCTACGACCTGCCGCTGCTCGTCAACATGCAGCCGGCGGGCAAATATCTCTCGGAGCGCTTCCACCGGGCTGGTGGCGTCCCCGCCGTGATGTGGGAGCTGCTCAAGGCCGGCAAGCTCGACGGCGGCCAGATGACGGTGACCGGCCGCACCCAGGCCGAGAATCTCGAAGGCCGGGAAGCGAAGGACCGGGAGGTGATCCTGCCGTTCGACAAGCCGCTGAAGGAGCGCGCGGGATTCCTGGTGCTCAAGGGCAACCTGTTCGACTTCGCGATCATGAAGACGAGCGTGATCTCGGAGGAGTTCCGGCGGCGCTACCTGGCCGAGCCGGGCCGCGAAGGAATTTTCGAGGCGCGGGCGATCGTGTTCGACGGATCCGACGACTACCACCACCGCATCAACGATCCAGGGCTCGACATCGACGAGCATTGCATCCTCGTCATCCGCGGCTCGGGCCCACAGGGCTGGCCGGGATCGGCGGAGGTGGTGAACATGCAGCCGCCGGACGCCCTTCTCCAGCGCGGCATCACCAGCCTTCCGACGCTCGGCGACGGCCGCCAGTCGGGGACGTCCGACAGCCCCTCGATCCTCAACGCCTCCCCGGAGAGCGCGGTCGGCGGCGGCCTCGCCTGGCTGCGCACCGGCGACACCATCCGCATCGATCTCAACACCGGCCGCTGCGATGCCTTGGTCGAAGAGGCCGAGATCGCCCGACGCGAGGGCGAGGGCATCCCGGAAACGCCGGCCAGCAACACGCCCTGGGAAGCGCTCTATCGCGAGAAGACCGGGCAGCTGTCGGAGGGCGGCGTGCTCGAGTTCGCGATCGACTATCGCGGTACCTCGAAGAAGGTGCCGCGCCACAACCATTGAGGTCGGGGCCGCCGGGCTGCTTCGGCGGGAGGCCGATCCGCGTCACGCACGAACGGCGCCGACCTTGGATCTGCGCGTCATCGGACGCGAGCAAAGGACGGGCCACCGCCGATGCGGTCGAGTGGACGGCGCGGCTCTGGGACGGTGCGGTTCGCGCCAAGCCGAGTCCCGCTCCGCCTAGACCGCGGCGCGCTCACTTCGCCTGACCCGAGAATTTCGGATCGGTCGCTTATTGCCGAAGGTCAGCGCACCGCCGGTGCGGTTGCTCCCCCGGAAACGTCTGCCGGAGCGCTTTCGCCGTCGGCGAGGCTCGCGGCCGGCGTGGCTGCGCCGATGCGGCGCTCGATGATTGCGACCAGCTGGATCGAGAACCAGGCGAGCGCGACACCGCCCAGAATATCGACCACATAATGGCCGCCGAAGAAGGTCGCGGAAACGAGCATGGCGCTGTTGATGGCGAACATCGGCGCGCGCAGCGGCCTGAGCGGCCATGCGCCCCAGATGAACAGGAAGGCGGCGCTGGCATGGAAGCTGGGAAACGTGACGATCCCCTGCAGCCGATCGATGTGGACATGCGCCATGGTGCCGGCGCGCAATTGGTGGATCGCCTCGAGGTAGCGCAAAGGTCCGTCGCCCCACGCGTGTCGGCGATCGGGCATGAAGTGCTGGAACGCCGATTCGGCAGGGAAGGCGGCGAACAGCAGGTTGGTGAGCAGCACGGCGAGCGCATAGGCGAGCAGGAAGCGATAGGCGTCGGACGATCGGCCCGTCAGGACGAGCGCGGGAAGGAGGATCAACGGGCTGAGGAAGAAGGACGCGTAGGCGGCACGGCCCAGCTCCATCATCCAGCCGTGCTGCTCGGCCGCGAGCCTGATCTTCAGCCAGTCGAAGCCGAGCATCGCGTCCAGCCGCACAAGCAGATCGTCGGTATAGCCGCTGGTCGAGCCCATGGCGGCATAGCTGAGCAGCGCGCCAGAATAGCCGACGGCGGCGAGCAGAAAAAGCAGCTCGAGCAGGTCCAGCAGGCGCCTCACCCACAACGCCCAGGTCGGCTTGCGCAGATAGGCGAGACCGGCAAGGCTGATCATCGACAGCGCGATCGGAGCGGAAGACAGGCCGACGCCGATCCCCAGCCGCCAGCAGCCGAGCCAGGCAACCGCCGTGCATGCCAGCACGCCCGCCCACAACATCCTGCGTGTCTGCTCGACCACCATCGCGCTTCCTGCTCCGCCTCCCCGGGCTCCGTCCCAAGGGCGCACGTTAGAGGAGGCAGAGTGGCAAAGAGTGGTTAACGAGTGATTTCAGGGCAGGACTGCAAGGCGCGAACCCTCGCCGCCCGGCAGGGAGATCAGGCGGCGAGCGGCATCCTCTCCGGCTCCGCAGAGCATTCCACCACCTCCGGCTTGGCCGGACGGCGCCGAACCAGCGCCGTCGCGGCGGCGGCCGCGCTGCGCAGCGTCCAGCTACGGGGGCGGGCGGGGACGAGCAGGCGGGAGATGGCGACGAGCACGCCGAGGCCGAGGTAGGCGGCGAAGGTCCACAGCGGGCTGAACAGGACGGGCACCGCGAACGCCATGCGCAGATAGAGCGGATTGAAGCCAAAATCGTCGCCGAGGGCCTGGCAGACGCCGAGCATGGTGTCCTCACGGAAGAGCACGGCAGGATTGGAAGCGGGCATCGAAGAACTCCTTGGCGGCACCGGCTCGGCCGGGGGTTGATGCAGATCCCTCAGCAGGACTCGTGCCAAAATCAGGCGTCCCTTGGATTTCAGCGACTTAGCGGGACATGAACTCCCCGCCACCGGGGCACGGCGACGAGAGCATTCCCAAATGTTGGCGGAAATCCCCAAGCGGCCGCCCCCCCAGGCCCGCGCCGTTCACCGCCGAAATGCCCCCGGGCAAGCTGCACCCTCCGAACGCCGCCGCCGAACGATCGAGGTTAATCGCTCTATAATGATTGCAGCGGCCGCCAACGGGCACCCGCGTCGGCGCCGGATGGCGTCCGCTTTCGAGGATATCTACACCGTGCCGACCCGGCATCTCCGCCAGAGCCCGACTGCAGTCCGCATCCGCCTCACGGCCGCCGCTTTCGGTGCCGTGATGGGGACGCTCGTCCTGTTCGGTTGGGCCGCGGGCTACGACTCTCTGACCCGGATCTTTCCGAAACTCAGCGCGATGAACCCAATGACGGCGATCTGCGTCATTCTGGCGGCGGCCGCCCTCGCCTTGCGGCCGCGACCGGACGCGCGCTGGATTCGCGTGCTTGCAAGCCTGATCGTCGCGACAGGCGCGGCCAAGCTCGCGCAGCTCGGGCTTGGCCTTCCGGCCGGCGTCGATCAGCTTCTGTTCCCCGATCAACTCGGGCGCGCAGTCGATCTTCCTCCCAGTCGCATGGCGCCCAACACCGCGTTTGCCCTGGTCCTGACCGGCGGAGCCCTGATCGCCAGCGGCGCCCGAAATGCGCGCGCGATCCTGCTCTCGCAGGCCGCGAGCATCCTGATCATCGCGATCACGCTCTTCGCGATGATCGGCTACATCCTGAACCTCGTTGCGCTTTATGAGGTGCGCACCTTCAACGCGATGGCCCTGCACGCCGCCATTGCGCTCTTCAGCATCGCGGCCGGCATCATCAGCATCAACCCCGACGTCGGCGTGGTGCGGATCCTCGGAGACAAGGGCCCGGCCGGAGCGCTTGCCCGCAACCTGCTCCCTTTCGTGCTTCTGGTGCCTGTCCTCGTCGGCATGTTGCGCGTCAGCGGCGAGAGCTTCGGCTTCTACGGGACGCAGCACGGCGTCGCCATCCAGGTGTTCGCCAATGTTCTGGTCACCTTCGCGCTGCTGATGAGCAGCATCGTCGCGCTTCACCGCAGCGATCAGTCGCGCCGCGCGCGCGAGGCCGCAGTGGCCCGCAGCGAAGATCGCTATCGCCTGGCGGAGCGTATCGGACGGGTCGGCCATTGGCGCTACGACTTCGAGACGGGAACGGTCGACTGGTCGGACGAGCTTCGCGTCATCTGCGGACTGCCGGTCGGTACCGAGCCGTCGCTCGACACCGCCTTCGATCTCTACCACCCCGATGACGCCGCCGCCGCGCGCAGCGTCGTCGAGCAGGCGCTGCGAGAGGGCTGCGGCTGGGACACGACCCGCCGGATCTATCGACCGGATGGGGAGCTCCGCTTCATCCGATCGCACGGCGCGTGCGAGCGCGGCGAGGACGGCGCGGTCAGGGCGGTGTTCGGCGTGTTCGTCGACGTCACCGAGCTCGAGCTCGCCCGCCAGGAAGCCGAGGCGGCGACCGCATCCAAAGCCTCCTTCCTCGCGAACATGAGCCATGAGATCCGTACCCCGATGAACGGCGTACTCGGCTTCTCGGAGCTGCTGCTCGACACGGAGCTGGCCAGCGAACAGAGGCGTCATGTGACGCTGATCCGCGAATCGGCCCAGGCGCTGCTGAAGCTGCTCAACGACATCCTCGACATCTCCAAGATCGACGCCGGCCAGCTCGAGATCGCCGAGGAGCCGTTCAACGTGCGCCACGGCCTTCGGCAATGTATCCGGCTGATGACGCCGATGGCTGAGCAGAAGGGGCTGACGCTGCGCGCTGCGCTCGACTCCAGCTTCCCTTCCGACATCGTCGTGGACGGCCTGCGCCTGCGCCAGATCGTCCTCAATCTGCTCGGCAACGCGGTGAAGTTCACGCAGCGGGGATCGGTTACCGTCTCCCTCGGCGAGGGCGCCGACATGAACGGCCTGCGCACGATCGTGATCAAGGTCGCGGACACCGGCGTCGGCATCGCCGAGGAGCGGATGGCAGCCATTTTCGACGCCTTCGTGCAGGCCGACATTTCGATCTCGCGGCGCTTCGGCGGATCGGGGCTGGGCCTGAGCATCAGCCGGCACCTGGCGGGGCTGATGGGCGGCGCCATCGCGCTCGAGAGCAAGCTCGGGCGCGGCACCACCGTAACCCTGACTCTCCCGTTGACCGAAGCCCCTGCCCGCGCCGCGACGGGCGATGGGCTTCTCCCCCTCGCCCCGGACGGGCCGGTGCGCAGCGGATCGATCCTTCTCGTCGAGGACATCGACATCAACCAGGAGCTCGTGACCGGCATGCTCGGGCGCCTGGGGCACCGCGTCGAGGTCGTCTCGAACGGCGAAGAGGCGCTGCACCGCGCCGCCCGCCTCACCGACGACCCTGACGCCTGGGACCTGATCCTGATGGACGTGCAGATGCCGGTCATGGACGGCCTCACCGCCACCCGCGCGATCCGCGCCCTGGGCGGCCGCGCCAGGACCATCCCGATCGTCGCGCTGACCGCCAGCGCCTTCGCCGCCGAGATCCAGGAATGCCGCGATGCCGGCATGGACGATCATCTGGCCAAACCGATCGCGATCCTCGATCTCGCCGCGGCGGTGGCCCGCTGGCTGGCCACCCCGACACCGGTGCCCGCGCCGGCCGAGGACGTCGCCATGTCGTCGCTCGCGCAGCGTTTTGCCGACCGCTGCCGGGAGTCTGCCCACCGCCTCGCCACGATCACGGCCGCCTTGCCGGAGGCCGCTGCGGACGAGGTCGACGCGCTTCTCGCCGAGGCCCAGGCCATCGCGCATATCCTGGCCGGCAGCGCAGGCATGTTCGGGGCCGATGCCCTCGGCAGCCTCGCCAGCGCCAGCGAGGAAGAGATCAAGGCGGTGCGGGAGAGAGCCGACGCCCGGGCGGCCGCACCACGGCCGATCGAAGCACTTGCCGCCGCGCTCGGCTAGCTCAGCGGATCGGCAGCTCGAACGGCCCCGGCGGCAGCAGCGCCTCGTCGTAGAGATTGGTGACCGGCGCTTCGCTCCAGGCGTAGCGGACGCGGGTCGCGGGCCGTCCGTCGTCGGCGAGGCGGACGACGTTCCCGTCCGGAATCGCGTCTGCGTAGCGGCAGCTCTGCTGGTCTTCGCCGCAAAGCTCGAATGCGAGCGCCCGGGTTCCGCTCCACGGCACGAGCTTGCCGGTCACCCCGGTGAAGCGAACGAGGATGGCGCCTGCGCTGCGCTCGGCGGTCGCCGCGGCGGGCCCGACCGGTTCGTCATGACCGTAAGCGGCATGGCGGGCGGCGCGCGCCAGGCGGCGGCCGACCTCCTGCTTGTTGGCCGGGTGGATGTCGGTCCGCTCACCAAGGTCCATCGCAACCACCAGCGCCGCGTCGGGATCGCGTCGCGCGCCGATCCGCTGCTGCTCGCGCAGCTCCGCCCAGCCGCTCGGGCGCGGCCCGGTCTGCGGCGCGCCGTAATTGGCGAGGCTGACGATCAGGAACGGCAGCTTCGGCGCCTCGAACTGCTTGCGCCAGCTCGCCATCAGCGCGCCGAGCTTGGCGGCGTAGGGACGATTGTTGCCGACATCGGACTCGCCCTGGTACCAGGCCGCACCCTTGAGGCCATAGGGGCCGAGCGGCGCGATCATCGCGTTGTAGATCAACGATGCGCCGGCATTGCTGTCCCACGGCGGCCGCGGCGGATCGGTCACGCCCGCCGGTGCGACGGAATATTCCCAGCCGTCCCCGAGGCTCTTCGTTTCGCCGCCGGCAATCGCGAGGCTGAGCACGCTTGCGGGGCCCTGGAACCCGCCGTAGCCCCAGCTGTCGGCGATCGCGACGAGGATCTCGTTCTCCCCCGCGCGGAGCAGCCGAGCGGGCAGCTTGTACTGGCGCTTCAGATCCCAGCCGAAGCTGTTGCCGACCGGAACGCCGTTGACGAATGTCTCGTCGGCATCGTCGATGACGCCCAGCGAGAGGGTCGCGCCCCAGGCGGCTTCCGCGGCGGTGAGCGTCACCTTGCGCCGCGCCCAGACCAGGCCGTTATAGTCCTTGAACGCCGGATCGCCCCAGCCCTCCCAGTAAGCGGCCGTCGGCATCGGCTTCCAGGCCAACGCCCTGCTGTCACGCCACGGCTCGGTGCCGGTCCGTTCCTTCCACCAGCTCTCCCAGCGCGTGCCGAACCGAAGGTTCGCCGCGAGCGGATCCCGCTGGTAGAGCGCCAGCAGGCCGGCATTCTCCTTTTCGAAAGGCTCGGCCGACGTGAGGTCGATCCAGGGCGAGATCTGGGTGCCGCCCCAACTCGAATGAATCAGGCCCAGCGGCACCTTTTCGGAGGCGCGAAGGTCGCGGGCCATGAAATAGCAGGCGGCGGAGAAGCCGGGGACGCTCTCCGGCGTCAGCAGCGACCAGGCGATCGCATCCGCGAACTTCGATTGGGGCGAGAGGCTGGTCCTTCTCTGCACCGTCAGCAGCCGCACCTCGGGATCGTTCGCGGCGGCGATGTCCGTATCGGCGTTGAGCGCGCGGCGGACGGGATATTCCATGTTCGACTGACCGGAGCAGAGCCAGACGTCGCCGACCAGCAGATCGCTTGCGCGCGCCGCGGCGGCGTCTTTGCCGGACGCTACCAGCGTATAGGGTCCTCCGGCCTGCATCGACGGCAGGTCGACGCGCCACCGTCCATCCTTGCCGGTGGTGGCGGTGCGGCTAACAGCCGCGAGCGTCACGGTGACCTTCTCGCCCGGATCGGCCGTTCCCCAGACGGCGATCGGCTTTCCGCGCTGGAGCACGGCATGATCGGAGAAGAGCGGATCGAGCACCGGCGCCGCGCCCGCGGCGGCAGGAACGAGAGCGGCGGCGAGGAACAGGCTCAAGCGTCGAGTCATGGCGGCCCCGGTCTAAGGATCAGAGAGAGATGAGCGCTCCCGGCGTCCCCGGGACGTCGACGCGAACGGCGAACAGATTGCCGGCCTCCGGCTGGTCGGCGAGGTCCTGCGGCTTCAATCCCTGCTGCGCGCTCGTCGCATAGAGCGTTCGCAGGTCCTCGCCGCCGAACGCGACCTTGGTGATGTTCGAGGTCGGGAAGCGGATCCGGTCGATCAGCTCGCCCGCGGGGGAGTAGCGCCGCGCTTCCCAGCCGAAGTACAGCCCGATCCAGACGCAGCCCTCCGCATCGACCGTCGGCCCGTCGGGGAATCCGTCCTTGCCGTCGATCCGGACGAACGGCCGCGAAGCGCCAAGGCTGCCGTCTTCGGCAATGTCGCAGGCGTGGATGAGCCCGGCGAGGGTGTCGACATGATAGAGGATGCGGCCGTCCGGAGACACGGCCGGCCCGTTGGTGATCGTGACCGCGGGAAGGCCCGCGTCACCCACCCGCCCGTCGTTCAGGCGGTAGAAGCGGCCCGTCGGCGCTTCCTCCGAATTGTCCATCGTGCCGAACCACAGGCGCCCAAACGGATCGACGACCCCATCATTGATCCGGTTGCCGGGCAGATCGCCTTCAACCGAGGCGAGGAGCGAGAAAGCGCCCGATTGCTCGGAGAAATGGTGAAGGCCGCTTTGCAGGCCGGCGACGAAGCCGCCGCGGCTGGCGGGAAGCAGGAAGCCGATCTGCTCCGGGCTGTCCCAGCTCCGCTTGGCGCCGCTCGCCGGGTCGAACCGGTGGATCTTCTGCCGCTTGATGTCGACGAACCAGAGGGCCCGATCCCGCTCGACCCAGACCGGCCCCTCGCCGAGCTCGGCGCCGACGCCCCAGACGCTCTCCGGCGCGGCCGACATCAGCGCCAGCCCGCGTCGACGAAATATTCGTGGCCGGTGATCAGCCGGGCGTCATCGGAAGCGAGGAACAGGACCAAAGCGGCCACGTCCTCCGGCACCAGCCGGCCCTTCAGGCACTGGGCGTCGACGATCTCCTGCTCGCCCTCGGGCGTATACCATTTGAGCTGCCGCGGCGTGCGCACGTTGCCGGGGACCACGCAGGTGACACGAATGCCGTCTTCGCCGAGCTCGCGGGCGAGCGAGCGGGTGAGGCCCTCGATCGCCGCCTTGGCCGTCTGATAGAGGGTGAGCTCCGGGAGGCCGAGGTGCCAGGAAATGGACCCGAGATTGACGATCGCGCCCGCCTTTCTCTCGCGCATTCCCGGTATCACCGACTGCGCGCAGAAGAACAGGTGTTTGAGGTTCACGTTGAGACGGTTGTCCCAATATTCCTCGGTCACCTCGTCGATCGTATGGCGATCGTCGTTGGCGGCGTTGTTGACGAGGACGTCGAACGCGCCGCCTTCCGAGATCAGCCGCGCGATCGTGGCCTGGGCGCCCTTGACGTCCATCAGATCGACGCGCTCGAAGCGCGCGCCGAGCGTTTCGGCCAGCGCGCGGCTATCCTCCTCCGCGACATCGAAAAAGGTCACGTCCGCGCCCTGGCGAGCGAAACCTTCGACGATGCCCGCGCCGATGCCGGAGCCGCCGCCGGTGATCAGGACCCTCTTGCCTTTCAGGCTCGGATAGATTGCGCGCCCGCCGCTCGCTTCCGCCACGTTACTCCCCCATTTCTATCGATGTGCTTGAATCTGGTCCGGTCGCGTCATGCGCCGCCGCCGCCGCGTCCTGCAAGCAGTCCCCGCGCCGCGAGGTTCTGCATCAGCGCGCGGACTCCGAACGTCCAGGGCGGCGCCGCCTTCGACGTGGTCACGCGGTTGATCAGGGCGCCGATCCGCGGCGTCGATATGCGAACGATGTCGCCTTCCTTGTGGGTGAAGCCGCGGCCGGGCTCGTCCCGGTCCTGAACCGGGGCGAACAGCGTTCCGAGGAACAGGGTGAAGCCGTCCGGATAATGATGCTCGCTCTGCGCCTGGCGGACCAGCTCGGTCGGATCGCGGCTGATCTCGCGCATCGAGCTTTCGCCTTCCAGCCGGAAATTGTCCCGCCCCTCGACGACCAGCTCGACCACGGCCGAGCGCACGTCGTCCATCGTGAATGCGTCATCGAACAGGCGGATGAACGGACCGATCGAGCACGAGGCGTTATTGTCCTTCGCCTTGCTGAGCAGCAATGCGCTGCGACCCTCGAAGTCGCGCAGGTTGACGTCGTTTCCAAGCGTCGCGCCGAGCACGCGCCCGCGGCTGTCCGCGACGAGCACCACCTCGGGTTCCGGATTGTTCCAGGTCGAATCGGAACGCACGCCAATGTCCCCGCCCCAGCCGACGGTGGAGAGGACGGGGGACTTGGTGAAAATCTCCGCGTCCGGGCCGATCGCCACTTCGAGATATTGGGACCACATCCCATCCTCGATCAGCGCGGCCTTCAGCCGCATGGCGTCTTCGGAGCCGGGCACGACCGACCGGATGCCGCCGCCGATGCGCGCCTCGAGCCCGGAGCGGATCTCGGCCGCCTTGTCCGAATCGCCGCGCGCCCGCTCCTCGATCACCCGCTCCACCGCCGACACCGCGAAGGTGACACCCGCCGCCTTCACCACCTGAAGATCGACCGGCGACAGCAGGAACGAGCCCGGCGCCGATGCGAGCACCCGGTCGACCAGAGCCGAAACGGAGAACAGCCGCTGCCCCTCCGCTTCCGCGGGGTTGGGCAGCTCGAGCAGGTCCGCGACGGTCGGCGCGACGGCCGAGACGTCGAGCACCTCTCCGCCCCGGATCAGCACCGGAGTCGGCCCCTCCTCGAGCAACAGGCGGCCCGCCAGCACGGCTCGGTCGAGGTCGGAGGGCAGCATCGCTGCCGAGAATGTCTGTTGCACGCCTCTCGCCCGTTTTGGTTCTTGTTGGTAGCGCTACCAATCGGCCCCGAGAGGCCCTAGAGTCAAGCCGCTCACGAGTCCGCATCGGTGCATTGCGACGCATCGGCGCCCGTGCGCCGTACAGAAAAGAACGAACGGGAGAGACGATCCATGTCCAAGCGCTTCACCGCCCTCGCGCTCGCCGCGTCGATGCTCGCGCTCACCACGGGCGGCCCGGCCGCAACCGCCGTGCCGGCCGCCCGGCCTTGGATGAACACCGCCCTCACGCCCGACCAGCGCACGGCCCTGGTGGTCGCGAAGATGACGCGCGAGGAGAAGCTGCGACTGGTGAAGGGATTTTTCGGCACCGACTTTGCCCCGAAGAACTTCAAGGCGCCGAAGGAAGCGCGCTACGGCTCGGCCGGCTACATTCCCGGCATTCCGCGGCTCGGCATTCCGGCGCAGTGGCAGACCGATGCCGGAATCGGCGTGGCGACGCAGGGCGGTGCTCCGACCAAGCGCGAGCGCACCGCCCTCCCCTCCGGCCTCGCCACCACCGCCACCTGGAACCCGGACCTCGCCTTCCAGGGCGGCGCGATGATCGGCCGCGAGGCGCGCCTTTCCGGCTTCAACGTCATGCTCGCCGGCGGCGTGAACCTGATCCGCGATCCGCGGAACGGCCGCAACTTCGAATATGGCGGCGAGGACCCCCTGCTGGCCGGCACGATGGTCGGCGCCCAGATCGCCGGTATCCAGTCCAACAAGATCATCTCGACGGTGAAGCACTATGCGCTGAACGATCTCGAGACCGGCCGCGACTATCATGACGCCCGGATCGATCCGGCTGCCGCCCGGATGTCGGACCTGCTCGCCTTCCAGTTCGCCATCGAACGCTCGGACCCGGGTTCGGTGATGTGCGCCTACAATCGCGTCAACGGCATCTATGCCTGCGAGAATCCGTGGCTGCTGACCGACGTGCTCCGCAAGGACTGGGGCTGGAAGGGCTATGTGATGTCCGATTGGGGCGCGACGCACAGCAGCGCGCAGGCCGCCAACACCGGACTCGATCAGCAATCGGGCTATCCGTTCGACAAGGAAGACTATTTCGGAGCGATGCTGCGCGAGGCGGTCCGCAAGGGCGACGTGTCCGAACGCAGGCTCGACGAGATGGCGAGCCGCATCCTGCGTTCGATGTTCGCGCACGGCCTGGTCGACAATCCGGTCGCGATCGCGCCGATCGACTATGCCGCGCACGCCGCCGTGACCAGAGCGGATGCGGAGCAGGGCATCGTCCTGCTCAAGAACCGCGACAAGGTCCTTCCGCTGAGCACCGGCGCAAAGCGGATCGTCATCATCGGCGGCCATGCCGACCGCGGCGTGCTTTCGGGCGGCGGCTCGTCCCAGACCTATCCGGTGGGCGGCAATGCCGTTCCGGGGCTGGAGCCGACCAGCTGGCCGGGGCCGGTCGTCTATTATCCCAATGCGCCTCTCCGGGCGATCCAGGCGCTCGCGCCCGGGGCGCAGGTGACGTTCGTGGACGGCAGCGATCCCGCCGCCGCCGCGAGGGCTGCGGCCGATGCCGACGTTGCGCTCGTCTTCGTCACCCAGTGGACCAGCGAATCGATCGACACCTCGCTGACCCTCCCCAACAATCAGGACGCGCTGGTCGAGGCGGTCGCGGGCGCCAACCCGAAGACCGTCGCGGTGCTGGAGACGGGCGGTCCAGTGCTGATGCCATGGGCGGACCGCGTCGCCGGCATCGTCGAAGCCTGGTATCCCGGGACCGCCGGCGGCGAGGCAATCGCCAACGTCCTCTTCGGCAAGGTCAATCCCTCCGGCAAGCTGCCGGTGACGTTCCCGCGGGACGAGAGCCAGCTGCCGCGGTCGGTGCGGCCCGGCACCGGCCTTGCCAATGGCGAGATGTTCGCGATCGACCATCCGGAAGGTGCGGCCGTCGGGTACAAATGGTTCGACGCGAAGGGCCACGAGCCGCTGTTCCCGTTCGGTCACGGCCTCTCCTACACCGATTTCGATTATGGCGGCCTGCGCGCCGACGCGTCGTCCGGCGATCTCTCGATCAGCTTCCGGGTGAAGAACGACGGCTCCGCCCGGGGCATGGACGTTCCGCAGGTCTACGTCGCTCCGGCCGCAGGCGGATGGGAAGCACCGAAGCGGTTGGCCGGCTTCAAGAAGATCGATCTGGCGCCCGGCACCGAGACCGTCGTAACCCTGACGGTCGATCCGCGGCTTCTCGCCACCTGGAACGAGGGTGCGAAGGAGTGGCGGATTGCGGAGGGCGAGTACAAGGTCATGCTCGGCCGATCGTCCCGCGACATTCGCGAGACGGAGTCGGTCCGGATCCCCGCGAAGACCCTGCCGGTGAGCTGGCGCCCCTAGGGCGCTTCGCTCGTAGGGCCGCAGTGCACCGCTCTGCGCGCCGGGTCATTCTGGTGGTACAAAGGAGGGATGCCGACTCCGGACATCCCCCGCCGCCCCCTCCGCCGCGAGCTCGGCGGCCGTCCGTTCGCGCCGGGCTTCGCCTACCTCCCGTGGATCGATGCGCTGGGGGAGCGCAGACCGGCGCGGCGCGAAGAAGCGGGATCGGGACGACGGCGGCGTGCCGGTGGAGCCGAACCGGCCCAGCACCCTCTCGGGCGGGGCGGCAGCCCCGCTCGAGTTCGAGGACGAATGACGCCGCGCGCTATTTGACCGAGGCGTCTTCCTTCAGCCCTGCGCGCTTGTAGAGGTCGCGGCGGGCGGCCTTGTCGCCTTCGATGATCTTGTGCGCGAACTCGGCGACGCGCAGCGCGACATCGCGCGGCACGACGATCACGCCGTCTCCATCGGCAACGATGACGTCGCCGGGATTGACCAGCACGCCGCCGACGACGACCGGCCGGTTGACCGACTCGATCTCGTTGCGACCGGGACGGATGCCGCGGCCGGGCTTGCGCAGGTAGAGCGGGATGCCCTCGGTGATGATCTCGTCGGTGTCGCGGCTGGTGGCGTCGGTGACGATCCCGACCGCGCCTGCTAGCTTCCAGCCGAGGATGTTCGCCGATCCGATCGAACCGACGTCGGCGTCAGGCGCCTCGTCGATCACCAGCGCCGAGCCCGGCCGCAGCAGCGCCTGAAAAGGCTCGGACGAGAGCTCATTGTACCATTTGCCCTCCCAGGCGCGAAAATCCTCGTAGCTGCGCCCGCCGCCGGCGTGCGGCCGCTGGGTCGGCACGTAGCGGGCGGTGACGGCGATGCCGATGAAGCGATGGGAGAAGTCCTTGCTGTCCTTCCAGAGGGCGTGAATCTCCGGATCCATCAGGCCGACGTTGGGGAGACCGACAAAGTCCATGCCGTCGCTGACATCGGCGACGCGAAGACCCTCGAAGGCCTCGAGAACGCGGCGATCATCCTCGGCGGAGAAGGTCCGCGTCGGAATGAACGACTTGCCGGCGCGAAGCGCCTCTGCCTGAGCGGGGGTCTGCGCGACGGCGTCTCCCGTTGCCACTATCGACAGCGCGAGCAGCGCCGTGTTCATCCACAGCTTCATCCTTCCTCCCTTGGTCAAAGCGTCAGGCGTTTTCCTTCCCGGGCGCTTTCCCGGGCAAGCTCGAGAACCAGGAGCCCATTGCGCGCGCTGCGCGGATCGACGGGCGGAGGACCGCCGCGGAGCAGGGCTTCGGCGACCTCTTCGTAGAAGGTCCGGTAGCAGCCGGGGACGGTCGCGATCCGCTCCGCCGGGCCGTCCGCCGGCGTGAACAGCGCATAATCGGCCTCGTCCTCGATGCCGAAGCCGGGGTCGAGCACGTCCCCCCCGTCGCGCAGCCGCGCTTCCTGCGGATCGAGCCCATGCTTCACCAAGGCTCCCTCGGTTCCGTAGAGGGCGAACCGCGGCCGCGGCGCCGTGACCAGAGTTGAGGCGGAGAGGCGCGCGCGCATTCGGCCGTAGTGCAGGATGAGATCGAAATAATCGTCGACCTCCGCCTGCTGCCGCTGCCGCACGAGATCGGCGCTCAGCGCCTCGGGGCGGCCGAACAGGACCAGCGCCTGATCCACCAGGTGTGCGCCGAGATCGACGAACAGGCCGCCGCCCTCCGACGGGCGCTCCCGCCAGCCCGGCTTGATCGCCGGCCGAAAGCGGTCCCAATGAGCTTCGAACAGCAGGATCTCGCCGAGCCTGCCGCTCTCGATCATCGCGCGGACCGTGAGGAAATCTCCGTCCCAGCGGCGGTTCTGGAACACGGTCAGCATCCGTTGCCGCGCTGCGGCGAGGGCCAGCAGGACATCGGCCTCCGCGGTGGTGACGGTGAACGGCTTGTCGACGACCACGTGCTTGCCGGCCGAAAGCGCGGCTTCCGCAAGCGCGAAATGGGCGTGGTTCGGCGCTGCTACGACGAGCAGGTCGATGTCACCGCGCGCGATCAGGTCGGCGGCGTCGGCCGATCCCGCCTCCGCAACGAGCTCCATCTCGGCGACGGCGCGGATCAGAGGCGCATGGAAGACCTTGCCGGCAGCGCCGCGGCCGATGAGACCCACCCGGATCACGGTGCCTCCCCGGTCGAATTGCGGAGGACGAGCTGATGGTCGAGCCGCGTCACCGCGGGCACCTGGCGTCCGCGGACCAGATCGATCAGCAGGCCGGCGGCGGCGAAGGCCATGTCGTAGGTTGGCTGCCGGATCGTGGTCAGCGCCGGCCAGACGATGCTCGCGATCTGGCTGTCGTCAAAACCGGCGACCGAGAGCTGTCGCGGCACGTCGAGACCAAGCTCGCGCGCCGCCTGAATGACGCCGGCCGCCATGTCGTCGTTGGACGCGAAGATCGCCGTCGGGCGGTCGACGCGGGTGAGCAGCCGACGCCCGGCCTTGAGGCCGGAGGCAACGTCGTTGTGGCCCTGCTCGACGGGCTGATCCTCGTCGAGCCCGGCCAAGGCCAGCGCGGCTTCGAAGCCGCTGCGGCGAAGCCGGCTGGAGGGATGGTCGGGATGGCCTTCGACGAAGCCGATGCGCTTGTGGCCGAGGGCAAGGAGATGCTCGGTCATCTCGCGTGCCGCCTCCTCATCGTCCATCACCACGGCGGGACTGCGGGTTCCGACCACGTCCGGCGCGAGGCGGACGAACGGCACGCGCCTCTCCTCCAGGGCGGCGATCAGCTCCGCGTCGGAAGAGAGCGGCGGGGTGACGACCAGGCCGTCGACATGGGTCTGGTCGACCATGGCGAGCACGTCCTCCACCGTCTCGTCGCCGCGGTCGTTGCACGACTGGATGAACAGGCGAAGATGAGCATCTCGGCAGCGCGCCATTGCGCCGCTCTGGACGTCGAAGACGTAGTTCGCGCTCGGATTGGCGTAGACCAGGCCGAGAAGGTTCGAGCGGCGGCCGGCAAGGCTCCGCGCCGGCAGGCTCGGACGGTAGCTGAGGGCGGAGATCGCCTCGCGAACCCGGCCGCGCGTTTCGCTGCGCACCCCCGGCTCGTCGTTCAGGACGCGCGACACCGTCTTGATCGATACGCCGGCCCGGGCCGCGACATCGTCGATCGTCGTCCGTGCCATCAGGCGCCATTCCCCGCCGGCAGCGGAGGCACTGCCTTCGGCGGGGCGCCCTTTCGGTCGATCGATCGCGTCCGCACCGTCATGCCTCCCGGATTACCTGTATCCCAAGCACGGCGCCGGCGAAACGGCAGCTGCGCCCGCCTTTCCGGCTCACTCCTGCCCGCAGCGATCCTGCGGAACGGCCGCGCTGGCGATACGCACGTCCGAGATCGACAGCTCGAGCGTGCCCGCCGTCGCGATCGAGAACGGCGTCGCAACCCGGCTCATATCGACTCCGGCGCGGGCGAAGCAGCGCAGCGGCACGGCCAGCGTGGCCCATTGCCCGGCCGGCGCAGTGCGCAGGATGCCGCCGATCGGCAGCGTCGCACTCTCCATCCCGACAGTCACCGGCGCGGTCGGAGCGCGATCGACCAGATAGTCGACCACCAGGCTGAGCTCTCCATTGGCCTCGCGAGAGATGTCGAGCGGCTGGGCGGCAAGGATCTGCGCGGCGGACCAGCCGCTGCCGTTCCACGTCAGACGGCGCGCATCCTCCTGCGCGCGGCGATCGACGCCGGCCACGCGCAGCCGCCCGGTGCCGGTCGCGCCGGCGTTGCCGGTGACCGGCGAGGCGGGCCCGCCTTGTTCCCGCAGGGCGAGCGACCAGCCGGGCGGCAGCGCGCCGCGGCCGAACAGCACGCCGTCCGCCCCGGCGCTGGCGCCCGCCGGGCGCTCCTCCGAGAGGCGCGGCAGATTGCCCGCGGCCGCATAGGTCAGGCCGTAGCCGTAAGCGAAGAGCGGATCGTAATCGGCGTCGCCCCGGTTGAGCGGCGTCTGGTCGACTCGCTTCGGCCAGGAATAAGAGAGCTTGCCCTTGAAATCGTAGCGCGGCTTGCCGGCCGCATCCGCGAATAGGACGTCGGCGACTCCTCCGCCCTCCGATCCGGGCAGGAAGGCGGCGACGAAGGCATCGGAGGCATTTATCTCCGGATTGACCCACATCGGCCGCCCCGAGAGGAAGACGGCGACGACGGGAATGCCGGCCTTCTGCAGCCGCCGCAGCAGCTCGAGGTCCTTCTTGTCGGCCGGACTGTATTCCAGCGTCTGCCGATCGCCGACGAATTCGGCATAGGGCTCCTCGCCGAACACCACGATCGCGGCGTCGGGCTTCGCCGTGTAGCTGCCGTCGACGCTGAGCGTCGCCGTGCCGCCGGCTGCCTTCACAGTCTCGGCGATGCCGCCGTAGATCGACTGGCCGTTCGGGAAGTCCTTGTTGCTGATGCCCGTCCCCTGCCAGGTGATCGTCCAGCCGCCCGACTGCTTAGCGATGCTGTCCGCGCCGTCCCCGGCAACGAGGATGGTCTTGCGCGGCGAGAGCGGCAGCAGAGCGTTCTGGTTCTTGAGCAGGACGAGCGATTCACGCACCGCCTGGCGAGCGATGGCGCGATGCTCCGGCGCGCCGAGACGGTTGAATTCACCGGCCATCGGCCGCGCCGACGGCTTGGGCTTCTCGAACATTCCGGCGCGCACCTTCACGCGCAGGATGCGGCGAACCGCCTCGTCGAGCCGCGCCAGCGGGATCTCGCCCGATCGCGCCTGCGCGAGAGTGGATTCGTAAAGGCCTTTCCAGCTGTCGGGGGCCATGAACATGTCGAGGCCCGCGTTCATCGCCGCCGAACACGAGGTGTTGGAGCAGCCCGGCACCTGGCCGTGGGCGTTCCAGTCACCAACGACGAAGCCGTCGAAGTTCATGTCCTCCTTCAGCGCAACGGTGAGAAGATCGCGGTCGCCCGTGGTCTTCTCGCCGCGCACCGACGAGAAGGATGCCATGATCGCCTGCACGCCCGCCTCGATCGCGGGCGGATAGCCGGCGCCGTGAATGTCGCGCAGTTGCTCGGGCGTGGAAGGATTGTCGCCCTGGTCCTTGCCGTTGAGCGTGCCGCCGTCACCGACAAAGTGCTTGGCGGACGAGATCACCTTCCCCGCGCCGAGGAAGCCGGGCGTGCCGGGACGGCCCTGAAGACCCTCGACCATGCGCCCCGCATAGGATGCGACGATCTCCGGATCCTCGGAGAAGCCCTCGTAGCTGCGGCCCCAACGGTCGTCGCGAACGACGGCGAGCGTCGGCGAGAAGTCCCAGTCGATGCCGGTGATCGCCATCTCGCGAGCGGTGACCTCGCCGATCTTGCCGATCAGATCGGGGTTGCGCATCGCGCCGAGGCCGATGTTGTGCGGGAAGATGGTCGCGCCGACCACGTTGGTGTGGCCATGGACGGCGTCGGAGCCCCAGATCATCGGGATCTTCTCGCCGGCCCAGTCGGCGTTCATCGACGCCTCCCAGAAGGCATCGGCGAGGGCGAGCCATTCCCGCGCCGGCGCAGTCTCGGTCCCGCCCGGGGCCGAATTCCCGCCGTTCAGGATCGAGCCGAACTTGTAGCGGCGCATGTCTTCGGGCGTGACCGAGGCGATGTCGGGCTGGATCGTCTGGGCGACCTTCTCCTCCAGTGACATGCGGGCGAGGATCGCCTCCACCCGCGCTTCCTGCGCCGCATCGCGGCGAACCCGGCTCTGAACGTCCGGCCAGCGCACCTGGCCGTCGGAGACCTGCCCTGCGGCCGGCGTGGCGGCGGCCTCGCTCCCCGTTCCGGCGACGGTGCTTGCGCAGGCGGCAGTGCCGAGAAGCAGCGCGGCGGTGATGGCGCGGGCGAACATGCGGCCAGTGTCGGAAGAAATCATCGCTTTCCCTCAGTCATCCCCGTGGCCGGCGCGCCGCAGCTTCTGTCGAGCCCTTGGTGCCGGTTCACGGACGTCCATATCTGACAGCGCTGTCAGGGCGCAAGCAAAGAGGGAAAGGGTCAGTTCGCCCGGGTCGCACCGAGCAGGAACTCGACATTGCCCTCCGGGCCGGTGATCGGACTCGTCTCGATCCCCTCCAGCCGCCAGCCGCGCGACACGATCCATGCGGCGGCCGCATCGCAGACGCGGCTGTGCACGGCCGGATCGCGGACGACGCCGCCCTTGCCAATCTCGTGCCGCTCCGCCTCGAATTGCGGCTTCACCAGCGCGACCAGCCGCGCGCCCGGCTTCGCCAGATCGATCGCGGCATCGAGCACCTTGGCGAGGGAGATGAAGCTCGCGTCGCAGACCACGATGTCGATCGGCTCAGGGACGATCTCGGCGGTCAGGTAGCGGGCGTTGGTCTGCTCATGGACGACGACGCGCGGGTCCTGGCGGAGCTTCCAGGCCAGCTGGTTGGTGCCGACGTCGATCGCGAACACCTTGGCTGCTCCGCGCTGGAGGAGAACGTCGGTGAAGCCGCCGGTCGACGAGCCTACGTCCAGCGCGACCGCCCCGCCGACGTCCCAGCCGAAATGATCGAGGGCATGGGCAAGCTTGATCCCGCCACGCGACACCCATGGGTGCTCGCGCCCGCGCACCTCGAGCGCAGCGTCGGACGCGAGAGGCTGTCCCGCCTTGTCGATCTTCCTTTCACCCGAAAAGACCAGGCCGGCGAGGATCAGCGCCTGCGCCTTGGCGCGGGATTCGACGAGCCCGCGATCGACGAGCATCTGGTCTGCACGCATCTTCGCCATGGACCGCCCCTAGCGCAGGCGCCGCGGCCCGGACAATGAGGCTGGTCTGCGGGCGATCGCCCGGATCAGGCGCGCGCGCCTTCCGAAACGCCGGCGCTGTTGTGGCGCAGCGCCTTCAGCACGGTGTCGACGATTCCCGCCGCGTCGAGCCCCGCTTCCTCATATTGCTTCTCGGGCTTGTCGTGGTCCTGATAGATGTCCGGCAGGCGCATCGTCCTGAGCTTCAGACCGGCGTCGATGAGCCCCTGATCGCTGGCCATGGTGAGGACGTGCGCACCGAAGCCGCCGACCGCAGCTTCCTCGACCGTCACCGCGACCTCATGGCTTGCCAGCAGGCGGCGGATCAGCGCCTCGTCCAGCGGCTTGGCGAAACGCAGGTCGGCGACGGTCGCGGAGAGGCCGCGCGCGTCCAGGATGTCGGCGGCCTTGAGCGCCTCCTCCAGCCGGGTTCCGAGCGACAGGATCGCCACCTTCTTGCCTTCGCGGACGACCCGCCCCTTGCCGATCTCGAGCCGCTCGGGAGAGGCCGGCAGAGCGATGCCCGTGCCGTTGCCGCGCGGATAGCGGAGCGCGATCGGCCCGCTGTCGTGCAGCGCCATCGTATGGACCATGTGGACCAGCTCGGCTTCGTCGGCCGCCGCCATCACCACCATGTTGGGCAGGGTGCAAAGATAGGCGAGATCGAAGCTGCCCGCATGGGTGGCGCCGTCGGCGCCGACCAGCCCGGCGCGGTCCATGGCGAAGCGCACCGGCAGGTTCTGCAGGGCGACGTCGTGGACGACCTGATCATAGGCGCGCTGAAGGAAGGTCGAATAGATGGCGACGAACGGCCGGAGACCCTGCGCGGCGAGGCCGGCTGCGAAGGTGACGGCATGCTGCTCGGCAATGCCGACGTCGAAGGTGCGATCGGGAAAGCGCGCCTCGAACTTGTCGAGGCCGGTGCCTGACGGCATCGCTGCGGTGATCGCGACCACCGCCTGGTCCCGTTCCGCCTCGGCGATCAGCGCCTTGGCGAAGACGCCGGTATAGCTTGGCGGCCCGGCCGGCGCCTTGGCCTGCTCGCCGGAGACCACATCGAACTTCTGGACGCCATGATATTTGTCCGCCGCCGCTTCGGCCGGGCCGTAGCCCTTGCCCTTCTTGGTGACGACGTGGACCAGCATCGGCCCCTCGCCCGCGTCGCGGACGTTCTCGAGGATCGGGATCAAGGCATCGAGATCGTGACCGTCCACCGGGCCGACGTAATAGAAGCCGAGCTCCTCGAACAGCGTCCCGCCCGTCACCCAGCCGCGGGTATATTCGTCAGCCTTGCGCGCCGCGCGGTGGAGCGGATCGGGCAGCCGCCGCGCGACCCGCCGCGCGAAGTCACGCAGGCCGAGGAACGGGCTGGAGGAGACCAATCGCGCGAGATAGGCGGAAAGGCCGCCAACCGGCGGCGCGATCGACATGTCGTTGTCGTTGAGGATCACGATCAGGCGGTTGCCCGCGGCCTGGGCGTTGTTCATCGCCTCATAGGCCATGCCGGCCGACATCGCGCCGTCGCCGATCACCGCGATCGCCCGACCCGGCGTGCCGGCGAGCTTGTTCGCCACCGCGAAGCCGAGCGCGGCGGAGATCGAGGTGGAGCTGTGCGCCGCGCCGAACGGATCGTATTCGCTCTCGCTGCGCTTGGTGAAGCCGCTGAGACCGCCGCCCTGGCGCAGGGTCCGGATCCGGTCGCGCCGGCCGGTCAGGATCTTGTGCGGATAGGCCTGGTGGCCGACGTCCCAGATCAGCCGATCGTCGGGCGTGTTGAAGACATAGTGGAGCGCGACGGTGAGCTCGACCACGCCGAGCCCGGCGCCGAGATGGCCGCCGGTCACCGAGACGGCCGAAATCGTCTCCGCGCGCAACTCGTCGGCGAGCTGGCGGAGCTGGTCGCTGCGCAGCCGGCGAAGCTCTCGCGGCGTCGGCACTGTGTCGAGAAGCGGCGTGTTCGGGCGCTCGGTCATGTTACGCAATAATCCCTTTGCGCCCCGCTACTCCAAAGCCTGCGCAGTGTCGAATGAGCAAATAGTGCAGGGTCCGTGCAGGCCGGGGCCTCCGCCTCAGCCTTCCTTGCAGTCGTGGCAGGTGCCGCGCACCTCGATCACCGGCCGATCCGGCGCGAAGCCGGCGGCCTTCGCGACCGCGCGTACGCCGCCGGACAAGGTGTCGTCGTCGAGATGAGTGGTCTGGCCGCAGGTGTCGCAGATCAGGAAGATGCAATCGTGCAGGCAGTCCGGATGGTCGTTGGCGACATAGGCGTTGGCGCTCTCCACGCGGCGCGCGAGGTTCGAGCCGACGAACAGATCGAGGATCCGATAGACGCTGTTGGCCGCGACGCGACGCCCCTGCGCCTGGCTCACCTTGTCGGCGATATCGTAGGCCGAGGCGGGGCGATCGAAGCTGGCGAGCGCCTCGAAGACGGCCTGGCGCATCGCCGTCCATTGCTCGCCCGATCGCTCCATCGTCGCCTGCGCGGCGCTGGTCAGCGACTCGCCGTGATGCTCATGGTGGTCGTGATGGTGCTCATGGTCGGCCATGGCCCCTAGGTAGGACTTCGCGCGCGTAGGGGCAACTGTCGGGGCCGAGCGGAGCGCGGGAGACTGGAATATCGAACCGTCCGAAACGGTTCAGATCACCGCGCGGCGGTTGAGATCATGGCCCATCGCGAGGAGCAGCACGCCGATCACCGAATAGACCGTGCTGCCGCCCCCGTGCGGGATCATCAGGGAACCCGCCATCACGCCGAGACCGAGGCCTCCCACCGCCGATGGCATCATGAAACCGTGCTCCACGATACCCCGGCCGAGCGCGAGCACGCCCAGCCCGATGGCGAGCATCAGGCCGATCTCGTGGATGATCGGATCGAGCAGCAGGCCACCCGCCGCGGAGAGCATGGCGAGGAAGATCGCGCTCGCGAGACAGTGAACGAGGCACAGGCCGGAGAGCGCGATCGCCATCCGGTCCATCGTTCCATTACGCGCCACATTGGCGAACATCGGTCCTACGCCCCTCCTTTCACGCAGCCTTGTATAGGCCCGTAACGGAGAAGTTACAACATAACATGTAACAAAAAGTTGCATTGGATTTGATCCGTTCAGCGGCCATATGGGGCGCATCATGGCCACCGCAGCCGCTTCCCCGCCCCGCCAGCCGCGCCGCTCCCGTCCAGGTCCGATTTCCACCTGGCTGCTCTGCGTCGCCGCCCTCGTGTTCCTGATGGTCGTCGTCGGCGGGATCACCCGCCTGACCGAGTCCGGCCTGTCGATCGTGCGGTGGGAGCCGGTCTCGGGCGCGATCCCGCCGATCGGCGAGCAGGCCTGGCAGGACGAGTTCGATCTCTACCGCCAGAGCCCGCAATACCAGAAGGTCAACGCCGGCATGACGCTGGCCGAGTTCAAGAACATCTATTTCTGGGAATATGTGCACCGGCTGCTCGGGCGCGTGATCGGGCTCGCCTTCGCGCTTCCCCTGCTCTGGTTCGCCGCGCGGCGGGCGATCCCGGCGGGCTACGGGCGAAAGCTCGTCGCCTTGCTGGCGCTGGGCGGCCTGCAGGGGGCGATCGGATGGTGGATGGTGGCGTCCGGACTGGTCGATCGCCCGGAGGTCAGCCACATCCGCCTAGCGGTTCACCTGCTCACCGCGCTGCTGATCTTCGCCTCCCTGCTCTGGGTTGCGCTGGATCTGCGACAGCTCGCCAATGACGCCGAAGGGCGGCCGGCGCGCATGCCGACGCTCGCGATCTGGGCCCTGTCGATCCTGGCCCTGCAATTGCTGTTCGGGGCCTATGTCGCCGGCCTCGAGGCCGGCTACGCTTACTCCAGCTGGCCCAGGATGGGCGATGAATGGTTCCCCGCCGCGACGCCGATGCTCGAGCCGTTCGTGCGCAACTTCGCGGACAATCCGATCGTCGTGCAGTTCGTCCATCGCTGGCTCGCCTGGGGCGTGGCGCTCGCGGCCGCCCTGCTCGCCGGAACGGCCTGGCGGCGCGGGTTCAAGGTCGAGGCAGTCGCTCTCGTTACCGCGGTGACCGCTCAGATCGTGCTGGGTATCCTCACCCTGCTGTCCGGCGTGCGCATCAACATCGCGGCAGGCCACCAGGCGATGGCGGTGGTCCTGCTCGGCGCAATGGTCGCCACCGCGCATCGGCTGGGCGAGCGGCGCGCGTGACCGAGACGCATCAGACCATCGCGACGGTCTACGCCACCTTCGCCTCGCACGAAGAGGCTGAGCGAGTCGCCCGCGCGCTCGTCGAGGAGCGGCTCGCCGCCTGCGCCAACATTTTCGGCACCTGCCGCTCGATCTATCGATGGGAAGGCAGGATCGCGGACGGCGAGGAGACTGCAGCCCTGTTCAAGACGGCGGCCGACAGGGCGGACGCGCTGATCGCCCGTCTCGCCGAGCTCCACAGCTACGATCTTCCCGCCGCCGTGGCCTGGCCGATCGCCGCCTCCACGCCAGGCTTCGCCAAATGGGTCCTCGACGAGACGGCCCAGGGCTGATCTTCGCGCCGATGCTTTTCCGGGAGCGCCGCGCCGGCCCGAAGGTACGGTCGTCGGCGATTTCGGCATCGACATCGAACATGGCGTCCACGCCCGTGGCCGGATCGGGAGAGCACCTTCCCTGATCGAGCGTGATTTGATCGAGGTATTATTTTACCTCCCGTCAAACCCGCGCTTTTTCTTGACTTAATCGGCCTCTCCTGCCATTTGGCCGCTCGTCAGCGCCGCCCGTGGCAGAAGCCGTGGGGCGGCGCGGTTCATTTCAGATGAGGGGCGCCTTCCCGGCGTCCGCTGGTTACGGAGTTGGGGCCCATGAAGGCGCTGATGAAGACCACCAAGGCCGCCAAGGCCTCCGAGGTGGAGAAGAAATGGCATCTGATTGATGCTGACGGGCTCGTCGTCGGGCGCGTCGCCACGATCATCGCCAACCTGCTGCGCGGCAAGCACAAGCCGCTGTTCACCCCGCACGCCGACATCGGCGATCATGTCGTGGTGATCAACGCCGACAAGGTTCGGTTCACCGGCAAGAAGCTGGCCGACAAGGTCTATTACCGCCACACCGGCTATGCCGGCGGCATCAAGGGTGTCACGGCCGGCAAGGTCCTCGAAGGCCGCTTCCCGGAGCGCGTCCTCGAGAAGGCCGTCGAGCGCATGATCCCGCGCGGGCCGCTCGGTCGCGAGCAGATGCGCCACCTCCACCTCTATGCCGGCACCGAGCATCCGCACGCCGGCCAGAACCCCGAAACCCTCGACGTCGCGGGCATGAACCGCAAGAACAAGGTGGGTGCCTGATGTCCGACAATCGTCAATCGCTTTCCGACCTCGCCAACCTGACCGGTGCGGCTGCCGCGCCTGCGGCTGCCGAGGCTCCCGCCGCTGCGAACGAGGCGCCTGCCGAAGACACGCAGGGCGTGTCGACCCAGGGCCCGCAGATCCAGGCCGTGCTGCGCGAGCAGCAGATCGACAAGCAGGGCCGCGCCTACGCGACCGGCCGCCGCAAGGACGCTGTCGCCCGCGTGTGGCTGAAGCCTGGCACCGGCAAGATCACGGTCAATGGCCGCGACCAGACCGTCTATTTCGCGCGTCCGACGCTGCGCCTGATCATCAACCAGGTGTTCGACATCACCGAGCGCCGCGATCAGTATGACGTCGTCGCCACCGTCAAGGGCGGCGGCCTCTCCGGCCAGGCCGGTGCGGTTCGCCACGGTATCTCGACCGCGCTCACCCGCTACGAGCCGGTGCTGCGCAGCGCCGTCAAGCGCGCCGGCTTCCTGACCCGCGATCCGCGCGTCGTCGAGCGCAAGAAGTACGGCCGCGCCAAGGCCCGCCGCAGCTTCCAGTTCTCGAAGCGCTAAGGCGAACGTCACGAAGCTTCGCGCTTCGTGCCGGGCAAAACGAGAGGGCCGTCCTTCGGGGCGGCCCTTTTGCTTTGGGCGCAGCCCAAAGCATCCCGGCGAAGGCCGGGATCCCGGGTAGAACAGGGCACGCGAGGCAGAAGCGTCTTTGCAGACCCTCCGTGAGATCCTGATCAGGGTCCGCGCGCCCCGCCGCGGCTGCGGCGTGCCGGAAGCAGGCCGCACCTGATGGACCGAACCGTATGACGTATGTCGCCTGGTCAGGGCTTCATCCCCCTAGCCTCTTCGCCGCTCCGCTGGCACATCGTCCCGAAAGAACAGGGAGGATGGGCATGAAGATCGGCCGGAGAAGTCTGCTGGGCGGGGCGCTGGGCGCGGGGGTGTTGGCGGCGACATCGGCCTCGGCACAGGGCTGGGGCGATCCGCCGACTCCGGCGGCGAGCGATCCCGACGCGCCTTTGTGGCCGGCGAAGGAGCGGATCCAGCTTTGGCCGGGCCGGCCGCCGGGGGCACCGTCCAAGCCGATCGCCGCCAACAACACGATGAACGGCCCCAAGGGCGGGCGCGAATTGTGGCTGCGCGGTGTCGCGACGCCGGAGGTCCACGTCTTCCGGCCGGCGCGGCCCGACGGCTCCGCCCTGCTCTCGCTTCCCGGCGGCGGATACCAGTTCCTCTCGGTCCAGAACGAAGGTCTCGACGTCGCCCAGCATTTCAATGCCGGCGGCACCACCGTCTTCGTTCTTGCCTATCGCCTCGCCGGCGAGGGATGGGCGCAGCGCGATCTGGTGGCGCTGCAGGACGCCCAGCGGGCGATGCGCCTGATCCGGGCCAATGCCCGCGAGCTGCGGATCGATCCGGCGCGGCTCGGAATCGTCGGTTTTTCGGCCGGCGGCCATCTCGCCGCCGATCTTTCGGTCGCGCACGGCGACCGGATCTACGAGCCGGTCGACGCGGCGGATCGCGAGAGCGCCCGACCTGCCTATGCCGGGCTCGTTTATCCGGTGACCAGCCTCCGCGATCGCGCCCCGAACAGCCGCTCCGGCGAGTTCCTGCTCGGCCCGGCCCCGTCGCGCCAAAGGGTGGACGCGCGCTCGCCGCTGCTCCGCGTCGGCAAGGACACGCCGCCGTCCTTCCTCGTTCACGCCAGCGACGATCCGGTCGTGCCGCTGGAGAATACGCTCGACTGGCTTGCCGCCTGCCGCGCGAACGGGGTGAAATGCGACGCCCATATCTTCGGCGAGGGCGGCCACGGCTTCGGTCTCCATCTTCCGCGTGACCTGCCGGGCTCGCGCTGGCCGGAGCTGTTCGGCCTCTGGCTGCGGAAGCACGGCGGCTGATCCTGCTTTGACCGCAAGCGCCGGGGTGGCGCGCCGCCGCTTTTGCTGCTGAAGCGGCCGCTCGACAGCGAAAGAGGAACGATGGCGGACCGCGACTACGTGCTCGGCACCGAAGACGAAGAGATCGAACGGCTGGGGCTGCAGCATCGCGTCTGGCGCGCCCGGATGCTCGACGGCTGGCGCCGCGCCGGCATCGGACCGGCAAAGACCGTGCTCGACGTCGGCGCTGGCCCTGGCTGGGCGAGCATGGACCTGGCGGAGCTGGTCGGTCCTGCCGGGCAGGTGATCGCGCTCGAGCGCTCGCGGCGCTTCCTGGACAGCCTCGCCGAGCGGGCGGCGGCCCGCCGCCTGACGAATTTGGTGACGCTGGAGCAGGACGTCACCGAGCCGTTCGGCGAGGAAATCGCCGACGCGGCCTGGTGCCGGTGGCTGCTCTGCTTCGTGCCGGAACCGCGGCGTGCCCTCGCCAACATTGCCCGCGCGCTGAAGCCGGGCGGGACGGCGATCTTCCACGAATATGCCGATTACGGCGGTTGGCAGATGATGCCGCCGAGCGAGGAGCTCGACCGCTTCCGTGATCTGGTGATGAAGAGTTGGCGCGATGCCGGCGGCGAGCCCGACATCGCCCTCCATCTCCCCCTCTGGGCTCAGGCGGAGGGGCTCGAGGTGGTGGAGATCCGGCCGCTGGTCGAGATCGTCGGACGTGACGATTTCACCTGGCAATGGCCGGCCTCGTTCATGCGCGTGAACTCCTCCCGGCTTCGCGACCTTGGTTATGCCACGGCGGACGAAGCCGAGCTGATGGCGACGGCGCTGGACCGTGCGCCGGAGGGCGCCCGGCTGATCACGCCGCTGGTCGCGGAGGTGGTCGTCCGCAAGCCAGGTGACCGCCCTAGCGGTTGATCGTCTGCATGCCCTGGGCGTGATAGCGGTCGCCGGCGGCGGCACCGGGAGGAAGGATGCGGTCGATGCGGGCGCGCTCCTCCTCCGTCAGGCGAATGTCGAGGGCGCCGATATTCTCGTCGAGCCGGGCGCGGCGGCGGGTGCCGGGGATCGGAACGATGTCCCCTCCCTGCCCCAGCACCCAGGCGAGTGCGAGCTGGGCGGCCGTGCACCCCTTCCCGCGGGCCATCGCCTCGATCTCGCCGACGAGGTCGAGGTTCTTCTGGAAGTTGTCGCCGGTGAAGCGCGGGTGGCGACGCCGGGTATCGTCGGGCTCGAAATCCTCGGGACTGCGGAACTGGCCGGTCAGGAAGCCGCGGCCCAGCGGGCTGTACGCGACATAGCCGATGCCGAGCTCCCGCACGGTCGGGAGGAGCGCCTCCTCCGGATCACGGCTCCACAGCGAATATTCGGTCTGCAGCGCCGCGATCGGGTGCACGGCGTGGGCGCGGCGTACGGTCTCCGGCGCGGCCTCGCTGAGCCCGAGGAAGCGCACCTTGCCCTCGCGAACCAGCTCGGCCATCGCGCCGACCGTATCCTCGATCGGCACGTCCGGATCGACCCTGTGCTGGTAATAGAGATCGATCGTCTCGATGCCGAGCCGCCGCAGGCTCGCCTCGCAGGCGGAGCGGACGTAGTCAGGGCGGCCGCAGACGCCGCCGAAGCTGCCGTCCTCTCCCCGAACGTTGCCGAACTTGGTGGCGAGCACCACCCGATCGCGCCGATCGGCGATGGCGCGGCCGACCAGCTCCTCATTGCGGCCGACGCCGTACATGTCGGCCGTGTCGAGGAAATCGACGCCGCGCTCGATCGCGTGATGGATCGTCGCGATCGATTCCCCTTCGTCGCCGCTGCCGTAGAATTCGGACATGCCCATGCAGCCGAGGCCGAGGGCAGACACCTCGAGGCCGCTCGCGCCGAGGCGCCGCCGTTCGATCATCTGGAATCTCCTTCCCGCACTCGCCCGCCCAACGGACGGAATGCGCCACGGTTGCGCATCAGTCGGCGATCACCGGCGGACCGGCGGCGGCGCCCCCTTTCGGCCGCCGGAGCAGCAGGACGAGCGGCAGCGCGGCAAGCGTCACCAGCATCATCGCATGGAAATCGTCGAGATAGGCGATCATCAGCGCCTGACGGTTGATCTCGGCGTCGAGCATCGCCGCCACGCTGTCGCCGAGGCCGCCGAGCATCTGCAGCAGCGCGGGATCGGCCGTCAGCGTATAGGGCGTCACATGCGCCGCAAGATCGGCATGGCTGACCTGGAGGTTGCGCGCGAGCAGGAAGGTGACCGCCGAGATGCCGATCGATCCGCCGATGTTGCGCGCCAGGTTGAACAATGCCGCGGCGGTGGTGCGGTATTGGGCCGGCAGCGAGGAGAAGGCGAGCGACTGGAGCGGAACGAAGATCAGGCCCAGTCCCAACCCCTGGACGAAACCGCTGACGATCACCGGGCGCGAGTCCATCTGAAGCGAGAAGCCTGACATCTGCCAGAGCGACAGCGCCATCAGCCCGATGCCGCCGAAGATCAGCAGCCGGGGATCGATCTTCCCGGTGAGCCGGCCGGCCGCCATCATCGAGATCAACGTCCCGATCCCGCGCGGCGCGGTGAGGAAGCCGGAATCGAGCACCGAATAGCCGAGCAGGCGCTGGAGCAGGGGCGGCAGCAGGGCAAGGCCGGCTAACAGCAGCACGCCGGTGACGGCCATGAACAGCAGCGACACGGCGAAGGTGCGGTCGGTGAACATCTTCGGCTCGAAGATCGGCTCGCGTGCCGTCACCAGATGGACGACGAACATCCATGCGCCGGCAATGGCGAGGCCGAGCTCGATGCGCACCTCCCAGCTTGCGAACCAGTCGAGCTGCTCGCCGCGGTCGAGCATCATCTGCAGGCTGCCCAATGCGAGCGCGAGCAGGGCGAAGCCGAACAGGTCGAACCGCCGCCGGTTGACCGGGAACGCCGGCATGTAGCGCAGCAGGATCAAGGTGCAGAGCACGCCGACCGGGAGGTTGACCAGGAACACCCAGCGCCAGCTGAAATTGTCGGTCAGCCATCCGCCGAGCACGGGCCCGAGGATCGGCCCGATCATCACGCCCATGCCGAACATCGCCATTGCCCGGGCGTGCTTCTCGGGCGGGTTGATGTCGAACAGCACGGCCTGGGCGATCGGCACCAGGAAGGCGCCGGAGACACCCTGCAGCGCCCGGAAGGCGACCATCTCGGGAAGGTTCTGCGCCATCGCGCAGAGCACCGAGGCGGCGGTGAAGGTCACCACCGACCAGATGAACAGGCGGCGGCGCCCGACCCGGTCCGCAAGCCAGCCGGTGATCGGAATCGCGATGGCCGAGGCGACGATGTAGGAGGTCAGCACCCAGTTGATCGTCTCCTGGGTGGCGGACATGCTCGCCATCATGTGCGGCAGCGCGACGTTGGCGATCGTCGTGTCGAGCACCTGCAGCAGCACCGCCATCATCAGCGCAACGCTGACGATGGCGTGCTCGACGCGGTCGAGGGCCAGCCGCTCCGGCGGCGGCGCGGCGGCGGCAACGCTCGCCACGTCAGCGCCTGGCGGCGGCCCGGGGCTGCGGGATCGTGGCCGACGCATGCGCCGAGCCGGCGGACCGGGCCGGCGGCGGCGTCTCCTGGGTGTCGACGCTCACCTCCGCCGAGAGGCCGGCGAGCAGCGGCCGCCCGGCGTCCTCATCGAGCACGATGCGGACCGGCACGCGCTGGGTGACCTTCACCCAATTGCCCGACGCGTTCTGCGCTGGCAGCACCGAGAATTCGGAGCCCGTGCCGCGGCCGATGCTTGCAACGTGGCCGTGCAGCTTGCGGCTCGGATAGGCGTCGAGCTTCACCTCGGCGGGCTGGCCCGGCGCCATCTTGGCGAGATCGGTCTCCTTGTAGTTCGCCTCGACCCAGACGTCGCCGCTGCGCACGACGGTCACCACCGACATACCCTGGATGACGGCGTTGCCGACCTGGAGGCGATCGGTCTGGGTGACGTACCCGTCGGCGGGCGCCCGGATCTCTGTCCGCTTGAGATCGAGCAGCGCCTTGTCGCGCGCGGCGCGCGCGGCGAGCAAAGCGGGCTGGTTGGTGTCGGGCCCGCTGCGCAGCTGCGCCTGCGTCACCTCGGCCTCGGATCGGGCGTTGGCGAGCCGCTCGCGCGCTTCCTGCACCTCGTGCAGAGCCTCGTCGTAGCGCGCCCGGGTGGTGAAGCCGCGCTCCAGCAGCTCCGCCTGGCGATCGAATGCGCGCTGGGCGTAGGTGAGATTCGCCTCGGCGCCCTTGATATCGGCGCCGCTGCCGGCGACCTCTGCCTGAGTGCGATTGACCTGCACCTGCGCTGCGGCGATCTGCGCCTCCGCCTGGGCGAGCGCGATCCGATAGTTGCTCGGATCGATCCTGAAGAGCAGATCGCCCTTCTTGACCTGCTGGTTTTCGCGCACCGCGACCTCGGCGATCGTGCCCGAGATCTCGGCCGCCACGGCCACCTTGTCCTGCTGGACATAGGCATTGTCGGTCGAGACGAAGCGGCCCGACGTCAGCCACAAATAGGCTCCGACCGCGGCCAGCAGCAGCGGCACGGACAGCATCAGCAGCAGCCTGCCCTTCGTCCTGCGCGGTGCGATGGCTGCGGCTTCCGCCGGCGCGGCGGCGACGTCGTTGGCGGCGATGGCGCCCTGCTTCATGACTGCTTCCCTGTTCCGGCTGCCCCGCAGCCGAGATTCGCCCGCACGCGGCGGAGAGATTCCAGGACGATCCGCTGCTCGTCCGCGCCGACACCGTTCAACGCATCGGCGAGGAAATCGTCCGCAAGAACGTGCAACTGGTCGAGCAGAGGGCCCGCCTTGGCGGTGAGATGGATCCGCCAGGCGCGGCGATCGTCCCCGTCCGGGCGGCGCTCGACCAGCCCGGCTTCGGAGAGGCGGTCGACCATCCTGGACAGAGTGATCGGCTCGACGTCGATCGCTTCCGCCAGCGCTATCTGTCGCTGGCCGTCCTCACGCGACAGCCGGGCGAGCACCCGCCACTGGGCCCGAGTCGCGCCCAATGCGCAGGCACGCCGATCGAAGGCGCGCCGCAGCGCGTGCGCCGTGTCGGCGACCTCGATCGCGAAATTGTCGTCCATGGAACAGATATAGTAGCAGTGCTTATCATAAGCAAGCTGGCAGCCTCATCCGCCTGTGTCTTCAGGTGCCGGCAGAAAGGTCCGCCAGGAACGCGCGGACCCGCTTCGCGTTCATCCCGACGTCGCTGCCGCCGACACGGCTGATCGAGCGCATGTCCACCAGGCTGCCGCCGCCCGGGGCTGGGCGGACGCGAACGATCGCGTCGTCCTTGAAGCGGAAGAACAGGCTGGTCGCCGTCACCTCCAGCGTACCGCCCGCAGGATCGGACAGCGCGACGTCCCAGCCCCGCTCGCGCGCCAGGGCCTCTGCGCGCCTCACGGTGTCCTCGACGCTGGTCGAGACCTTGATCGTGCGCAGATCGCCATAAGCCTCCCGGTGGAGGGCCTTCCACCGTTGCTCCGGCGAGAGCGCCTTCAGCGCCGTCCGGTCCATGTCGGGCACATTCTCGAGATTGTCCGCGCGGACCTTCAGCCGCGTGAATTGCGGCAGATCGTCGAGGTCGGTGGCGACGTCATGAATCGCGGGAACGCTGCGCGCCTGGCGAACCAGGGACCCGAGGAAGAGCAGGAAGCCGAGCGCCGCGACCAGAGCCGCGAGATTGGCGAGCAGCAGCCGCCCACGACGGGCGCGCTGCGCCATGACCAGCCCGACGAGGCCG
This sequence comes from Sphingomonas parva (ex Maeng et al. 2020), assembly GCF_004564275.1. GTDB lineage: Bacteria > Pseudomonadota > Alphaproteobacteria > Sphingomonadales > Sphingomonadaceae > Allosphingosinicella > Allosphingosinicella parva. Next base: position 103,170 of record NZ_SPDV01000010.1, read on the forward strand.
AGGACGGCGCCGGCGATCGCCACGAAAAAGGCATAGCGCAGCACGCCGAAGGCGCCGCGGAAATGCCACATGCCCTGGCCGGCGCCCAGCGCGGCGGCAAGCGCCACGATCACGCTGCCGACGCCAAGCACCACCGCTGCCCAGGTCACCCGTCGAGCCCAGAGGCTGTTTGCCCGAGCCGCTCCGGACGTCTGTGTCGCCATCGTCGCTCTCCCCTTTTCCGCATGGTGCGCCCATGGCAGCAGTCGGGCAAGCCGGCCGCGCGGCGCCGGAACCCGCTCGACAAGCCTGCGGCTGCTTTCTAGATAGGAAGCGCCGGGCGGGTGTAGCTCAATGGTAGAGCAGAAGCTTCCCAAGCTTACGACGAGGGTTCGATTCCCTTCACCCGCTCCACGAAAACCATGCCGGGGCATGGTTTTTGTGGAGCGCACGAGCGCGCAGCGCGAGGGGCGACCTCCCATGCCGGGGGCATGGTTTTTGTGGAGCGCACGAGCGCGAGGGGCGACTGCCCCAACATGCCGGGAGCCGGATTCTGTCGGAGCGCACTCGCGCAGCGTGGGGGCGACTGCCCGGCCACGCTAAGCCATGGCTTTGTCGGAGGGGCGCCGCAGCTCCCCCACTATTGGGATCCCATCACCGACGGTGCCAGCGCTACCGTGTAGCGCAGCCAAGCGGCGTCTTCGGCGCGACAAGCCGCGATCCACACTGCGCAAGATTGCACCAAAATGGTGTGTTGCAGAAACAGCACAGGCACTTTGCATCCCGTTGCCCGGACGGACCCGCGGCTTGCCTCCGCTCACCGCCCCTCGGTAGGGCCTGTCCCGGGATGATTAACTCCCGCCGTGGCGGGTAAAACGTAGGGGACTTCAATGTCATTTGCTTCCAAGGCACGTCTGCTGACGTCCAGCCTGTTGATCGGTGCTGCGTCCTTCGCGGCCCCGGCCTTCGCCCAGACCGGCCCGGTGGAATCCGAGAACCCCGCCGGCCAGAGCGCCACCGACACCGCCGGCGAGGATCAGGGATCGATCGTCGTCACCGGCTCGCGCATCGTCCGTCCCGAGGTTTCGGCATCGGTCCCCGTCGCAGTGCTCTCCGACGAGGGCATCCAGGCGAGCGGTGCGGCCAACCTCCAGGACGCACTCTCCGAGCTGCCGTCGGTCGGCCAGAACATCAGCCGCACCTCCACCAACTTCTCGACGACCGCCAACGGCCAGGCGAGCGTGAACCTGCGCAACCTGGGATCGGCCCGCACGCTCGTTCTCGTCGACGGCCGTCGCTTCGTCGCCGGCCTGCCGGGCACCTCGATTGTCGACATCAACACCATCCCGACCGATCTGATCGAGCGGGTCGAGGTCGTCACCGGCGGCGCTTCCGCCGTCTACGGCTCGGAAGCGATCGCCGGCGTGGTCAACTTCGTGCTCAATGACGATTTCGAGGGCGTCCGCGTCCGCGGCCAGGGCACCATCTCCGACGAGGGCGATGCAGCGCGCCAGTACGTCTCGGTGACGGCGGGCACCGGCTTCGCCGGCGGCCGCGGCAACATCATCGCCTACGGCCAGTACGATCGCGACGAGGGCCTGCGGTCGCGCAACCGCGCCTTCTCCGCCACCGACGTGCCGAACCGCAGCTCGTTCTCCGCCCAGGGTCTGTTCAGCCCGGACGGCAGCTTCGCGCCGGGCGCCTCGACCTTCACCTTCGATCAGGCGAACAATCTGATCCCGTACCAGAGCGCCAACATCAACGGCTACAACCGCAACTACGATCGCTACCTTGCGGTGCCGGTCGAGCGCTATCTCGGCACCTTGCTTGGCAAGTTCGAGGTCACCGACGGGATCGAGCTGTTCGTCGAAGGCGAATATGCGAAGACCAAGTCGCGCTCGAGCCTCGAGCCGCAGGCCGTCGCCAATACCGATCTCACCAACCCGGACGGCTCGGTCTACGCCGGCATTCCGCTTACCAACCCGTTCATTCCGCTGGGCATCCGCAATGCGGTGAATGCGTTGAACACCGACGCCGATCCCGACAATGACGTCACGGCGATCCCGTTCCGTCGGCGTTCGAACGACATCTTCGATCGCAGCAACCGCAACGATCGTGAGCTGTGGCGCGGGGTCATCGGTCTGCGCGGGGAGCTCGGCAACGGCTACAAGTGGGACGTCTACTACAACCACGGCGAGTCGAAGGATCACACCGCGTCCGAGACGATCCTCGGTCCGAACTATGTGAACAGCCTCAACGCCGTCGCCGGCCCGAATGGTCCCGTCTGCTCGATCAACGTCGATGCTGACCCGACGAACAACGATCCCAATTGCGTGCCGATCAACATCTTCGGCTTCAACACCGCGACGCCCGCCGCATCCAACTACGTCACCGCGGGCGGCCTGCTCTCGACCTACGATGCCAAGGTCAAGCAGGACGTCGTTGCCGCGACGATCTCGGGCTCGGTCCTCGACCTGCCCGGCGGCCCGCTCGGCTTCGCGACCGGTGTGGAATACCGCCGCGAGAAGAGCACCGAGGATTTCGACGAGGCGACGAACCTCGGCCTGACCCTCGGCAACTTCCTGTCGGACACGCGCGGCAAGTACAACGTCAAGGAAGGCTTCGTCGAAATCGTCGCGCCGATCCTCGCCGACAGGACCGGCTTCCATTACCTCGGCCTCGAGGGCGCGGTTCGCTACGCCGATTACTCGACCGTCGGCGGCGTCTGGAGCTGGAAGGCGGGCGGCGAATATGCCCCGACCCGCGACATCCGCTTCCGCGCCATCTACTCCGAGGCGACCCGCGCACCGAGCATCTCCGAGCTGTTCTCGGCGCAGAGCGAGACGTTCCTGTCGGTCATCGACCCGTGCGACCAGCGCGCCGGCGAGGGTGACAACGCGCCGATCGCGATTCCGGCCGGCCAGCTTCCGGCCGCCTGTCTCGCCGTTCCCGCGATCGCGGCGGCGTCGCAGACGGCCGGCGGCTTCGTCTACTCGACGGCGCAGCTGCAGAACATCAACGGCTTCCTCGGCGGCAACCCGAACCTCCAGGAAGAGACTGCGAAGACGCTGACCGCCGGCGCGGTGTTCACGCCGACGTTCCTGCGCAACTTCACCCTCTCGGTAGATTACTACCGGATCAAGGTGCAGGACGCGATCGGCATCATCGGCCAGCAGACCTCGCTCGACGAATGCATCACCGGCAGCGGCGAGGCGATCTTCTGCGGCAACATCGTTCGCGACGCGACCGGCCGGGTGGTCACCGTCAATGCGCTGAACCTCAACACCGGATCGTTCTTCGTCGAGGGCATCGACACCCAGGCCCGCTACAACCAGAACATCGGCCCGGCGCGTTTGGATCTGTCCGTCTACTGGAACCATCTGCTCGAGCAGGAGCAGACCTCGGTCCCGGGCGGCCCGACCCAGGGCGAAGTCGGCCAGCTCGACTGCTACAATTGCGGCCGTCTAGGCACCGGCTTCAAGGACAAGGTCTTCGCTTCGGCGACCGTTGCGATGGAGAATTGGTCGCTTAACTGGCGCACCAACTGGTACAGCTCGGTGGTCGACGACCTCACCGATCCGGACCCGATCAAGACGGGTGACTTCTGGTACCACGACGCCCAGCTGCGCTTCACCGCCGGCGACGCGCAGAAGCTCGAGTTCTACCTCGGCGTGAACAACATCTTCGACAAGAAGCCGCCGCTGTTCGGCGACACGAACCTCGTGACGTTCCCGGGCACCCAGACGTCCGCGAACACCTACGATCTTTTTGGCCGGATGCTCTACGCCGGCGTCGACTTCCGGTTCTGACGAGACCGGGTTTCCGCTCCGGCGGAAGCGATCCTCAGGGGCGGAGCCGATGGCTCCGCCCCTTTTTCGTGCAAATCAGCCGAGGACGTCGGTCAGCACACGGGCAAAATTCCCTCCCATGATGCGGTCGACGTCGCGCGGCCGGAACCCGTCCGCTTCGAGCGCCCGGCGGATTTTCACCATCCGATCGAGCGTGTTGAGTTCCGGAACGACGACATGCTCAGGCGTCCATTCGAAGCCGGGGATGCCGAGCGCGCGCATCGCCAGCCACCATTCGAGATACTCCTTCACGCCTTCGCGATTGTCGTTGCCGAGCTTCAACAGGTTCGGCTGACCGGCCATCGGAAAGTCGTTGGAGATGCCCACGGCCTCGATGCCGCCCACCTGGATGACATGGCGGATATGGGCGATCAGATGCTCGACCCGCGGTTGCGGGTCACGCGTGAGCCAGAAGCTCATCATGAAGATGCCGATCACGCCGCCTCGATCGGCGATGGCGCGGATCGCCTCGTCCGGAATGCACCGCGGATGATCGAGGATCGCCCGGCATGCGCCGTGGGAGTAGACGATCGGCGAGCGGCTGAGCCGCGCCGCCTCCAGCATCGTCGCGACCGAGCCATGCGAGACGTCCGGCAGGATCCGGAGGCGGTTCATCTCGTCCAGGCCCTCGACACCCAGCCGGGTTAGTCCGCGCTGGACCCGCTCGAGGGCGCCGCCGGCGAAGGCGGTGTCGTTGTGATGGGTGAACTGGAGGACGCGCAGCCCTTTGCCATAGAAATAGGAAATGCGGGCGAGATCGTCGGCAACGGGTTCGCACGACTGGAACTGGAGGAATGCGGCGCAGCCGGTGCGACGGCCGATGTCGCTGCCGCGCTCGGCCACGAAGGCCAGGTCGCTGCCGCTCAGTCTCGCGGCTGCCGCGTCGATCGCCTTGACGTTCGTCTCGAAGGTCCGGCGATAGCGCGGCGTGCCGTCCGGATCGCGCACCTCCCCGACCTCCGAAACATCGCAGATCATCGCCACGAGCCCTGCTCGGCGAATCTCCTCGAGATCGTCGGGAAGGAAGCTCAGGCCGTCTACAAAACCGGGCTTGGGCAAGTCGGGCGACGCGGCTGGAACGGTCGCACAAGCGGCAAGCGGGGCCACGGCGAGCGCTCCGAGCACGGATCTGCGGGAGCAGGCGGGTAGAGCGTCGGTCATGGATCCTCGCAGTCGGTGAAGGGCGGGTTTGCGGCGTCGCAGGCGCGCGATCAACCCGTCCCCGGGGCAGTTTCGGGGCAACGCGCTCGGCGGTGCTCGGGCAGTTGAGTCGCCCGAGCACGTAAGGCGGCTTGGCACGGCGCGAGGCGCGGCCGGCCTCGAGTCATGGTAGGATGCCGCCACGGACGGCAGTGCCGGCAAATGAGGCGCCCAATGGATCAGACGTCTCGAAACAGGAGCCTTGCGGGCGGCGTCCCGAGCAGCGCTTCGCCGGCCACGGCGTTGCTGGTGCGAGTCCTGCGGCGCTTCATCCGCAATGGAGAGCTCACGATCGTCGACCACAAGGGGCGCAGCCATGTCATCGGCGCGAAGGTACCTGGATGGCCCGAGGCCAGGTTGCGGTTCCTCGACAGGCGCGTACCGGCGGCGATGCTGCGCGACCCGGTGCTCGGCCTCGGCGAAGCCTATATGGCCGGGCGTGCCGTCATCGAGCACGGCGACGTCCTGGACGTCGCAACGATCATTCGCGGCAACTCGCCATGGGAAGAAGGCGGCGGCTTCCCGCGCAGCCGCCGGATCCGGGCCAGGCTGGACCGGATCAACTGGCCGGCGCGCGCACGGCGGAACGTCGCGCATCACTACGATCTCGCCGACGGGCTCTTCCCGCTCTTTCTAGGGGACGAGCTGGAATATAGCTGCGCCTATTTCCGGAATCCCGACGCGACCCTCGACCAGGCGCAGGCCGACAAGAGGGCGCATATCGCCGCGAAGCTGCTGCTGCGGCCGGGGCAGCGCGTGCTGGACATCGGCTGCGGCTGGGGCGGGCTCGCCCTCTACCTCCACCGCGTCGCAGGCGTGGACGTTCTCGGCGTCACTCTGTCCGAGCGCCAGGTGGAGATCGCACGCCGCCGTGCCGCGGCGGCGGGGGTCGCGGATCGGGTCCGCTTCGAGCTGCGCGACTATCGCGAGATCCAGGGGCGGTTCGACAGGATCGTTTCGATCGGCATGTTCGAGCATGTCGGCCCGCTTCATTACCGCACCTTCTTCGATGCGTGCCGGCGCCTGCTCGCCCCGGACGGCGTGATGCTGCTCCACACGATCGGCCGGCTCGGCACCCCGGTCCTCACCGATGCATGGCTGCGCAAGTACATCTTCCCTGGCGGTCATACGCCCGCCCTGTCGCAGATCGTCCGCGCGAGCGAGACGGCGCGGCTGATCGCGGCCGACGTCGAGACCTTGCGCCTCCATTACGCCCACACGCTCCATCATTGGTATCTCAATGCCTGGGCGCATCGGGAGGAGATCGAGGGCCTTTACGACGCGCGCTTCTTCCGCATGTGGCTCTACTATCTCGCCGGCGCGCTCATCTCGTTTCGCTTCGGCGGCCTCTGCAACTACCAGATCCAGTTCGTGCGCGAGCGCAGCGCCTTGCCGCTCGTCCGGGACTACCGCCACGAGGCGGAAGCACGGCTGCGCGGCGAAAGTACGCCCGGATGAGCCACGTCGGGTACAAAGCCGCCCGGTTCAACGATTGTCCCGCTGCGATACGGTGGATCGATCCGGTCTGAAGGCGCGATTAAACACTTTCTCACCTCTTTGTGATCTGGGTGGCGGCATGGAAAACGTCGACCCGCAATTCTCGCCCGCGTTCGACAGCGCGCCGGCCCTGGACGCCGCCTCCCTTACGGAGTCGCAACTCTCCCCACCCTTTTCGGTCGCCGCAAAGGTCGCCGAGATCGCGCGCGTGCAGCCGGACGCGACGGCGCTCGTCGCCACCTGCGGCACGCTCAGCTACCGCGAGCTCGACAGCCGCGCCGAGCGGCTTGCGTCCTGGCTGCGGGGCCGCGGCATCGGCAGCGGCGGGCTCGTCGGCCTGTGCCTGGAGCGATCGTTCGATCAGATCGTCGCGGCGCTGGCCGCGTGGAAGACAGGCGCCGCCTATCTGCCGCTCGATCCCGCCTGGCCGGACGCTCGCCTGAGCACGATCGTTGCCGATGCGCGCTGCGCCATCGTGCTCGGCCGCGACGAGACGGCCCGCCGGCTGGCCGGCAGCGCGGCGCCGGTCGAGACCCTTGATTGGGCCGCCGTGCCCGCGGACGCGGTGCGCGGGCCCGGACTCGGCGAGGACCCGCGGGCGCTCGCTTATGTGATCTACACCTCCGGGACGACCGGCACGCCGAAAGGTGTCGAGATCACCCACGCCAATCTCTCCCACCTGATCGCCTGGCATGTCGATGCCTTCGGGATCACGTGCCGCGATCGGGCGAGCCATCTTGCCGGCCTCGGCTTCGACGCGGCCGCTTGGGAGATTTGGCCGTACCTCTGCGCCGGCGCGTCGGTGACCTTGATCGAGGACGCGGCGCGCGTCGCCTCGGAACGGCTGCGCGCGGCGCTGATCGAGCGCGGCATCACCATCGCGTTCGCCCCCACGGCAATCGCCGAGGAGCTGATCGCCGCAGATTGGCCGGCCGACGCGCCGCTGCGGATTCTCCTGACCGGCGCAGACCGCCTGGTCGCCCGTCCACGGCCGGGCCTCCCCTTCGCCTTCGTCAACAATTACGGGCCGACGGAGTGCACGGTCGTCGCCACGTCCGCGATCGTAGCGCCGGGCGGCGACGCGGAGCTGCCGCCGATCGGGCGTCCGATCGGCGCGGCCCGCATTCACATCCTCGACGGGAACGGCCATCTCGTCCCGACCGGAGAGGTCGGGGAGATCCACATCGGCGGCCCGATGGTCGGGCGCGGCTATCGCGGCCGACCCGATCTGACCGCGCAGCGCTTCGTCGCCGATCCGTTCGGCGGCGCCGGCGACAGGCTCTACAGGACGGGGGATCTCGGCATTCTGCTCGCCGACGGTCAGATCGCGTTCCGCGGCCGGATCGACGATCAGGTGAAGATCCGCGGTCATCGCGTCGAGCCCGACGAGGTGGCGAGCGTCCTGGGCCGTCATCCCGCGGTCGGCGCCTGCACCGTGGTCGCGCGGCGCGCAGCCGACGGCGGCGATGCGCTGGTGGGCTACGTCGTGCCGCAGCGAACGCTGACCGCCGAGGAGCTGCGGAGCTTTCTCGCCGAGCAGCTTCCCGACTATATGGTTCCGGCAAGCTTCGTCCGGCTGGACGCGCTTCCGCTCACCGCCAACGGCAAGCTCGACAAGGCGGCGCTCCCGGACCCTGCGGAAGAAAACGCGCTCGAGACGGCAGGCTTCAGCGCCGCGACGACGCTCGCCGAGCAGAGGCTCGCCGAGATCCTGGCCGAGGTGCTGGGCCGCGGGCCGGTCGGCATCGACGACAATTTCTTCCTCCTCGGCGGCCATTCGCTGCTCGGGACCCAGGTGGTGCTCCGCGCCGGCGAGGCGTTCGGGATCGAGCTTACCCTGCGCGACCTCTTCCTCGCCCCCACCATCCGTCAGCTCGCCGCGCATGTGGAAGCGCTGCTGATGCGGATGATCGAGGCGATGAGCGACGACGAGGCGCAGCAGCGCGCAGCCGAATAAGGGGGCCAAGATGACCATCCAGCCGGCACCGACGCACACGCGCGCGATCGATCCGAGCCTCAGCCTTTTCCAGCTGCTCGATCCCGCCGTCCATGCCGATCCCTACCCCTTCTATCGCAGGCTGCGGGAGGAGGCGCCGGTTCATTGGGATCCGTTCATGCACACCTGGGTCGTCACTCGTTACGCCGACGTGATGACCGTGCTGCATCAATTCTCGGCCGATCGCACGCCCGATCCGGACCAGATGAAGGCGCTGGGTCTGCCCTCGCTCGGACCGGTCGCCGACGTCATGGCCCGGCAGATGCTGTTTCTCGATGCGCCCGCGCACACGCGCCTGCGCAAGCTTTGCTCCAGCGCCTTCACGCCGCGGCGGGTCGAAGCGATGGAAGAGCAGATCCAGGGCATTGCCGAGCGCCTGATCGACGCCCGCATCGCCTCCGGACGAATGGACGTCATCGCCGATTTCGCCGAGCCCTTCCCCGCCATCGTGACGGCGGGGCTGCTCGGCGTTCCGCTCGACGACCATGGCTGGCTGAAGGCCAAGTCGGCGGATTTCGCGGAGATGCTCGGCAACTTCCAGCACAATCCCGATCGCGTGCACGGCGTGCTGAAGAGCGTCGCCGAGCTCACCGACTATTTCCGCGACGCGATCCGGAATCACGGTGACCGCCCCGGGCTGGTCCGCTCGCTGGTTGAAGCGGAGGTCGACGGATCGCGGCTCACCGAGGATGAGGTGATCGCCAACACCATCGTGACGATGGTCGGCGGCCAGGAAACCACGACCAACCTGATCGGCAACGGGCTCCTCACGCTCATTCGCAAGCCGGAGACGATGCAGGAGCTGCGCGAGCAGCCCGACATCATCGCCAGCGCCGTCGAGGAGCTGCTGCGCTACGAGACCCCGAGCCAGCACACCGCGCGCATCGCGCCCATGGATACAGAGATCGGCGGCACCCCGATCCGCAAGGGTGACGCGGTGATGGCGGTGATGGCAGCGGCCAATCGCGATCCGCTGCGCTTTCCCGATCCGGATCGCCTCGACCTGCGGCGCACTGACAATCGCCACCTCGCCTTCGGGTGGGCCGCGCATTTCTGCTTCGGTGCCGCTTTGGCGCGAATGGAGGCGCGGATCGCCTTCACCACTCTGCTTCGCCGGCTCGACGACATCACGCTTGCCGCCGACCGGCTGGAGTGGAGACCGAATTCCGGCCTTCGCGGGCTCAAGGCGCTGCCGATCACCTTCCGCACCCCGGGAGCGCCTGCATGACGGCGGCCCTTTCCGACGCCAAGCGACAGCTCCTCGAAAAGATGCTGCGCGGCGGCGGCGAGGCAGCCGCGCCTGTCGCCGGCGTGCGGCCGCGTCCGCCCGGCACGATCGTGCCGCTGACCGCCGACCAGCGGCAGGTGTGGCTGCACGCGATGATGGCGCCGGACGTGCCCCTCTACAACGAATCGATCACCATCCACCGGCTGGGCGCGTTCGATCTCGCGGCGCTGGAGAGGAGCCTCGAAGAGATCGTGAGGCGACACGAGGCCTGGCGGACCTGCTTCGCCGAGGTCGACGGAGAGCTGGTCCAGCGGATCCGGTCCGACGTAAGTATCCGGCTGCTGCTCGACGACGTGAGCCATCTGCCGGCCGAGGAGCGGGACGCGGCAGCGATCGCGATCGGAAGCGACGACGCCCGCCGGCCGATCGACCTCGCCGAGGCGCCGCTGTTCCGCGCCCGCGTGGTCAGGCTGGCCGAGGACAATCACCGACTCTACCTGACGCTGCACCACATCATCTTCGATGGGGTCTCGATCTACCGGGTGATCGTTCCGGAGCTCGCCGCCCTCTACCAGGCGTTCTCGACGGGCGCGCCCTCGCCCCTTCCCGAGCCGGTGCTGCAATATGGCGATTATGCTGTCTGGCAGCAGGCGCATCTCGCGTCTCCGGCGATCGCCCGTCAGCTCGACCATTGGCGCGCGACCCTCGCCGACGCGCCCTCGAAGCTCGAGCTGACCGGCGACCGCGCGAAGCCGACGCATCCGACCCACGCCGGATCGATGGAGACCTTCCCGATCTCCCATGGCCTCACCGAGGCCTTGAAGGCGGTCAGCCGCCGCGAAGGCGTGACACTCTACATGACGCTGCTCGCCGCCTACAAGGCGATGCTCCACCTCTACACCGGGGAGGAGGACATCGTCGTCGGAGGCGTGACCGACCTCAGACGGCGCCCGGAGCTGGAGCGGGTCGTCGGCTATTTCCTGAACACGATCGCGATGCGCTCGCGGCCGACCGCGTCGCTGCCGGTTCGCGAGTATCTACACCAGGTTCGGGACAGCGTCCTCGGCGCACTTGCCGCCAGCGAAGTGCCGTTCGACGAAGTGGTGCGCGATCTCGGCATCCGCCGGCAGCCCGGCGCCCATCCCCTGTTCAACACGCTCTTCTCGATCGAGCCACCGGTCGATCCATTTCCCGAGGGCTGGGACCTCACCCAGATGGACGTGGTCGTCGGCGGCGCCAAGTTCGATCTCTACCTCGAGCTCGACGAGCGGCCTGACGGGATGATTGGCCGCTTTCTCTACAGCACCGAACTGTTCGATCCGGCGACGATCCGGCGGATGATCGGTCATTGGCTCAATATGCTGGAAGGGATTGCCGAGGATGCCGGGCGCCCGATCGGCGATCTCCCGTTGCTCACACGCGAAGAGACGGCGCTGATTGTCGCGATCAACGACACCTCGACGCCAGTGGGGCCGCCGCTGCCGGACGCGATCGCGGCGTCGGTGCGGGCACGGCCGGAGGCGATCGCGGTCCGCTGCGGCGAGGATCGCTGCACCTATGCCGAGCTGGACCTCCGCGCCGGCCGGATCGCGGCGGCGCTGCAGGCCCGGGGCGTTGGAAGAGGCGCTCTGGTGGCGCTCTGCCTCGATCGCTCGCCGGACATGGTCGCCGCCCTGCTCGCCGTCATGAAATGCGGCGCCGCCTATCTTCCGCTCGACCTGGATTTTCCGGCGCAAAGGCTCGATTACATCGTCCGCGACGCCGGCATCGCGGCGCTGCTTACCGAGCGCCGCCTCCTCGGAACGCTGCCCGCATGGGAAGGGCCGGTGTTGTTGGTCGAGGAGGCTGCCGAGCTGACCCCTGCTGACGCCGTGACAGTGGCTCCGGAGGATCTCGCCTACGTCCTCTACACGTCGGGTTCGACCGGCCGACCGAAAGGGGTCGAGATCGGCCACGGCGCGCTGGCGAACCTGCTGGAGTCGATGCGCGTCCGGCCGGGCTTCGCGGCGGAAGACAGCCTGCTCGCCGTCACCACGCTGTCCTTCGACATCGCCGCTCTCGAGATCTTCCTGCCGCTGATCTGCGGCGGAACCCTGGTCCTCGCCCCCCGCGCGGTCGCTACCGATCCAGTGCGTCTGGCCGCGCTGCTGCGCGAGACGCGTCCGACGATGATGCAGGCGACACCCGCGACCTGGCGGGCGCTGATCGAAACCGGGTGGCGCGGCGATCCGAACCTCACCCTGCTTTGCGGTGGCGAGGCGCTGCCGCGCGAGCTTGCGCTCGAGCTGCTCGCGCGCGCCGGCACGGTCTGGAACATGTACGGCCCGACCGAGACGACGATCTGGTCGACGATGCATCGTGTCACGCCCGAGGACGGACCCGTACCCATCGGGCGGCCGATCGCGAACACCCTCACCCATGTGCTCGACAAGCGTGGCGGGCCCGTGCCCGCCGGCGTGACCGGCGAGCTTTACATCGGCGGCGCCGGGCTGGCCCGCGGCTATCGCAACCGCCCCGATCTCACGGCCGAACGCTTCGCGGAGCAACCCGGCGTTCCTGGCGTGCGGCTCTATCGCACCGGCGATCTCGCCCGCTACGCGGCGGACGGTACGCTCTTCTGCCTCGGCCGCACCGACAACGATCAGAAGATCCGCGGCTTCCGCGTCGCAGTGGAGGAAATCGAGGGTGCACTCGCCGAGCACCCGGAAATCGCCGCGGCGGCGGTGCGAAGCTGGCCGGACGCCTCCGGCGAGCGCGCGCTCGCCGCCTATCTGGTGCCGCGCGGTCAAATGCCCTCGCCCGGCGAGTTGCGAGCGCATCTCGGCCGGACGCTTCCCGAGTACATGATCCCCTCGCGCTTCCAGGCTCTGGCGGCCTTGCCGATGACTCCGAACGGCAAGATCGATCGCAACGCCCTGCCTTCCCCTGACAAGGCGGACAGCGCGGGTCGATCGGCGCCGCCGGTCGGCGAGACGGAAACCCGGCTCGCCGCGATCTGGGCCGATCTGCTCGGCGTCGGCGGCGTCGGCAGGGAGGACAGCTTCTTCGAGCTCGGCGGTCATTCGCTGCTCGTCGCGCGCCTGCTCCACCGCATTGAGATGCAATGGGATCGCCGGATCGGGATGGCCGAATTCTTCCGAGCCCATCGGCTTGCCGAACTTGCCGGCAGGATCGACAGGCTCGACTCGGCCGATTGCGGCGGGCTCGTGCCCCTGCAGCCGCTCGGCGCCGGTACGCCCATGATATGGCTGGACGGCGGTCCCGCAATGATGGCGCTGGCCCGGGAGGTTGGCATCGACATCCCCTTTCTCGGCCTGCCGCTGGACCCGATCCTCGAGCGGCTGTTCGAGACGCAGCCGCCGTTCGAAGCGGTGGCCCGCGAGGTGGTCGGCACATTGCGCCAGGCGCAGCCCGCCGGACCCTATCTGATCGGCGGCTGGTGCACGGCCGGAATCCTCGCCTACGAGGTTGCCCGGCAGCTCCGCGAAGCCGGCGAGGAGGTGCCGTTGCTGGCACTCGGCCATGCCTTCAATCCGGTGGCGTTCCAGCGCATCGGTCCGCTGCGGATGGCAGCCAGCAAGGCGCGATTCCACGCGGGCGTGTGGCTTCGCCTGCCGCTCCGGGAACGGCTCGACTATGCGAAGGCGCGCGCGTTCGGCATGCTCGAGGAAGCGGGCGTCGCCGAGCCGGATCGTCCGGAGACCCGTTATCGGCAGCTGCGCGGAGCGCTCGAACGTGCCGCTTACGGCTACCGGCCCGGCGCCTATGGCGGCGACGTGGCGCTCTTCCAGCCGATCGACCGCCCCGCGGTGCACGACACGCGGCCTGGCTGGGCGGACCTGGTGACCGGCGCGCTCACCGCCTACGACATCCCCGGGGAACACGGCACCATGTGGGACCAGCCGAACCTCGCCAGTTTCGGAGCGCGGCTGCGGGAGGCGATCATCGAGGCCCGCAACGGCGGCCGGGCGGGCTCTTCTCCGTTCGGACGGGAGCGGGCGCGGCCCGAACGCATCCTCTGCCGGGCGGGATCGTGATCATGGAAAGCTCGGGGCGGCAGCGCCGGCCGGGGGCCGGGACGCTGCCGTGAGCCTCGACCTCGTGCTGTTCGAGCTCGATCTTCCCGCTCGCGAGATCGAGAGCCTCGCCGCCTCGCTCGACGAGGGCGAGCAGGTCCGGGCAGCCGCCTATCGCTCGCCGCGCGACCGGCGACGCTTCATCGCGCGTCGCGGCCAGCTGCGCCGGCTGCTGGCGGAACGGCTCGGCGGCATGCCGCACCGGCTGCAGTTCCGGTCCAATCCGTGGGGAAAGCCGTTCCTCGCCGAGCAGCCGTCGCTGCATTTCAGCCTTTCCTCTTCAGGCGAGCTCGCGCTTTTCGCATCCGCCTGGGGACGCGAGGTCGGCTGCGATATCGAGCGCAAGGATCCGGCGCTCGCCCTTCCCGGCGTGGCGCAGCGCTTCTTTTCCCCGGCGGAACAGGAAGCCTTGGCGTCCCTGGCGGATGAGCAATGGGTGGACGGCTTCTTCAACTGCTGGACGCGCAAGGAAGCCTATGTGAAGGCGCTCGGCCTCGGTCTTTCCTGTCCGCTCGACGGGTTCACCGTCTCGGTCGCTCCGGGCGAGAGCGGTCGTCTGATCGACGCCGAGCCTGGCTGGAGCTTGTGCTCCTTCGCGCCGGCACCGCGCTATCAGGCGGCGGTCGTCCTGCGCGGCGAAGCCGCCGATGTCGGGGCGCTGGCCTGCCGCGGGCTCCAGCCGACGGCGCGCGCGGCCTAGATTCGTGGAGCGGGCGGCGCAGGGCTGCCTGCTCGATCACGATGCTGCAATGCGGCAACAGTTTGAATTTGTTTCGCGGGTGGCCGCGATACGGGATGACCAAGCCGCCCAAAACCGTTAACGTCGGGTTTATGAGTCTCCGCTGCCTTCTCGGAATGCACCGTCCTCTGCTGGCTTCGATTGCCAAGCGGGAGCACGGCTATGCCGCATTGTGCGAGGATTGCGCGGCGCCGCTCGAAAGACTGCCCGAGACGCGCTGGGCGCCGGCGGCACCGATTTACGAGACACGGGCGCTGAGCCGCACCGGCTCTCGCTGACACTCCCGGCAGGCCGGGAATTCGATTTGGCGGACTCGCGGTTCAATACGGTCGCTCTGATCGGGCTCGGCCTGATCGGCTCGTCGATCGCTCGCGCCGTTAGGGAGACCTTGCCCGAAACCGCGTTGCGTGGCCATGACGCCGATCCTGCGGTTCGTGCCCGGGCTGCGGAGATCGGGCTGGTCGACGCAGTCGCCGAGACCGCCGGCGCCGCCGTCGAAGGCGCGGACCTCGTCATCTTCTGCGTGCCGGTCGGCGCGATGGCGGCTGCCGCAGAAGCGACGGCCGGCCATCTCGCACCCGGCGCCGTGATCAGCGACGTCGGCTCTTCGAAGAGCGGCGTCGCGGCGGCGCTGCGGCATGCGCTTTCCGACGCCACCATCGTTCCGGCCCACCCGGTCGCAGGGACGGAGAACAGCGGTCCCGACGCCGGCTTCGCCAGCCTCTTTCGCGGCCGCTGGTGCATTCTCACCCCGGAGGAAGGAACGGACCCGGGCGCCGTCGCGCGGCTCTCCGCATTCTGGTCGGCGCTCGGCGCCCGCGTCGAGGTGATGGATGCCGCGCACCACGATCTCGTTCTCGCGGTGACGAGCCACCTCCCGCATCTGATCGCCTACACGATCGTCGGCACCGCCTCGGACATCGAGCGGGTCACCGAGGGAGAGGTGATCAAATATTCGGCCGGCGGATTTCGCGACTTCACCCGCATCGCGGCGTCCAATCCGACGATGTGGCGGGACATCTTCCTGTCGAACAAGCAGGCGGTGCTCGAGACTCTGCAGCGCTTCTCCGAAGACCTGTTCCTGCTGCAGCGGGCGATCCGCGACGACGACGGGGAAACCCTGTTCAACCTGTTCACCCGGACCCGCGCCATCCGCCGCGGCATCGTCGAGCAGGGCCAGGACGTTGCCAGGCCTGACTTCGGGCGGCAAATGGAAGCGGGCGCCCCTGCCCGAGACGAACAGAAAGAGCCATGACCCACCAGGTCGACGATACCAGGATCCGCGAGATCAAGGAGCTCTCGCCGCCCGCGCATCTCTTGCGGGAGCTGGGAATCAGCAGCGCGATCAGCGATTCGGTGTTCGCCGCCCGAGCCGCGATCCATCGCATTCTGGCCGGCGAGGACGACCGTCTGCTCGTCGTGGTCGGCCCCTGCTCGATCCACGACCCGGCCGCCGCACGCGACTATGCCGCGCGCCTTGCCGCCGAGCGGCGACGCCTTGGCGATCGCCTTGAGATCGTGATGCGCGTCTATTTCGAAAAGCCGCGTACCACCGTGGGCTGGAAGGGGTTGATCAACGATCCCGATCTCGATGGCAGCTTCCAGATCAACAAGGGCCTGAAGATCGCGCGCGAGCTGCTGCTCGACATCAACGGCCTCGGCCTGCCTGCAGGGACCGAGTTCCTCGACATGATCACGCCCCAGTATATCGCGGATCTCGTATCGTGGGGCGCGATCGGCGCGCGGACAACCGAATCGCAGGTCCATCGGGAGCTCGCCTCCGGCCTCTCCTGCCCGGTCGGCTTCAAGAACGGAACCGACGGCAGCCTTCGCATCGCGTTCGACGCGATCAAGGCGGCCTCGCAGCCGCACCATTTCCTGTCGGTCACCAAGGGCGGCCACTCGGCGATCGTCTCCACCGTGGGCAACGAGGATTGCCACGTGATCCTGCGCGGCGGCAGCCGGCCGAACTACGATCGCGAGAGCGTCGCGGCCGCCTGCAGCGCGTCGGAGGCGGCCGGCCTTCCCTGCCGGCTGATGATCGACGCCAGCCACGGCAACAGCCTCAAGGATCCGGGGAACCAGCGGCTCGTCGTCGCCGATGTCGCCGAGCAGATTGCCGGCGGCGACCGCGCGATCTTCGGGATGATGATCGAGAGCCATCTGGTGGCCGGGCGGCAGGAGCTCGTGCCGGACGCTCCTCTCATCTACGGCCAGAGCATCACCGACGGTTGCGCGGGATGGGACGAGACGATCGAGATGCTCGACCGGCTCGCCGACGCCGTCTCGTTCCGCCGCGCGGCGAAGCCTCCGCGACCCCAGGCCGCCATCGTCTGATCGCGACCCGGCGGCGCCCGGCGCCGCTGGCCGATTTGCGGCCCTTTTGCGCGCGCGTCCGGGCTGGTCTATGGTCCGCCCCTGTTCGCGTAATCGGAGGTGCGATGTCCAGGCTCCTTCCTGTGCTGCCATTCCTCCTGCTGCCCGCGCTCGCCGCGTGCCAGACGGCAGCGCCGCAAAGCCCCGCAGGCCGACCTTCGGTGCAGATCGAGGAGACCGAGGAATGGCGGAGCGCCGCCACCGTAGCCGACGCAGCCCTCCTCGACGGTCTTCCGGCGGCATGGACGCAGGCGCTCACCGAGACCCGCAGGCGCTACCGTCGCGCGGTGGCCGTCGAGGGCGCGCTTCTCGAGCCCGACAGCGGCCTTTCCCGGGCGGCGCCGACGCCGGGGCCCTATCGCTGCCGCGCCGTCCGCATCGGCGCCCGGGTCGCCACTGCACGCCCCTGGTCCACCACCCGATCAGGCTTTTGCTACGTCGGCATCGAAGGTGATCAGCTGAGCCTCACCAGCGAGATTCCGGGCCTTCGCTTCGGCGGCTATCTCTGGGATGACAGAGAGACCAGACGGCTCGTCTTCCTCGGCGCGGCAACCGCCGCTCGGGCACGGACGGCGGGCGCCTACGGAGAAGATACGGCTGCAGACCGGATCGGCATCTTCGAGCGGATCGGCGACTACCGGTTCCGCCTGGTTCTGCCGGCGCGGGAGGGTGAGGCGCGGCTGGCAGTGGTCGAGCTGCTCGCAGCGCCGAACCCGGAGTGACGGTCGATTGCCCAGTGCGGAGCGGCCCTCTATGGGCATCGCTTCCAACCACGGATGGCCCATGGCGGACGAACCCCAGCTCTTCTACATACCCCATGACCACTTCCTGACGGGGGTCGAGGTTCTGGCGTGCCGTCTCGAGGCCGACGACTGGCAGCCCGATTTCATCGTCGGAGTGGGGCGCGGCGGGCTCGTCCCGGCCGCCTATCTCTCGCACCGCACCGGCATCGCCATGCTGTCCGTCGACCACAGCTCCGGCGAGGCCGCGTTTGCCGACGAGTTGCTGGTCAAGCTCGCCGCCAAGAGCAAGAACGGCATCCGCATCCTGATCGTCGACGACATCAACGACAGCGGCTCGACCATCGCCCATCTGCGCGCCTCGATCGCGGCGCACGGCGGCGCGTCCGACGAGGTTCGGGTGGCGGTTCTGATCAACAACCTGCGCTCGCGCGCCGTCGCGGAATATGCCGCGGAGGAGATCGACCGGCAGACGGACAAGCGCTGGTTCGTATTCCCCTGGGAAGCGGTGGCGCCGCGCGAGACCCTGAAGGAAGAAGCCGAGGAAGTGCCGGAGAGGCTCGCCTAGCCTGAGCGGCCGGGCGCACGCTCAATCGGGAAGGAAGCGTTTGACGACGTCCCTGGCAAGCCGCGCGGGGCGCTTGGTGGCCGAATCGAGGCAGCACCAGCAGCTCTTCACCTCCGCGACGACGTCTTCGCCGCGCTTGATGACGGTGCTGAAGAAGGCGCGGGCGCCCTGGACGCCCTCGGCGAAGACATCCGCGACCACCACGTCGTCGAGGAACGCAGGTCGACGATAGGTGATCTCGTGCTTCAGCGCGACCCAGAGGTGGGCTGCGACGGCCTCGGCCGGAGCGACCTTCTCCCAATAGCCGATCACCGCCTCCTGCACCCAGCGCAGATAGACCGAATTGTTGACGTGGCCCATGTGATCGATGTCGGCGGGCACGATGCCGATGGCGTGGCGGAACATCCTTGCCTCCTGCACAGGAAGCTGCCCCTTGCTGACATGAATGTCAACAACTCGGGCGGCTGTGAGGCGTCCTGCGCAGCGTCAGCTCGT
The DNA here is from genome assembly GCF_004564275.1 of Sphingomonas parva (ex Maeng et al. 2020). GTDB lineage: Bacteria > Pseudomonadota > Alphaproteobacteria > Sphingomonadales > Sphingomonadaceae > Allosphingosinicella > Allosphingosinicella parva. Next base: position 121,912 of record NZ_SPDV01000010.1, read on the forward strand.
CCACGCTTCAATCGGCCTGGTGCCAGTTCTGGTTCATGATCCAGTGCGCGGTATGGATGGCCGTCTCGACGGTCACCGTACGATACCGCCCGCCCCAGACGGCGGCGTCGAACACGGTGAACACCGCCACCGCAATCAGCACCGATTTCAGCTGCACGCTCATCCCGCCTGCTTGCCCGATCCTGGTTGAAGAAGCGTTTACCAGGACCATCGTGCTTTCAGGATCGAACGCTCGCGCGGAGAAGGCGTTGTGGCACGATGCCCATCCTCCCTTACCCTCTCGATGCCGTCATATGCGACATGGACGGCCTGCTCCTCGACACCGAGTCCGCCCATTGGGACACGATGCGCGAGGCCGCTGCCGAGCTCGGCTACGAGCTTCCGGACTGGCTCTTTCTCGAGACCGTCGGAGTCCACCGGCCGCAGAACCGGGTCACGCTCCGCGAGCATTACGGACCGGAATTCCCACTGGACCTTTTCTACGAGCGGTCGGATGCGCGCTTCGAGGAGATCCTCTCGCGTGGCGCACCGCTCCGGCCCGGCCTCGATCGGCTGCTCGCGACCCTCGATGCGCTGCGTGTGAAGCGCGCGGTGGTGACCTCCACCGCGTCGCCCTGGGCGGAGGAGAGGCTGCGCGCCGCCGGCATATTCGACAGGTTCGACATCGTCGTGACGTTGAGCGACGTCGCCAGACCGAAGCCGGCGCCGGACCCATATCTCACCGCAGCGGAGCGGCTCGGCGTCCGGCCCGACCGCTGCGTGGCATTCGAGGATTCACATAATGGCGTCCGCGCGGCGGCCTCGGCCGGAATGGTGACGATCATGATCCCGGATCTTCTTCCGCCGACCGAGGAGACTCGCCGGCTGGCCGCCGCGACCCTGCGTTCGCTCGACGATGCTGCCGAGCTGATCGACCGGGAGCTCGGCCAGCGCCGGAGACCCTGAGACCACCTGTCGGGTGGCTACGCCGCTCGGACTTAATGCATCAGCACCGCACGCTCGCGATCCTTCGGACGATCGAAGAGCCGGCACATGGCGATCAGCCCGTCGCGCCCTGGGGTGAACAGCAGATGGTCGCCGAGCGGCACCGCCTCACGATCCTGCGGGCGAACCGGGTACCAGGCGCCTTTTCGCCGCACTTCCAATCCGGCCATCACCTCCAGCCGGAGCCCCGCCGCATCCCGGCAGCCGAACAGCGCGGAACGAAACAGCGCCGAGGGTCGTCCGGGCGCAACACTGTCGCCGAACAACTTCCGCGCGTCTCCAGGAGCGATCAGCAGATCCACGTCCTCCACCGTTACCCGCGCGCCGTGCAGCGCCATGGCCGCACTGCCGATCAGCCACCAAGGCTCAGCCGCCGGGCGCATCATCTCCGCCACCTCGCCCAGGGCACGATGAAGCTGCTCAGGGAGCATGCGTCAAACTCCGCCGCGGACGACCTCCCGCCCCTCTTCCTCCAGGCGCCGGACAAGCTCAGCCTCGCACGCCTCGAGCACGGTCTCGTCGGTCGATCGGATCACGAAGTTCGCGCCGACCCTGCCGTCCCTGAAAAAGGGGTAGGAGCCGATCTGGCAGCCTTCATAGTCCGCTTCCACCTGCCGCAGGAGATCGGCCACCTCGCTCTCGGGCACCAGGCCGCCGACCGTGCGCGAGAGCAACGGCCTGCCTCCTTCGAGCGTGCCGGACAGCGCCTCCAGCATCAGGCCGGCGATGTGCGGCACTCCGGCGAGGATGAAGACATTCCCGACCCGGATGCCAGGTGCGCCCGACATCCTGTTCTCGATCAGCTCCGCGCCCTCGGGAACCCGGGCCATCCGGAGCCGCGCCTCGGTCAGCCCTCCGCGTTCCGCGTAATAGGCTTCCAGCGCAGCACGGGCGGCGGGATGAACGACCGCCGGCACGCCCAGCGCATGCGAAATCGCATCTACCGTGACGTCGTCATGGGTCGGGCCGATGCCGCCGGTGGTGAACAGATAATCGAAGTGGTCGCGCAGCGCGTTCACCGCCTGCGCGATCGTCTCGATCACGTCCGGAACGACGCGCACTTCCTGGAGGCGGATGCCCTGCAGGTTCAGCCAACCGGCGACCTGGGCGATGTTCCGATCCTGGACCCTGCCGGACAGGATCTCGTCGCCGATCACCAGCAGCGCCGCCGTGTAGATGCGTTCGGTCGTCATTCGCGCTCGCCTGCTCCGCAGCCGCCCCCTGCCCGTCCCTGCAGGAAGACAGGGCGCGGGACAAGCCGGGGAGGTTTGTGGTTCGAGCCGCCGCCGCCTATATGAAGGCGATGACCCAGTACGAAGCCGTTTCCGCCGACGAGGTCCACTCCCGCTCGGGCGCTATCCGCCTGCACGGCCCCGAGGGGTTCGAAGGGATGCGCCGCGCCGGCCGCGCTGCCGCCGAGGTGCTGGACACGCTCGTGCCCCACGTCGTGCCGGGCGTCACCACCCAGGAAATCGACGACATCGTCTATCGCGAGATGCGCGCCCGCGGCGGCGTGCCGGCGACGCTGGGCTATCGCGGCTTCACCGGCTCCTCCTGCCTTTCGATCAACCACGTGGTGTGCCACGGCATTCCCGGCGATCGGGTGCTGAAGGACGGCGACATCGTCAACATCGACGTCACCATCCTGCTCGACGGCTGGCATGGCGACACCAGCCGCATGTTCCTGGTCGGCGACGTGGGGGTGAAGGCGAGGCGGCTGGTCGACGTCACCTATGATTGCCTGATGCTCGGGATCGAGCAGGCGCGGCCCGGCAACCGGCTCGGCGACATCGCCCATGCGATCCAGACCTATGCGGAAAAGCATCGCTACGGCGTGGTCCGCGACTTCTGCGGACACGGCGTCGGCCGTGTCTTCCACGACGCGCCCGAGGTGATCCACGCCGGCCGCCCCGGCACCGGGCCGGAGCTGAAGCCCGGGATGTTCTTCACGATCGAGCCGATGATCAACATCGGCAAGCCGGCGGTGAAGGTGCTCGACGACGGCTGGACGGCCGTGACCCGGGACCGCACCCTGAGCGCCCAGTTCGAGCATTCGGTCGGCATCACCGAGGACGGCTGCGAGATTTTTACCAAGAGCCCCGGCGGCTTCGACAAGCCGCCTTACGCGTAGCGTAAGGCGGCGTTCCTCCCCGCTCGCGGGGAGGGAACCAGCCGTAGGCGAAGGCGAGGCTGGTGGAGGGGGTCTTGAGACCCACTCGGTGCTCTACGAACTCTGCGGCCTGCAATGGCCCCTTCCCACCGTGCTGCGCATGCCCCCCTCGCGCAAGCGGGGAGACCAGGGCCAGCTTCGTCGCATCCGCGCCGAAGCAGGCCCCGTGCCATGCTGCTCTGCAGCGTGAAATCTTCACCTTTCGCCTCGCCGGGGTGGACGGGTGGGGATAATCAGGGGAAGGAACTTGCAGCCGAGGGATTCGCGTGAAGAAGATCGAAGCCATCATCAAGCCGTTCAAGCTCGATGAAGTGAAGGAAGCGCTGCACGATGTCGGCGTCTCCGGAATCACGGTCACCGAGGCCAAGGGTTTTGGCCGGCAGAAGGGACATACCGAGCTCTATCGGGGCGCCGAATATGTCGTCGATTTCCTGCCGAAGGTGAAGCTCGAGGTGGTCGTGGAAGACGGTCTGGCCGAGCGGGTGGTGGAGGCGATTGCCGCCGCCGCGCGCACCGGCCGGATCGGGGACGGCAAGATCTTCGTCAGCAATGTCGAGGAAGTGCTCCGGATCCGCACGGGGGAGCGGGGCTCGGACGCGATCTAGCTCCCGCATCGGATGTCCGGTGCCGAGCGAGAGGCTGCTTACCAGCAGGACGTTCCGGCTTTCAGCCGGCTTCGGCATGTCGGTGGGCGCGAACATCATGAGCGCCGGCGGTCGTCGGCGCGCGAAGCAAAGGACTGATCGAGATGGCGAGCGACGCGGGCAAGATTCTGAGCCGGATCAAGGACGAGGAGATCGAATGGGTCGACCTCCGCTTCACCGATCCCAAGGGCAAGTGGCAGCACCTCTCGATGGTCGCCTCCGCGATCGACGAGGACCAGCTGACCGACGGCTTCATGTTCGACGGCTCGTCGATCGAAGGCTGGAAGGCGATCAACGAGTCGGACATGATCCTGCGTCCCGATCTCGACGCGGCCTATGTCGATCCCTTCTCGGCGACCCCGATGCTGATCCTGTTCTGCGACGTGGTCGATCCGGCGAGCGGCGAGCTCTATGCCCGCGATCCGCGCTCGACCGCGAAGCGGGCCGAAGCCTATTTGCAGACCACCGGCATCGGCGACACGATCTTCGTCGGTCCGGAAGCCGAATTCTTCATGTTCGACGACGTCCGTTTCGAGGACGGCTACAACAGCTCTTATTATCGCATCGACGATATCGAGCTGCCGACCAACACCGGCCGCGAATATGACGTCGGCAATCTCGGCCACCGCCCGCGCGCAAAGGGCGGCTATTTCCCGGTCGCGCCGGTCGACAGCGCCGTCGACATCCGCGGCGAGATGGTCTCGACCATGCTCGAGATGGGTCTGCCGTGCGACAAGCATCACCATGAGGTCGCGGCCGCGCAGCACGAGCTCGGCCTCACCTACGGCAAGCTGGTCGAGACCGCGGACCGGATGCAGATCTACAAGTACGTCGTGCACATGGTCGCCAATGCCTATGGCAAGACGGCGACGTTCATGCCGAAGCCGGTCAAGGCGGACAACGGCTCGGGCATGCACACGCACATGTCGATCTGGAACGGCGGCAAGCCGCTCTTCGCCGGCAACGGCTATGCCGGCCTCTCCGAAACGGCTCTGTTCTTCATCGGCGGCGTGATCAAGCACGCCAAGGCGCTCAACGCCTTCACCAACCCGACGACCAACAGCTACAAGCGCCTGGTCCCGGGCTTCGAGGCGCCGGTGCTGCTCGCTTACTCGAGCCGGAACCGCTCGGCGTCGTGCCGCATCCCTTACGGCACCGGCGAAAAGGCGAAGCGCGTGGAATTCCGCTTCCCCGATGCGCTCGCCAATCCGTACCTGGCTTATGCGGCGCTGCTGATGGCCGGGCTCGACGGCATCCAGAACCGCATCCACCCCGGCGATCCGATGGACAAGAACCTCTACGACCTGCCGCCGCAGGAGCTCGTCCAGGTTCCCACCGTCTGCGGCTCGCTGCGCGAGGCGCTGAATGCGCTCGAGGCGGATCGCGCCTTCCTGACCAAGGGTGACGTCTTCACCGACGATCAGATCGACGCCTATATCGAGATCAAGTGGCAGGAGCAGCTGCGCTGGGAGACGACGCCGAGCCCGGTCGAATACGACATGTACTATTCGAGCTGATCGTTGCCGCTCGAGAGCGTGCCGAAGCCCCCGTCCGGATCGCCGGGCGGGGGTTTTTTCGTGTTGCGGCGCGGAGCCGTCAGCCGGCCTTGCGGCCGGAGCGCGATGCGGCCCCCGCCGGCTTCAGATAGCTTGGCGTGAGCATCTTCCCGCCGGGCGTGGTTGCGGCGGGTCGTAGCCGCGCCAGCCGGCGCAGCTCGAACTCGTCCTCGAAGCACAGGCCGACCTGACCGCTTTGGCACCAGCGAACCTGCGCGGGGAGCTGCCCGGCCTCGTCCAGATCGAGAAGAAGCTTCGTCTCCGGAGCAAGGTCGCGATCGCACTCGATCATCGCGCCGCCGGCGGAGATGTTGCGCAGGCGGACGGCGAGCTCCTCGTCGGCGACGTGGATCCTGCCCATCCGGATCAGGCGGTGGCGCGGCGGCCGGCTGAAGGCAACGACCTCGCTGGTCGGCTTGCTGGTCGCGGCGAGCGCATGGGCTTCCTGCGCCGGCATCGGCTTGCCGAAGATGAAGCCCTGAACCTGGCTGCAGCCGAGGCTGCGGATGAGCGTCAGCTCCTCCAGCGTCTCCGCGCCCTCGGCCGTGGTGTCCATGCCCAGGCTCTCCGCGAGCACGACGATCGCCCTGATGATCGCCGCGTTGCGGCTGCGGGCATTGGCCGCGCCGCGCACGAAGCTCTGGTCGATCTTGATCTTGTCGAGGGGCGCGTCACGCAGATGGCCGAGGCCCGAGCGGCCGGTGCCGAAATTGTCGAGCGCCAGGCGCACGCCGAGACCCTTGAGGCCGGCCAGGATCTGCTCAGGCGCGGCGCCGTCGACCGGGAACACGCCCTCGGTGATCTCCAGCTCGAGGCGCTCGGCGGCGAGCCCGGACGACGCCAAAGCGCTGGTCACCATCGCCGGGAGCGACGGATCGGCGAACTGGCTCGGCGACAGGTTGACGGCGATCCGGATGTGCTCCGGCCAGGTGGCGGCCTCGGCGCAGGCGGTGCGCAGCACCCATTCGCCGATCCGGGGCATCAGCCCGCATTCTTCGGCCAGCGGGACGATCACCGCCGGCGGCAGCACGCTGCGCACCGGATGGTGCCAGCGAAGCAGCGCCTCGAAGGCGACCACTTCTTCCGAAACCGACTCCACGACCGGTTGGAACAGCAAGCGGAACTGGTCCTTGGCGAGCGCCTCACGAAGATCCCGCTCGAGGATCTGCCGCTCCGTCGCCTGCGTGCGCATCTCCGGCGCGAAGAAACGGAAGGTGCCGCGGCCCGCAGCCTTCGAGGCGTAGAGTGCAAGATCGGCGTCGCGGATGAGCTCGGCGGGATCGGCCTGGCCGGGCCAGGCAACGGCAATGCCGATCGACGTGCCGACCTCGACCCGATGTCCCTCGATCTCATAGGGCTTGCACACTTCGGCGATCATTCGGCCCGCGATGTCGGAGAGCCGCGTCTCCTCGCCCACTCCGGGGAGGATCGCCTCGAACTCGTCTCCGCCGAGCCTGCCCACCTGCCCGTCCTGGCCGAGCACGTCGCTCAGCCGCTGGGACACGAGCTTGAGCAGCTTGTCGCCGACCGGATGGCCGAGCGTGTCGTTGACGTGCTTGAACCGGTCGAGATCGATCATCATCAGCGCACAGCCCTGTCGACGCTCCTCCGCGTTGGCGAGCGCCTGGTCGAGCATGGCGCGCATGGTCGGGCGGTTGGGAAGGCCGGTCAGGCTGTCGAAGCGGGCGAGCTTGCTCTTCTCGGCTTCCGAGCGGCGCTCCTCCGAAAGGTTGGCGCCGATGCCGCGGAAGCCCATGAAGCGTCCGAATTCGTCGAAATTCGGCGTGCCGGAGACCGACCACCAGACGTCGTCGCGGCCCGGGGCGCGGACGACCACATCGGTGAAAGGAAAACGCGCGGCGAGGTGGAAACCGAGGCTGCGGCGGGCGTCCGCCGCCTCCTCGCTCTCGGCGACCCGAAGCAGGGTCTCGAAGCGGCTGCCGATCACCGCATCCGGATCGCCGGCGATCTCGCGCGCCAGATCGGCCGAAAGATAGGTGATCAGGCCGTCGGCATTGGTCTCCCAGAACCAGCCGCGGCCGCATTCCTCGAACTCGGAGACGAAGCGCCGGGCCTTGCTCAGCTCCCATTGCGCGGCGAGCTGCTCCCGGGCGGTCGTGATCAGATCGCCGGCACGCGAAATTCCGAGGAAGACGAGGAAGCTGGTCGCCGCCGCGGCGACGCAGATCATCTCCGCCGCGGCGCTGGCGAAAGCGAGTCCGCAAACGGTGGCGGCGCAGGCCAGGATGAGGAGCAGCGGGACCGTGAAATAGGCGGCGATACCTGCGCCGAGCGCGGCGACCAGCGCAGCCTTGGCGGCGAGCGAGTCGCTCGCCGTGACCATCGACAGCGCCCAGAAGACCAGCCCGGCCACCACCAGGCTGTGCAGGCAGGCGAAGCGCAGCTTGGCATGGGGCGCGAGCGACGGGCGCCGGAACAGCGACCACAGACAAAGATCGGCCAGCACGAGGCCGCCGAGCGGCGCCGGCAACAGGCCGAGCGGCCGCCCTTCGATCAGGAATGTGCCGACCAGCAAGGCCACCCACAAGAGGTGCGATCCGATCAGGAACGGCACGGACACGGCCACGCCGTCGGCGCGGTCGGCAGCGACCTTCCTGTCCTGGGAGGACGCCGGTGCGGCGACGTCGAACGAAAGGAGCGTGCCGAAGCCGAGGCGCGTGGAGGCTTCGCTCCCTGCATCGCTCAACCCGGCAAAACGGCCCTTTCGCAACAGCCTTCCCCTCGATCACCGCGCGAACGCGCGCGGGGCGGCCTCAGCCTAGGCCGACATCCGTTAAGAAAATCTGATCTGAGGGCCGATTCCACGCGCGTGCACTGGCCCCGCACCAGGCGTTCAGGCGGCGTCATCCTTCTGCATCGGAAGAGCATTCAGGATCCGGCGGCGCAGCTGCTGCTCGGCATGATCGCGGCCGGCCTGCTTCGCCTGCGCGCGTTCGACGAGAAGCTCCGCGAGGGCGTGGCTGCGCTCGTGCAGAGTCCAGGAGCAGAGCGAGAGGTCGATCGGCACGAAGAAGCGGGCGCCAAAGTTGCGGCCCCGTTGCCATTCGACCTGCGCATCGACCGAACCGAGGCCGGGAATGTCCAGCGACACGGCGCTGCCCGGCTGTACCCGCGCTTCGCAGGACGCGCGAAATCCATTGGTAGAGAGATCGAGCATGGTCATCTCGACGCTGCTCCAGTCGTTGGGCCGCAGCCGCGCCTCGGCATTCACCCGCAGGCGCTCCGCTTCCCTTGTCCTGTCCCCCGCAATGCCAGATGCCATGAACCACCTCGTGCGTGCGAAGCGAGTCTAGCGGCGAGCCGTTAATGAAGTGCTGAGCGCGCCGGAGCGCCGCTCAATAATCCTTCGATATGCGAACGTTGACGCTCTCGCGGCCGATCGTCGAAATGCTGGACAGCAAGGAGAGCCAGCGGGTGATCTGATATTCCACCAGCGTCGCCGAATAGCCGCGCGCATCGGTCACCACCTCCACATAGACCCTGCGGCCGAGGTATTTGCCGGCGGCGATCGCCGTTCCCTGGCCGGTGGTGATGTCCGCCGGCACGATCCGCAGCCGGTCGAGCCCGGTCGCGGCGCGGACGGCGTTGATCGGATCGAGATTGCCGCCGCTGCTGTTCAGCGAGGCGACTGCGGCGGCGAGCTGAAGCGCCTCTGGGGCCGAGAGGTTGGTGATCGAGGTTCCGAACAGCAGGCGGCTGAGCAGCTCGTCCTGCGGCAAGGCCGGCGTGCTGGTGAAGCTGATCTCCGGCCTCTGTCCACGCCCGGTGACGCGGATGACGGCGTTCAGTCCCTGCACGCCGCCTTCGGCGGTGATGTCGAGCACGGGATTAACCGGGCTCTCGCCGAGGAAGCGGATCTGGCCCCGCGCCAGATCGAAGCGCCGGCCGGCGAAATCGTACGTGCCCCGCACGAGATCGGCATGGCCGCTGATCCGCGGCTCGGTGACGGTGCCGGCTACCTCAAGATCGGCGCTCCACTCGCTGTTGATGCCGAGCCCGGTCACGCTCAGACGATTCGGCGCGTCGACGTCGAGGTCCAGCCGCCAGGGCGTGAGCCGCCGCGCCACCGGGCGCTCGTCGGCCGGTCGGTTGACCTCCCGCACCGGAAGCCTGGGCAGTTGCGCCGCGGCGGTGACGCTGCCCAGGCGGAAGCTGCCGCTCACCAGCCGGACCTTGCCGGAGATGCTGCCGTCCTCCCCGTCCGAGCGGATCGCGATCGGGCCGGTCACCTGGGCGCGGATATCGTCGCGATCGAGCAGCTGCGCGGCCTCGGCGTCGAGGGCGATGTCCATGCCGAAGCCCTTCGGACCGGCAAGGTCGAACACGGCCCGTCCGCTGACCGTTCCGCCCCGCTTGGTTGCGCCCTTGAAGCTGTCGAGCACCAGGCGCGATCCGCCGAAGCGGCCGGCGGCGCTCAGTTTTTCGATCACCATGCCGGTGACGGCGCTCTCGACCCGTGCCCCTTCGGTGCGAAGCGAACCGCGGATCTGCGGGCTGGAGAGCGTGCCGCCGGCATCGGCGCCGACCGCCACCGGTCCGCTGACGTCGAGCAGCTCGACACCGGTCAGGCGCCACAAGGTGTCGGCGGGGCCATTGTAGCGCAGCTGCGCCGCCATCGGGGCGGCGGCGAGGCGTGCCGTGATGTCGCCGTGGGTCCCGATCGGCGAAAGCCGGGCCTGGGCGCGGCCGATCGTCCGGCCCTCGCTGACGGCGATGGCGCGAATGCCGGCGTTGCCGTCCTGCAGACGCGCGGCGACGCCGATGTCGACCGGTCGCGACGAGAGGACGAGACCCGAGCGCGTGAGGCCGCGCACGCGAAGATTCGCATCGCCGCTCGGCTGGCCGCCGTCCGCGGGGAAGCGATAGTTGAGGGTGCCGGACGCGCTGCCGCCGAGGCCCAGCTCCGGCCAGCCGATGTCGAGCACCGAAAGCGGCATCGCCTCCATGCGCGCGCGAAGCTCGGTGCCCGCGCTTCCCCACAAGCCGGCGACGGAAGCGCTGCCTCCGGCGAAGCGTAGCGAGGCGTCGTGCAGCCGCCAGCCGTCGCCTTCGCGGGTGAGCAGCGCCGGACGGGTCAGCTCGAGGTCGCGGCGATCGACCGAGCCGCGGCCGCTCAGCCTGATCTGTCCCGGGGCGAAATCCGCGGTGGCCGCGAAGCTGAAATTGCGGCCGCGGGTCCCCGAGATCTGCGTCTTCACCTGCCCCACCCCGCCGCGCATGCTGCCGGTGGCGGAGACGTTGGCGATCGACACGGCGCCGCGGCTGACGCCGCGTGCGGTCAGGCTGCCTTCGAGCGAGGTTCCCGCCGGATCGAGGATCGCCACGCCCTGAAGCCGGCCGCTGCGAATTGCGATCGGCGGCGGGCCGGCAAAGCGGGCGTTGTCGGCGCGGATGTCGGCGGCGATGCGCTGCATGCCGTTCCAGGGCGTGAAGACCAGCCGGCCGGCGAGCCCGCCGCCTGCGACGTCCAACTGGCCGGTGAAGCCGCCCGGATCGGACCGCAGCATGCCCGAGGCGCGGCTGTTCGAGACATCGAGCGATGCGATCCTGATCAGCGCCGGCGCGTTGCGCGGCAGCAGGATCGCGCCGGCCGATGTGAATGGTCCGAGATGCGAGCCGCCGACGGCCCGATAGGAATAGCCCTCCGCCGTCGGATCCAGCTGGAGGAGCACACTGGCGAGACCGAGCGCCGCATTGGGGCTGGCGAGGCGAATTGCGAGCCGCGGCCGGTCGATCCGGCCATCGAGCGACATGGCGAACGGGCCGTAGGTGGCCTGCCGCCCGTTGCCCTCGAAGAAGAAGGTGCCGTCGCGCCGACGATAGCCGTTGCCAACGATGCGGATCGCCGGCGCTGTCAGCCGCAGGTTGCGGAAGTGGAGGACCATGTCGTTGCCGCGAACGAGATCCGCTTCGAGCTGCGGCAGCCCGCCCGCAAGACCGGCGAGGAAGCGGTTGTCGAAGCGCCGGACCCAGGCGCGGCCCTTGCCGGTCACCAGCGTTCCGCGCCCGGCCGGATTGGGGACGACCTTCAGCTCGCTCGTCACGTCGACCAGGCCCAGCCCGGGAATGAAATAGCGAGTGACGCCGCCCGAGAGCACCACGTCGTAGCGGCCGGTGACGAGATCGACGAGCAGGCTGAGCTTGCCCTTCAACTTGTCGGAGGTGAAGGCGAGCCCCTCGCCTCTCAGCTGCTTCGCCGTGACCTTGAGCACGCCTTGGACGCGAAGGTTGGCGAGGATGCCGCCGGCCACGTCGCCGACGCCGGTGACGCGCCGCGCGACCAGGATGGCAGGCACGCTGACCGGCGCCCTGGACCAGCGGCCGCGCCCTTCCAGCCGAACGTCCTCGAAGCCGGTGCTGTTGAAGGCGACCCGGGGGGAGGTCACCCGATAGGCGAAGTTGAACCGGTCGAAAGCGCCGTTCAGCAGGGCCGTCAGCCGCACCCTTTGCCCGCTCATGTTCGGGAACATGGCGCGCGGACGGAGCAGATCGGCCCCGATCCGGACCGTTTCGAATCGGTTCCGGCCGAGATCGAGCGCTCCGGCCGCCTCGACCTTCAACGCCGGCGACCGCAGCGACACGCGTCCGTCCAGGCGGCGATTGGCGAAGGTGGCCTGGCCGGCGACGTCGACCCGCGGCGTCGTCAACCGCGCCTTCTTGCCCGTCCAGAACGGCGCGGGCGCCGCCCAGCCGGAAAGGCCGTAGCGCCCTTCGTCGGCGCGGAGCGCGAGCTCGGCCGTGCGGCGGCCGGAAAGATCGAGGCGCGCAGTGCCGCGCCAGGCCCGCCAGCTGCCGTCGCCCTCGACGATCAGCCCGATCGGACGCTGGGTGCCGAGCAGGGCTCCGACGACCCCTTTCTCCGGCGCCGCCAGCCGAAGATCGAGATCGAAGCGGTTGCGATCAGGCTCCGCGTCCAGCAGCAGGACGAGACGGTCGCCGCCGCCCCGGACCACGCCGTCGAGCCGGACCAGGGCGCGTCCGGCGCGGATGTCCGCCTCGCCGGACAGGCGGGCAGTGCGCGCCTCCCCCGCGATCGCCTTGCCGAGACGCATCTGGGCGATCTCGAGCCGGCCGACGTGGATGTCGAAGCCCGGCAGGACAGGCTTCGGCTCTTTCGATGGCCGCAGTTTCGGCAGCCGGTGGAGCGTGGCGAGATCCGCCTGGAGATCGTGGATGATCAGCCGGTTGGTGATCCAGCCGAGCGGCTGCCAGTCGACCTCGATCAGCGGTGATTCCGCGAACAGTCCATCGGGATCATAAAGGCGTACGTCGCGCAGCTTCGTGTCGTTCCAGATCGATCCTTCGATCCGCCCGATGTGGATCCGCAGACCGGAGTTCGGCGCGAGCGCGGCGATGCGATCGGCGAGGAAGCGGTGGCCGGCGCCGGTATCGAGCAGGATCGCCGCCCCGGCGGCGAGCACCAGCAGCGCGAGCAGGAGTCCGACGATGATCTTCGCGAGGCGCGACAGCCAGCGGCGGCGGCGGGGTCTCGCCCTGTCGGCGACGGGCGGGTCAGCTTCCGGCGGCGCCACGTCGGTCGGCGGGACGACTTCGTCCATCAAAAGGCCTGGCCGAGCGAGACGTAGACGGCGATGCGGTCGTCACCGGAGCGGCGGTCGAGCGGCGTCCCCACGTCGACGCGGATCGGCCCGAAACGCGTATGGTAGCGCAGGCCGAGGCCGGCGCCGAAGCGCAGATCGTCGATCTCCGGCAGCGGCGAGGTATAGATGTTGCCGGCGTCGAGGAAAGGGACGAAGCCCCAATCGCCCCAGCGGACGCGCGCCTCGATCGAGAATTCGGCGAGGCTGCGCCCGCCGATCGGATCGTCGAACACCGGATCGCGCGGACCGAGCCGCTGGAAGCCATAGCCCCGGACCGAGCCGCCGCCGCCGGCGTAGAAGCGCCGGGACGGCGCGATTCGGTCGCGGCTGGCGCCGAAGATCGTGCCGAGGCGGGTGCGGCCCGCAATGGTCACGGTGTCGGTAACCGGCTGGTAGAAGGTCGCGTCGATCTGCGCGCGCGAATAGCCGAACGGGCTGCCCTGGAACGACGCTTCCGGCGAGAAGCGGCCGGAGAGGCGGAAGCCCTCGGTCGGATCGAGCAGGTCGTTCGAGCCGTCATAGGACAGGGTGGCCGGCAGGGCACCGATGAAGAAGGTGCGGCTGCGCGTCGTCCCGGTGTCGAGGCGCACGTCGCGCTCATCCGAGGCGATCAGCTCGCCGCCGACCGACCAGGTCCACTTCTTCTGCCAGATGATGTTGGTCTGGCGTTCGAGAGCACCGGCCAGGAAGAAGCTGCGCGCCTCGAAGCCGGGCCGATCGACGTGGCTGGCCGCGATCTGCGCGGTCAGGACCTGGTCGCGCCGCAGGAAATTGTTGCGGCGAAGAACCGCGCCGACGAGCTGCTCGCGCGTTCCGGCGACGCCCCGGAAGGTGACCGCGCCTTCGGGCGGGATCAGATTGCGATGCTGCCAGCTCGCCTCGACCCTGATGCCTTCGCCCGTCCCGTAGCCGGCCTCGCCGGCGATCGTGCGCATCGGTGCGGGCTCGAGCGCGACGGCCAGGTCGACGGTCTTGCGGTCCGCGCTCTCCACCGGCCGGATTGCCACCGACGAGACGAGGCCGGTCGCGATCAGCGCGCGGCGGAGGTCCTCCACCATCGCCGCGGTATAGCCCTGTCCCGGATCGAAGCGGGCGATGGTCTGGATGTGGCCTGCGCTAAACAGCGGCCGGCCCTCGACGATGATCCGTCCGAAAGCGCGCGCCCCGTTCGGCTCGACCGGCAGCGTCAGCACCGCCGTGCGCGCCTCGTGATCGACCGCGACGTCGAGTTCGCCGACATCGGCGAAGGCGTAGCCGCGCCGGCCGAGCTCGGTCCGTAGCGCCGCCTCGCCTTCGGTCACCTTGCCGGCATCGACCGGATCCTGGGCGCGCACGCCGAACGCGTCGCGAAGCGCGGCCGCGTCAGCGCCGGCCTCGTCGAGACCGGGGAGTCGGACGTCGGCGAAGCGGTAGAGGGGGCCGGGCTCGGCCTCCAGCGTCACGCGCACCGGCCCGCCCGCCGACACCGGTGCCTCCACCCGGGGCTGAACCAGCGCGTCATAATAGCCGCGGCTGCGCAGCAGCTCGGCCAGCAGGTCCGCATCCTCGCGCGCGCGCCGATCGATCTGCGCCGCATTGGCGGGATCGTCCCGGTTCTGGGCCAGCGTCGACAGCGCGTCGAAGCGCGGCCTCAGCGCCTGCTCCAGCTCGGTTTCGAGCCCCGCGAGATCGATGGCGTAAAGACGTTCCGAGGCGGCGTCGGCGACACCCGCCTGCGGTGCCTCCGGAATCGCCGAGTCCTGCCCCTCCATCTCCGGCCAATCGACCCCGATGTCCGGCATCGGGTCGAGCGGCGCGGAAGGATCGAGCGGCGCATCGATCTCGGCGAACGGATCCGGTGCGGGCGGCGGCGCCGGCTCGGGCGCGTCCTGCGCGGCCGCGGGAGCAGGGCACAGCGGGAGGCATCCGGCAGCCAGAGCAGCCGCCGCACCCCACCCCGCGGAAAAGCGAAACATGCCGCGAATTTAGCCGGGGCGGACGGCCGCCGCCACCGGGAATCTACTGAAGGGGGCCGTCCGTGCTCTCTCGGCCGATCGTGCCGATCAGGCGCTCGATCTCACGCCAGTGGCAGAAGAGGATGACGTTGCCGAGATCGCGGCTTCGGCTGGCGCGAAGCTTGGCCTCGCCGGCAGCCTCGGCGCCGAAGCGCGCGATGAGATCGTCCGCCTCTGCAAAGGTCGCACGATGGGCAAAAAAAACCTGGTGATTCAATCTTCCCCCCGGAAGCCTTCGTTTGTTGCAGCCCGCCTACAGGACGAGAGTTGAGGAAGTGCTGACGCGGCTACCGCGAACGCCGCTGGCTTGACGCAAGACAGGCGCGAAGAGGAGGCTGGAACTCCCGATCCACGCCTGTCATTAGGCCCGCATGGGAAACGGCCGGTATACGCAGGCGGGGGGCTCGATCCTCGCGATCAGCATCATCGCCGGAACGGTTGCGGGCATCATCGTGCGCCAGCCGAGCATCGGATTTCTGGTCGGCGCAGCCGCCGGGGCGCTGCTCGCGTTCCTGTTCTGGCGGCACGAACGGCGCCGCTGACGGCGCCGCCGGAGCGCCCTCACCCGCGCGAGGCAAGCCTCTGGAGATCGGTCATTGCGCTGCGCAGACGGTCGGCGACAGTGTCGTCCGCGGCAGGGGCGGTCTGGGGTCCCGCGCCGGGCCGCTCACGACGGCGCAGCCCGCTTTCGAGCCGCGCCATCAGGTCCGAGATGCTCTCGTCGGCAGAGGCCGCAGGTGCCTCGCGGGGCGCCGGAGCAGCCGGCCTTTCGGCGGTCTGCTGCGTCTCGACCGGCGCGACGATCACCGCCTCGCGCGGAGGAACCTCGGGGACGACGGGCTCGGGAGCGGGATAGGCGACCGGCCGGAACGCCGGCGGCGGAGCGCGGTCCACCGACGGGGCAAGCGGCGGCGCGAGCTCGACGAACTCGACCGTTTCCGCCTCCCGCTCGGCGGGGACGAGCGGCTCGTCGGCGCCGCTCGCCGGAATCAGCGGCTCGTCGTCGGGCACCAGGAAGGACGGCAAGGGTCCGCGCGGCGTGGTCTCCGGCCCGGGCACGGCCTCGGCCGGGCTATCGAGCAGCAGCTCGTCGAACGGCTCGCCGAGCTCCCGCCCGGCGATCAGCGGCCGGCGCGCGGGATTGTCGGGATGCGCATCGGCGCGCCGAAGCCTGATCGGCAGGTTCACCGCCTGCGCTTGCTCGTCGAAATCCTCGGCCGTGCGCCGCGCCGGAAGCCGGTCGAGCAGCCGCATCAGCAGGAAGACGCCGGCGAACGCGCCGGCCGAGAGAAGGGCGGCGACTCCGAACCGGGCCTTGAGGCCGAGCGGCGGATTGGCCGCGGCGAGGATGTCCGGCAGGCCGGTCATCTGAAGCAGCGAGAACAGCCGCCACTCCGGCATGGCGGCGGCGGCGAAACCGACGGCAAGTGCGGCAAAGGCGGAGATTCCGAGGTCGAACAGACCGATTCGCGAAGTAGGACGAGCCATTAGAGCGCCTTGCCTGTGAGCCTCTGGTAGGTGGGCATGTATCTGGAAATATTTGAGGACCAGTTACGATCGCGCTCGACGAATTCCCGCGCCGCCCTGCGTCGGACGTCCCAGCCCTGGCGGTTCGCAAACAGCCCGGCGAGCGCCTCGGCAAGCGCGGCAGGATCTCCGGCGGGGAAGAGCGTGCCGGTAACGCCGTCCTCGATCAGCTCGCGGTGACCGCCGACGTCCGAAGCGGCGACCATCTTGAGCTGGGCCATCGCCTCGAGCGGCTTGAGCGGGGTCACCAGCTCGGTCAGCCGCATCCGCTTGCGCGGATAGGCGAGGACGTCGATCAGCCCGTAATAATGTTCGACCCGATCGTGAGGCACGCGGCCGGCGAAATGGATCCGGTCGCGGGCCGGCGACGCCTCGGCCTGCGCCTTGAGCGCGGCCTCCATCGGGCCGCCGCCGACGAGCAGCAGGTGGGCCCTGGGCCGGACGCGGAGCAGCATCGGCATCGCCGCGATCAGGTCGTCCAGGCCCTCGTAATCGTAGAAGGAGCCGATGAAGCCGATCACGTCGCCGCCCTCGATTCCGAGACTGCGGGCGAGATCGGGATCGCTCGCCACCGGACGCCCGAACAGGCCGAGATCGACGCCGTTGGGCGAGACGATGATCTTCTGCGGCGTGATGCCGCGTGCGATGAGATCCCGGCGGAGCCCGTCGCAGATCACCGCCACTGCGTCGGCGCGCCGCGCCGCCAGCGTCTCCAGCGCGCGGGTGGCGCGGTAGCGAAGCGTGCCCTCGCGTCCGGTGCCGTTGCCGACCGCGGCATCCTCCCAGAAGGCGCGGATCTCGTACAGCATCGGCACGCGCCGCCGCCGCGCGACCGGCAAGGCGGCCAGCGCGCCGAGCACCGGCGAATGGACATGGAGCTGATCCGGTTGCCAGGCCGTGACGAGCGCATCGAGTCGCTTCGACAGGGCGCGAATCTCCCGCCACTCGCGCAGGGGTGACGGGGCCGGTGCCGGCAAGGGCGTGCGATAGAAGGTGATGCCGTCGATCGTCTCGGGATCGGGGCCGCCGCGGCTGTGGCGCGCGCCGGTGAGGCACGCGACTTCGAGCCCGAGCGCCTGCTGGGCGGTGACGATCGCGCGAGTCCGGAACGTGTAGCCGCTCTGCAGGGGCAGGCTATGGTCGAGCACGTGGAGGATGCGCATCCCGCCTCTCTGCCATCCAAGGCTTAACGGCCCGTCAACCGCCCCCCTCTAGGCTTCGCGCGAACATCCTTGCGGAGGCCGACACGATGCCCGTCCCTGCCCGTCCCCTGATCGCCGCCGGTGCCGCTTTCGCGGTCCTCAACGCCGCGCCCGTCCTCGCCCAGGGCGCGGCGCCGTTCAGCATCTACGAGACCGGACAGCGCTTCGGCAGCCTCCAGGAGGCGGTCGCGGCGATCGGCGACGGCGACGGCACGATCTACATCGCGCCGGGCCGCTACCGCGAATGCGCGGTGCAGGAGGCGGGGCGGATCGCCTATGTTGCCGACGAGCGCGGCAAGGCGGTGTTCGACGGCACGATGTGCGAAGGCAAGGCGGCGCTCGTGCTGCGCGGTCGCGAAGCCCATGTCGAGGGCCTGGTATTCACCAACGCCAGGGTGCCGGACGGCAACGGCGCCGGCATCCGCATCGAGCAGGGCAATCTCAGCGTCGCCTGGACCGTCTTCTCGAACGGCCAGTGCGGCATCCTCTCGGCCAATGACGGCGGGAGCCGCATCACCATCGACCATGCGACGTTCAGCGGTCTTGGCAAGCATCCCGACGGCACCGGCGCGCACGCCCTCTATATCGGCGAATATGGTGCTCTGAAGGTGACCAACTCGCGCTTCGAGCGCGGCACCGGCGGCCATTATCTGAAGAGCCGCGCACCGCAGATCGAGGTGATCGGCAACAGCTTCGACGACAGCCAGGGAAGCGCGACCAACTACATGATCGACCTTTCCGGCGGCGCGACCGGGCGCATCGCCCGCAACACCTTCGTGAACGGCCGCGGCAAGGAGAATTACAGCACGATGATCGCCGTTGCCGCGGAAGGAAAGGCGCATTCCTCGGACGGCCTGGTGATCGAGGACAATGACGTCTCGCTCGCCCCTGGAGTGACCTACGAGACGGCCTTCGTCGGCGATTGGGCCGGGGACCGGCTGGTGGTGCGCAACAACCGGCTCGGCCGCGGCGTGAGCGGCGTCGAGGGGCGCTAGCCCCGCACCCTGGAGCCGAGCCGCGCCGCCAGATATTCCAGGTTGGCGATACGCATCAGCATGCCGTCGTCGGCGACGTTCCCGATGCGGAAGAAGCGGCGCATCGCCGGGAAATCGAGATCGATGACGCGGCCGAGGAAGTCGTCGGCGAGGTAACCGCTGCGCTGCGGCGCCGCACGGCGGAGGCGGCGCTGGAGGGCGTAGCTCTTCTGGCGCAGCCAGGCCGGGCGGATACGGCTCGACCATTCGGAGAAGAGATGGCGCGCGCCGGGCGGCTCGGCGAAATGGTGGCCGTAGGCGGAGGGCAGCCGCGCCAGATCGGGATCGATCGCGGCGAGCAGCTTCGCCTCGAACCGGCCGGCATGCTTCATTCGCATCGGCAGGGTCATGGCCTCGGCGACGACACGATGGTCGAGGAAGGGCATCAGATAGGGCCCATGCCGCCCTTCCAGGCTGATCTCGCGGCCGAAAAAGGAGCGGCAGCGTACGCGCGGGTAGATCTGCTCGATCAGCGGACGCGGCAGCGCGCCTCGATCGCCGGGCCGGCCGAGCGCCGCGAGGATCTTGTCCTCCACAGCCCGGAGGAAGCCGGCTTCGCCGAACGCTTCGGTCAGGTCGCGGCGGTCGTAACGGGCGAAGAAGGTGCGGGCTATCGCTGCCGCTGGCGCCGGCCGGTCGGGCAGATAGAAGAAATTGCGATAGATCTCGCCGCAACCTCCGGAGGCGGAGAGCGCGCCGCCGGGGTGCCGCGCGTCCCGCGCCGCGGCGTTGGCGCCGCTTTCGAAGATCTCGCCATAGACGGGCAGGCCGTCATAGTCCTGGAAGTTGCGCTCCACCTGCTCGGGAAAGGCGTCGGGTAGGAGTCGGCGGAACGCGCCCTTGTCGACCCACTCGACCTCGAAGCCCTGGGACGCTCCGATCCTCAGGGCGATGTCGACATCCTCGCTGCCGGGGCGGCCGTAGACATAGACGTTGGGTTTGCGGCCGGCCGCGCGCAGCGCGGCCAGGACGAGGCGGGAATCGAGCCCGCCCGACAGCGGGCAGCAGATCCGATCGCCGAACGGCTCGCTATGGGCCTGCACCACCGCGGACAGCCGATCGCGATGCGCCTCGATCCGGCCGCTCTCCGCCGTTTCGACCGGCGCGTCCGGCAGCGGCTTGGCGAGGGGATGAACATGCGCCGCGTCGCGGCCGAGCTCGACCATCGCCTCCGGGCCGAGCAGCTTCAGCTCGTTGAAGACGGTGTCGTCGCCGATCGGCACGACGTTGAAGGCCATTTCGTACACCGCCTGGGCATCGAAGCTGAGGGTCGGCAGCGCGCCCGCGGCGGCGAGGAAGGAAGTCGAGAAGAGCCGCGCGTCGTCATCGCGGAAGAGCTGGAAGGCGGCGAAATAGTCGGTGAACAGGAAGGTTCGTCCGCGACGATGGACGAGCGCGGCGAACTGACCGCCCAGCCGCGCCCAGTCCGGCCCGTGGGAAAGATCCATGGAGAGCAGCGCCGCGAGCGCCGGGCGCCCGATCCTCCCGTCGCAGGTCAGCGTGCCGGCCACCGCAACGAAATCCTCGCCCTGCTCGAGGAAGGTCTCGGGTCCGCCGAGGACGTGAGGCGCGTGGAGCACGCGCCAGCCGGGCACCGCACGCTCGGCCGGTGCAGCAAGGCCATGGCGCGCGAACTGGTCGCGGGCGCCGGCGAGCGCCGAAGCCGCGAATCCGGGGTCGCTGGTCCTGACGACGAAGAGGGCACCCATGGCGTGGCTCCTAGCGCGCGAAGCTTAAGATTTGGCGTCCGGCCGGCCAGGCTTAACGGGCCGTCAACCGCGCGCCTCTACACCGCCATGGGACAGACAGCCGAGGGCAGAGAGAGTGATCGACAATTTCGTCCTGGCGCTGACCCACGGGCTGATGCTGCTCGGCGCCTGGCGGATCCTCTTCCGCCGCGATCTCGACGACGACGGCGCGCCGGCGGAGACGACACGTGGCCCGGCCGCCGCCTGGGCGAAGCTGCGCGGAAAGGCGAACGCCGACCGTGCGTGACGTCGCCATCGTCCTCTTCCTGCTCGGTCTGCTGACGCTCGGCGCGCGACGGCCGTTCCTGTTCACGCTCGCCTACATCTACGTAGACACGGTCTCGCCCCAGCGCATCTCTTATTACCTGCTGAACAGCCTGCCGCTGTCGATGATCGTCGCCGCCCTCGCGATCGGCGGCTGGCTGCTCCTCGACGGCAAGAAGGGCACTCGCATCACCCTGTTCCAGGCCCTGGCGGGGCTGCTCGTCGTCTACGCCTGGTGGACCACGCAGAACGCGGTGGGACCCGCCGAGGCGGCGCTCCACAAATGGGACTGGGTATGGAAGGCCTTGCTGTTCGCCGCCTTCCTCCCCTTCGTGGTCCGCACCCGTCTGCGCATCGAGGCGGCCCTCCTCTTCCTGGTCCTCTCGGCCGGCGTGATCATCATCTCGGCCGGCATCAAGACGCTCGCCGGCGGCGGCGGCTACGGGCGGCTGAACCTGATGGTCGACAACAATACCGGGCTCTACGAAGGAAGCATCATTTCCACCTTCGCGATCGCCTTGGTGCCGATCATCGTCTGGTTCACCCGGCACGGCACGATCTTCCCGCCGGCGCCGGCCGCGGTGAAAACCGCCGCCGGCATCCCGCCGACGCGCACCGCGCGCGGCCCCGGTCTGATGATGAAATACTTCTGCTGGGCCCTGATCTTCGCCTGCCTGCTGATCCCGATCGGCACCGAGGCGCGCACCGGCCTCGTCTGCATCGCCGCGCTCGCCGTGCTGATGCTGCGCGACGTCAAACGCCGGTTCGTCTACCTCGGCCTCGTCGCCTTCGCCGGCATGCTGTCGGTGCCGCTGCTGCCGCAGAGCTTCCAGGAGCGGATGGGCCTCATCCAAGGCTATGCTTCCGACAGCTCGGCCGGCTCGCGCCTCGCGGTGTGGAAATGGACGATCGACTTCGCCCGCGAGCATCCGACCGGCGGCGGTTTCGCGGCCTATCACATCAACCGGCTCGAGGTGGAGACGACCCAGGTCGTCCACGAGGGCGGGGTCGAGCGCGTCGTCCAGATGAAGCTGGTCGACGAGGGTCGCGCCTGGCACAGCGCCTATTTCGAGATGCTGGGGGAGCAAGGCTATCCCGGCCTGCTCCTGTTCCTGATCATCCATGCGTCCGCCTTGCTGAAGATGGAGAGGATCCGCCGCCGCTATGCGAAAGCGGCAGGCGACAAGGCGTGGATCGGTTCGCTCGCCACGGCCCTCCAGCACTTCCAGATCATCTATCTGGTCGGCGCCCTGTTCTCGGCCATCGCCCTCATTCCGTTCGTGCTGCTGATGCTCGGCGTGCAGACCGGCTTCGCCCTGGTCGTCGCCCGGCGCGAGCAGGCGGAACGCGCCGGAGCGAAGGCGCGCGGCTGGGGGCGTCCGACCACGCTCGACCAGCCCGCGACGGTGTGAGGGCGCCTTTCCGGGGCTCGTCGCACGCGCGCCGGCGGAACGAAGCCCGCGGCGGGGCGCTTAGGGCGGGATGATCCGATACGTCGACGACAGCAGCCCCGGCATCACGCGCAAGCGGCAGGGGCGCTACTGGATGTACTTCGCGCCGGACGGCAGCCGCATCACCGACCGCGACGAGATCGACCGGCTAAACGCGGTCGGCATGCCGCCGGCCTATGAGCGCTGCTGGTTCTGCCCTAATCCCGAAGGGCACATCCAGGCGGTCGGCTGGGACGCGCGCGGCCGCAAGCAATATCGCTATCACCCCGCCTTCCGCGAGCAGCAGGAGAGCCGCAAATATGAACGGCTCGCCCATTTCGGTCGCGCGCTGCCCAAGCTGCGCAAGCGGGTCGAGGCCGATCTCGCCGGCAAACCCACGGCGCGGGAGACCGTCCTCGCCGCCGTCGTGCGGCTGATCGACGAAACTCGGATGCGCGTGGGCAACGAGGAATATGCCAAGGAGAACAAGAGCTTCGGCGCGACGACCCTGCGCAACCGCCATGCCCGGGTGGAGCGGGGGCGGCTGAAGATCACCTACACGGGCAAGCATGGCATCAAGCGGACGGTGACGATTGCCGATCGCAACCTCAGCCGGATCGCCAAGCGGACGCAGGACCTGCCCGGGCAGAATCTGTTCGAATATCTCGGTGAGGACGGCGCGGTCTGTCCGGTCACCTCGAGCGACGTCAACGCCTATATCAAGGAGGCGATGGGCGACGATTTCACCGCCAAGGACTTTCGCACCTGGGGCGCCAGCGTGATCGCGTTCGAGGAGATGCTGAAGCGGATCGAGAAGCACGGCACGGTCAAGCTCAAGAGCGTGATCGAGCCGGTCGCCGAGGCGCTCGGCAACACACCCGCGATCAGCCGCAAGTCCTACGTCCATCCGGCGCTGATCGAGGCGGCGAAGGATGCCGGGGCGATCGGCGAGACGAAGCTGCCCCGTGCCACCCGCCACCTGTCGGCCGCCGAGCGCGGGCTGATCGAGTTTCTCGACGCTTTGCCCAAGGAGCAGGTCAAGGTGGACGCGAAGGTGCAGCGCCGGTCGCGCGCCAAGGGCAAGAGCAAGGCCGCCGCCGAGGCCGAGGTCGCGGCCGAGACACGGAGGAAGACGGAAGCCGAGGCCGCCTGACGCGCATCGCGCGCTTGGACCCTGCCCGATCTTCCCGCTAAAGCCGCCCCCATGAGCAACCAGAGCAACGGCGTCAGCGAAGCCGCGCAGAACCTCAGCCAGACCACCGGCAACCTTGCCAACGAGGCGAGCAGCTGGATCTCGAACAACGCCGTAGACATTCTGATCGCCGGAACGGTCGGGCTGCTCATCGCGCTTGCCCTGTTCGGCGTGCGCGCGCTCGGCGCACGGCTGGTGCGGCGCATGACGACCCGCGAAGGCGAGGCGCATTGGCCGGTGATCTTCGCCAGGGTGGTGGTGCAAACCAAAGGCTATTTCATCGTCCTCTCGGCGTTCGAGCTGGTCGCCGAACACGCCGAGACTCCGCCGGCGATCCTCGGCGCGATCCACTTCCTGTTCGTCATCGCCGCGGCGATCCAGGCGGCGATCTGGGGCCGCGAGCTCATCCTCGGCTACGTCCAGCATCGCGCCGGCGTGGACGACGAGCATTCCACCCTCTCCTCCGCGATGGGGATCGTGCGGCTGCTGGTAACGGTCGCGCTGTTCGCGATCGCCATCATCGTCATCCTGGACAATCTCGGCGTCAACGTCACCGGCCTGGTCGCCGGCCTCGGCATCGGCGGCATCGCCATCGGCCTCGCCGCGCAGGGAATCTTCAGCGATCTGTTCGCGGCCTTGTCGATCATCTTCGACCGCCCGTTCCGGCGCGGCGACACGATCACCTTCGCGACCTTCACGGGAACCGTCGAGAAGATCGGCCTCAAGAGCACCCGGATCCGCGCGCTCAACGGCGAGCAGATCGTCGTCTCCAATACCGAGCTGCTCAAGACGCAGCTGCAGAACTGGGCCAAGCTCGAACGGCGGCGTGCCGTCATGGTGTTCGGCATCACCTACCAGACGCCGCCCGACACGATCGCGCAGATCGGGAGCGAGCTGAAGGCGATCGTCGAGCGCCAGCCGCTGGCCGCCTTCGACCGCGCCCACGCCTTCCAGTTCGGCGCCTCGTCGATCGATTTCGAGTTCATCTTCCACGTCGACGCGGCCGACATGGCCGTGTTCATGGCGGTACGCGAGGCGATCATGATCGCTATGATGCGCCGCTTCGCCGAGATGGGCGTCGAGTTCGCCTATCCAACCCAGGTGACCTTCACGGCGGCACCGGACGGCAAGCTCGTGATGCCCTATCCGCACGTCAAGGTGCTGGCCGAGGGTGACTGCGCCGCGGAGCCGGCGGCGGGCGCCTGAACGCCTCGCTTGCCCCCGCTCCGGCGGATGGGCAATGTCCCTGCGCCCGCAGCAGGAGCGGTGCCGCCGGGCGCCGCGGGAAAGGGGTGGCGGCGATGGAGAAGATCGACCTCAAGAAGGCCCGCAAGCCGCTGTTCACGGCGCCGGTCGGCCGTTTCGTGGCGCTCGACGTCCCGCCTGTCCGCTACCTGATGGCCGACGGTCATGGTGATCCGAACGGCACCCCGGACTATCCGCTTGCCGTCCAGAGCCTGTTCGCCACCGCTTTTGCGATCAAGTTCGCCTGCAAGGCACGCCGTCGCGACTTCGTCGTGCCGCCTCTCGAGGGTCTCTGGTCGGCAACGGACCCGGCCAGCTTCACGGCCCGCCGCAAGGACGAATGGGACTGGACGATGATGATCATGGTCCCCGACCATGTCGAAGAGGCGGATTTCGATCGCGCCAGGGCGGCGAGCGAGGCGAAGCTGGGCAAGGTCTCCGCCACGCTCCGGCTGAAGACTCTGCACGAGGGGCTTTCACTGCAGGCGCTGCACATCGGCAGCTACGACGACGAAGGACCATTGCTCGCGCGGCTGCACGACGAGATCATGCCTGAAGGGGGCTACGGCTTCGCCGGCCCTCACCACGAGATCTACCTCAGCGATCCCCGCCGGACGCACGCTTCGAAGCTGAGGACGCTGCTTCGCCAGCCGGTTCGAAAGGTCTGATTCCGCGAAGCTATTTGCTTTGCCAGAGTGAAGTTGGACCGAGGCGGCGCCACTCTGGACCAATCTGCCTTATGGTCATTCCAGACCTCATGATAATCATGGGCTAGCTACGTGGCTCGTCCAGCGCCGAATTGATGCGGCTGGGGAAGTCACAGGCGGGGACCTGTCGAGTTTCAGACAATAGATGAATGTCATCGTCTATGACATTCCCGGACGTCCTTTGAAGGATGCGCCGGAACAACGAGCTATTGTCGGCGCGCGGGGTAATTAGTCGCATGGATCAGGTAGAATTGAGTATCGCATCGGCTGAAGGGCCTGGAAACCCAGCGGATGCGCGCAGCACAAGCGACCTGCCCGGGCACCCCCCGGCTCTCGGTCCCGCCACGGAGGGCACGTCGACCGGCGTCGTCGACATCGTGATCCGCGACGTTGGCCGTGCGAAGCCGCGCGCCGCATCCGTGATGGCCGAGCTCTTCGGCGTTCCGATCGAGGCGGTGGTCGCCGCAATCTACCGCGCGCCTGCACGGCTGCTCGCCGGCTTGGAGCCTGGCACCGCCCGTCGGCTGGTCGCCTCCCTCGCCGAGCTCGGCCTGACGCTCGACATCGTACCCGGCGGCGGCGCGCTGGACGCCGGCCCGGCGCTCGATCTTGCCGCCGAGATCGACGATCCGGCCTTGGCGGATGCCGCCACTGCCGTGATCGCCGAGTTCCTCGGCCTCCCGCAGGAAGAGGCGCTCGAACTCCTGATGACGCCGCCCGGCGTGATCATGGGCAATGTCAGCGCAGCGACGGTAGAGGCGTTCGCGCGGCGCCTGCCGCCCGGCGCGCTGCGGCTCGCCACCGCCGATCCGGCGACCTCGCGTTACGCGCTGTTCGCCGGCGGGCTCGACGCCGGCACCCGGGCCGCGGTCGAGGCGGTGGTCGGCGCATCAGGCACGGCCGACAACGGCGGGCTCGTCGCGCTCGACCTCAATCACGAGGATTCGAACCGGCTGTGGCGACGGCTGGCCGGAACGCCCGGGGCGCGGCTGGTCAACCAGGCGTTCCTCCGCTTCGAAATGGTGCTGACCGGCATCGCGGCGGTGGACGAGCCGACCGCGGCGGCGCTCGAGACGCTGGCCGGCGTCCCCGCCGAGGCGCTTCCGGAGCTCGCCGGATTGCTTCCGGTCGTCGTCGAGGACGGTATTCCCCACGAGAGAGTCGAGGCGCGGCTGCTCGATTATGCCGCCCACGGACTCGCGGTGACCGCCCGCCTCGCCACCTTCGCCGAACAGGTGCTGGTCGTCGACAGCGGGCCGCCGGAAGCGCTGGCGTTGCTCGGCATCGACACGGCCGCGGCGCTGCCGCTCCGCCTCCCGCCGCTCCCCGCGCCGCGCGCCCGGCTGGCGCGGCACCGCCTTGAAGCCGCCGGCGCCGACGTCAGCCAGTTCCAGGCTCCGGATCGCGCGGCATGAACGATCCCAATCCCGACCGTCACCGGCTGCACATGGGGATTGCGGAGGCCGGCAAGCTGCTTGCGGTCAACGGCAGGCACAAGGAAGCGCTGAACCGCTATCGCGAGGCTTTGCGCCTCGCACACTCCGCGCAGGCGCCGCAGCTGTTCGGCCGCCATTACCTTCAATGCGTGCTCGAAAGCCTGGAGCATCTCTCCGACCATGTTAACGTGCAGGATCTGGCCGGTCGCGCGGCGGATGCCGCCGCCGAGGCCGGAGACACGCCGTTCCACAGGCGCGACCGCGCGTCCCTGCTCGAGCGGGTCGGCGTCGCCCAGCTCAAGGCCGGCCTGCGCGCAGAGGCCGAGGCCACCCTCCAGCAGGTGATCGAGCTCGCCGGCCCCGAAGGGCAGCCCCTGTCCGCGCTGCTGCTCGACTGGATGAAGCGCGGCTTCGAGATCAGCCCGGGCCGGCTGGCGGAGGCGCAGCGCAGACACGCTTATTGGGCGGTGCGTCCCGACACGGTCGACGCCACCCGCGCCATCGATGTGCCGGTATCGAGCAGGGAGATTTTCCATGGCGGATGACGTCAATCCGATCGAGACGATGACCCCCGGCCAGATTCTCGCCGAGGCGAGCGTCGCCGATTTCATCAAGGCGCTGGGCCTGAGCATCGCCGACGCGCAGAAGGCGCTCGACGTGAACTCGATCTCCCAGATCGGCGAATATGCCGAGAAGCGGGAGGGCCTCGACAACAAGTCGCTGCTCCAGCTCGGCCTCTCCCCGCCCTTCTACCATTATCAGCATGCCGATCTCTCGGTCTCGATGCAGCTCACCATGAAGGTGGGCAAGGCGAGCGCGTTCGGGATCGGGGCCAAGGTCGATTTCGGCCTCGGCGGCGGCACCTCCGGCTCGGCCAAGGCACGCGAGGCGCAGGTCACGCTGAAGAAGCTGCCGGCGAGCGTCACCGTCGACGGGACCAAGACCGATGCCGCCGGCGCCGACCTCGAGGCCGCAGGGGAGGCACTCGCCGTCAAGCTGCGCAGCCCGACCGGCAAGTTCGAACGGGCCTATGTCAACAGCACGCACAAATCGGTCGCCGCCGAGCTCGACCCGGCCAGCGCCAAGAACCCGATCCTGACGCCGGGTGCGGTCGCGTTCCTGCCGACCGCGGCGAGCAGCTCGGGAATCATCCGCATCATCGAGACTCCGGCGCCCAATCAGAAGGAGACGTTCGTCCTCGCCGCCGACAAGTCGACCGAGGTGTCGAGCGAGGCCAACAAGCTCCTCTACGCCCGCAAGGTGGTGACGCAGATCAACGCGCTCGGCGGCTTCAAGGCCAAGCTCTCGCGCGATCCCGGCGGCAGCTCGAACGCGCCGGACGCTCCAGGCGCACTCGGTATCGCATTGTTCGACACCGGCAGCTCGGTGATCAAGAAGGCGGCGCTGGAAGAGCTCGAGCTCGTCGCGCGGCTGATCCAGGCCGGCAATCTCAACGTCGACATCACCGGTTACGCCGACACCCGGGATACGGAAAAGAACAACAAGGACCTGGGCCAGAACCGCGCCAACGCCGTCGCCAAGCAGCTTCGCGCGTTCAAGGTCACCGACGCACAGATCAAGTCGGTCACCAGCGGCGGCGAAACGCATTGGAACGATGCGCCGCAGAACACCGACAATGCGCAGTTCCGCCGCGCCGAGATCACGCTGGCCGGCAGCACGGACCTGTTCATCATCGTCGACAGCGATACCAGCCAGCTGCAGGCGACGCCGCTGCCGGACAAGACCAGCAGCGGCGAAGGCAACGGCTTCATCCTGGTGAGGGCGTTCACCGCCCAGGCCGTCGACGCGACCAAGCTCAAGATCGGCGATCCCCTGACCGCGATCGACATCAAGCCCGACGCGGTCAACAACGGCACCGACAATTTCGCGGCGGGCTCGCCCCAGGCGTTCGCCTTCAACCTCGCCAAGGCGATCAACGACGGCAGCGACACCCACAAGGCGCGCGCCACCCGGCGCGGCTCGGTCGTGCTGCTGGCGAGGGCCGACGACGTCGTCACGATCGACCTGCTCACCCTCTCCTCGGACGACATCAAGCTCTCCGCCGCGGACGGCGCGTCGGTGACGAAGCCGCTTGCCGCGATCACGCCGGCGGGCCCGACCGCCAGCAAGGACAAGCCGAACGTCACTCTCGCCGTCGGCGTCGCGGTAGATTACCGCACCAGCCGCCAGTTCGAGCAATCGGTCAACGGCAACAGCTCGATCACCGCCCGCCTGGTGGCCGTCCCGGCGCCCGTCGAGTTCCTGGACGAGATCAAGAAGTTCCTCGAGCCGACCCCGACGCCGGCTCCTAGTCCGACTCCGACGCCCACTCCGTCGCCGGCGCCGACGCCATGACCGAGACCGTCTCCGTCACCCAGCAGCTGATCTCGGCGCCGCTGCCGCAGATCATCGAGCGCCTCGGTATCGCCGTCGCCGACGCCCAGCGCGCGCTGGACGAGAACAGCATCAAGACCGCGGCGGCGATGGCGACCAGCGAGGTCGAGATCGGCGAGGAGAGCTACAATCTGCTCACCCTCGGCTTCACGCCGACCTTCTACGCTTTCACCGAGGCGACGGTGGAGGCGAAGCTCAGCTTCTCGATGACGGAGACGACCGACTTCGCGATCAGCGCGGGCGCCACCGTCGGGGTCAACGTCGGCGTGGTGATGGCGGCGGCCACCGTCAACGTCTCCTACGCCCGCAAATTCTCGGTCGGCGCAGAAGGGACGAGCTCGATCGCGGCGCGGCTCGTCTCGCTGCCGGTGCCCGACCAGCTCGACAAGATCCTGCGCAAATTGAGTGAACCCCCACAAGCTCCCGCCTGAGGAAGGAGACCGACATGGCAATCGGCCAGGAACTACTGAACGTCCCGATGGGCGACATGATCCGACAGATGGCACTGGCCATTGCGGAGGGTCAGGTCCAGCTGGACGCGAGCTCGATCGAGGTCGCGGAGATGATGGGCGGGTTGCGCCTCATCTACGACGAGAAGGGCAACCAGACGTTCGACGACAGCCGGATCTTCTTCGGCTTCGAGCTGATGACGGTGGCGGAAGCCGAGGCCTATATCGCCGCGGACGAGGCAATGACCGGCGGCGACAAGAGCGCGCTCACCAAGATCATCAACGATCAGAAACCGGGCGCCGGGACGACCGGCCTTATCCGGGTGCCGACCCGGCTGTCGATGCTCGAGCTGGGCTTCACGCCGACCTTCTACCAGTTCGTCGA
>NZ_SPDV01000011.1 GCF_004564275.1 Sphingomonas parva (ex Maeng et al. 2020)
GATGCGCACCGCCGCACGCCTCCAGCGCTACAATGCATCGCGGCTGCCCCGCGAAGAAGTCGAGCAGCTTGCCGCGCGTGAGCTTGCGGCTGAACACCAGCGTACCGCGCGCATCTGCGCCATGCGCATGAAAAACACTCTTGGCGATATCCAGACCGATTGTGGTAACTTCCGACACGGACGCCTCCCTCAGTGGTGTTTCAACACCTCCACTTTGGCACATCGATGCCGTCGGGGGGCGTCCACCCCATCAGCTTTCGTCCATCCGCCGCGCGGACTTCGATCGGCGCAATTGGAAGTCTGTCCCTGACGTCGACGAGAACGAGCTGGCTTTCACCCCTTCGCACCCACTGTTCGCCCCATTGGCGGATTGCGATGACCACGGGGAGGAGTGCATCTCCTTTTGCGGTCAAGCGGTACTCGACTTTGCGGCGGTCAGTCTTGTCACACACCCGGTCCAGTACACCGTTTTCAACAAGGCGCACTAGACGACTGGACAAAATGTTGCGGGCGATACCCAAGGTACGCTGGAACTCCTCGAAATGAGACAAGCCATTGAAAGCGGCCCGCAGAATCAGGAAGGACCAGCGCTCCCCGACGACTTCAAGCGCTGCAGGGATGGAGCATTCCCGTAGCATGGCTTTATGGTGACTGAGCTCGATCATGCCTCCTCCCATCGGCTAAGAATGCCTCGCATGGATCATGTTCGTCCCGCCTGCGGGCTCACCGAGCGACAAGGCGGGAGCATTCACCGTTGGGTGATGGTGGGACCATCCGGTTCCGTTGTCTACAGAAACTAACACTGATGCGACCCATCAGCGGGCAGCTGGCCGGACGCGCCGGTGGACGCACGCTTGTTCCTTTTGCTTTACCGTTGCGGAGGGGGCGGCGCAGGTTCTCAAGTCTTCCCGCGCTTGCGACCGGGACGCTTTGGCTTCGGCGTCGCGCTCGAGCATGGTCTCGCTAACGCTGCGTAACAATGAAGTACGCGCCGGCCGTGGAGTGGTTGGTGAAAGGCGAGCGAGTGCCGGCAGACAAGGTCATTCGACGCAGTCGGCTTGAGTCGAGCACAGGCGGAAGATGAGATCGCGGCTCGCGGCCGTCGGCGGTGTGTCTGCTCGTGCGCCGGAAGGCCGCTGCTCGGTATCGGTCCGGCGAACCACACCGGTGAGGCAATCTTCGACACCTGTTTTCGGAAGCCCCTTCGCAGCAGGGGCGATCCGCAGCCTCTGATCGGACCCGCGCAATGCCACCTGCTCGGCCATGCCGTCTAACACAACCTTTCCACAGATCTTCACGGGGACGTTCCAGTAGCCTGGATTCAGCACTGCCGCGGGGACGGTGATCACGAGAGGGCGTTCGGTAACCGCCGTCGGCTGCAGCGCCTTGGCGAGAAGGATGCCTGGCAGGATGTACAAGGGCATATCTGTTCCTGTTGTTTACCGGCGGCAAATTGATCGGCGGCGCGAGGTGGAGTTCTCCACCGGCAACGTCCGACAGAGCACCTGAGTTCACTCCGGCCCAGTCGTCGACACGAGGGGGGAACCTCTCTTCAGCGCCCCGAGCTCGCCCGCTACGGGGCCGATAGCGGATTGGTTCGCCTCCCGCTCGCGGGACGCTCTTCCGCTTAGCGCACGCGATCGGTCTGAGAGCGGTGCTAAACAAGCCAGGAGGCTCGGGTCAGGACATCTGCGGAATGGACGCTCGCCAACTTTGCTCCATCTTGGATTGAAGAGGCTCTCCGGCGCGGTGTGCCCCAGGACAGGGGGGGGCGGGGGGCGATGCGTGATCCAACTGATGGGTGAGCTACTTGAGCAGGCGTGCCGGTGGTGCGGGGGCGCTCGATCCCAGCGCCGATCATACGAGCACTCTTATTGCGACTCGTTCGAACAGATCGGCACCGGCGTCGTATTTAGTCAAATTTAGAATGTGAATTACCTCTAGCTGAGCATCGCCCGTCGACTCTCGAGCTTCTTGATTGGCGCGATAAATGAACCGAACGCCTCCATCGCCGACCTTACCTAAGAGCCGCAGTCGCACGGCATGATCTGATGCTAGCAACATCGTAGAACTTCTTCCGGATGAGGTCTCCGTGAGATGCGGCTCAATTTTGTTGGGCGCAGGAGTTCGCGCCCTAGCCTCGACAGGCTAAAAAGGGCTCGCTAGCTGTCGACCCTCTGTCCCGGTTGCGAACGGCAGCTATTGCCGCGAGCGATCGTTGAAAGCTGCCAGTCGGCTCGCGCCCAGCTCCAGCCGAAAAGCAGCCGGGCTAGAATGCGCCAAAGTACGAACCCGCTCGCGCGGGATTGGCGCGAGCGGTGAGGCAGCGGGTCATCGATATTGCTTGAGCGCATCGGAGTCGTCCTCCGAGCCTGAGGGGTCACCCTTCAGCTCGAGAGGAAGACGCAATGACGACACAGTTCCCCCGTCCGATCAGCCCACTCCGCCAGCGCATGCTGGAGGACATGGCGATGCGCGGCCTGCGCGAGGGCACGCAGCGCGACTACATCCGGTTCGTGCGCAGCTTCGCCGCTTTCCTGGGGCGGCCTCCCGACACGGCCACGGCCGAGGATGTCCGTCGCTTCCAGGTTCACCAGGCCGAGAGCGGCGCGCAGGCGCCCACCGTCAACAGCGCAGTGTCGGCACTGCGCTTCTTCTTCAGCGTGACGCTCGATCGGCCGGATCTGGCACGGCGGCTGGTGCTCACCCGCTATGCTCGCAAGCTCCCGACCGTGCTCAGCGTCGAGGAGGTCGGTCGCCTGCTCGAGGCGGCGCCCGGCCTCAAGTACCGGGCGGCGCTCGGCACCGTCTACGGGGCCGGGCTGCGGGTCTCCGAGGTCGCCACGCTCAAGGTCGACGACATCGACAGCACGCGGATGCTGATCCGGGTCGAGCAGGGCAAGGGCCGCAAGGATCGTAACGCGATGCTGTCGCCCCAGTTGCTGGCTCTGCTGCGGCTGTGGTGGCGTGAGGGCAGGCGCCGCAGCGTCTTGCTGCCGCACGGATGGCTGTTTCCCGGGCGCAGCTACACCGATCCGCTGTCGACGCGTCAGCTCAATCGCGCCGTGCACGAGGCCGCCGAGGCCGCAGGGATCCGCAAGCGCGTCACTCCGCATACCCTGCGGCACAGCTTCGCCACCCACCTCCTCGACCAGGATGTCGACATTCGCGTCATCCAGGTGCTGCTCGGCCACAGCAAGCTCGACACGACGGCGCTCTACGCCAAGGTCGCGACGCGGACGATCCGCTCGGTTACCGGCCCGCTCGAGCGGCTTGCGGCCGTGATGGAGGGGAGAGAGCCCGCCGGTTGACAGCCCGTGCGCGCCTCGCTCGAGGTCGCCGATATCTTCCGCAGCGCCGGGCCGGGATACCGCTCACGTCATGCCGGGCATCTGAGCCTGGGCCAGCTCAAGATCATGTCGGCGATCGAGGCCTGCCGCACCGCCGCTCTCGGCGGCCATGTCGAGGGCTGCGAGGACTGCGGCCACCTCCGGATTGCCTATAACAGTTGCCGCAACCGGCACTGCCCAAAATGCCAGGGCGCTGCGGCTCGCGCCTGGCTCGCCGAGCGCGAGGCCGACCTGCTGCCGGTCGGCTATTTCCACGTCGTCTTCACGGTGCCGGCCGAGGTCGCCGACGTGGCCTTCCACAACAAGGCGGCCGTCTACGACCTGCTGCTCCGGACGGCGTCGGAGACGATGATGACGATCGCCGCCGATCCGAGGCATCTCGGCGCCCGCATCGGGATCACCGCAGTCCTGCACACCTGGGGATCGGCGATGACCCATCATCCGCACGTCCACATGATCGTGCCGGGCGGCGGCATCTCGCTCGACGGGCAGCGCTGGGTCTCCTCGCGCGCCGGCTTCCTGCTGCCGGTCCGGGTGCTCGGCAAGCTCTTCCGACGCCTCTTCCTCAGCCGCCTCAATGCCCTGCACGAGACCGGCCGGCTCGTTTTCTTCGGAGCGCTGGCCGCCCTCAGCGACCGGCGAGCATTCCTGCGCCACCTGGCGCCCGTCCGGAAGAAAAGGTGGGTGGTCTATGCCAAGCCGCCCTTCGCCGGGCCCGAGGCGGTGCTCGCCTATCTCTCCCGCTACACCCACCGCGTCGCCATCTCGAACCGGCGGCTGATCTCTTTCGACGAGCGCGGTGTCACCTTCCGCTTCAAAGACTATCGCCGCACCGGCGCGGAGCGCTACCGCGCCATGACGCTCGGCGCCGACGAGTTCATCCGCCGCTTCCTGCTCCACGTGCTGCCCCGCGGCTTTCACCGTATCCGCCACTACGGCCTGCTCGCCAGCGCCTCCCGCAAGGAGAGCATCGCCCGTGCCCGCGAGCTCCTCCCAGTGGCACCGCCGTCCGAACCGCCACCAGCGGATCAGCCCGCGCCGCTGCCGCCCTGTCCCTGCTGCGGCGGACGCATGCGCATCATCGACAGTTTCGAGCGATGGCGCCAGAAGCGCCCACCGCCCCCGGTGGTCGCGCTCGCCCGGGAGAAGGCGCCGTGACCCGGCACGGCCTGTTCCACCTCGATGCTGCTGCGGTAGCGCTCCAGCCGACCGCCCCAGTCGTCTCTCTCGCTTCGAAGGACGTCCGGCCAGGCCTCCACGACCGATCGCGAGGCCGGATCATGCCGCCGCCGGTGCGCCAGGTCGCTGCTCTCATTGCCGCCGAGCCACGCCAGACCATCCGGCGTCGAGCCGCTGTCAGCAGCCGGAATCTCAAAACCCCATAGCGCCGCGCTCCGCACCCGCGGGTTCCTACATTGGAGGATTTCGTACGCCTGCCGGCATCCGAAATCCTTCACAATCGCGGCCGTTCAGCAATGCCTGAGCGTCGTCTCGAAGCGGACGTTCCTACGCCTCTTCCAAGCCGTTCATGTCGTCAATTAGCCGCGTCAACTCGCGGGCGAGTTCATCCTGCCGGCTCGCGTGCGCGGCTAGGTCGAACACAGCGGCCATCGCGTCTATGACTCCGCTAGTGCCGAAGAACATCGCAGACAGCACCGTGACAAAGTGTTCGAGTAACCAAAGGTGATCGAAGGCAGCTCGGCTTCTTGCGGGGCGCTCGCGGCTGCCCTGCCAGAAGTAATTCACCCCGTAGTAGGTGCCGTGCAGCAGCTCTGAGGAGGGTCGGTAAATCGCGAAGACAGCTGCCCCGACGCAAAGCCCCGCACGCCTCGACCGCTGTGTGACAGCATCGATCCGCTCCTCGATAGTGGCGGTGGACCAGTCGCGTATCTCTCGCCCCCGCTTGTTCGTGTACTCCTCCAGCGCCTCCGGGAGGCCAGGCAGATCGTCCGGCGTTAGCCCGATGTCGCGCCTCACGCTCATGCGCCAGCCGCCAATGTTCGCTTCACGGCTGAGGTCGCGCCACCGCTTCTGGCGCATATGTCGAACGGCCTGCTCCGCGATAGCCTCGCCGCCCACCGCGATGTAAGCGGCGTTCACCGCTGTCTCCACCGCTGAACGCGTGATGCCAAAGCCATCACGGATGGCCATGTCTCGGCTCCGGGTCAGGGCGAGCACGCTATCTAGTGACACGCCCACAGCTTGGAGCATTAGGAGTGGGACCCTAATCGCGATGTTATCCAAATCGGGATCGAGTAGGTGCAGGTCGTGAATAATCGCGTCCAGCGCACCGGCCTGCGCGTGCAGCACGCCACGACCACGGTCGTGCAAGTGGTCCGCAGGCGTACCGTTCGCACCAGACATGGCATCATCTCGCATCGACAGATGATTAGATCGCCTTCCTTCGATCGGCTACGTCGTCGAGCAACGCCATCAAAGGCGCAGGCCAGACAACACCGGCGTCAGTGGCACGGTCTACCAGCTTCCTAATGTGGGAGACCGAAGCGGGTGCACCGTCCAGCGCAGCGTAGGCGTCAATCATCCCCATGATGGTAGCGTTGAACTTCTGCCGCTGCGCCCGAATTCCTGGGTAGAGGAAAGGGAACACCACCAGGGAGAAAGCAGCACCGAGGAGGGTGAGGCCGGCGATGATCCCGGCCATCCACAGCACGACGGTGGCCTCGGGTGCGAGCCAGGCGAGCACGCCCGCAATCGAGAGGCCAATTACGAGAGACTTGAGATTGCTCCACAACCAGGAGAGCACCGTAGGGAGCTTCTGCGTCAGCTGAGGTTGCATCTCGTCGGCGAACGCGAACATCTCCGCTGCCATGAGCATGTCGGTCAGCAAGCGATCGAGATCATCAACGCGATAGGACAGGGCAAGATAGCCGGCGGCGGCTTCTTCGACATCGAGGCGAATGATGTACGGGTCGGCGTGCTTCTTGCCAGCGAGCGTCGGCCTCGAGCGGTGGTGCCACGCGAGAGCCCCCTTTTTGCTATTGCGATCCCACCAGTTCGGATCGACGGCTCTTGCCGCCGTCTCCACAACGTCGAGGCCACGCCGGATGTTGTCCTCTCGCTCGTATTCGTTGGACGCGCTGCCTGCCGCGGCCTGGCTGACTTCGGTCACAAGCCGACCCCAGAAACGATCTTTGAACAACTCGTGGTCGCGGACCTGTTCGTCCTGATGCGGGCTCCAGATCGTGGTCATCGGCGACGCTCCCCCCGGGAAGAAGCTATGGTTGGTCGCAGCACCTGTCAAAGGCAGGACACGATCTGCAACTTACCGAAGGTGCTTCCCCCGAAGATAACGCTCGACGTCCGCCGCCTCGCGCCGTCCATATTGCACACGGCAATAGTAGCAGTTGGCCTTCGGCCTATCGTTCACATTGCCTACCCGGCCCTGGTCAGCACGGTAGGTAAGGTGACGCTTCGGCGTCCGCAGACCGGTTACGGCCGCCATGAACTCGACCGCTCCGAGACTCGCGACTACTCCGTTCACCGGCGAGACAGAGGGGCCCTTCGCGTCGAGCAACGTCTTGTCGATGCCGTAGGCATCGTCGCGGCGTTGAGCTTCTTCCTCGCCTGCGAAGTAGGCTTGCACCTGCTGCTGGTCGAGGACACCGAAACAACTCAAGCAACCTCCACCGCCGGTTGAGACGAACACCCGCCCACCGTAGGCGCCGGGCTCGGGAACGTCCGACGCAAGGTCAATATAGGGCTTGGCGTATGCTTGGCAGAGCTCATTCAAGAGCGCACGAGGTCCGTCATGGTCAAAACAGCCGAAGATAAAGTCGCCGGCCTGGATGGCCTGAAAGGCGGCGCTCGAAACCAAACCGGCTTTGATTGGCGTCGCCCGGATTGACGGGTCGATTTCGTTCGCCAGTCGGCAGGCGAGGTCCACCTTTGCGGAACCGGGGACTGGATCTGATGCGCGCGCGCCGACGAAGCGGTTGCGGTTGCTCTCCTCAAGATCCTCGTCGTCGATGGCGGTGATCGCGCCAACGCCCAGGAGGGCCAGATGCTGAACACTTGGACTGCCCAGCCCGCCGGTGCCCACAATGACTGCGTGGGTGTTCCGCAGCCGCGCCTGCCCCTCGGGCCCGAACAGCCGAATGTTGCGATCGAATCGTTCTTCACCTGCGTTCATCGCCAGCCCCCAAGGCTAAGGTTTGTTGGCGTGAGCCGCTCATCGCCGCAAACGATGGCCTCGAGCGGCTGCGGCAGTTCAGGATTGTCAAGCCAGACCAGCGCGTCGAAACTGGCCGGCGCGACGACTACCGCGAAATATGGACGGCCTCTCAAGCGCCACCACATGTGCGGCACCGTCTCCCGAAGACCGCTCCGGTCGGCCATCGAGAACGCCGCCGGAAGAGGGAAGGGATGCGAGTGCAGCTCGACCACCGAGGCACCGAGCGCATGCGCACGCTTGATCACCCGAATTCGTGCTTCGTCGGTAAGCTCGAGATAATCGTCGTGCTGCTCGGCGAGATCACTCGGGCCGATCAGCATTGCGTCAATCGCGGTGAAAGCATCTGACCCCTCGTCCCGGGTTGCAAACAGGAATGCGGCCTGCTCCCGGTCATCGTCTGTGGGAAGAAGGTGGTCGAACAGCGAACGCAGCGACCCTGAACTTATGTGGAGTGTTGTCATCACACGCCCTCCTTCAGGCGCTCACCGAAGCTTCGCGCCCAGTGGAGCAGATTGACGCCTGACCGGACTTCCGCTTCCGGCTCCCAGGGGAAATTCGGCGACCAGGAAAACTGTGCCCACCCGCCTTCGAAGGGACAGTGTCCGTCCGGCACGTCGGCGAAGTTGTTGGGCGTGGTACCGCTAAATGTGAGGGTTCGCGGGGCCAAAAACGCGTAGGGCTGCTGGCCCGGATAGCTTGAGTTCACCATGAATGCGAGACGGACGGTGTCGATCGGCTGACCGTTCTCTCGCCATGAAGGCGGACAGCGGTATGCGGGAAGCAGGAACCAGTCGTTGCCGCTGTGCTCCTGATGAACCGCTCCGGGAAAACTCTCCCGGAGCAGCGCATATTCCTCGGCAAGTCGCGACCTCATCAGCCGCGCTGCCACTTGAACTTCTTGCCGAACCCGTGGCCAGGCTTCAGCGTAATGACCTCGCCGACAGCGAGCGTCCGCTCGTCATTCTCCGCATCGATCTCGATGACCCCTTGGCTCGCGTCGAAGCCGCCCAGCGCCGCGATCTCCTCGGTGGAGATGGTCGGCTTGTCCCAAGGGTATTCCTGGTTCTCGATCGTGACGAAGTACTTTGGCCCCTGCGCCTTGCTTGGATTGGATCCGGTCCCTGCTTCCTGAACCATGATGCCCTCCTGACGTGGCCGGCGAGATTCGCCGATGGCCAGCAAATAGGGCCTCACCCTATCTGCGTCAAGAAAGTGATACGTATCAGGTGGCAGATTTTTCGAAAAATGCTGTTACCCGAAGGGAGACAGCTACATATCCGCACTCCAAGCGTAGCGGCACTTGAGGTGGTTCATGGAGCTAAATTCCAAAGCGCCGAGGTGTTGGAGACGGCCCACGACAATTCCTGGCGCCACTCCACATTCTGCTGCGAAGTCGACGATTTCGCCCTCGTCGCCCGAGAATCCACGGAGAAAGCGTTTCAAGGCCGCATGTGGGATCAGGAAGTCGGCGGCCCAATCGTTTGCCTCCTCCTCCTGCTTCGGTGCAGCATTTCCAGAGCCCTTCGCCATGTCAATGAATATTACCTTTCGACTATGAAGAAGAAGGTGAGCGCATTCATGAAAGAATGTGAACCAAAAATGGTCGTCGCTTTTATAGCGGAGACTCTGCTGAATCAGAGCGCGGCGCGGGCTCAGCCATCGCGAGACTCCGCTCGCCCGGACCTTTGAGAAGGGGCGCTCAAGCACAAACACAACGCCTGCCTTGGCACATCTCTCCTCTAGCTCTGGCAGAGCTTGGTCTAAAGGTGCGAGAGTTAGTGCGCGTATTTCTTTGAGTGTTTTTAGAAAGGCTTCTCGACTGTAATCCGACGCGGGCTGCTTCTGCGCCTCTCGCTCCCCGATGCGCAGCCAGGCAGCTAGAGATTGCAGACTGTTGGCGTAGCTAGGCGATGTACGGAAGTCCGCAGCAACGAGTTCCTCAATTCTCTCCTCACACGCTCGAACACTTCCAACACCAAAAAACTTTAAAACCTCCCGCACCTGCCCAGCAGGATCCTTTTCTCGTGATATCAGATCACGATCCGCTAGTTCCTTAAGCGGGAACGCCTTCGCCCATTCATGCCACGCAGTGAGATTCCTGTTTTCATGCTCACGGGCAACATGAAGCTGGTACTCGGCTTCCATGTTTATCCATACAGACGCAGATAAGCCGAGCACCCGCTCTAACTGCAGCGCCGTCTCAGGCTCAATAGGCGCCTTACCAGCGATGATTTCTGTCATCAGCTTGCCAGACCGGCCACACCGACGCGCAAGCTCGCGCGCAGAAATTCCCAATTCTTCTAAATATTCTTGGATCAGCTGCCCGGGTGGCGTTGCGTGATCTGGCCGATACGCAAAGTCGGCGCTGAGGGCATTCATGGCTTCTTTCCCTTCTGGAGCTGAGTGCACTGCACGCCGGTGACCTCGATATGGGTCACGGCTGCCGGATCGACAGCTTGTTCCACCTTCCCGTTCGGGGTCATCGCTCGGAAGTCGAGGCGATGGTCACGTCCTGCAGCGACAGAAAATCGCCGTTTCTTCCCAGGTGATCTAGTGAGGTGGATTGGGGGCTCCGTGGGCACGAGAGCCAAGGTCGCGGCCGCTCGGAGTACTGAGAGGCGGCAGCAGATGAGCCTTGCCACGGTCATGCCCAGGGCGGCTTCGAGGCGCTCGCGACTACAGAAAAGATCTCGAGCCTCCTCATCGGGAAAGGAGATCTCCAAAACGTCAGCCCCACAAACTGTTTCGTCTCAGGTAACACCTTTTTTGGCCGTGGCAACCCACAACAGCCAAACGCACCCACGCACTTTGCGATATTCGTGCATTGGCGGCGGATTGCGGCTGCGTGTGGGGCGTGCAAATGGAAAGGCATATCCGCAACCTATAGCTTCGTCGGTGGTCGATTGTCGGGCAGTGGCGGCTTTCCGGGCTCCGGTTTCTGAAAGCTGCCCGTCCGCTACCGTGAAGAGTTTCGGGCGCCGGCAGGCGTACGAAAGTCCCCGAGGAAGGAACCCGCGGGGACCGAGATCGCGGCCTATGGGGATTTGTGAATTTGGCCGTGGAGGCTGGGACCGGGCGCCGGCGGGAGAGGCGCCCTGAGCTTCCTTGCAGGTCGCGTCCGTCGATAGTGTGGCGGGGCTTCGGGGTGGCGGCGATGCGTCTGACCAGGCTGACGCCGTCGATGACAAGCGCCGGCGTGAGCTGGGGCGCAGACCGGAGCGTCAGGGCTGCGGCATCGGGCAGGAGCAGTGCGTGCCGGGTCACGCGGCGATCGTCCGGATTGCATTGGCGGACGCCGGCGGGCCGCGCGGCTGCATCCAGCGCTCGAAGGTCTCGATGATGCGCATGCGGCCGCCGCAGCATGGACAAGGCGGGAGCGGATCGGGAGGCTCGACCGGCTCTGCGGCTGGCGGCGGAGGCGCGACGGCGAGGAGCTCGCGGGCGCGAGCGATGCTCGTCTTGCGCGAGGAGGCGGCGAGCAACCCGTAGTGCCGGATGCGGTGAAAGCCGCGCGGTAGGACGTGGAGCAGGAAACGGCGGATGAACTCGTCGGCGGCGAGCGTCATCGTGCCGTAGCGCTCGGCGCCGTCGCGGCGGTAATCCTTGTAGCGGAAGGTAACGCCGCGCTCATCGAGGGCGATCAGCCGCCGGTTCGAGATGGCGACGCGGTGGGTGTATCGGGCGAGATAGGCGAGCACCGCCTCGGGCCCGCCAAAAGGAGGCTTGGCGTAGACCACCCAGCGCTTCTTGCGCAGCGGCGCGAGGTAACGGGCGAAAGCGCCGCGATCGGCCAGGCCGGCGCTGCGTCCGTAGAAAGCGAGCGAGCTGTGCAGCTCGAGCAGCCGGGTCAGGAAGAGCCGTCGGAAGAGCTTGCCGAGGACTCGCACCGGCAGCAGGAAGCAGGTGCGCGAAGAAATCCAGCGCGTGCCGTCGAGCGAGATGCCGCCGCCCGGCACGATCATGTGGACGTGCGGGTGGTGGGTCAGCGCCGAGCCCCAGGTGTGGAGCACGGCGGTAATGCCGATACGGGCGCCGAGGTGTCTCGGATCGGCGGCGATCGTCATCATCGCCTCGGAGGCGGCGCGGAAGAGCAGGCCGTAGATCGCGGCCTTGTTGTGGAAGGCGATGTGAGCGATCTCGGCCGGCAGAGTGAAGACGACGTGGAAGTAGCCGACCGGGAGCAGGTCGGCCTCGCGCTCCGCCAGCCAGATACGAGCCGCTGCGCCCTGGCACTTGGGGCAGTGCCTGTTGCGGCAACTGTTATAGGCAATGCGGCGGTGGCCGCAGTCTTCGCAGCCCTCGACATGACCACCGAGGGCAGCGGTGCGACAGGACTCGATCGCCGACATGATCTTGAGCTGGGCAAGGCTCAGGTGACCGGCATGGGCAGAGCGATAGGCCGGACCTGCGATCCGAAAGATGTCGGCGACCTCCAGGGAGGCGCGCACTGGGCCTCAGCCGCCGGGCGCCACTCCCGTCCTGAGCATGCCCAGCTTGTCGAGCGGGCTGGTGACGGCGCGCACCGTCCTGGTCGCGACCTTGGTGTAGAATGCAGTGTTTTCGAGCTTGGCGTGGCCGAGCAGGGTTTGGATCACCCTTATGTCGACGCCGTCCTCGAGCAGATGCGTGGCGAAGCTGTGGCGCAGCGTATGCGGACCGACGTGCTTGGCGATCTCCGCCGCCTGCGCGGCCTCGACGACGATGCGATGAAGCTGGCGGGTGCTGATCGGCTTCATCGTGTGCTGACCCGGAAACAGCCAGCCGTCGCGATGCATCACGCCCTGCTGCTGCCCGACTCTCCACCACTGGCGCAGCAGGAAGAGCAGATCGGCCGGGAGCAGGGCATTGCGGTACTCGCCACCCTTGCCGCGCTCGACCCGGATCAGCATCCGCTCGCTGTCGATGTCGCGGACCTTGAGCGCCGAGACCTCGGCGACGCGGAGGCCGGCGCCATAAGCAACCGCCAGGGCAGCCTGGTGCTTGAGACAGGTCGTCGCATCGAGAAGGCGCGCGACTTCATCGCGGCTCAGCACCACCGGCAGGGTGCGCGGATGAAAGACCCGCACCAGCTTGCGCGCGAGATCCGGTCGGTCGACGGTGTGCGTGAAGAAGAACCTCAGCGCTGAGACGATGCTGTTCATCGTCGGTGCCGCCATCCCGGCATCGCGCTGCTCGACCTGGAAGCGGCGCAGGTCCTCCGCCGTCGCCCGATCCGGCGGACGGCCGAGGAACGTCGCGAACCGCCCGATATCGCGGATGTAGTTGCGCTGCGTCGCTTCGCTGAACCGCCGCATCCTCATGTCGTCGATCAGGCGCTGGCGCAGGGGGCTGATCGCAGTTGCTGGAAAGGGAGTGGTCATCATCTGGCTCCTCACATCTGAGAAGCCGATTTTACCTCGTCACCCGCACCCATCCCGCGCAGCGGGTTCGTTCCACGGCCAGGTCCAGCCAAGATCGGCCGAGCGTAGCGCACCAGAGTCGGTCATTCAGACCGTCTCTTCCTGCTGGGCACGACGGCGTGGTCGGTCAGCCGAACGCGAGTTCTGCAAAGGTCAAATCGTGCTCCCGCAACCAACACACAACCGCCAAGGCACACGCCGCGGCGGTTTTTTTGTGCCCGCGGCAGGGGGACGCGTGTCGGCCGCGCCGCCACCGCCCGCGCCTGCATTCTTTCTGTATTAACAGCAAACCCCGCTCGAGTGCACCGCTCGAAAGAGACAGGGAGATAAGCGACGGCTCTCGCGGGAGAGAGCCGTTGGCAGACGATCGCGACCGTACCCGCGGGCTGTCGCCGGGCGCGCGGCCAGCCGCCGGCGTCAATCGAGCAGCGGGACGTGATAGTCCTCGAGGAGCTTGCGCACCTCGGCGTGCCGCTTCGCCAGCACGGCCTCTATCTCGCCGCGCAAGGCGACGTCCGCCCTGCGCGTGCCCATCGAGATATCGAATACCATCGGCAGCTGCGGTCCGTCGAACGCGCGGGCGAGCGGCGTGACCTTGAGGCCTCCCCCGTGCCGGCCGGCAAAATAGCCCGCCACCGGGCCCCAGACGAAGGCAAGGTCGATCTCGCCCGACGCCACGGCCTCGACGAT
Source organism: Sphingomonas parva (ex Maeng et al. 2020) (assembly GCF_004564275.1). Lineage (GTDB taxonomy): Bacteria > Pseudomonadota > Alphaproteobacteria > Sphingomonadales > Sphingomonadaceae > Allosphingosinicella > Allosphingosinicella parva. The sequence continues at coordinate 13,632 of NZ_SPDV01000011.1, forward strand.
CGCGGCCTGCGGCGCCGGCGTCCCGTAATCGCCATAGACCATGTAACCGCGCACATTGTCGACGATGCCGCGCCGCGACAAAGCATGAGCGGGCGGGGTGTTCGAGAAATCGTCGCCGATCAGCTGGACGCCGATCTTCAGCGTCCGCAGGCGTTCGTCATCGAACGATGCGATGTCGAGACCGCGCTCGGCACGTGTGACCACGACATAGGTCGAGCGATAATAAGGCCGTGTCGTCCCGAGCATCTCGAGGCTGGCGCCCACCCCCGGAATGAGATCGCAAAGGCCTTCGTTCAACGTCTCGCGCACATTGCCCCGGCGCTGCGCCCACCAGGTGTAGCGAACCTCTGCGCCGAGATCGGCGGCGATCAGCGCGACCAGCTTGTTTTCGAACCCCTCTTCCTTTGCGTTGGAGAAGGGCAGATTGTTGGGATCGGCGCAGACCTTGAGTTCGCGGGCGCCCGCAGGCGTTGCGCCGATCAGCAGCAAGGCGGCGAGCAGCGCCCTCATCGCGTCACCGCCACGCCCCAGGGACGGCCGCCGAGCTTCACCGAGTCGATGACCCGATTGGCATCGAGATCGATCGCGGTCAGATCCTCGCTGAGGCCATTCGCCGTGTAGAGCCGGCGCTCGTCGGGGGAGGGGGCGAGATTCCAGGCTCGCCAGCCGACGGGAAAGGTGCGGACGATCGTCAGCTTTGCCGGATCCACCTCCGCGACGAGCTTCCCGCGGCCGAGCGCCACGAAGGCGCGCTTGCCTTCCCGGGTGAAGGCGATCGCCACCGGCTGGACGAAGACGTCGGCATCCGGCGTCACCAGATCCGCCGCCTGAAAATCGATCTTGCCGACTTGCTTCCTCGTCGCGGTGTCGAACACCGTCACCGTGCCGCGGACTTCCGAGGACACCCAGAAATGGCGCCCGTCGGGGGTGAAGGCGACGAAACGCGGCCTAGTGTCCACCAGCAGGTTGTCGGTCACCTCGCCGCTCGCGGCGTCGATGAGATGCGCCATCGACGCGCTTTCCGAAGTCTGGACGACGAGCTTGCCGTCGGGGCTGACGGCGGTCCCCTCCGGCTCGCCGCCGACCATCACCTCCTGGCGCAGCCTCGCGTCCACGACGTCGACGATGCTCAGCGCATTGTCGTCCTCATTGGCGGCGAACAAGGTCTTGCCGTCAGGAGACAGAGCGAAGGTCTCCGGATCGGGGCCTGAAGGCAGATAACCGGTCACCTTGGCGGTGGCGATGTCGACCACCGCGATGCGATTGTCCTTGCTGACGGCGACATAGACCGACCGCCCGTCCGGCGCGGCGACGATGCCGCGAGGCCCGGCGCCGACGGCGATCTGCCCCTTCTCCTTCAGCGTCGCCGCGTCAATCAGATGGATCCGGTCGGCGGCCTCGTTCGAGACCCAGATCGTCTCGGCAGCCGCGGGCGCGCCGCAGCCGAGCGCCAGGAACAGCAGCGGGCGCATCAGGTGCGGGTGTAGAGGAAGGCAGAGATGTCGCGCGCGTCGGCGGGCGTCACGCCCAGTCGCGGCATGGCGGTGCCTGGCGAGACGGACTGCGGATCGACGATCCAGCGCTGCAGATTGGCCGGCTTGTTCTCCAGACGGCCGCCGATGATCGCGCGCACGGCCACTCCGTCGAGCGGAGGCCCCACCGTGCCGGAGGCCTGCGGTACGCCCTTCACGGCGTGGCAGCCCCCGCAGCCATAGCGGCTGAAGGCCGCCTCGCCGCGTTGCACGTCGCCGCCGGTCATCGCCGCGGCCTTGCGGACCAGCTCCTCCTTCTCGTGCGTGACCTCCGCGTAGCGGCCCGCGCCCGCCGCGGCGGTGATCGCCACCGCGCCGGCCAGAAGCGCAAGGATTCTATTCCGCGAAGGCATGGGAGACCTCGCTCGATTTCAGCCATTGCCACAGGAAGTACAATGCGGCCGCGGCGTGGAAGATGCCGCCCGGGATCCACATCAGCAGGCCGGCGAGCTGCTGGTCCTCGATCGGCGTTAGGCCCTGGGGCGTCATTCCCATCGCCGCATAGCCTTCGTACCACGGGCTCCCCGAGAAGGTCATCAGCGCGCCGAGCGCCCCGCCGCCGAGCGACGTGAGGAACAGGCACAGCGACGCGGTTCCATGGCCATGCCGGCCACCGCGGCCGTGGGTCATGGCCCACCAGAACAGGAGAGCGCTGAGCAGGAAGGAGAGGTGCTGAGCGACATGCCACGAATCGCGTTCGAGCGCGCGTCCGAACAAGGCGGGCGCATGCCAGCCTGCCATCACCGCCAGCTGGAGCAGGGTCGCCGCGACCGGATCGGTGAGCCCCCGCCAGACCGGCTTCGCGGCATGAACCGCACGCCCGATGCGGTTGCGCGCGGCCGCGGGCAAGCCCCACAGGAACACGGCGCCCGGTCGCGCCGCCACGAGCAGCAACGCCGCCGGCAGCATGATCAGTTCATGCTCGATCATGTGCATCGTGAAGCTCGCCTCGCCCGCCTCATGAAGCGGCGAGACCAAAGCGGCCGCAAGCGTGGCCCAGCCCGCCGCGAACAGCAGAGCCGCGCGACCGAGGGCGGTGCGGCCATACTCCGAACGCCGCCGGAGGCGCAGCCAGCCCCAACCGTAGAGCGATGCGGATGCGAGCAGCGGAACGACGATCCAGGGCGCGAGCGTCCAGCCGCCGTGCGTCTCCCCGGCGTGGGCAAGCGCCGGCGAGGAGAGAAAGAGCAGGAGAAGGGCGGCGGCCCTCATCCCCAGCACCGGGGCAGCAGCAAGGCGCCGGTCAACTGCAGCACGATCGCGAAGGCGAACAGCCCCGAGGCGCCGAGCCCGAGCATGGCGGCGAAACGATGTCCATCCGGAGCCCCGTGGCGCCACACTCGCCAGGACAAGGCAAAGCCGGTGCCGATCAGCAGCAGCGCGAGGAGAGCGATCAGCAGGAGCGGGACCGCACCGGTCGCGCCGCATCTGGTGAAGGCGAGCTGGCTCCCGAGCTCGTGCCAGCCGAACCAGGCGAAGCCGCCGACGGCGAGCGCGCCCCATGACAGGGCCAGGGTCTTGCGGGCGCTCCGGCTCATGCCGCCCACCTCGGCACCCAGTAGATCAGCACGTAGAGCGGCAGCCAGGTCAGCCAGACGAACCGCCAGTACATGGCATTCTCGGCGACGTCGACGTAGCGCCGGCTCTCCGCCGCGTGGCGGGTGAACATCAGCGCCGCCAGCACCACGGAGTCTCCGAAATCGGTGACGAAGTGGGTCGCGTGGAGGAACAGCAGGGCCCAGATGATCGAGCCGTAGGCATTGTCCGTCCACCAGACGTTGAGCAGCAGAAACTCCCAGGCGCGCAGCGCTCCCAGGACGAGGCAGATCGCGAGCAGGATCAGCATGTAGCGGTGAACGGCGCGCAGGTCCTTTTTCTCGGCTGCCCGCTTGACCAGCGTGTTGGGGATTTCGCTGAGCAGGATCACGATCGTGAACAGGGTGCCTGCGAGCAGGCTGGGCGGCTCGAAGCGGCTCGGCGGCCAGCCCTGCTCGTTGCCCATCAGGAAGAAATAGCTGGCGATCGCGAAGGCGAAACCCGCGCCTTCGATCATGAAGAAGGCGACGACCCCCCACCAGGTGAGGCTCCGATGCCCATAAGCATGGGTGGGGAGCTCGGCGAGATCGCCGGAAAATTTGACGGGGACGCTCATTCCGCCACGGGCTCCGGTGTCGGCGCCACCTTCGGCCAGAACCAGAAGGTGAGCGCGGCGGCGACCGGGACGGCGCCGATCACGACTGCCCACGGCGTGAAGATCGACGCCACGAAGGTCCCGCCGGTCGCCGCCGCCGCGACCAGCGGCCAGATGGTGGGCTCCGGCGAAGGCTCGCGAAGATCCGGCTTCGCCTCCATCACCGTGGTGAGAAGCAGCTCCCGGTCGTCGACGCGCAGGCCGGTCATGACCGGAAGATGGTGGCGGTTGTCCCACAATGGCGAAGCGCTGCTCACCACCGGAATATGGGCGAAATTGTACGGCGGCGGCGGCGAGCTCGTCGCCCATTCGAGTCCGGCGGCGTCCCAGGGATTGGGACCCGAGACCCGGCCGCGCGCGATCGAGACGGCGGCGTTGACCAGGAACAGCAGCACCCCGGTGGCGAGCACGAACGCCCCGGCGGTCGAGAGGAGGTTGAGCTGGTCCCAGCCCATGCCGACCGGATAGGTGTAGACCCGCCGCGGCATGCCCATCACGCCTGTCCAGTGCATCGGCGCGAACGTGAGGTGAAAGCCGACGAAGGTGATCCAGAAGCTCAGCCTGCCGAGCCCATCCCCCATCATCCGGCCGGTGAACTTCGGGAACCAGTAAGCGAAGGCGCCGAGCAGCGGGAAGACGGCGCCGCCGATCAGCACGTAATGGAAATGGGCGACCACGAAATAGGTGTCGTGGAGCTGCAGGTCGAGCGGCACGCTCGCGAGCATCACCCCGGTAATGCCGCCGAGCACGAACGTGACGATGAACCCGACCACCCACAGCATCGGTACCTCGAAGCGTGGACGCCCGCTCCACATCGTCGCGATCCAGCAGAAGATCTGGATGCCGGACGGGATCGCCACGGCCATGCTGGCGGCGGTGAAGAAGGAATAGCCGAGCCGGGGCAGGCCGGTGGCGAACATGTGGTGGACCCAGAGACCGAAGGCGAGGAGGCCGATCGCCACCACCGCGAGCACCACGGCGGGGTAGGCGAAGACGGGCCGGCGGCTGAACGTGGCGACGATCTCCGACACGAAGCCGGCGCCCGGCAGGAAGATGATATAGACCTCCGGGTGACCGAAGAACCAGAAGAGGTGCTGCCAGAGCAGGGCGTCGCCATGCTCGAACGGGTTGAAGAAATGGGTGCCGACCAACCGGTCGCTGAGCAGGAAACCCGAGGCAAGGGTCACCGCCGGCATCGAGAAGATCACCATCAGCGAGACGACCAGCGACACCCAGACGAACACCGGCATCCGCGCCAGGGTCATGCCTGGTGCGCGCTGCTTGAGGATCGTGGCGACGATCTCGACCGAGATGCAAAGCGCCGCGACCTCGGTGAAGGTGACCATCTGCGCCCAGACGTCGGCCCGCTTGCCGGTGCCGTATTCGGGACCGGCGAGCGGCGGGTAGGCGAACCAGCCGACGTCAGGGCCGACGTTCAGAACGAAGGCGACCCACAAGAGCAGCCCGCCCGAGAGATACACCCAATAGCTGAACGCGTTGAGCCGCGGGAACGAGATGGCGCGCGTGCCGATCATCAGCGGCACGAGGAAGACCGACATCGCCTCCATCACCGGCACGGCGAAGAGGAACATCATCGTCGTGCCGTGCATCGTGAAGATCTGGTTGTACCGGTCCGGCCCCATCAGCGCGTTTTCCGGCTTGGCGAGCTGGAGCCGCATGGCGAGGGCGAGCACGCCGCCCAGTGCCAGGAAGATCAGGGCCGTGACGATGTAGCGCCGCGCGACGTCCTTGTGATCGACGGTGGTCAGCCAGCCCCAGAAGCCCGGCTCCCGCCGCCACGTCGCCTCCAGCCGCGCGTGCAGCGCCACGCCCTGCAGCATCTCGCCGTCCCTCGGCAGATCCTTGCCGCTCAGCACGGTCATTTCAGCGACTCCAGATAGGCGGCGACGGCGTGGAGCTCGTCCGCTTCAAGCCCGATGTACGGCATCGCATTGCCCGGCTTCGGACCCTGCGGATCGGCAATCCAAGCGTAGATATGGCCGCGCGACATCGGCAGCGTCCCCGCCGCGATCGACCTGCGGCTGGCGAAATGGGTGAGATCTGGCGCGACCTGACCCGAGGCGGGAGTTCCCGCGATGGCGTGGCACGTGCTGCACTCTCGGGTGGTGAAATAGTCGTAGCCCGCCCGGGTCAGGGCATTGGTCGGCGGCACCGCGGGCGCGGCATTGTGCGCGCGCCAGCGTTCGAAGGCCTCGCGCGGCTCAACCGTCACATCGAGCGCCATGTGCGCATGCTGCATGCCGCAGAATTCGGCGCATTGACCGCGATAGACACCGGTCTTGCGCGGAATCAGCATCAGATCGGTGATCCGACCCGGAATGAGGTCCTGCTTGCCGGCGAGGTTCGGCACCCAGAAGCTGTGAATGACGTCGTTGGATTTCAGCGTCACGTGCGCCGGGACGCCGGCCGGGAGGTGGAGCTCGTTCGCGGTGCGCACGTCCCGCGACGGATCGCGGAAGTGATAGCGAACGTCCCACCACCATTGATTGGCGACGATCTCGATCCGCAAGGCCGAGGCGGGATCGGGAAGCGCACGCGCCATCGATCGGTCGGTGAGATGGCTGGCGAGGGTCAGGCCGAACAATCCGATCGCCACGGCGGCGATCCAGACGATGAGACCGGTCTTGAGCGGCCGCTCAGTCCCCGATCCTTCGGGATCCTCGATGCCGTCCGCCCGCCGACCGCGGCGGCGGAGCGCCGCCGCGCCCAGGAACGCCGCAACGACCGCGGCGAACAGCAAGGTTGCGACCAGGAAGATGCCGAACAGATCGGCGATGGCGGCGCCGCCCTGTCCATCGCGCCCGCCGACCGACTGGATGCCGTCGACGCTGCATGCGCTCCCGACGAGGAGCAAGGGAAGAAGGGGGAGGAGGCGCCGTCGCATCAATCCTTCTCCGCCGAAGGCAGGGTCGTGTTGCTCTCCGACTGCTGCGGCCGGCGCTCTTCCAGCGTCTGCGGCTCGGCATTGCTGATGTCGTCGCTTCGCCCGGGTAGGACGTCCTGCCGCGGCTGCGCGGAGAGGGAGCGGACGAAGGCGGCGAGCTGCCAGGCCTGCTGCTCGGTGATCCGGCCTTCGAACGCCGGCATGCCGTTCGGACGGCCCTTGAGGATGGTCTGGACGATATCCTCCATCCTCCCGCCGTAGCGCCACTCGTCGTCGGACAGCGGCGGACCCATGCCGCCGCCGCCGGCGAGCGCATGGCAGCCGCTGCAGTTCATCCAGGAATAGTAACGCTGACCCTGGGAGATGTGGAAACTGCTGTTCTCATACTCCTTCGCACGCGGATCGCTCGAGGCGAGCGAAATGGTCTCCGGCTTCGGCTGGCGCGACGTGTCCCGCTCTTCGCGGTCGCAGGCACCGAGCGCCAGGAGCGCTGCGCCCGCGAGGCCGATGCGCGCCAACTTATTGGGGGAGCGCGAAGACATAGAGTCTCCCTCCCGCCTTGGTCTTCCCCGGCAGGTCGCGCATCGCGTTGACGAAGCCGAGCGCGCTGGTCGGATCACCCGGATCGAGCTGCCCCGAGACGATCGCGCCCGCCCAGCCCCCGACGCCGGAAAGGATCGCGACATATTGCCGCCCGTCTGGGCCGCGATAGGTGATCGGCTGACCGATGATCCCGCTCTCCAGCTGTTCCTGCCAGAGCAGCTTGCCCGTGCGCCCGTCCACCGCCTTGAAGCGTCCGTCCATGGTTCCGTAGAAGACGAGGTCCCCGGCCGTAGCGAGCGCACCGGACCACAGCGGCAGATCCTCCCTGATCTCCCACGCGGCCTTGCGCCGGACCGGGTCCCAGGCGGTGAGCACGCCGCGGTGGCCGCCCGGCCCCGCGTACATCTTCACCTCGGCCCCGAGATAGGGTGTGCCGGCGATGTAGTTCGCCTCGATCACGCCCATGTCCATGCACAGATTGAGATGGGGCACGTAGAGCAGACCGGTGCGCGGGCTGAAGGCGGAGGGATTCCAGTCCTTGGCGCCGGGTGCTGCGGGGCAGATGTTGCGGGTGACGCGGCCTTCCTGCGGCACCTTCTCCTCTACGGGGATCAGCCGGCCGGTCTTCAGGTCCACGCCCTTCGCGCTGTTGATGAAGCCGTAGGGATCGGCCGAGAGCACCTGCCCGGTGCCGCGGTCGATGACGTACATATAGCCGTTCCGGCCCGGGCGGACGAGCACCTGACGCATTCGCCCGCCGACCGGCATGTCGAGCAGGATGCTCTCGTTGATGTCGTCATGATCGAAATGGTCGTGCGGCGAGGATTGATAGAACCAGCGCGCCTGGCCCGTCGCGATGTCGCGGGCGAAGACCCCCGACGTCCATTTGTTGTCGCCCGGCCGCTGGTGCGGATTCCAGGGGCCCGCATTGCCGGTGCCCTGAAACAGCGTCCTGGTCGCCGGATCGTAGCTGATCCAGCCCCAGGTGGTGCCACCCCCGGTCTTCCAGGCCTCCGGGGGCCATGACTTGACGCCCAGATCCTTGCCGCGATCCATCGCGTAGAAGGGTTTGAACTGCGGCCCGATCAGCACATCCGCGTCCGGGCCGGTGCTGTAGGCACGCCAGGCGAGCTTGCCCGAGGCCGCGTCGAGCGCGGTCAGCCAGCCGCGCACGCCGAATTCGCCGCCCGAATTGCCGACCAGCACCTTCCCCTCGGCCACGAGCGGAGCCATCGTGACCGTCTCGCCCTTGTTGATGTCGGCGACGGAGGTCCGCCAGACCTGGTGGCCGTTGCTGGCGCGGATGGCGAAGACGTCGCCGTCCAGCGTCGCGAAGTAGATGTTGCCATTGGAATAGGTGCCGCCGCGATTGACCACGTCGCAGCAGGCGACGCCTTGCGACGCCGGTTTCGGTCGGGGCCTGAACACCCAGACGAGCCGTCCGCCGCGGGCAAGGTCCAGCGCCCAGACGTGATTGGGATAGGGAGTGATGATGTACATCATCGACCCGACGACGAGCGGAGCGGCTTCGTGCCCGCGCCGGTTCTGCGTATCGAAGGAGAAAGCCAGCTTCAGTCGTGAGACGTTCGCGCGGTTTATCTCGCCGAGCGCGCTGAACCGCGTGCTCGCGTAATCCTTGGCGGCCATCGTCCACTGGCCGTCGTCGGGCGGCGAGGCTGCGGCCGGCGCGCGCGCGCCATTCCCCTGGCCGACGGCCTGAGACCCGGGACAGGCAAGCAGCAAGAATGCGAGCAGCGCGACCTTCGAACGGATCACGAGCGCGTGACGCATCCACTCTCCCCTGTTTTTCTTTGTTCCTACCCTCTCGCGATCGTCCGTCAATTGATCTGGATCAGCCCGCAGCGCCGATGGAAGAACGTTTCGGCTTGCGCATCATCGCGTGGCGAGTCAGCTATCGATACGTCGCGACCGGCGGGTGCCGCTCGACATCAGATGGAGGTGAGCAAATGAAGCGTCTTGCTGGTGCAATCGCAATGTCCTCCCTGCTCCTGCTCGCCGCGTGCGAGGGGCAGGCGGACGAGAATCTCGCTGCCGCCGCCGAGAACGGCGCCGCCGCCGTCGGCGAGACGATCGAGGAGGGCGCCGGAGAAGCGGGCAACGCCCTCGACAAGGCCGGAGACGTGATCAGCAACCAGGCAGCCAAGATCGAGAATGGCGTCGATATCGACGTCGATCTCAACACCGGCAACGCGGCCTCGAACACGCAGTAAGCCAGCCTGGCTTCGCGGGGCGCACGCCTCTCGCAGCCTGACGAACACGTTGCGCGCGCTCGCCCTGTGGCGGGCGCGCGTTGCTTTGCGTCCCGCAACGTCTTGCTGCCCGCTGGAACCGCGCCGCGGCTGGAGGATTGGCCGTTCAGCTGAAGAGGAGGCTGAGCATGAACGTTGCGGATGAACGGAGCATCTCGTGCTGGATGGATCGGGTCCCAGTAGTCGAGGCGCCCCCGCTCGCCGCAGATGCGCGATGCGACGTGGTGGTGATCGGCTCCGGCATCGCCGGCCTCTCGACCGCTTATGAGCTGAGCCGCTCCGGCCGTTCGGTGATCGTCATCGACCGCGGCACGATCGGCGGCGGGATGACGGCCCGGACGACCGCCCATCTCGCCACCGAGCTCGACGATTTCTATTCCGAGCTGATCCGCGTCCGCGGCGAGGACGAGGCCCGAATCTACCACGATAGCCAGGTCGCGGCGGTGAACAGGATCGAGGCGATCTGCCGGGACGAGAAACTCGACGCCGATTTCGCCCGCGTCGACGGCTATCTCTTTCCGGCGGAGGAGGACCATCGGCGCGACCTCGAGGAGGAATTCGACGCCTGCCGCAAGATTGGCGTCGAGGTGGAGTGGGTCGAGCGGGCGCCGGTTCCCGGCTACGACACGGGCCGCGCGCTTCGCTTCCCCAACCAGGGACGCTTCCATCCCACCAAATACCTGGCCGGCCTGGCGCAGGCGATCATCCGGCACGGCGGCCGGCTTCATGCCGACACCGCCTATGTCTCCGACAACGAGGACGAGAACGGCGTGGAGATCACGGTCGAGGCCGGCCACGTGATCCGGGCCGGCGCCGCCGTCTTCGCCACCAACTCCCCGGTCAATGACAAGGTCGCGATCCACACCAAGCAGGCGCCCGACCGGACCTACGCGATCGCCGGCCGGGTGCCGAAGGGATCGGTGCCCGATGCGCTCGTCTGGGACACATACGACGCTTATCACTACGTTCGCATCCAGCCGCTCGGCGAGGCTGAGGATCTGCTGATCGTCGGCGGCGAGGATCATCGCTCCGGCGAGGCCGAGGACATGGACCAGCGACTCGACGCATTGGAGCGATGGACTGGCGAGCGCTATCCCAGCTTCACCCGGGCCGAGTACCGCTGGTCGGGCCAGGTGCTCGAGCCGATCGATTTCATGCCCTTCTCCGGGCGCAATCCGGGGAGCCGCAACATCTATATCCATAGCGGCGATTCCGGCCAGGGAATCACCAACGGCGTCGCCGGCAGTCTCACCATCTTCCCGCTGATCATTGGCGAGGACAGCCGGTTCGCTCCGGTGCTCGATCCCGCAAGGAAGTCGCTCACGTCGACCTCCTCATTGGGCGAATTCGTGCGTGGCCAGGCCGGCGTGATGAAGAACATGGCCGAGCATCTCGGCCCGTCGGAGGTCGCTTCCGAGGACGAGATCGCCCCTGGCGAAGGCGCGATCATTCGCGAGGGCCTGGCGAAGCTCGCCTGCTATCGCGCGGAGGACGGAAGCATCGTGCGGCGTTCGGCAGTCTGCACCCACGCCGGGTGCATCGTTCACTGGAACGGGTTCGAGAAATGCTGGGATTGCCCATGCCACGGGTCGCAGTTCGCGCCCGACGGGGAGGTCCTGAACGGTCCCGCGGTGAAGCCGCTGGCGGAGGCGTGAGAGAGGCCGGACGCGCTCCGCACAGGGAGCGCGTCCGGGAGGAAGGTCACGCGCCCTGCAGACTGTGCTTCAGCGCGCTGGCCCGATCATGGCCGGCACGGACCGACTGGAAGGCTTCCTGGACGACCGCGCGGCATTCGGACGAAAGCTGCTCGTCGGCCAGGGCAGTCTCGTATTTGCCCTTGATGTAATCCTCGCCGCGCTCGACTTCCTCGATCACGGCCTTGTCGTTGCCGCCGCCGCCGATCGCGGTGCGCAGATCCTCGAAGCGGCGGTGAAGGTCCGCCTTGAGCGATCCGTCGTCATTCGGCGTGCCGCCGTGCATCCGCACATGCTCCTGCAGACGTCCGACGATCTGACGCCGCTCCTGGGCGAACTCGCGGAACATCTGCTCGAATTGCGTGCCCTGCACGTTCTCCGCCGAACGCTCGAAGCCGTTCGCGCTGTCGATCGTCGTCGTGATCAGGCTGTTGAGCACGGATATGTCATGTTCGCGGTTCAGCATCATTGCTTTGGCTCCATCCTTTGGGGGTGCGGAATCAACCGGTCTCGGAGCCAAAGGTTCAATCGCCGGGGAGGCGGCAAAAAGGCTGTAGCGGCGCGCCCGCGATGCGCGGCTCGATCGGCTTCAATCCGCCTCTGCGGGACGCCAGGCAGTCCGCGCGGCGCGCCGCGTCAGACCCAGTGCGGCGTCAGGATCCCGGTGGAAGGCCATTCCCATCGCCAGGCTCTCGGCGATCCGCCCGGCCTTGTCCTGCAGCGCCGCGGCAGGCCCCGCCTCGAACAGTTCGCCGGACGTTTCGGCCCATAGGGCCAGCCAGCGCTCGAAGGACGCCGCCGAGATCGAATCGGCATGTTTGATGTGCGCCGGCATCGGCCGCCCCTTGTAGCGACCGGTGCCGAGCGTGACCGACGACCAGAAGGCCTGGAGCTTTTCCAGATGCTCCGGCCAATCGTCGATCGCGGCGTTGAAGACCGGGCCGATCGCCGGATCCTGGCGAACCTTGGCGTAGAAGGTCTCGACCAGGACGCGCAGCCCGTCTTCCGTGATCTCGTTTCGTTTCAATCCCGCCTCGCCATTGCCCATATCGACCCTTGCCTCGAAATCCGGCGCAATGCGCTACGGAGATTCCCTGAGGCCTCCGCGCCCCAGATTGGCTTCGACGGCCGCCGCCGCTAGACCTCCCGCCGTGATTCATTTCGATATCGCGATCGTCGGCGCCGGCCATGCCGGTGCCCAGGCCGCCATCCAGCTTCGCCAGCTCGGCTTCTCGGGCTCGATCGGCCTGATCGGCGACGAGCCGGAGCTGCCCTACGAGCGGCCCCCGCTCTCCAAGGAGTATCTCGCCGGGGAGAAGGCGTTCGAACGAATGCTGATCCGGCCGGAAACATTCTGGGCGGAGAGGGAGGTGGCGCTGATCGCTGCCACGCGGATCGACTCCTTGGACCCGGTTGCGCGCAGGCTGAGAAGCTCGGCCGGCGACGTCTTCTCTTACGGAGAGCTGATCTGGGCCGCGGGCGGCACGCCGCGGCGACTGGGCTGTGCCGGAGGCGATCTTGACGGCGTGCACGTCGTCCGGCGTCGCAGTGAGGTCGACGCGATCCGGACCGGTCTCGACGGTGTCGAGCGCGTGGCGATCGTGGGAGGCGGCTATGTCGGCCTGGAGACCGCGGCAGTCCTTCGAAAGGCGGGCAAGCAGGTCGTGTTGATTGAGGCGCTCGAGCGGCTGCTCGCCCGGGTGGCGGGGCCGGATATCTCCGCTTTCTACGCCGCGGAGCACCGCGCGCAGGGCGTCGAGGTCCGCCTCGGCTCAGCGGTGGAACGCGTCGAAGGCGCAGGTGGCCGCGTCACGGGCCTGGCCCTGCAATCGGGCGGGACGATCGCGGCCGACATGGTGATCGTCGGGATCGGCATCGACGCGGCGGTCGCGCCGCTGCTCGGCGCCGGAGCGGCCGGGGCGAACGGAGTCGACGTCGATTCCTTCTGCCGAACCAGTCTTCCTCACGTCTACGCTATCGGCGATTGCGCCGCCCACGAGAACCTCTTCGCCGGCGGGCTTCGGATCCGGCTGGAATCCGTGCAGAACGCGCACGATCAGGCGGCAACCGCCGCGCGGGCGATCATCGGGCGGCCGGAACCCTATGCGGCGATCCCGTGGTTCTGGTCCAACCAATATGATCTGAAGCTCCAGACCGTCGGCCTGTCGCTCGGCTATGATGCTACGATAGTCCGCGGCGATCCTGCCACGCGCAGCTTCTCGCTCGTCTATCTGTTGGAGGGACGGGTGATCGCGCTCGACTGCGTCAACGCCACGCGCGATTACGTGCAGGGGAGAAAGCTCGTACTCGACCGCGCCATGGTCGATCCGGCGCGGCTGGCCGACACCGCCGTCCCACTCAAGGAGATGGACGGCTAGGGGCGGCCGGCATAGCCCGCGAGAATCTCGCAGACCCACCGGGCGGCGGTGAGAGCGGTGATGTCGCCGACGTCGAGGCTCGGGTCGAATTCGGTCAGATCGACCAGCCTCACCCTGGGCTCGCGGCCAAGCCGCCGCGCCGCCTCGAAGAACATGCGCGCCGGCATTCCGCCGGGCCTCGCGCCCGGCGCCCCGGGGCACTGGCCGCGGTCGATCACGTCGATGTCGAAATCGATCATCACCGCCTCGGCATGGGCAAGCCGTGCCAGCGCGTCGTCGAGAACCGCAAGGATGCCGCGCTCCAGGCACTGGGTGATCGTGTAGACGCCGATTCCGGCCTGCACGGCATCGGCGTGCATTTTGGCCGTATTGGCGAACGGCGCCAGGCCGATCTGGCAAATATTCCGGCCGGGCAGGCCGTCCTCGAGCAACGCTCGGATCGGGTTGCCGTTGAGAAGCCCCTGGTCCGTCTCGCGGAGATCGAAGTGGGCGTCGAGCGTGATCAGGCCCACCCGCTCCAGCGGCACGCCAAGTCCGTGCGCCGCCGGCCGGGTGACAGCGTTGTTGCCGCCGAGCAGGAGAGTGAGCGCATGGCCGGCACCCGCGGCGGCCGCCGCGTCGCGGATCGGCCCGAAGCCTTGGGCCGGCATGACGCCCCGGATCGGAACGTCGCCGAGATCCGCAAGCGCAAGCGACAGCTCCGTGCCCCGCTCGACATCGTAAGTGCTGAAGCGCTTCAGCGTCCGCCGGATCGTGTCGGGGGCGAGATCGCACCGGCCGGGGGTGACCGAGCCCGCTTCCATCGGGACGCCGAGCAGGGCGACCTCCCCCTCGGCCGAGATAAGATCCGCGATCGAACGCCACGCCATGCTTTGACCCTTACACGCGAAGCGGCCATGAAGGCGAGCCATGTGGGATCGGCTTCTGACCAATTGCAACGTCGCGACGATGGACCCGACGACCCCCGGTTCGTTCGGAGCGATTGAGGACGCGTCGATCGGAATCCAGGACGGGCGAATCGTCCAGGTCGGCCGCCGCATCGATCTCGCCGGTTACCGCGCGCGCAGCGTCGAGCGGCTGGACGGCGCCTGGATCACCCCCGGCCTGATCGATTGCCACACGCACCTGGTCTTCGGCGGAGATCGAGCGGCGGAGTTCGAGCAAAGGCTCGGCGGCGCGAGCTACGAGGAAATCGCCCGCGCCGGTGGCGGCATCCTCTCCACTGTGAAGGCGACCCGCCTCGCCTCGCGCGACGACCTCGTCGCTGCCGCGCGGCCTCGGCTGGAGGCGCTGATGCGCGGCGGCGTCACCACGGTCGAGATCAAGTCCGGCTACGGACTCGACACTGCGACGGAGCTCAAGATGCTGGAGGCAGCGCGGCAGCTCGGGGAGACGGCGCCGGTGCGCGTCGTTCCGACCCTCCTCGCGCTTCATGCGCTGCCGCCGGAATATCGGGGGGACCGCCGCGGCTTCGTCGAACTTGCGATCGAGGACATGATCCCTGCTGCGGCCGAGACCGGCCTGGCGACTGCCGTCGATGCCTTTTGCGAAGGGATCGGGTTCACGCCGGACGAGGTGCGGGCCTTGTTCGCCGCCGCGGAGGAGCACGGCCTGAGGGTCAAGCTCCACGCCGAGCAGCTCAGCAACCTCGACGGCGCGGCGCTCGCCGCCGAACACAAGGCGCTCTCGGCCGACCACCTCGAGCATGCGGACGAAGCCGGCGTCGAGGCGATGGCGAGGGCCGGCATGGTCGCCGTGCTGCTCCCCGGCGCCTTCTACGCGCTCGGCGAGACCCGCAAGCCGCCGATCGCTCTCCTGCGCAAGCACGCAGTGCCGATCGCGGTCGCGACCGATCTCAACCCGGGCACCTCGCCCGTGCTCTCCCCGACGCTGATGCTGGGAATGGCCTGCACCCTGTTCGGCCTGACCCCGGAGGAGGCATTGCTGGGCATGACCCGCCATGCCGCCAAGGCGCTGGGTCTGGAGGACGAGATCGGCACTATCGCGCCTGGGAAGGCGGCGGACCTCTGCGTCTGGCGCGTCAATCGTCCCGCCGAGCTGTGCTACTGGATCGGCCATCCCGGCCCCGAGCGCCGGATCGTCGCCGGGAAGGACGCCTGACCGCGCGGGCGCCGGCCTTGTGGAAGCAGGCGCCATTTTCTAACGCCACGAAAGAGGAAGGGCGGCCACGGGCGCGCCGACAGGGGACAGGATGCTGCACAGGCGCGACAACAGCCGTTCGATCCGGGCACGGACCGGAGGCGAGATCCGGGCGAAGAGCTGGGCCAGCGAGGCAGCCGTGCGGATGCTCCAGAACAATCTCGATCCCCGTGTCGCGGAAGCGCCGGAGGAGCTCGTCGTCTATGGCGGCATCGGCCGCGCGGCTCGCGACTGGGAGAGCTTCGACAGGATCGTCGAGACGCTGGAGCGCCTCGAGGACGATCAGACGCTACTGGTCCAGTCGGGCAAGCCGGTGGGCGTGTTCCGCACCCACGAAGATGCGCCGCGCGTGCTCATCGCCAACTCTAACCTCGTGCCGAAATGGGCGACCTGGGAGCATTTCCACGAGCTCGATCGCAAGGGATTGATGATGTACGGCCAGATGACGGCCGGATCGTGGATCTACATCGGCACCCAGGGGATCGTTCAGGGGACGTACGAGACCTTCGTCGAAATGGGCCGGCAGCATTATGGCGGCGACCTCTCCGGACGCTGGATCCTCACCGCCGGCCTCGGAGGCATGGGCGGCGCGCAGCCGCTGGCGGCGGTGATGGCGGGCGCCCACTGTGTCGCTATCGAATGCCAGGAGAGCCGCATCGAGAAGAGGCTGGAGACGCGTTACCTCGATCGCCGGGCGACCTCGCTCGACGAGGCGCTGGACATCATCCGCAATGCGGCCGAGCCGACGTCCGTCGGCCTGCTCGGCAACGCCGCCGAGATCCTTCCCGAAATGGTGCGCCGGGGCATTCGTCCCGATGCGGTGACCGACCAGACCTCCGCGCACGATCCGGTGAACGGCTATCTTCCCGCCGGCTGGAGCGTCGATACGTGGATCGACATGCGCGAGCGAGATCCGCAGGCGGTCGAGGCGGCGGCGCGCGCATCGATGGCCGTCCATGTCGAGGCGATGCTCGCCTTCCGGGAGCAGGGCATCCCGACATTCGATTACGGCAACAACATCCGCCAGGTCGCCAAGGATGAGGGCGTCGAGCACGCCTTCGATTATCCGGGCTTCGTGCCCGCTTACGTGCGCCCGCTCTTCTGCCGCGGCGTCGGGCCGTTTCGCTGGGTCGCGCTCTCGGGCGATCCGGAGGATATTTACCGCACCGATCAGAAGGTGAAGGAGCTGATCCCGGACGATCCGCATCTCCACCGCTGGCTGGACATGGCGCGCGAGCGGATCGCCTTCCAGGGGCTGCCGGCGCGGATCTGCTGGGTCGGCCTCGGCCAGCGGCACCGGCTCGGCATGGCGTTCAACGAGATGGTGGCGCGCGGCGAGCTCAAGGCGCCGATCGTGATCGGCCGCGACCATCTCGACAGCGGCTCCGTCGCCAGCCCCAATCGCGAGACGGAGAGCATGAAGGACGGATCGGACGCCGTGTCCGATTGGCCGCTGCTCAACGCGCTGCTCAACACCGCCTCGGGCGCGACCTGGGTATCGCTCCACCATGGTGGCGGTGTGGGCATGGGCTATTCCCAGCATGCCGGGATGGTGATCGTCGCAGACGGCAGCGAAGCCGCCGCGCGCCGTCTGGAGCGGGTGCTGTGGAACGATCCGGGCACCGGCGTCATGCGCCACGCCGATGCTGGCTACGACATCGCCATCGCCTGCGCGCGCGAGCAGGGTCTCGACCTGCCGATGGTCGGCAAGTGATCGCGCCGCCCGCCGCCGTCGAGCTCGTCCCGGGCGAAGTGACGCTTGCCCAGCTGCGCGCCATCTGGCGCGGCGCGGCCGTTGCGCTTGCCCCCGGCGGATGGACGGCGATCGACGCGGCCGCCGAGGCGGTGGCGCGGATCGTCGCCTCCGGCCGCACGGTCTATGGCGTCAACACGGGCTTCGGCCTGCTCGCCCAGACGCGGATCCCCGACGATCGCCTCGCCGAGCTGCAGCGCAATCTCCTCCTCTCCCACAGCTGCGGCATCGGCGCCCCGCTCGCCCCGCGTATCGTTCGCCTGATCATGGCGCTGAAGGCGATCGGCCTCGGCCGGGGACGGTCGGGCGTCCGCCGCAAGGTGGTCGAGCAGTTGCTGGCGCTGCTCGAAGCGGACGCCCTGCCGCTGATTCCCAGCCAGGGCTCGGTCGGAGCCTCGGGGGACCTGGCGCCGCTCGCGCACCTGAGCGCCGCCATGATCGGCGAGGGGCAGATCGTGCTTCAAGGCGCGGCGCTGCCGGCACGGGAGGCGCTTGCCAAGCTGGGGCTGGAGCCGCTCGTGCTCGGACCCAAGGAAGGGCTGGCGCTGATCAACGGCACCCAGGTCTCGACGGCGATCGCACTCGACGCGCTGTTCGCGGGAGAGCGGGTCTTCGCCTCGGCGCTGATCGCCGGTGCGCTGTCGCTCGATGCCCTGAAGGGGACGGACGTGGCGTTCGATCCACGCATTCACGAGGCGCGCGGCCAGCCGGGTCAGATCGCCGTGGCGGCGGCGCTGAAGCGGCTGCTCGAGGGGAGCGCGATCCGCCACAGCCACGAAGACTGTCCGCGGGTGCAGGATCCCTACAGCTTCCGTTGCCAGCCGCAGGTGATGGGCGCCTGCCTCGACCTGATCCGCAACGCGGCGCGGACGCTGGAGATCGAGGCCAACGCCGTGACGGACAACCCGGTCGTATTCGCGGAGGCCGAGGAAGCACTGTCCGGCGGCAATTTCCACGCCGAGCCCGTCGCGTTCGCGGCCGATATGCTGACGATGGCGTTGTGCGAGATCGGTTCGATCTCGGAGCGGCGCACGGCGGTGCTGGTCGATCCGAAGATGAGCGGCCTGCCGCCCTTCCTCGTGCGCGACAGCGGAGTCAATTCCGGCTTCATGATCGCTCAGGTGAGTGCCGCCGCACTGGTATCGGAGAACAAGAGCCTGGCGTTCCCGGCCAGCGTCGACAGCATCCCGACCTCGGCCAATCAGGAAGACCATGTATCGATGGCGACGCACGGGGCCTGCAAGGCCGGGCGGATCGCGGCCAACGCCGCCGGCGTGATCGGCATAGAGCTGCTCACGGCGGCCCAGGGCGTCGATTTCCACGCGCCGCTCGAAACCTCGCCGCAGCTCGAGACGGCCCGGGCGCTGATCCGCGCGCATGTGCCGCATTACGAGGCCGACCGCTATTTCGCCGACGATCTCGCCTGGGCGCGCGAGGCCGTGCTTCAAGGGGCCCTCTCCGACGCCTTGGAGGGCGAGTTCTTCTGATCGATCTCGCCGACATCGACGGGCCGATCGCACTCGAAGGCGAGGTCTGCGTCATCGGTGCGGGCGCTGCCGGCATCAGCCTCGCCCGGCGCCTGCTCCGCGCCGGTCACACGGTCGTGCTCCTCGAGAGCGGCGGCCTCGATTACGAGGCTCCGATCGCCGACCTCAACGCCGGCGAGAATGTCGGCGAGGATTATTACGATCTGGAGGATTCCCGCCTGCGCTTCTTCGGGGGCACCACCGCCATCTGGGGCGGTCGCTGCGCCGAGCTCGATCCGATCGACCTGGAGCGGCGCGACTATCTGCCCTTCTCCGGCTGGCCGATCGGTTGGGACGAGCTTCGTCGATGGTATGACGAGGCGCGGCCGCTGTTCGATCTTCCCGCGCGACGGCCGGAGCCGAACGACCTGCGCGGCGCGGGCATTCCTCTCCCGGCCTTCGATCCGGACGAGCTGCAAACGCCCTTGTGGACCTTCGATCGCCGCTTCAACCGATTTGCCTACGAAAGCTGCGGCGACCTCGAGGCGGATCCGAAGTGCCAGATCGTGACCCATGCCACGGTGAGCGAGATCGTCGCGAGCGAGGGCGGCCGCGGCGTCGATCGAGTCGAGGCGCGGGCACTCGGATCGGGGCGCCTCACCGTCCGCGCGTCCTCCTATGTGGTGGCCGCGGGAGGCATAGAGACTCCGCGCCTGCTGCTCGCCTCCCGCTCGGTGATGCCGAACGGGCTCGGCAACGACCGCGATCAGGTCGGCCGCTATTTCATGGAGCATCCGCACGCCCGCGGCGGCCGCATCGTCCAGGGAAGGGCGTGGGACCTGCTGAAGGCGTTTGGCCGCAGGCACAGGATGGCCGGCGAGGACATCGCCGCGCTGATCACTCCCGGTGAAGCCCTGCAGCGGCGCGAAGGGATCCTCAACACTTCGCTAACCATCGTCGCGCGGCAGCCCGCCGGGCGCAGGCAGTTCCTCGGGATGAAGGCCTATAGCGGCATCAAGCACAAGATGGCGCCGACCAAAGGCGGCCGCGCCCTCTGGATGGCGACCAAGAAGGCAGCGGGCTGGGCGCAGCGCCATGTCGACCCGGCGCGGCCGTGGCTGCTGCACAAGCTCGGCAGCCTCGACGTCGCCCTGTTGGTGCGCGCCGAGCAGGCGCCGAACCCGGAAAGCCGCGTCATGCTGGATGGGGACTTGGATGCGACCGGCGTTCCGCGCGCGCGCCTCGACTGGCGCTTGTCGGAGGTCGATGTGCGTAGCGTCGGCGTGCTGGTCGGCGCGCTCGATCGGGAGCTCCGGCGCCTCGGCCTCGGCGCCGTCGAGCCAGCCGGCTGGCTCGGCGGCGGACGCTGGGAGACCGATCCGTTGATCTCGTCCCACCCGATCGGCGGCTATCATCACATGGGAACGGCGCGAATGGGTGACGATCCGCGGACCAGCGTCACCGATGCGGACGGGCGCGTGCACGGCCTCGGCAACCTCTGGATCGCGGGCTCATCGCTCTTCCCGACCGGAAGCTGGGCCAATCCGACCCTCACCATCGTCGCTCTCGCCCTGCGCACCGCCGAGCGCATCTCGGCCGAGCTGAAGCGATGAGCGCGGTGCTTCCGGTCGGCAGCAACCGCACCCGCTTATGGGGCCTGACGCCGCGCGAGCGCCTGGCACGGATGGCCGCCGGCCAGCAGCTCGATTTCGCATCGGGGGCGGGCGGCGGTCCGCTCGTCGCAAACCTCGCCTTCGTCTTCGATCCGGCCTGGCTGCGCTTCATCGCCGAGCGACCGAACCACGTCCTGACGGTGGAGGGCGTCCCCGTCCTCGCCCACGTCGAGGACCTCGAGCCTCGCCTCGCCGTCACCTTCGCGATGGGGCACGATCTGCCGCTCGCCGACCCGGCGGGATGCGTCTCCGTGGCGTATGAGGAGCTCGGCGCGCTCGAGAACGAGGCCTTGCGCAAGCGAGAGAAGCCGTTCCTCGGCCGGCTGACACCGGAGACGGTGCGTGCGCTGGAGCGGCAGAGCTATTTCGGCGCCTACAAGGGCGTGACCGATCTGCTCACAAAATATCTTTGGCCGGAATGGGCGCTGGTGCTGACCCGCTGGGCGGCCCGGATCGGTATGACGCCGAACCAGGTCACCACGATCGGCGCGCTGCTCTGCATCGCCGCCACCTGGCTTTTCCACGAGGGTCATTTCTGGACAGGGATTGCGCTCGGGCTGGTTTTCATGGTGCTCGATACGGTCGACGGAAAGCTCGCCCGCTGCACCCTCACCTCATCCTGGTGGGGCAATGTCTTCGACCACGGCATCGATCTCGTCCACCCGCCCTTCTGGTGGTGGGCCTGGGGCGTCGGCCTCCACGCGTGGGGGCGCCCACTCGACGGCGAGCTTTTCGCGACCGTGATGGCCGTGCTGATCGGCGGCTATGTGGTTCAGCGGCTGATCGAAGGCGCATTCATCGCCCGCTTCAGGATCCACATCCATGTCTGGCGGCCGTTCGACAGCTGGTTCCGCCTGATCACGGCGCGTCGAAACCCGAACATGGTCATCCTCGTCGCCTTCCTGGCGCTCGGCCGCCCCGAGTGGGGGCTGCTCGCCGTCGCCGGCTGGACGATCGCTTCGCTTGCCGTGCATGGCGTTCAACTGCTTCAGGCGATCCGGGCGGCACGTCGCCGCCCCGTGGTCTCCTGGCTGGCATGAGGAGGGACGGGTGAACGAAACGATCGTGCGCTTCGGCCATCCCGAAACCCTGATCGCCGAATACCGGCACTGGTTGGTGCTGCTGCGGCCGGCGCAGCCCACGCTGGGCAGCCTGGTGCTCGCGGCGAAAAGCGTGGCGACCGCCTATTCGGACCTGCCGGCGGACGCCTTCGCCGAGCAGGCGATGGTCGTGCGCGACATCGAGCGGACGCTCGGCACCCTGGTGGGCTATTCCCGCATCAACTACCTGATGCTGATGATGGTGGACCCCCATGTCCACTATCACGTCATTCCGCGCTACGAGGGCGTGCGCGGCGCCTGCGGGATCGAGATTGGTGATGCAGGCTGGCCGAAGCTCCCGGCGCTCGGGGAGGCCGTGTCGCTCGCGCCTCCGGAGATCGCAGCGCTCGTCGCGTGGCTCAAAGCCGCATGGCCCGCGGCGCATCCTCCTCGGCCGTGATGCTGGCGGCCCAGCGCGCGGTCAGCGCCTCGGCCCTGGCGAGATCCTCGGGGAAATCGACCTCCTGCCAATCCTCGCCCCGAATTGATACGGTCCGGACATCGGCGCCTTCCTGGGCGAGCTCGTCTATCGCGCGAAGATACCAGCGCCGCGTGCCTTCCGGCCGGCGCATCATCGCTTCGACCTTGGCGGCGAATTGACCGGCACCGCCGCCCCGAAAGGCAAGCAGGCCGATCGATTCGCCATTATAAAGGCCAGCCTCGAGCGTCTTGCCGATGCGCAGTAGCCGGTCGCCTTCGGTCAGCACCTTCATGTCGTCGGCGTCGTAGGAGGGCTTCTCGTCCGTGGTGACGGCGATCGGTCCGCCGCCCGCGGCGAGCACGCGGGCGAGCAGGGCAGGGGACACCAGCGTGTCGCCATTGAGGAGCAGCAGTTCGCCGCTCAGCTCGTGCCGCGCCATCCATACCGAGCCCAGGTTGTCGGCGACGTGGTAGAAGGGATTGAACAGGGTCCTCACGCCGGCGCGTGTTGCCGCGACCGCCTCGACCAGCTCCTCGCGAAAGCCGGTGACCACCACGATCTCGCCGATCCCGGCCGCGAGCAAGGTGTCGAGCTGCCACTCGAGCAGGCTCTTGCCGGAAAATTCGATCAGGCATTTGGGTCGGTCGGCGGTGAGGGGAAGCAGGCGCGAGCCTTTGCCGGCACTGAGGAGGATGGCTTTTTGGATTGGCATGGTCTTGGATGCTAGAGAGGCAAGAAGGCGTTGCGCCTTCGCAACATCCTAGCGTTCTCGGCACGGCGCGCCACTTTTTTGATGGCCTGTCGTTCGTGAACCTGTTTGAGGTCGGGCAATGGGGGAGTGGACGGCTATCGTGCTCGCAGGCCAGCGACCTGGCGAGACCGGCTTTGCGGAAAGCATGGGCGTGTCTTCCAAGGCGCTGATCCCGGTGGGTGGAGAGCCCATGCTGGCGCGCGTCGTGCGCACATTGCTCGCCTCGCCGTCGATCGGTCGCGTGATCGTCCTGGCCCAATCGGCAGACCGCCTGCTCTCGCAGGCGCCTGCCTGGCTCCGCGCCGAGGCGCGGGTGAGTACGGCGGACGCGGGCGACGGCATCTCGACGAGCATCGCAGCAATTGCCGGCGGCGCCGATGCGCCTTTCCCCCTGCTCGTCACGACCGCCGATCATGCCCTCCTGACCGAAGACATGGTCGAGACCTTCCTCGGCCGGACCGTCGACACCGACGTTTCCTTCGCGCTTGTCGAGCGCGGCACGGTTGAAGCGGCCTATCCGGAAACCAGACGCACCTGGCTGAAGTTCTTCGACGGACATTATACCGGTGCGAATCTGTTCGGGCTCGCCAATCCCAAGGCGCGGAGCGCGCTGGAGTTCTGGGCCCGGGCAGAACGCGATCGCAAGAAGGCGTTGAAGATGCTGAGCTTTTTCGGTCCCACCATCTTTCTGCGGGCGCTGACCAGAACGATCTCGCTCGATGCCGCCGCCGCGAAGGTCGGCCGAGCCCTCGAGCTTCGCCTGAAGGCGATCCGCTTGCCTTTTGCCGAAGCGGCGATCGACGTCGACAAGCCGTCCGACCTGGCCCTTGCCGAGCGTGCCGTCGCCGCACGGCGTCACGACGCCGCTCGCGTGGTGGCAGGAGCGCGCTAGACATGGTCGTGGACAAGGAAGGCGAGGCGCTGATCGCCTCGATACGCCTGAGCCCGATCGCGACGGTCGTCACCAATCCGCGGCTGGGCGACAATCCCATCATCGCCGCGAACGCGGCCTTCGAGCGGCTGACCGGCTATGAGGAACAGGAGTTGCTGGGACGCAACTGCCGCTTGCTCTCCGGCGAGGGCACCGACGCGGCCGACCAGGCCCGTATCCGCGAGGCGATTGCCGACGAGCGGTCGGTGATGGCCGAGGTGCTGAACTACCGGCGTGACGGCACCGCCTTTCGCAATGCGCTGATGATCGCGCCCGTGTTCGATGACGACGGGCGGCTGCTCTACTTCATCGGCTCACAGATGGATGTGTCGGACGATCCGCCGCGGGGCGAGGATGCCCGCAAGGCCGCTGCCCGTGAGCGTCTGTCACGACTTACCGCACGGCAGCGCGACGTTCTCGAGCAGATGGCGCGCGGGCTGCGCAACAAGCAGATCGGCCCGCTACTCGGCATCAACGAGAAGACGGTGAAGATGCACCGTGCCGCGCTGATCGAGCGGCTGGGCGTTGCGACCTCTGCCGACGCCGTGCGGATCGCGGTGGAAGCCGGGCTCTAGACGATCTCTTCAGAATGTCGCGCCGAAGCGGGGGCCCTTCCGCTTCCGCGGAAGAGCCCCGGCCAATCAGTCTTTCGGGTTCTCGACCGGGACGGCGACCAGCGCCTCTGCGCCCGGCACGGAGGGCGCCTTCGGGGCGGCCCCGCCGACGAGACTCTCCAGCGTGGATCCATCGAAGCCGAGCTCCTTCATCAGTCCGTCGACGATCGGCGCTTGAGCCCGATAGCGCAGCGCCGCGGCGACAGCGCTGGACGCCAGGTTGGTATCGCCCGCGCCACCGGCGCCACCAGCCGCCGGCGCGCCGCCGGTCAGGCCGTCCACCTGGACGATCTTGATGCTGTCGATCGCCTCCATCGGCTTGGCCGCTTCGCGGACGATCTCCGGAAGCACCTTGAGCAGCGCGACCTTGGTCTGCAGGGAGACCTGGTCCGATGAGAGCAGGTTCGCCGCCTCGTTGATCGCGCGTTGGCCCGCCGCCTCGACCTCGAAGCGCACCCGCGCCGCCTCGGCCCGGAGCTTTTCGGCCTCGGCCTCGCCTTCGGCTGCGAGGCGCGCTGCCTCGGCGCGGTCGGCTGCGGCCTGCTTGTCGGCATCGGCCTGAACCCTGATGGCGATCGCGGCTCGTTCGGCTTCGCGCGCCGCGTCGATCAGCTCGATCCGCTTCTGACGCTCGGCGATCTCGGTCTCGCGCGCCGTGCCGACCTGTTCCTCCGCCGCCACCGCGGCGGCGCGCGCCTTGTCGGCTTCCGCCTTAGCCTGGCTCTCCTCGCGGCTCTTGTTCTGCACCGCGATCTGCTGCTCCTGCCGCGCGATCTCGAGCGCCTGGGTCTGCGCGATCTTGGCCTGCTCGACGACCCGGTTCGCCTGGATCTGGGCGCTGTCGACCTGCTGCTTGGCGGCGATCCGAGCCTCCTCCGCCTCGCGCTGGCGCAGCGCCTGCTCCTGAGCGACTTCCGCGTTCTGCGCGGCGCGGCGGACCTCGACCTCGCGCTCCTGCTCGAGCCGGGCGAACTCGGCCTCGCGGGCGATCTCCAGGCTGCGGCGCTGCGCGTCGAGGTTCTTCGCCTCGATCTGCACCCGGGTTTCCTGCTCGATGTCGTTGCGCGCCTTCTTGCGCAGCTCGATCTGCTCGGTGAGCTTGGTGAGGCCCTCGGCGTCGAACGCATTATTGGCGTTGAAATGCTCGATCGAGGTCTGGTCGAGGCCGGTCAGCGACACGGACTCGAGCTCGAGGCCGTTCATCGCCAGGTCGGCGGCGGAGACCTGCTGCACCTTCTGGACGAAGTCGGCACGCTGCTCGTGAAGCTGGGCCATCGTCATTCCGGCGGCGACCGAGCGGAGCGCGTCGACGAACTTGCCCTCGATCAGCTCCTTCAGGCTCTCCGGCTGCATGGTCCGGAGGCCGAGGGTCTGCGCGGCGGTCGCGATGCTCTCCTGATCGGGCCGGACGCGGACGTAGAACTCGGCCTTCACGTCGATGCGGAGGCGGTCGAGCGTGATCAGCGCGTCGGTGTTCTTGCGCTCGACAGCGAGGCGCACGGTGTTGAGGTTCACCGGCATCGTCTCGTGAAGCACCGGAAGGACGAGCGCGCCGCCGTTGATCACCACCTTCTCGCCCCCGAAGCCGGTGCGGACGAAGCCGATCTCCTTGGTCGCGCGCCGGTAGAGGCGCGTGATGATGATGCCGAGCGTCAGCAGCGCGGCGAAGACGACGCCTGCATAGATGGCCAGCTGGATCATTCCATTCCCTTCCATAAGCATCGTCAGTTCATCCCGAGCTGTTCGTGTATGTGCGGCGTCAGGCCGTCGGCGGTCCCGATCGCGGTGAAGACATGGCCGTCGCGGCGGACGAGCAGAACGGTCTCGCCCTCGACGATCGGATGATCTTCGTTCTGCGGCTCGACCATCACGTAATGGCTCTGCCCGTGCGAGTCGCGGACCCGCGCCTGGGCCGGGCTGCCGCGGCGGGCGGTGCCGATCGTGATCGTGCCGCGCTTGCCGACCAGGGTGTCGAGGCTGACGGCGGTGGTCTCGTCGCGCGGCAGGATTCGGGCCAGGCCTCGGCTGAAGAGGCCGGTCGCCGGCAAGGCTGCGGCAATTGCGGCCGGAACCGCGATGACGAGGGGCAGCGGCCGCGTGGCGACGCCTTCTGCCACCTGCTGGATGGTGAGCCCGAGCAGCCCGAAGAGCGTCAGGAAAACGACGATCACGATCAACAGCGGCACCTGCCCGATGCCGAGCCAGCCAAGCAGATCCGCGTCGCCGTCCAGGTCCGCGTCGAGATGCGCAGCGCTCGCTCCAAGACCAATCGCTTCGGCAAGGCCGATCAGAAGCATCACCGCCAGTGCCGCCGAGAAGGGCAGGTTGGCCGGTGCGGTCAGCGTTTCGAGCATGGTCCCCCTCTTCGGAGCCGATGCTAGCGGTCTGAGGATATTTTTCCAGAGAAATCCGACGTTTGTCTCTGCTGCTCCTGCTCGTGACGGTCCGACATCATCCCTGCCCCGGTCGGTTCGGGACGGCCAAGCAGGTCGGCTAGACGTTGCCAGCCGCGCGCACAGCGGCCATGGGGCGGCGATGAGCGAGACCGATCCCAGCGCCGTCGAGTCCTTCCGCGCCGCGATGCGCCGCGTCGCATCGACGGTGAACGTGATCACGATCTGCGTCGGTGGGGAAAGGATGGGCATAACCGCGACGGCGATGTCCTCGCTGGCCATGGACCCACCGAGCCTCCTGGTTTGCATCAACCGCTTCTCGGCGATGCACGGGTCGATGGAGGATGTCTCCCATTTTTGCGTGAACGTCCTCCACCGCGATCAGGAGAACATCGCTCGCATGTTCGCTGATCGGCGCCAGCACGCCTTGCGCTTCCTCAGCGGCTGGACCGAGGATTGCGTCCGCCCGCCGCGGCTGATCGATGCCCAGGCATCGATCGTGTGCCGCCGGATCGACCACCATCGCTTCGGCACGCACAGCATCTTCATCGGCGTGGTCGAGGACGCCCAGGTCCGCGAGGAGGTCAATCCTCTCGTCTATGTCGACGGCCAATATGGCGGCGCCGTCGACTGACGTCGCGGCTCAGCCGCGCCCCCAGGGCCGTTCGCGATACCATTTGGTGATCACGTATTTGACGCCCGCCTCGACCGGCATGCCGCTGTGCAGCGAATAGTGATTGGGCTGCCCGAACTCGTCCATGTTGTTCCACAACAGGAGGTTGCCGCGCCGCGGGGTGACCCGCACGTTCGCTTCCGGGAACCAGGTCTGGCCCCCCGCCTCCACGTCGTTGAGGAAGATCATCGCGGTCCAGGTCCGCTGGCCGCCGCTGCGCTGCATGTCCTCCCAATATTCCGTGTTCATATGGAAGAAATCGTGGTGCGGCTTGAACTGCTGGCCGGGGGCGTAGCGCTGTCCCTGGATCGTCTCGCCATGCTCGGGCTGTATCCCGGTGAGCGCGTTGATCTTGTCCTGGACGCGCACGTTGATCGCGTCGCTCATCTTCAGATGACAGCTCTCGCTGGTGCGGAATTCCGGATCGCCGTTCGACGACAGCAGTCCCGACGGGACGCGATCCTTGTCGATCAGCGCAATGACCTGCTCGCACTCGCGCGCTGTGAGGAAATCCCGCGCGACGAAGATGTCCAGGCCCTTGGCAGGGATCTGGAGGCAGTTGGGCGTCCTTTTCACCCTCTCCTTCACCCAGGCGCCGATCTGCATCCGGTAGAAGGCGGCCGGATCTCCGGTGACCGTGCTCATTCGATCGTACGTCCTCTTACCATCACGAATTCCACTTTTTCCAGGGTGCGCACGTCGCGCAGCGGGTCGCCGCTCACCGCGATGATATCCGCCGAATAGCCTGGCGCAATCCGGCCAATCTCACTGTCCAGTCCGAGCAGGTGCGCCGCCGCGGTCGTGGCCGAGGTGATTGCCTCCGCCGGGCTCATGCCGGCGTGCTCGACCAGCAGGGCGAGCTCCTCGGCGTTGCGGCCATGCTCGAACACCGCCGCGTCGGTCCCGAACACGACCGGCACGCCCGCGGCGCGCGCCGCCCTCGCCGCCTTGCCCACTTCCCCCAGTGTCTGGCGAACCTTCGCTTCGACGGTCGGCGTGTAGATGCCCTTGCCGAGGCGTTCCCGAATGCCGGTGAACGCCATCAGGGTCGGCACCAGGGTCGCGCCGTTGGTCTTCATCACCCGGATCGCTTCCCCGTCCGCGAAGGTGCCGTGCTCGATCGAATCGACGCCGGCGCGGGCGGCGGCCTCGATGCCGCGCGCGCTATGCGCATGCGCGGCGACCTTGAGGCCGAGCCCGTGGGCCGTGTCGACGATCGCCTTCATCTCGGCGTCGGTGAAATGCTGGCCAAGGCCGCGCGCCTGCTGCGACAGCACCCCGCCGGTTGCGGTGATCTTGATGACGTCCGCGCCGGCCCGGGAGAATTCGCGCACGCGGGCGGCGCATTCCTCGGCGCCGGTGCAGGTGTTGCCGCTACCCAGCACCGCGAGCACTTCCGGACGGAAGCCGGAGACGTCGCCATGGCCGCCGATGGTCGAGATCGCGGGGCCGGAGGAGAGAATCCTGGGCCCCGGGATCGCGCCTTCCGCGGTCGCCCGCCGCAAGGCGAAGCCGACCAGTGGTCCGGAACCGAGGTCCCGTACGGTGGTGAAGCCCGCGCGCACGGTGGCGCGGGCATTCCTGGCGCCGACCAGCGTCGCCCATTCGTCGCTGTCGACCGCCTGGTTACGATAATCGTCGTCGGGATCGCCCGAGAGATGGACGTGGGTGTCGATCAGGCCGGGGAGCACCGTCTTGCTCGAGAGATCGATCAGCCGGGTGCCCGCCGCCGGCGGCGCGAGCCCCTCGGCAATCGCGGTGATCCGTCCGTCGATGACCGTGATCGTCGCCGGCCCTATAACCGGCCGGCCCGGGTCGGCGATCAGCCGGCCGGCGTGGATCGTCACGGTTTCCGCCGAAGCGGGCGCGGCGATGGCGCAGGCAAGACCGGCGGCAAGAGCGAAATGGCGCATCGGCATCGATCCCTCGGATGATCGACGCTCCATGCGTCGCCCTCCGTCCGGCTGGCAAGCAAAAAGCCCGGAGCGTCCGCACGCCCCGGGCTTCCTGTTCTTGGCCGGCTGTCCTCTACCAGAAGAAGTCGTAGATCACGTCGATGACTTCGCCCGAGTAGACGTCCACCAGCAGGACATCGTCATAGTAACGGACCCAGCGGGTGCCCGGATAGGCGGGCGGCAGGCGATACTGCCACGGATCGCTGATCCAATAATTGTCGCCGTAGAAGCCCGATCCGAGGAAGAGGCCGATCGAAAGCCGGTTGTAGCTGTGATTGCGGTAGGGCGCGTAATAGCGGCCGATGTGGAACAGGTTCCGGTTGGAATAGCGGTAGCTCTGCCAATCGTAGCGCCGATCGTTCCGCCACTGCCGATCCCAATTACGCGCCTGGCGATAGTCGCGCCGGTCGTTCCGCCAGTCGCGCCGATCGTCACGGCGATCTTCCCGCCAGTCCCGGCGCTGCTCGCGCATCCGCTCCTCGGCACGCGCCTGGTTGCGCGCCGCCTGGCGCTGATACTCGGGCGACAGCCCTTCGGCGCTGCGGCGCGACGCTTCCCGCGTCTCCTGCACGCGATTGCGGAAGGCCTCTCCGCCGTCGCCGCCGCGGCGCCCGCGCCAGCTCTGGGCGGACTGGCTGCTGCCCTGCGTGCTCTGGCCGGCAGCAGCATTTTCCTGCCATGTTCGGCGATTCTGCCAGGCGCCGTTCGATTGCTGGCGCTCGCCGGAATAGACGCGGGTGCGCTCCGGCCGCTGGACCGACTCGACGCTTCGCGCCTGGGGAGCCTGGACGCGCGGCTCGCGCACAGCCTGACGCTGCTGGCGGGCTTCCGACCGCGCCTGGTTGCGCGCGCCCTGACGCTCGTAACGCTGCTGGATCCGGGCGGCGCGATCCGAATCCGCCGGCTTGGCCTGGGCTGCGATCGGGGTAAGCACCGTCGCCGCCATGATGATACCGATCAATGCTTGGCGCATCGAAGAACTCCTGTGAGCCGGCGAGATGCCGCGCTTTATGGTGACGAGTTGTGCACGAGAGTCGATGAGCCGTGGGTGAACCGGTTAGACAACGATCCGACAGGAATCACCGCTTGGGTGCCGCCGCTGGGCTGAGCGCCGGAACGTGGCGCGCGGCATCGGCCGGATCGACTCCCGGCGGGGGTGCGGCCGAAATCTGCTCCTCCCCGCTGCGCATCCGGCCGGCGCGGCGGATCGCTTCCCGGATCCTCGGATAGCTTCCGCAGGGACACAGGTTGGTGATCGCGGCGTCGATCTCCTCGTCCGTCGGCGCGGGATTGCGATCGATCAGGGCGGCTGCGGCCATGATCATCCCGGACTGGCAGAAGCCGCATTGCGGAACCGACTCGGCAACCCAGGCCTGCTGGACGGGATGAGAGCGATCGCGCGACAACGCCTCGATCGTGGTCACGAAGCTGCCCTCGAGCCGCCCGATCGGCAGCTGGCAGCTTCGGGTCGGCCGGCCATCGACGTGCACGGTGCAGGCGCCGCACTGCCCCGTGCCGCACCCGTATTTCGTCCCGGTGAGGTTGGAAGCGTCACGCAACGCCCATAGGAGGGGTGTCTCCGGGTCCAGCCGATATTCGATGGGCTGGCCGTTCACGGTGAAGCGCGTCATGACGGCGTCTTAACGGGAGGAACGCCGGCATGGAAAGCGAAAGGATCGTCGTCGCGCGCGAGGAAGGCGTCGCCCATGTCGAGCTCGCCCGCGAGGATCGCTTCAACGCAATGGACGCGGCCATGTTCGAGGCACTCGGGGAGACGTTCCGCGCGCTCGGTAGCGACCCGGCGGTGCGGGCGATCGTCCTCTCCGCCCGCGGTCGGCACTTCACCGCCGGAATCGATCTCCACTACGCGTCCGGGCAACTGGGCGTCGGCGGCGGGGAGGGAGACCCGGGGCGTGCCGCCGAAGCGCGCCTCCGTCACATTGACTGGCTGCAGGATGCCTTCAACGCGGTCGAGAACGCCAGGCCGCCGGTGATCGCGGCGGTTCACGGCGGCTGCATTGGCGCCGGCGTCGACCTTGCCAGCGCCTGCGACCTGCGGCTCGCCGCGGCCGGCGCCTTCTTCCAGGTCGCGGAGGTCGACGTGGCGATCACCGCCGATCTCGGCACGCTGCAGCGGCTCATCCACCTCATACCCTCCGGCATCGTGCGAGAGCTCGCTTATACCGGCCGCCGAATGGAGGCGGAGGAGGCGCTTCGCCTCGGCCTCGTCAACCGCGTGGAGCCCGATCGCGATTCGCTCGTCGCGGCCGCACTGGAGCTGGCCGGGGTGATCGCCGCCAAGTCGCCTCTCGCCGTCGTCGGCGCCAAGAGGAGCCTCAACTATAGCCGCGGCCGCCCGGTCGAGGAGGGACTGCGTCAGGTTGGACTGTGGAACGCGGCGACGCTGGTCGGCGCCGATCTCGCCGAGGCGCTCGAGGCCCGGCTGGCCAAGCGCGATCCGCGATTCGCGGATCTCGATCCCTGACCCCGTGCTCCAGTCATGGGATGCGACTCGGTTTTCAAGCACTTGCGCCTGATTTCGCAGCTTGAATTCCGGGCCCTTCGCTGGTAACGGGCGGCTCGTACGGCGCGGGACCTGTTCCGCGGCGAACCCTTTTTATGCTATCTATGGCTTGTTTGGAGGCGCGTCGCTCAGGGCCGCCGCCGGGACCCATTCAACGGAGAGTGACGACCGCTTATGCAAATCCTCGTTCGCGACAACAATGTCGACCAGGCGCTGCGCGCCCTCAAGAAGAAGCTGCAGCGTGAAGGCGTCTATCGCGAAATGAAGCTGCGCCGTCACTACGAGAAGCCGTCCGAGAAGCGCGCCCGCGAGCGCGCCGCCGCGATCCGTCGCGCGCGCAAGCTCGAGCGGAAGCGCGCGGAGCGCGACGGCGTCCGTTAAGTCGGAACTGCCGCAAGCTTGCCAGGATCGAGGGCGGCGATAGTGAGTGGGTGACCATTCACCGCCGCCCTTCTCTTTTTCGAGGTTCTCCCATGTCCGTAACCGCCGTTCCGCTCCGCCCGATCAGGAAGGGTTCCGTCCTGAAGCTCTGGCTCGGACTGATCCTGCTCGCTCTCCTTGCCGCCGGCGTGGCCTGGGCCGGAACCGCGGGGCAGATCATGGAGCGCACCACGTCCGGGCTGCAATATCGCGTGCTAGAGGAAGGTGAGGGGCCGAGCCCGACCGCAAGCGATGTCGCCTTCATCACCTACACCGGCCGGCTTGCCGACGGCACGGTGTTCGACAGCAATGAAGGCGGTCAGCCGCTGCCGATGCCGCTCGCCGAGGGCGCCGCGATCAAGGGCTTCACCGAGGGCCTGCTGATGATGAAGAAGGGCGCCAAATACCAGCTGCGGATCCCGCCGGAGCTTGGCTACGGGGCGGAGGCCAAGGGCCCGATCCCGGCCAATTCGACGCTCGATTTCGATGTCACCCTGGTTGATTTCATGCCCGAGGCGACGCTGCGCCAGATGATGATGCAGCAGCAGATGATGCAGATGCAGGGCGGCGGCGGCGCCGAGGGTGGGCCGCCCCCGCAGGGCGGCGGCCAGTAAGCTCCGCGGCAAAGCGGGCTTGATGAGGGGCCCGGCCGAAAGGCCGGGCCCCTCAGTCTTTCAGCTGCGCCTCGTTCTCTTCGGATTTGCGCTCGAGCGCGACCTTGATCATCGCCACGATCGGATCGGCGAGCGCGAGGCCGATCAGCCCGAACAGGGCGCCGAACAGCAATTGCGCGCCGAGGATCAGCGCGGGAGCGAGATCGACCGTCTTCTTGGCAACGTAGGGTACGATCAGATAGCCGTCGACGGTCTGGACGATGAGATAGACGGCGATCGCCCAAAGCCCCGCGTTGAACGAGACGCTGAACCCGGCGAGAACGATCAGCACGCCCGAGATGATCGCGCCGATGTTGGGCAGAAAGGCGAGCAGGCCGGTCAGGATGCCGAGCAGCGCCGCCATCGGCACGCCGCCGATCATGAGCAGGATCCAGGTGCCGACGCCCTCCACGGCCATGCCGAGCAGGCGCCCCGCCATCAGCCGCCGCATCGTGTGGCCCATCTCGGCCGCCGTACGGTAAAAGGAGTCGCGGCTGCGGAGGGGCAGCATCCAGGCGAAGCCGCGCTGGTAGAGCCGCGGCTCGGCGGCGATGAAGATGCCGATCACCAGGATCATGATCAGGCTGGTGAGGGCGCCCAGCGCGCTGCTCACCGCGGAGCCGAGCCTGCCGAGCGTGCCCATCAGCTGCCCGCTCAACTGGTCCATCTGGGCGCCGCCCTGCATGATGCCGACCTCGTTGCCCCAGGCGAGACCCCGATTCACCTGCGCGGTGATGACCGCCCGTAGCCGCTCGGCCTCGGCGGCGAGCGAGCTTCCGGCGAAATAGAAGGTCCAGGCGATGAATGCGACCCCAGCGACGGTGACGATCGTCAGCCGCCATCCGCGGCCAATCGGAAGCACCCTGCCGAGCAGCCGGGTCCCGCCGTCGAGGATCGAGGCGAAGACGATGCCGGCGAAGATCAGCAGCAGCGGCTGCGCCAGGAAGATGACCGCCAGAATGGCGAGGCCGAGGCCGAACCAGACGCTGGCGCGCTTCAGCTCCTGCCGGATCAGCGGATCGCGCAGCTCGGTGGGGCCCGGCTGCTCCGCGTGCGGTCCGGGCCCTTCGCTCACTGCGCCGTTGCTTCCTGTGGCCGCAGCGACGTGCCGGCACGGCCGCCGCGGAAGGCGGTGAACCAGCTGATCGGGTTCAGATATTGCGTGGTGCCATCCAGCGAGAAGGTGATGAACTCGGCGCGCCCGCCGATATTCTCCCACGGCACGGGCCCACCGAGACCCTGGGCAGCGGCGGCGACGCGGCTGTCGGCCGATTTGTCGCGATTGTCGCCCATCACCCAGACATGACCCTCGGGGATCGTGATCCTGGGCACATCGTCGACGAGGGGATCATAATGAAGATCGATCGTGTCGAAGGTTCGCCCGTTGGCCAGCGTCTCGCGAACGATCGGCAGCTCGCAATAGAGATTTCCGTCCTCGCCAGTCACCCGGTGATCCTCGGCGTCGCCGAATTCGCAGGGAACGTTGGCATCGACGGGGATGCGCACGTTCGGCCTGCGCTCGCGCTTCACCGCCTTGCCGTTGATGATGAGCTGGCCCTTGATCATCTCGACGGTGTCGCCCGGCACGGCGATGACCCGCTTGATATAGTCCGAAGTCTCTCCCGGAGGCGTCAGGATGACGACGTCACCCGGCGTGGGCATGCGGCCGAACAGTCGCCCTTCGGTGCGCGGAAAGACGTGGAAGCTGGGCGAGACCCAGGACCAGCCGTAGGGAAATTTGCTCACCACCAGCCGGTCGCCCTTCAGCAGCCCCGGCATCATCGATTCCGACGGGATGTAGAACGGCTTGGCGATGAAGCTGTGGATCGCGAGCACGGCGAGAACGAGCCAGAAGATCGCCTTCACCTCGCCCCACCAGTCGGTGCCCTGCTTCGGCGGCTGCGCGGCGGGAGTGCCCGCCTCGATCGTCGGCTTGGTTTCGTCGTTCATGGCAATGACGGGATCGCTGTTGCTCACCCTTCGCTCCTCGAAATCGGGATGGCGGCGATGATGACGAAAGCCTGTGCGAAGGGATGGTCGTCCGTCATCGTCAAATGGATCTCAGCGAAGTGGCCCTCGGGGATCATCGCGTCAAGTCTCGCCTTCGCGCCGCCGGTCAGCTCCAGCGTGGGCGCGCCCGAAGCCTGGTTCACGACTCCTATATCGCGCATGAACACGCCCCGCTTGAAGCCGGTGCCCACCGCCTTGGAAAACGCCTCCTTCGCCGCGAACCGCTTGGCATAGGTTCCTGCACGGGTGAACGGCCGCGTTTCGGCCTTGCGCTGCTCGGTCTCGGTGAAGACGCGGTTGACGAACCGCTCGCCGAATCGCTCCAGCGAGTTGCGGATGCGGTCGATGTTGCACAGGTCCGAGCCGATGCCGATGATCATGACGGCTCCTTCAGGCCGTCACCGCGGCGGATGGTCGATGCCGCCGCAGGCGCCGTCATCCGCGCGCCTCGTCCATGAGCGCGCGCATGTGGCGGATCGATGCGCCGAGCCCGATGAAGATCGCTTCGCCGATCAGGAAATGGCCGATGTTCAGCTCGCGGATCTGGGGGATGGCGGCGATCGGCACGACATTGTCGAAGGCAAGGCCGTGACCGGCATGGGGCTCGATGCCGTTCTTGACGGCCAGAGCAGCGGCGTCGGCGATGCGGCGGAGCTCGACCGCGCGCGCCTCGCCCTCGAGATGCGCGTAGCGACCGGTATGGAATTCGACCACCGGCGCCTTCAGGCGAATTGCCGCGTCGATCTGGCGGGCATCGGGCTCGATGAACAGGCTGACGCGGATCCCCGCCTCGGACAGGCGGGCGACGAGCGGCGAAAGCGGATCGTACTGCCCGGCGGCGTCGAGGCCCCCTTCCGTGGTGCGCTCCTCCCTTTTCTCGGGAACGATGCACACGGCATGGGGACGATGGCGAAGAGCAATGTCGAGCATCTCCTCGGTCGCCGCCATTTCGAGGTTCAGCGGCACCTCGAGATGGCGCATCAGCGCGCTGATGTCCTCGTCGCGAATGTGGCGACGATCCTCGCGCAGGTGCGCGGTGATGCCGTCGGCGCCCGCTTCGGCCGCGGCGAAGGCGGCGCGAACGGGATCGGGGTGATCGCCGCCGCGGGCGTTGCGGATCGTCGCGACATGGTCGATGTTGACCCCGAGGCGCATCTGGTTGGTCACGCCGCCTTGCGGCTCCCCGGCTTCTCGGCCGGAATGGCGGCGAGCTCGGGCGGGATTGCGCCGGGCTCGTAGCTCGGCACGTCGATCCGGATCAGCGGGAAGAACGGAACGCCGAGATCGGCAAGGCCATTCGACCGGTCGACCAGCGCCGCCGCCGCGACCACGGTCGCGCCGGCTGCGGCGACCGACTTCATCGCCTCGCGGGAGCTGAGCCCGGTCGTCACCACGTCCTCGACCAGCAGAACCTTCTGGCCCTTGCGAAGGCGGAAGCCGCGGCGCAGCTCGAACGTGCCGCTCGGCCGCTCGAGGAACACCGCTTCCAGCCCGAGCGAGCGGCCCATCTCGTGCCCGATGATGATCCCGCCCATCGCCGGCGAGACGACCATCGAGATCTGCGACTTGATCTCCAGCGGCAGCGACCGGGCGAGCGCCGACGCGAGGCGCGAGGCGCGGGAGGGGTCCATCAGCACCCGCGCGCACTGCAGGTAGCGTGGGCTGTGCAGCCCCGAGGAGAGAATGAAATGTCCCTCGAGCAGCGCATCCGCGGCTCGGAATTCGGCGAGTATCTCGTCCTCTGTCATGGGCTCCCGGGGGTTGAGCTGCGCTGCCTGCCTGATAGGCTTCGCACGCCGCGTCATCAACCCGCGCCAAGAGCCTTGAGGCGCGGTGCTTCCCTGCCTATAAGCCGCCGCAATTCGGCGCTCCCGGCACCGAATCCGTCCCGCTCCGCCCGGAGGCCCCAAGGGTTTCAGATGAAGATTTCGCTCAAGCTTTTCGCCGTCGCCGCTGCTTTCGGCATGGCACCGGTCGCCGCCGTCGCCCAGAACGCGCCGGCCGCCGCACCGACCGCGACCGCCGCTGCGCCCGCGGCCCCGGGCGCGCAAGCCGCGACTGCCCAGCAGCCGATCGACGCGATCAGCGCCAATTCTCAGGCCCAGCCGGCGCAACCGGAAGAGGCGAGCCTCACCAGCCGCGACGAGCAGCCCTCCAAGGCCGAGGTGCTGAGCAGCTCCCTCGCCCGCACCCAGCCGGATGCCGAGGTCGGTCAGCCGACCGGGAAGCTCGGCTTCCAGCCGCAGGTCACGCCGATCGGCGAAGAGGCCTCCTGGTTCCACAATGCGATCCTGCTGCCGCTGATCACCGCGATCTCGGTCTTCGTGCTCGCCCTGCTCCTCTATGTGATGATCCGCTTCCGCCGCAGCGCGAATCCGACGCCGTCTCGCACCACGCACAACACGATGCTCGAGATCGCCTGGACGCTGGTGCCGGTGTTGATCCTGGTCGCGATCGCGGTGCCGTCGATCCGCCTGCTCGCGCACCAATATTCGCCGCCCAAGGCGGATCTCACCGTCAAGGCGACGGGCAACCAGTGGTACTGGACCTATACCTATCCGGATCACGGCGATTTCGAGATCGTCTCGAACATGCTGAAGGACGAGGACGCCAAGAAGCGCGGCGAGCCCCGCCTGCTTGCCGTCGACGAGCGCGTCGTCGTGCCGGTCGGCGCGACCGTGAAGATGATCGTCACGTCCGCCGACGTCATCCACTCCTGGGGCGTTCCGGCCTTCTGGGCCAAGGTTGACGCGGTTCCCGGCCGCCTCAATGAGACGTGGTTCAAGACCGATCGTCCGGGCATCTATTACGGCCAGTGCTTCGAGCTGTGCGGCGCCCGTCACGCCTACATGCCGATCGCCGTCGAGGTCGTGACTCCGGCGCAGTTTGCCGCCTGGGTCGCTTCGAAGGGCGGCACGATGCCGGGCGCGGCCCAGCCCAAATCGGGCGACGAGACCGCGACCTCGCCGATCACCAACCCGGGCGCCGCCGCGGCCGCCGCCGGCCCGACGCCGACCGCCGGCGGCAGCGCCACCGAGACCAGCCCCGAGCCTCCCGCCATCACGCCTGGAACGTCCGCACCGCCGGTTTCCAGCCAGGGCGCCACCGAATCCAAGCGCGGAAACTGATCCAATGACCGACACCACCGCAAACGCCAGCCACTTCCACGCGCACGACGCCCATGACGCGCATCACGATGCGGATCACAAGCCGAGCTTCTTCGCGCGTTGGTTCATGTCGACCAACCACAAGGACATCGGCACCCTCTATCTGATCTTCGCGATCATCGCGGGCATCATCGGCGGCACCATCTCGGGCATCATGCGGGCCGAACTCGCCGCCCCCGGCCTGCAGATCCTGCCCAACTGGGCCGGCGGCAGCGTCGATCAGGCGGCCTATCTGTGGAACGTGCTGATCACCGCGCACGGCCTGATCATGGTCTTCTTCATGGTCATGCCGGCGATGATCGGCGGCTTCGGCAACTGGTTCGTTCCGATCATGATCGGCGCGCCGGACATGGCGTTCCCGCGCATGAACAACATCAGCTTCTGGCTGATCGTCCCGGCCTTCCTGCTGCTCCTCGGCTCGGCCTTCGTGCCGGGCGGGCTCGGCAACGGCGCCGGGATCGGCTGGACGGCCTATGCGCCGCTCTCGACCTCCGGCTCCTCGGGTCCCGCGGTCGATCTCGCGATCTTCTCGCTGCACCTTGCCGGTGCCTCGTCGATCCTCGGCGCGATCAACTTCATCACCACCATTTTCAACATGCGCGCGCCGGGCATGACCCTGCACAAGATGCCGCTTTTCGTCTGGTCGGTGCTGGTCACCGCCTTCCTGCTGCTGCTCTCGCTTCCGGTCCTCGCCGGCGCGATCACCATGCTGCTGACCGACCGTAACTTCGGCACGCACTTCTTCGACGCGTCCGGCGGCGGCGATCCGATCCTTTACCAGCACCTCTTCTGGTTCTTCGGCCATCCGGAGGTGTACATCATGATCCTGCCGGGCTTCGGCATGATCAGCCACATCGTCGCGACGTTCAGCCGCAAGCCGGTGTTCGGCTATCTCGGCATGGCCTACGCCATGGTCGCGATCGGCGTGATCGGTTTCGTGGTGTGGGCGCACCACATGTTCACGGTCGGCATGGACGTGAACACCAAGATGTACTTCACCGCCGCAACCATGGTGATC
Organism: Sphingomonas parva (ex Maeng et al. 2020); assembly: GCF_004564275.1. Classification (GTDB taxonomy): domain Bacteria; phylum Pseudomonadota; class Alphaproteobacteria; order Sphingomonadales; family Sphingomonadaceae; genus Allosphingosinicella; species Allosphingosinicella parva. The sequence continues at coordinate 52,827 of NZ_SPDV01000011.1, forward strand.
GCGGTGCCGACCGGCATCAAGATCTTCTCCTGGATCGCGACGATGTGGGGCGGCTCGATCAGCTTCCAGACCCCGATGATGTGGGCGATCGGCTTCATCTTCATGTTCACGGTCGGCGGCGTCACCGGCGTCGTCCTCGCCAACGGCGGCATCGACAACAACGTCCACGACACCTACTACGTCGTCGCGCACTTCCACTACGTGCTGTCGCTCGGCGCCGTGTTCGCGCTGTTCGCCGCCTGGTATTATTGGTTCCCGAAGATGTTCGGCAAGATGTACTCGGAGGTGCTCGGCCAGCTGCACTTCTGGATCTTCTTCATCGGCGTGAACATCATGTTCTTCCCGATGCACTTCCTCGGCATGCAGGGGATGCAGCGCCGCGTTCCGGACTATACGGACGCCTATGCCGAGTGGAACCACGTCGCCAGCCTCGGCTACGTGATCATGGCGATCGGTCTGATCCCGTTCTTCATCAACATCTTCTACTCGCTGCTCGCCGGCCGCCGCGCCGAGGGCAATCCGTGGGGTGAAGGTGCGACGACGCTCGAGTGGACGCTGTCGAGCCCGCCGCCGTTCCACCAGTTCGAGACGCTTCCGAAGATCGACTGACTCAGATTCCCTCCCGCCGGGCGGGAGGGGCTTCAGGGGGGTGGGGCATTCGCCGCCGGTCGCGTCCGGCTGCGGCGGCTCGCCCCCCATCCGCATCCGGGGCCTAGCGCCCGCACAGTGTGACTGACATGATTGCTAGCGTGTACGATCAGAGCGAAAGCCTTCCCGCCGAGTGGCGCGACTTCGTCGCGCTCACCAAGCCGCGGGTGATGAGCCTCGTCGTCTTCACCGGCCTTTGCGGCCTTCTCGCCGCACCCGCCCACATCCATCCGATCCTCGGCTTCACCGCGATCCTGTGCATCGCGCTCGGTGCCGGCGCCGCCGCGGCGCTGAACATGTGGTACGAAGTCGACCTCGACGCGAAGATGAAGCGGACTGCCTCGCGTCCGCTCCCCGCGGGTCGCATGGACCGCCAGTCGGCTCTCCACTTCGGCGTCGGGCTCGGCGTCTTCTCGGTGCTGCTGATGGGCCTCGCCACGAACTGGCTGGCGGCGGGCGTCCTCGCCGTCTCGATCCTCTTCTACGTCCTCGTCTACACCGTCTGGCTGAAGCGCCGGACGCCGCAGAACATCGTGATCGGCGGCGCCGCCGGCGCCTTCCCGCCGGTGATCGGCTGGGCCGCGGTGACCGGGGACGTAACCCTGCTCCCGATCCTCCTCTTCACCCTGATCTTCCTGTGGACGCCGCCGCATTTCTGGGCGCTGTCGCTGTTCGTCCGCTCCGATTACGCGGCTGCCGGCGTGCCGATGCTGCCGGTCGTCGCGGGGCCGCGCGTGACGCGCCAGCAGATCGCCCTCTATACGCTGCCGATGGGCGCGGCGGCGGTCGCGCCCTGGCCGCTCGGCCTCGCCGGCCCGCTCTACGGCATCGCGGCGAGCGCGCTCAGCCTCGCCTTCCTGGTGCTCTCCCTGCTGGTGCTCGCCAACCGCGCGACCGAGCCGGCCGGCATGAAGCCGGAGAAGCGGCTCTTCGCTTACTCCGTCCTCTATCTTTTCGCGATCTTCGGGGCGCTGGTCCTCGATCGCTGGATCCTGGCATGACCATCAAGGATGACCGAACCCCCGAGGTCCGCCGCCGCCAGAAGGCGCGGGCGATCGTCACCGCGCTGCTGCTCGGGGCATTCGTGCTGCTGATCTATGGGATCACCATCGCCAGGATGACGGGCAAGTGACCGCCGCCGCCACCCAGCGCCGCAACGCGCGCACCGCGGGTCTCGCCGCATTGCTGGTCGCCGCGATGGTCGGGCTCGCCTTCGCCAGCGTGCCGCTCTACCGGCTGTTCTGCCAGGTGACCGGCTTCGACGGCACGACGATGCGCGCCACGGGCGACGCCCCGGGCGGCGTTGCCGGCAAGAAGGTGTCGATCCGCTTCGATGCGAACACCGCGCCGAGCCTGCCATGGCATTTCAAGCCGGTGAAGCCGAGCGAGACGGTGACGATCGGCGAGCGGGACATCGCCTTCTACACCGCCAAGAACCTGACCGCGAAGACGATCACCGGCAGCGCCAGCTTCAACGTCACGCCGGTCTGGGCGGGCAAGTATTTCAACAAGATCGACTGCTTCTGCTTCACCGAGCAGACGCTGACGCCCGGCCAGGAGGTGCGGATGCCGGTGGTCTTCTACGTCGATCCCAAGATTCTCGACGATCCGGATGCCCGGGGAGTCAGCGAAATCACCCTCTCCTACACCTTTTACCCGGTGGACCAGCCGAAGGGCTGACGGTAGAGGAACCCCAACTGCCGTCGCGGCGTCCTGCCGCGGCGGAGCGACACGAAAGAAAGGATGCCGGCCCCGGCCGGCACGACGCAAGGGAAAGCCGAGACATGGCCGGAGCGAAGAACCACCCCTATCACATCCTTCCGCCGAGCATCTGGCCCTTCATGGGGTCCTTCTCCGCGATGGCCATGGCGGTCGGCGGCGTGATGTGGATGCATGACTATGCGTTCGGCGGCTACGTCTTCTTCGCCGGCCTGCTCGCCGTCCTGTTCACGATGTTCAGCTGGTGGGTCGACGTGATCCGCGAAGCGCATGCCGGCGATCACACCCCGATCGTCCAGCTCCACCTGCGCTACGGCATGATCCTGTTCATCGCGTCGGAAGTGATGTTCTTCGTCGCCTGGTTCTGGGCCTGGTTCAACGCGTCGCTCTTCCCCTCGGCGGTGGAGTCGATCGGCGGCGTCTGGCCGCCGCACGGCATGAAGGTGATGGACCCGTTCGGCCTGCCGCTGCTCAATACGCTGATCCTGCTCTGCTCGGGCACCACGGTCACCTGGGCGCACCACGCGCTGATCCACGGCGATCGCGACGGGCTGAAGAAGGGTCTCTGGGCGACGATCGGGCTTGGTCTGCTGTTCAGCTCGATCCAGGCCTATGAATATTGGCACGCGCCGTTCGGCTTCAGCGAGAACATCTACACCTCGGCCTTCTTCATGGCGACCGGCTTCCACGGCTTCCACGTCCTGGTCGGCACGATCTTCCTGATCGTCTGCCTGATCCGCGCCTACAAGGGCCACTTCACCGCGCGGCAGCATTTCGGTTTCGAGGCAGCAGCCTGGTACTGGCATTTCGTCGACGTGGTGTGGCTGTTCCTGTTCATCTGCATCTACGTCTGGGGCGGCTGGGGCGCCGAGATTCACTAAGCACTCGGGGGAGCGGCACGGCCGCTCCCCTTCTTCTTTGCGGGTGCTGCGTCGCATGGACCAAAGCCGATGAGCCCCGAGCCGAGCCCCTTTTCCTCCGCCCTCTTCGGGCTTTGCCCGCGCTGCGGCGCGAGAACCCTCTACGAGGGTCCTACCGGATTCGCGCCGACCTGCCGCGCCTGCGGCCTAGATTACGCAGCCTTCAACGTCGGAGACGGTCCGGCGGCCTTCCTGATCCTGATCGTCGGCGCCTTGGTCACTGGCGCCGCCATTGCGCTCGAGCTCGGCGCCAGCCCGCCTTTCCTGGTCCACGTGCTCCTGTGGGTCCCCCTGACGGCCGTTCTGGTGATCGGATCCCTGCGGCTCGCCAAGGGCCTGCTGCTCGCGCTTGAATATCGGCATCGCGCGCACGAGGGCAGGAGTGTCGACCGATGAAGCGCTGGCCTCTCATCCCCACTCTGGTAGTCGCCGCCGCCGTGCTGACGATGATCGGCCTCGGCATCTGGCAGCTGCGGCGATCCGAATGGAAACAGGCGCTGATCGCCCGCTTCGAGTCGAACCGCAGCCAGCCGCCGGTCGCCTGGCCCGTTGTCCCGCCTGCCGACGATTCCCTGCTCTACCGGCGCGCGAAGGGTTTCTGCCTGCAGCCGGTCGCCTGGCGCGCCATCGCCGGCCGTAACCTCGCCGACGAGCCGGGCTGGAGCCATATCGCGTCCTGCCGCACCGGCGGCGCCGAGGGGCCGGGTATGGAGGTCGACATCGGCTGGTCGAGATCGGGCGAGGCGCCCGCCTGGCGCGGGGGTGAGGTGAACGGGATCATCGTACCCGATTCGACGCACCGCATCCGCCTGGTCGCGCAAGCGCCTGCGGCGGGATTGCAGGCGAGCCGGCCGCCGTCGCCGTCCGAGACGCCGAACAACCACCTTGCCTATGCGCTGCAATGGTTCTTCTTCGCCGCGACCGCGGCGGTGATCTACGTCCTCGCCCTACGCCGCAGACGGGAGGAGGAGCCCAAGGCTTCGAAAGCCTGAGCGCGCTCAGGCCCTTGGCCGCTGGTCAGCCCAGCACGAGCTCGTGTCCGAAATTGAGGCCGATGCGGCCTTCCCGGTTCCAGCGAACGAAGGCGTGCATGCGGCTGCATTGGTCGAACTCGATCAGCACCGGCTCGCCGAGCCGCGTGTCGAGCTCGATCTCGATCATCGCGCCGCGCGAGGAGATGTTGAGCACCGGCACGCGATGAGGCTTGCCGCGAAAATGGAGCAGCGCGCTGTCCAGGACGCCCTCGCAGCGTTCCTCTCCCCGCCGATCCGCCCAAAGATCATGCTCGGCATGGATGCCGGCCGATACCTCCGCTCCCGTTGCAAACGCCATCTTACTCCCTCCCCAGAGACGGGCGCGAGCATGGCATGCAAGTCTTTACCAAATTCCTAGCAGGGAACAGCTGAGACGGATTCGCCTTAACCTCGTTTAAGTCCCGGCGCTTTGGGGGGAACTTGCCGTCCCCACGAGGTGTTCGTTCCTGCATCGTTATTTCGAGACCGAAACAGGCATGATCTACGACGACCGCGAGCCGCTTCCGCTGGAACTCTGGGGAGGCGTGGAATGCACGATCGTCCGACTCGGCGATTCCTACCGCAACCAGATTGTCGAAACCGGCCATTTCGATCGGGCGGAGGATATCGACCTCATCGCCGATCTCGGCGTGACCACCGTGCGCTATCCGATCCTCTGGGAGACGGTCGCGCCCGAAAGCCTCGACCGGTGCGATTGGAGCTGGACTGACGAGCGCCTGGCCATGCTGCGTGCGCGGGGCATCAAGGTCATCGGCGGGCTCACGCACCATGGCTCGGGACCCCGATACACCGATCTTCTCGACGTGGAATTCCCGCAGAAGCTCGCCGCTTTCGCCGCGCTCGCGGCGGAGCGGTATCCGTGGATCGAGCAATGGACGCCGGTGAACGAGCCCCTCACCACCGCGCGCTTCTCCGCCCTCTACGGGCATTGGTATCCGCACGCCCGCGATCACGCCTCGTTCCTGCGGGCGCTGGTCAATCAATGCCGCGGCGTGCTCGAATCGATGCGCGCGATCCGCAAGGTCATCCCCGGCGCGAAGCTGGTTCAGACCGAGGATCTCGGCAAATGCTATTCCACTCAGCCGCTCGCCTATCAGGCGCGGTTCGAGAACGAGCGGCGCTGGCTCAGCCTCGATCTGCTCTGCGGCCGGGTGAAGGACGGACACCCGATGCTCCCCTTCCTCCTCGGCGCCGGCATCGGCTGGGACGAGCTCGGCGCCTTCGCCGATGGCGAGGGCACGCCGGACCTGCTCGGCATCAATCATTATCTCACCAGCGAGCGCTTCCTCGATCACCGCGCCGAGCTCTACCCGGGGCACGACGTCGGCGGGAACGGCCGCCATTCCTATGTCGACGCGGAGGCGGTCCGCGTGAAGCGGCTCGACCGCGATACCGGGATCGTCGCCCGTCTGCGCGAGGCCTGGGCGCGCTACGGAATTCCGATGGCAATCACCGAGGTGCACCATGGTTGCCATCGCGACGAGCAATTGCGCTGGTTCGTCGAGGTTTGGAACGGTGCCCAGCAGCTCCGGGCCGAGGGCGTCGATCTGCGTGCCGTCACCCTCTGGTCCCTGTTCGGCAACGTCGATTGGCGCTTCCTGCTCACGCAGAAGCGCGATTTCTATGATCCGGGCGTGTTCGACACCAAGTCCGGCACGCCGCGCCCGACGATCGTCGCGCGCGCGGCCAAGGCTGTTGCCGAGGGTCGCGACTTCGATCATCCGGCGCTCGACAGCCCCGGCTGGTGGCGCCGTCCGCCGCGGCTCTATCCCTGGAGCGGCAGCTGCAAGCCGCTCGACTGGGAGGGGCGGAAGATTCTCATCACCGGGGCCACCGGCACTCTAGGCCGGGCACTCGCGCGAGTCTGCGAGGACCGCGCTTTGCCATTCTGCCTGACCAGCCGGGCTGAGCTCGACATCGTCGATGAAGGATCGATCGCCGCCGCCATCGAGCGGCACCGGCCTTGGGCGGTGATCAATGCGGCCGGCTTCGTCCGCGTCGCCGATGCGGAGCGCGAGCAGGATGCGTGCATCGCCGCCAATGCGGCGGGCGCCGAGAAGCTGGCGCGTGCCTGCGAAGCGGCCGGCATTCCGTTCGCCACCTTCTCGTCCGATCTCGTCTTCGACGGGCGGCTCGGGCGACCCTATGTCGAGAGCGATACGCCGGCGCCTGCGTGCGTCTACGGAGCGTCCAAGGCAGAAGCGGAAGTCCGCGTGATCGCCGCCAAGCCGGACGCGCTCGTCGTCCGCACCAGCGCCTTCTTCGGCCCTTGGGACCAGTATAATTTCGCCTGGCACGTGCTGACCTCGCTGTCGCGGGGAGAGGCGGTCACCGCCTGCGAGAAGACCGAGGTCTCGCCCACCTACGTCCCGGATCTCTGCCATACCGTGCTCGACCTGATGGTCGACGGAGAGAAGGGCATATGGCACGTCGCCAATGAGGGCCGGGTCAGCTGGTACGAATTCGCGCGCAAGGTGGCGGAGGGTGCCGGCCTCGACGCCGGTCTGGTGACGCCGCTTCAGGCCTTGGTCGAGCCGGGCCTCAACGTCCTTGCCAGCACGCGCGGCGGGACAATGCGGAAGTTCGAGGAGGCGCTCGACGATTATCTGCGCGCGATGCGCGATCGACCCGAGCTCAGCCAGCCGGCACTCCCGACCGAGGCGCTCCTGCAGATCGAGCCCGAAGAGGACCTCGTCGCGATCGACCTCGCCGCCGAGTGAGCTGTAGCGCTCGAAGACTTAAGCGGCTATTCTACCCTTCTCCGCAGGCTGATTGAGGCCTCGGGCCGACGCGAACGCGCCGGATCAAGGAAGGTGGGAACAGCATGACGTTTCCATACCAGCCTGCGCGTGACTTCATCTCGATCTTGCGCGATGAGCGGCGCGACTTACTCGAGCGACTTCGGCAGACCCGATTCACACAGCTAAAACCCGGCTTTACCTACGGCCAGGTAATCCCCCATGCGTCGTATCAGCCATGGTGCGACGATGAACGCTTTCTGGAACTTTACGAGGTCATCAGAGCGCACACGTTGGTCGACGTCTATCGCTGCTATGAACTCTACCTCTGCGCCATTCAGGCGGCGAAGATTGAGGGGGACCTTGTGGAAGTCGGCGTCTGGAAGGGTGGAACCGGCGCATTGATGGCCGCCTGCTTCGGCGGCGTCGAGGTTCATCTGTTCGATACCTTCGCTGGTGTAGCCAAGGCAGATGCCGATAAGGACACGATGTATTGTGGCGGTGAGCATAGCGACACCAGCCGCGAGCTCGTCCAGGCGCTGTTTGCCCGCGTTGGCGTCACGCCCAACTTTCACGTCGGCATCTTCCCTGACGACACGCTTGCCGACGTTCCTGAACGTGTCGCGCTCGCCCATATCGACGTGGATGTATATGCCTCGGCCAAGGAGTCGTTCGAGGCGATCTGGCCCCGGGTGCAGTCCGGCGGCTTCGTCATCTTCGACGATTACGGCTTCTTCGGTTGCGAGGGCGTCGCCGAGGCCGTGAACGAGCTTCGGCAAACGGTGCATGATGGCACGTTCATTCACAATCTGAATGGACACGCGACCTTCATCAAGCGAGCGGGCTGAAAGCGCTCGGCGCGTTGCGACCTTCCCATAGCTGGCTCGCCGCCGGCGTCGCTCGCAACGATCCTCGCAGGGCTGTGTCCTCGCTCGCTCCGCGGATGAAAATTAGGCAGTCGAGTACGGCCTGCTGCGGCTGCAACGAAAAAGGGCCCGCTTGCGCAGGCCCTTTCCGTTCTCCTTACGGAGCCGCTTATTCGGCGGCTTCGGTCCAGACGGTACCGGCGCTCGCCGCGGCGTCGGCGCTGCGCTTGGCATCGATCCTGCGGAAGGTGGCGAGCGCCTGCCCGACCACCTGGTCCATGTTGTAGTAGCGATAGGTCGCCAGCCGGCCGACGAACGTGACGTTCGGGGTGGCGTCGGCGAGAGCTTCGTACTTCTTGAACAGGTCCTGATTTTCCGCCCGCGGGATCGGGTAATAAGGATCGCCTTCCGCGCTTGGATATTCGTAGGTGATGCTCGTCTTCGAATGCTGCTGACCCGTGAGGTGCTTGTACTCGGTGATCCGCGTGTAGGGCACCTGCGGGTCCGGGTAGTTCACCACCGCCACCGGCTGGAACTGCTCCTCGTCGAGGATCTTGTGCTCGAAGCGAAGACTCCGATACGGCAGCTTGCCGTAACGGAAGTCGAAATACTCGTCGATCGGGCCGGTGAAGATGATGTGGCCGGCATCGACCTCGCTGATGATGTCCTTGTAGTCGGTCGACAGCAGCACATCGATGTTCGGATGCTCGAGCATGCGGTTGAACATGGCAGTGTAGCCGTTCTTCGGCATGATCTGGTGCTTGTCGCCGAAGTAGCGGTCGTCGGTGTTGGTCCGGGTGGGAATCCGGGCCGTGACGGCCTTGTCGAGCCCGCTCGGATCGATGCCCCATTGCTTGCGGGTATAGCCCTGGAAAAAGAGCTCGTAGAGCTCGCGTCCCACGGCGGAGATCACCACGTCCTCCGAGGTCTTGATCTCGGCCACCGGCTCCGCGCGGGAGGCGAGATAGGCGGCGGCTTCCTCGTCGGTCTGGAGATCGAGGTCGAACAGCTGGTTGAGCGTGGTGCGGTTGATCGGGATCGGCACCAGCTGGTCGCGCACTTCGGCGAGCACGCGGTGCTCGTAAGGCCGCCACTCGGTGAATTGCGACAGATAGTCGACGATTTCGTCCGAATTGGCGTGGAAGATGTGCGGCCCGTATTGGTGGATCAGCACGCCCGCTTCGTCGAGATGGTCATAGGCGTTGCCCGCGATGTGCGGCCGCTTGTCGATGACGAGGACGCGGGCGTCGTGCTGGCTCGCCAGCCGCTCGGCCAGCACCGATCCGGCGAAGCCGGCGCCGACGACCAGATAGTCATAGGTCTTCTTGTTGTGCGCCTTGACGATGTTCGGCCCCGCGGTCGGGACCTTCACCGCCTCGCGAACCAGGCCCGCCATGCGGGCGTAGGTGATGTCCCAGCTGAGGTTGGCGAGCTTCGCGTCGACCTGCCCAAGCCAATCGCCCTCGGTGCGGCTGAGCGCGAGCGCCTTCTCGCACGCCTCGATGAAGGCGGCCTGGCCGTCGGCGATGAACACCGCCTCGAGATCGCTGTAGTGGCGGATCACGTCGGTGATCGGGGTGGAGACCACCGGCCGGCCGCCGGCGAGATATTCCGGAGTCTTGGTCGGCGAGATGAACTTGGTCGATTCGTTGATCGCGAACGGCATCAGCGCGACGTCCCAGCCGCCGAGATAGACCGGCAGCTCGTCATAGGATTTGCCGCCGACGTAATGGATGTTGGCGCGCAGCGGCAGATCGGCCTCGTCGATCTTCACCACGGGCCCGACCATGACGATCGACCATTCGGGATGGGCATCGGCGACGGCGGCGATCAGCTCCAGATCCATGCGCTCGTCGATGACGCCATAGAAGCCCAGCCGCGGCCGGCCGATCGGCGCCTGGTCGTCGGGGATGGCGTCCATCGCGCGGGCCTGGGCGAAATGCGCCCGGTCGACGCTCGACGGAAAGGGGTGGATGTTCGGGTGGCGGTCCTTCTTCGCCTCGTAGAGGCTGTAGCCGCCGGTGAAGACCACGTCCGCCGCGGCGATCAGCTCGCGCTCTAGATCGAGCAGCTGGGGCGGCGCGAAGCGGAAGTTGGCCAGCTCGTCCATGCAATCGTAGACGGTCGCCGCCGACGCCACGTGCCTGGAGAAGGGCAGCATCATCGGCGTGTAATACCAGCGGACGAAAGGCCCCTGCTCGCCGGCGAGGAACCCGTCCAGAAGGCTCTTCAGCGCCGCTTCGCGGCCGGCTTCGTCGAGCGACTCGGGAAGGGAGGGAGTCACGACGATCACGCCGGATTCGGCGCAGGTGCGCACGCCCAGGGCGGGGTCGCAGTCGGGGAGGGCCGCTTCGGGCTCTTCCCAGTAAATAACGCGCCGGTCGGCGGCAAAGCGGCTCATCAAATGCTGAGGTCGCTGGAAGACGAAATTCCACCGCAGATGGGAGAAGCAGATCAGCGTGTGGGTATCAGCGATCTGGGGCGCGGCCTGGCTCTGCCCCAGTGCGGAGGCGGTGGACAAGGTGATCAACGAAGGATTCCCCTTATGATTCTGGACGTCTTGAACAACGTACCTGCCGCGCAGGAAGTTCCTGCAGTGCAGCATGAATCATGTTGATATGGATCAGCCGAAAGCTGAACCATTTCAGCGCCGAAGCGGTGGGCTTTAGGAATCCTCGAAGGCGCTCCTGAGTTCCTCCAGCCACGGTTTGGCCGTGCCGTCGGCCGGCGCCCGCCAGTCTCCGCGCGGGCTGAGGCTGCCGCCGGCAGACACCTTGGGACTGTTCGGAATAGCGGTTCGCTTGAACTGGCTGATCTGGAAGAAGCGGAACAGGAAGACCTCGAGCCACTTGCGAATCGTCTCGATGTCGTAGCTGCGCTTCAGATGTTCGGGGTAGCCGACCGGCCACATCCCGCGCTCGACCTCCGCCCATGCCTGCCAGGCGAGGAAGGCGACCTTCGACGGCGCCTGTCCTGCCCGCAGGATGTGAAACAGGAAGAAGTCGTGGAGCTCGTAGGGGCCGATCTTGTCCTCGGTCGACTGCATCTCCTGGTCTTCGCCCGCAGGAATCAGCTCGGGCGAGATCTTGGTCTGCAAGATGGCGTCGAGGATGCGGTTGGTCTCGTCGTCGAACTGTCCGGTCTTGATCGCCCAGCGCACCAGATACTGGATCAGCGTCTTGGGCACGCCGGCGTTGACGCCATAATGGCTCATCTGGTCTCCGACGCCGTAGGTGGACCAGCCAAGAGCGACCTCCGAGAGGTCTCCGGTTCCGACGACGAATCCGCTCCTCTGGTTCGCCAGCCGGAACAGATAATCGGTACGCAGTCCCGCCTGCACGTTCTCGAAGGTGATGTCGTAGACCGGCTCGCCCTTCGCGAAGGGATGGCCCATGTCGGCCAGCATCTGCATCGCGGCGGGGCGGATGTCGATTTCCTCACCGACGATTCCGAGCGCCCGCATCAGCGCCCAGGCGTTCGACTTGGTCGTATCGCCGGTGGCGAAGCCGGGCATGGTGAAGCCGAGGATCGTCGAACGCGGCAGCTTCAGCAGATCACACATCTTGGCCGCGACGATCAGCGCATGGGTGGAATCGAGACCGCCCGACACGCCGATGACGAGATGCTTGCCGCTCGTCGTCTGGAAGCGCTTGGCGAGGCCCTGCACCTGGATGTTGAAGGCCTCGTAGCAATCCTGGTCGAGCTGCTCGATGCGGTTCGGAACGAAGGGGAAGCGTCGGAGCAGCCGGCGGAATCCGATGTCGGCGAAGCTTGGCCGATGAGCAAAGCGGATCCGGCGGACGCGCTTCTCGGGATGACCGGCCGCCACCGCATTGTCGTTGAAGGTCGGCATCCGCATCCGCTCGAGCCGCAGGCGCTGGACGTCGACATCGGCGATGCAGAGCTCCGGCTCGAGGTCGAAGCGGTTGCTCTCCGCCAGCAATTCGCCGAACTCGTAGATCGCGCTCTGCCCGTCCCAGGCGAGATCCGTCGTGCTCTCGCCCGGACCCGAGGCCGCATAGACATAGGCGGCGCAGCAGCGGCTCGCCTGCGAGGCGCAGAGCAATTTGCGTTCGTCGGCCTTGCCGATCGTGATGTTGGACGCGGAGAGATTGCAGAGGATCAATGCGCCGGCCAGCGCACCGTGGGTGGAGGGCGGCTGCGGCGCCCAATAATCCTCGCAGATCTCGACGTGGAAGATGAAGTCGTCCAGATCTTCCGCCTCGAACAGCAGGTCCGGCCCGAAGGGGACGTTCTGCCCCGCGACGGAGATCGACAGCCCCTCCAGGCCGACTCCGGAGACGAACCAGCGCTTTTCGTAGTATTCGCGATAGTTCGGCAGGAAGCTCTTCGGCACCACGCCCAGGATCGCGCCGCGCGCCATCACCACGGCAGTGTTGTAAAGCCGGCCGTTCCGACGCAGGGGCGCGCCGACGATCAGCACCGGGGCAAGCGCCGCCGTCTCCGCGCAGAAGCGGGCGATCCCCGCCTCGACGGCGTCGAGGAAAGCCTCCTGCAGGTGGAGATCGTCGACCGCGTAGGAAGAGAGGTTAAGCTCTGGGAAGACCACCAGATCGCAGCCTTCCGCATCGGCCTGTCTGGCCAAGGTGATCGCCTGATCGGTGTTGAAGGAGACGTCGCCGGCGGAGCCGGTGGGACTGGCGGCCGCGGTTCGGACGAAGCCGTGGCGGTGGATGGCGGAAAACCTCGGCTTGGTCACAGCATCTCCGTCATCATGTCGATCGCGCTCTTCATGCATGCGATGCGTGTAGCACCTCGTCCGCCGGGGCCGAAATGCTCCTCCCTGTGGATGGTGACGCGACCGGCGCGGGCGCAGGCAAGGTGCACCAGCCCAGGCTCGTCGCCGCTGTCCGCGAAGCCAGTGATCGAGAGGGCAATGTTGGCGCGGGAGCGGGCGAGGGTGCCTTCCGCCATAGCGATCGCCACCTCCTTCGACACCGCCCCTTTCTCCTCGATCAGCTCCAGCGGCACGCCGAGCATCTCGTTCTTGGCCTCGTTGGTGTAGGTGACGAACCCCCGCTCGAACGCGTGGGCAACGCCCTGAACGTCGGTCAGCAGGGACGCGAGCATGCCGCCGGTGCAGCTCTCCGCGGTCGCGAACATGAGGTCGCGCTCGCACGCCTTGGCCAGGAGGCGTCGGGTCGCCTCCTCCGTCTCGTTCGGCAGTACAGGGGAAAGGGTCTCGGTATCGTTCAAAATGGCGGTCTCGCGAGATCGTTTCGGCAGGGAACCCGGTGCTCCGCCCGAATGTTCCCGGCACAAAGGAGGAGGCACCACATGGCCGACAAGCAGAACGCAATCCAGTTGCTCACCGCCGACCATCGCGAGGTGGAGGCGCTGTTCGAGCAGTTCGAGAAAGCGAAGGACGACAGCAAGAAAGAGCGGATCGCGCGGCAGATCTGCACCGAGCTCAAGATTCACGCGATGATCGAGGAGGAGCTCTTCTACCCGGCGTTCCGGGGCAAGATCTCCGACGACGATCTCGACGAGGCGATCGTCGAGCATGACGGCGCCAAGGTGCTGATCAACGACATCGAGGCGGGCAGCCCCGAGGCCGAGTTCTACGACGCGAAGGTCAAGGTGCTGCAGGAGCAGATCGAGCACCACGTCAAGGAAGAGGAGCGGGAGTCCGGCAACATCTTCTCGCAGGCGCGAAAGACCGACGTCGACCTCGACGCCCTGGGCGAGCAGATGCGGGCCCGCAAGCAGGAGCTGATGCGCCAGGCCGAGAGCGAAGGCCTGCCTCCGGCGCAGCCCGCCGCCCTCACGGAAGTGGAGGCTTGATCATGGCCTGGAATCGCAATCGCACGATCCTCGGCGTGGCGGCGGCCGCCGCTGCCGGTCTTGGCTATTATGCGGTCCAGCTGGTCCGCGGCCGTGGCGGCCTTGCGGCCGTCCTGGGACGCAATGCGCGCAGCTCGGGCGCCGGCATCACCGGCAGCGCGGCGCTCGCCGGCGACGGCGCGGAAGGTGCAGTCGGTAATTCGGGCGCGGCGCGCGATGCCGGCGCCGCCGAGATGCGCGATCCGCCGCAGCGCTGGACGGCGCAGGACGAGGCGGTCGACGAGACCTTCCCGGCCAGCGATCCGGTGACGGCCAAGCACGTCGACTGACGACTTTTTCGGCCGCTCGTGAGCGGCCGGGCGACGCTCAATAGGCCCTGGCGATGGCGAACTCGACCGCCTCGACCAGGGCCGATTTGGCACTGCCGTTCCGGAACGGCCCGAGCGCGTCGATCGCGCGCTGGCCGTAAGTGCGTGCCCGCGCGATGGTGTCGTCGATCGCATTGTGTCGCTTCAGCAGCGCGATGGCGTGGGCGAGATCATCGTCCGAGGTGCGGCTGCCCTCCATCGCCTCCCGCCAGAACCTGCGGTCCGCTTCGTCTCCGCGCGCATGGGCGAGGATCACCGGGAGCGTCACCTTGCCGTCGCGGAAGTCGTCGCCCACGCCCTTGCCCATCGTCTCGGCATCGGACACGTAGTCGATTGCATCGTCGATCAGCTGGAAGGCGATACCGAGATTGCGTCCGTAGCAGTCGAGCGCCTGCTCGACGCTTTCGTCCCTCTCGGCGACGACGCCGGCGATCCGGCACGCGGCGGCGAACAGCGCCGCCGTCTTGGCGCTGATGATCCCGAGATAATGGTCCTCGCTGGTCTCGACCCGCCGCTGCGCGGTGAGCTGATCCACCTCGCCCTCGGCGATGACCGCGGACGCGCGGGAGAGAATGCGCAGCACCTTCAGGCTGCCGTCCTCGACCATCAGCTCGAAGCTGCGGGAAAAAAGAAAGTCTCCGACGAGCACGCTCGCCGGATTGCCCCAGATGATGTTCGCGGTGCGCCGGCCGCGCCTCAGGCCGGAGCCGTCGACGACGTCGTCATGAAGCAGGGTCGCGGTGTGGATGAACTCGACCGCTGCCGCGAGCTTGTGGTGACGGGTGCCGCCGTAATCGAGCAGCCGGGCACAGGCGAGGGTCAGCATCGGCCGCATCCGCTTGCCCCCGCCGGCGATGAGATGGCCGGCCAGCTCGGGGATCAGCGCGACCTCGCTCTGCATGCGATCGAGGATGACGCTGTTGACGTGGTTGAGGTCCGCCGCGACCAGCTGGATCATCGGATCGAGCGAGGGGGCGCGGGCGGAACCGATCGGATGGACGGTGGCGCTCACGGGCGCGCTCTGCGCGCGCGGTGGGGAAAAGGCAAGGCCGGTGCGAACAAGTCCCCACCATGGATCGCGATCGAAAGATCAGCCGCAGAGCGGCAGCTTCAGGCGGGCCATCAGCCCGCCCAGGTCCTCGCTCTCCTCGAGCGCGATCGAGCCGCCGTAGATCTCCGCGACGTCGCGGACGATGGCGAGGCCGAGGCCGGTGCCCGGCTTGTCAGTGTCCAGGCGGGCGCCCCGGGCGAAGATCGAGACGCGCTCCTCCTCCGGAATGCCGCTGCCGTCGTCCTCGACCTCGATCTCGACACATTCGGGGGTCGTCTTCACCGTCACGAACACGCGTCCGCCGCCGTATTTGGCGGCATTCTCGATCAGATTGCCGACCATCTCGTCGAGGTCCTGGCGCTCCACCCGGACCGCAGCCTGCTTGTCGCCGGCAAGATCGACGGTGACGTTCTCGTAGAGGCGGGTGACCGCGCGCTCGACCGATTCGAGCGACGGCCAGACTTCGGCGCGGGCCTGGGCGCTCGATCGCCGGCCGATCGCCCGCGCGCGGGCGAGGTGATGATCGACCTGCCGGCGCATCGTCGTGGCCTCGCGGCACACCGTCTCCGGCAGGTCCGGGCTGTTTGCCGTCGCCGCATTGGTGATGACGGTGAGCGGCGTCTTCAGCGCATGGGCGAGATTGCCGGCATGGCGCCGGGCTTCCTCGGCCTGGAGCTCGTTATGCGCGAGGAGAGCGTTCAGCTCCTCCTTCAGCGGCTCGATCTCGCGCGGAAAGCTCTCCTCGATCCGCGATCGCTCGCCCGAGCGGATCGATGCGATCGCCTGCCGGACCCGGCGCAACGGCCAGAGGCCGTACACCGCCTGCAGCGCGGCGAGGATCACGAGGCCGAGCCCGAGGATTCCGAACGAGCGGACCAGTGTCCGGCGCAACACCTTGATCTGCTCGTCGAGCTCGGCGCGGCTTTCCGCGACCTGAACGCGCCAGAGCAAGGGCGAGCCGGGGATGCGTACGTCGCGCTCGACGATACGGAGCGTCTCTCCGGCAAACTCGTCGCTGTCGTAGACGTGGCTCTCGAAATCCTTGTGACTGTTGCGCACCCCGAGCTTGCGGTCCCAGAGCGAGCGGGACAGCAGGTCGAGATCCGGGTTTTTCGGTTGCTGGCCGTCCGGGACGCCGCTGATCTGGAAATAGAGGCCGGAGTAAGGCTCCAGGAAGCGCTGGTCCGCGGGCGGGCGGTTGAGATACGCCTCTCCGTCGGGGCCCACTTCCGCCGAGGCGATCAGCGCGGTCAGCACATATTCGAGGCCGACATCGAAATTGCGGGTCACCGCGCTCGACAGGACCCGGTCCAGCGCATAGCCGCCCACGCCCAGAAGCAGGGTGATCCAGATCGCCGAGATGACGATCATGCGCCGGGTCAGCGAACCGGTTCCGCGTCCCGCCTTGCCCTTGTTGCGGCGCCCGATCAGCACCCACGTCTCCTGCAGCCGCGCCGAACCTGCCAGCCAGGAGGAAGATGGAGGCTGAACAAGATCAGCCCGTCGGCTCTTCCAGCGAATAGCCAAGGCCGCGGATGGTGGTGATCACGTCGGGTCCAAGCTTCTTGCGGATGCGCGTGACGAACACTTCGATCGTGTTCGAATCGCGATCGAAATCCTGGTCGTAGATGTGCTCGATCAGCTCGGTGCGGGACACGACCTTGCCCTTGTGGTGCATCAGGTACGACAGCAATTTATATTCCTGCGCGGTGAGCTTCACCGGCTCGCCATTGAGCGTCACCTTGCCCGAGCGGGTGTCCAGCCGGACGTCGCCGGCGGTGAGCTCCGAGGACGCGTTGCCGGACGCTCGGCGGATCAGCGCCCGCAGCCGTGCGATCAGCTCCTCGGTCTGGAACGGCTTGGCGAGATAGTCGTCCGCGCCCGCGTCAAGCCCGGCGACCTTGTCGGACCAGCTGTCCCGCGCGGTGAGGACCAGCACCGGGACGGCCATTCCGTCCTTGCGCCAGCGGTCCAGCACGGTGAGGCCGTCCACTTCCGGAAGGCCGAGATCCAGGATGATCGCATCATAGGTCTCGGTCGAGCCGAGATAATGGCCATCCTCACCGTCGGTCGCGAGATCGACGGCATAGCCGGCGCCCTCCAGGGTCGCGCGAAGCTGGCGTCCCAGGTTGGGCTCGTCCTCGACGATCAGAACACGCATCTGCATCCCCTATGCTGCACAGCGCGTCCAACCAGCGCCGCGGCCAAATGGTTTCATCACCGAAAGCATGGAAATGCGGCGTCGGGCCGCGATCGTCAATCGCGCCGGCGAACCGCGCGGAGAGTGAAGGGAAGGCGGCGGCCCGATCGCCCGGGCAGTACGAAGCCGTTCAGAAGCCCGATTTGCCGACGACCTGACCGGTGCGCGCGTCGACGTCGATCCAGACGACCTGCGGGCCGCGCATGAACTTCAGCCGATAGCGGCCGGCGCTGGCGTCGAGCTCAGGCCCAAGATAATCGAAGCCACGCATCTGGGGAACGATGCGCGATTCGATGTTGCGGAGGGGGATGAAGCTCCCATCGCGGGTCGCCCGGAAGGCGGCATCCTGCTCCCGGTCGCGCGGATGCGAATCCGCCGGAGCCGCGATGGCGGTCAGGGCGGCGAGGCCGGCAAGAAGGCAGGTGCGAAGGGTCATCGTTCAAGTTTCTCGATTGGCTCGGTGAATTGCATACGGGCGGCCCCTTGAACATCCTCTGAATGCAATCGTTCGTGCCGCAAGTCCTGCCCTGCGCGCCGCTGGAAAAGCACCGTCAGTCGGCTTTTCGCTTGGATCGGCCGTCAGGTCATGCTTGGGCGGCGTTCCTGTTGGCGTGCAAGGAGCGGCGGATGCGGGCGGTGTTTGGTCGTATGATGGTTCTGGGTCTCGCCTCGATGGCGGCGGCCTGCGTTCCCAAACCGGCGCCCGAGCCTGAGCCGGTGCCGACCCCGCAGCCAGTGACGAGGCCGTCTCCCACGCCGCCTCCCGCGCCGGTGCGCGACTGGGCGGACCGCGCGCTGACCCCCGGAGACTGGACCTATGTCGCGGATGCGGCCGGTGCGCGCGCCGCCTTCGGCGGCCAGGCCGAGTCCGCGCCATTCGTGATGCGCTGCGATCGCGCGGGCCGCCGGATCCTGCTCTTGCGCCAGGGCGCCGCCTCGGGCGGTACGATGTCGGTGCAAACCTCCTACGGCGTCCGCACCCTGCCGTTGCAGGGCGACAGGAGCGGATATGCCGCGGCAAGCCTCGCTGCGACCGATCCGTTGCTGGACCAGATCGCGTTCAGCCGCGGCCGCTTCTCGATCGACGTTCCGGGCCAGGCGCAGCTCATGCTCCCGGCCTGGCCGGAAACGGCACGCGTCGTGGAGGATTGCAGGGCCTGAAGCGGCGCTGCGCGCGCCGTCCCGACTCCTGCAGGAGCAGGCGGCTTCCGGTGCTTCGAGAGAGGGTGCCGTCGGCGCGGCACGAAGCGAAAAGTCTAACGTGAAAAAAGTTCAATACAAGTCTTGCGGCGCGAATCGCGATGATTCATCCTCGACTCGTTCTCGACAAGCGAAAGGAGGTGATCCGATGTCTCATGGTTCAGCGATGAGGTCGGTTCTGCTCGTTCGGGAGATGAAAGCCTAAGGCTTTCAAGGTCTTCCGGGCTGGAGCATCCGGCCGCTGACCATGTCCGCAAGGGCCGTCGGAGAGATCCGGCGGCCCTTCGGCGTCTCTGGGACAGTGGAACGCCGCCGAAGCGGCGCCCGACCTGCCGAGATCAGCGGCCCTGGCTGCGCCAGCGCTTGACGACGCGCTGGACCATCGCTTCCTCGTCCCCGGTCTGCCGCCAGAGCTCTGAGAAGAGCGGGTCGGACGAGGCCGGCCGCCGGTCCCGCTCGAGTTCGTCGAAGGCCACCCGGATCGGGATCGACACGCCCTCGCCGCAGACGATGCATTCGCGGTTGCGCAGCGCCGGGATGATGTCGAGGAAGCCGCGCGCGCCTTCCGGCATCGCGCTTTTCACGAATGCCTGGTCGCGCTCGTTGTTGAGGCGCATCGCAATGATCGTGCCGCACTGGGAAAGCACGCCTTCGGCAAGGTCCGACGGCCGCTGCGTGATCAGGCCCAGCGAGACACCGTATTTGCGGCCTTCCTTGGCGATCCGCTCGAGGATCTTGCGAACGGCCTGGCCGCCGCTCGTCGTGTCGGCGGGGACGTAGCGATGCGCCTCCTCGCAGACGAGAAGCACCGGCCGGGGCACCTCGTTCCGCGACCAGATCGCATAATCGAATACCAGGCGGGAGAGCATGGCGACGACCACCGAGACGATGTCCGACGGCACGCCGGAGACGTCGATGATCGAGATCGGCTTCCCCTTGGCGGGCAGCCGGAAGATCTTGCTGATGAAGGCGGTCATCGAATCCGCGATCAGCATGCCCGAGAACATGAACTGATAGCGCGGGTCGGCCTTGAGCTCGTCGATCTTTCCCTTCAGCCGCATGTACGGCGCGGTGTCGGTGGCCTTGTTGAGCAGGCCCATCTCGTTGGTGATGGCGCTGGTCAGGTCCGAAAGGGTGTAGGGAATCGGAGAATCGACGGTGAGCTTGTTCAGCCCCTCGGCGACGCGGTTCTTGGCGCGCGCGGCGAGCAGGCACTTGGCGAGAATGTCGGTGTCGCGCTGACGCTCGGCGCCGGACGAGGTGATGAACACCTCGCAATGCTCCTCGAAGTTCATCAGCCAATAAGGCATGGCCAGGTTGTCGACGTTGAACAGCTCGCCATAGCCCTTGAAGGCAGCCGAATATTCGCCGTGCGGATCGACCATTACGATGTGGCCTTCCGGCGCGAGCTCGCAGATGCGGTGCATGATCAGTGCCGCGGAGGTCGATTTGCCGGTACCGGTCGAGCCGAGCAAAGCGAAATGCTTGCCGAGCAGCGCGTCGACGTAGAGCGCGCCGCGCACGTCCTTGGTTGGGTAGACGGTGCCGATCTCGATGTGCGCCCGCTCGTCGGCGGCGAACATCTGGTTCATGTCGTCGCCGCTGACCGGGAAGACGCGGGCGCCCGGGCTCGGATAGCCGGTGATGCCACGGCGGAAGTTCACCAGCCGGCCGCTCTGCGGATGCTCCTCGCCCTCGCCGAGAAAGTCGACCTCGGCGATCACCGCCCCGCCTTCGCTCCCCTCGAGGCGCAGGCCGCGAACGCTGGCGAGGAGCCAACGCGACGCGACCTCCACCTTGACGTGGCCACCGACCTGTCCGGACAGCGCGATCGACGGGTCGTTGTCGGCCGCGAGCTGCCCGAGCCGCTCCAGCTCCAGCTCGACCTTGGCGCCGCCGCCGCCGATCTCGACGATCCGGCCCATCGGCCCTTGCCGCGGACGCTCCGGCACCAGCGGACGGATCGTCGGCGCGACCTCGTCGGCATCGCCGGAAGCCTGGGGAAAGTTGTTGAACTGGATCATGTCGGTCATGGCGTCGGGCACGCTCCGCTGTTCTTCTCAGCGAGCGCTCTAACGCCGAAGGGGTAAACAACTGCTTTTCGGGCGCTTTCGCCCTTTTCGCTAGCCGCGGCGGAACATCGCGCTTCCGGCCCAGCCGAGCAGCAGCGACAGCGAGACGGCGGTGAGCCCGTAGGCGAACGACCAGCGCTCCGCCGCGGTGGCGACGAAACGCTCGAAGCCGAGCTTCTCGATCCGGACCTCGCGCACCGCACCTGCGATCACTCGCCCGTCCTGGATCAGGAAGGTCTCGGCCGTATAGTCGCCGACCGGGACGCGGGCCGGGATGCTGATCCGTGCGCGGTAGAGCACGCCCTCGCTGATCTTCACCCCGTCCGGATCCTCGAAGTAAAGCTGGTGCCGCCGCATAAGATCGATCAGCCCCGCCTCGAAGCGGCGCTGCACGTCGAGCGGCGCGCCTGTGCCCGGCGAGAGCTGGAGGTTGTTGAGTCCGAGCTCGTAGATCGCCGAGGTGCGCTCATCGACCAGCTTCGAGAGCGGCCGGGAAGAAGCGACGGCGTAGAAGGACGGCGCCGACCGGAAGCGCGCGCTTTCGACGTTCATCCAGATGCCGGCCACCTTCTGCTTCTCGCGGGCGACGAGCGGCTGGACGGGGCCCTTCAGCACAACGGCGATATCGGTCCCTTCGCGCGGGGCCCGGCCGCCCGGGTAGATGATCGCGCCGAACAGCAACAGCTCGGCCCCGGTGAACGAATAGCGTATCTCGATCCGGCTCTGCGAGACGTCGGGGACGAGCTTGGGCTCGGTGGCGCCGATCGCCAGCGGCGCGAGCAGCGCGACGAAAAGGGCGCGCGCGGCTCTCACAGCAATTGCACCGTATAGATTTCCTCCGGTCGCCAGCCGAGGCCGATCGCCATCCGGATCGCGACGACGAGGATGACGATTGCCAGGAACATGCGCAGCAACTCGGGTTTCACACGCTGTGCGAAGCGGGCGCCGACCTGCGCGCCGATCACCGATCCGGCGAGGAGCAGGGCGGCGAGCACGATATCGACCGATTTGGTCGTGGTCGCGTGGATCATCGTCGTCGCGGCCGTGACGAACAGGATCTGGAGCAGCGAGGTGCCGACCACCACCTGCGCCGACATGCCCAGGATGTAGATCATCGCCGGAACCATGATGAAGCCACCGCCGACGCCGAGAAGGACCGTCAGCATGCCGCCGATCATCCCGAGAATGAGCGGGGCCAGCGGCGAGATGTACAGGCCGGAGCGATAGAAGCGCCAGCGCAACGGCAGCATCGCAATCACCGGATTGTGGCGCCGCGCCGGCCGCGCCGCCGGCTTCTTGCGGAAGATCTCGAGCTCGGTTCCCGCCTCCTTGGCCATCAAGATGCCGATGCTGCCGAGCAGCACGACGTAGAGAATGGCGATCGCGGTATCGATCTGGCCGAGGTTCTGGAGCAGCCGGAAGATCGCGCCGCCGGCGGCGGCGCCCAACAGGCCGCCGGCGATGATCACGCCGCCCATCCGATAGTCGACACCCTTGCGGCGACGGTGCGCGAGCACTGCGGAGACGCTGGTGCCGGTGATCTGGGTGGTGGCCGAAGCGACCGCGACGGCCGGCGGAATGCCGTAGAAGATCAGGATCGGCGTGGTCAGGAACCCGCCGCCCACTCCGATCATGCCGCTCAGCAGCCCGACCACGCCACCGAGGGCGATGATCACCAATGCATTGACCGAAAGCCCGGCGACGGGAAGGTAGATGTCCACGCGGTCACGCTAATAGGGTGGCGCTCGAAAAAACATCCGCAAATCGGACATCGGGGCGACGAAAGGTGCGGATCAGGCGAGCGCCGCCTGCAGCCACTCCGGCATCAGCGCCGCGCCGAGGTCGTCGATCCTGCGATGCTCGACCGCAAGGCCGAGCTCGGGGTAGACGACGCGGGTGCGCTCGCCGGCGCTCTCGGCCGAAACCACCACCAGTCGCCGGTTGACTTTGGACCGATAGTTCATCCGAGCCGTATTCTCCTGGCCGACGTAGCAGCCCTTGGTGAAGCTCACGCCGTTGAGCTCGGCGGCGTTGCATTCGAGCCAGAGCGTCTTGTCGTATCCGAGCTCCGCCCGTCCCTCGGTGACCCCGAGACCGAGACGATGGGCGCGCCATGCCTCCGTCGGCGCCGCCGCGGGCGCCAGCCAGCGGTGGCCGAGCGCCGGCAGGCGCGGGTCCGGGCTGCCGTCGCGACGATCGATGCTCCAATGGACGGAAAGGGTCTCGTCGCGCGCGATCGCGATCCTGCGGCGCAGCCGGTAGAGGGTGAGGCGGCGCGCCAGTTCGTCGATCACCTCGCTCTCGCAGTCGATCAGCACGTCCTCGCCCTTCGCCCAGAGCAGGAAGTCGAACAGCGCCTTTCCCTGCGGGCTGAGCAAGCCCGCCCAAAGCGGGTGGCCGGGCGCGAGAAGGGCGGTGTCGTTGGTCACCAGGCCCTGGAGAAAGCCTCGCACGTCGTCGCCGGAGAGGCGGAGGAGGGCTCGGTCGGATAGGGTGGTCGCAGCCATTTGCCCCTGATAGGCACGCCCGCACCGAATCCCAAGCCCGTGCACGAGGCCGCCCGATGACCGCCCCAACCCGCCTGATCCTTCGCCGCCCCGATGATTGGCACGTTCACCTGCGGGACGGAGATATGCTGGAAGTGGTCGCCGGCTACAGTGCGCGCCAGTTCGCGCGGGCGATCGTCATGCCGAACCTGGTGCCGCCGGTCACCACGCCCGCCGCCGCCGCCTATCGCGAGCGGATCCTGGCTGCCCCGGGCAGCGCCGGCTTCACGCCGCTGATGACGCTCTACCTCACCGACGACGCCGATCCGAGGGCGGTGGCGGAGGGCCATGCCGCCGGCATCTTCACCGCCGCCAAGCTCTATCCCGCCAATGCGACGACCAACAGCGCCCACGGCGTCACCGATGTCCGCAACATCCATCCGGTCCTCGCGACGATGCAGCGCATCGGCATGCCTCTGCTGATCCACGGCGAGGTCACCGATCCCGCGGTCGACGTCTTCGACCGGGAGAAGATGTTCATCGATCGTGTCTTTGCCGGCCTGGTGCGCGATTTCCCCGAATTGAAGATGGTGTTCGAGCACATCACCACCGCCGAAGCCGCGGAGTTCGTGATGGCCGCGGGTCCGAACGTCGCGGCGACGGTGACGCCGCAGCATCTCCACATCAATCGAAACGCCCTGTTCGCAGGAGGCCTGCGCCCCCATGCCTATTGCTTGCCCGTCGCCAAGCGCGAGGAGCATCGTCTCGCCGTGAGGCGGGCCGCGACCTCCGGCTCGCCGAAATTCTTCCTCGGCACGGACAGCGCCCCTCACGCGATCGAGCGCAAGGAATCGGGCTGCGGCTGCGCCGGCATCTTCAACGCGCCGTTCGCCATCGAAAGCTATGCCAAAGCGTTCGAAGAAGAAGGCGCGATCGATCGGCTCGAAGCCTTCGCCTCCGAGAACGGCCCGCGCTTCTACGGCCTGCCGCTCAACGAGGAGTGGATCGCGCTGGAACGGGCCGCGGTCGATGTGCCCGAGAGAATCGAGGCGGCAGGAACCCATCTCGTCCCCTTCCACGCGGGCGAGACCCTCCCCTGGCGCTACGTCGGCGCGGCCTGACGCGCGGGGAGCCTTCTCGGCAACGGTGCGCGGGTCAGGGAAAGCTGAGTGCGTCCGCCGGGCGCAATAAAGTGGCTCGCGCGTGCATTCCCGCCAGCTTGGCGAGGCTGATTCTCCCAGGATGAACTGCCCATCCGGGCAGGCACAAAAAAGGCCCGGCGCGCTCTGCGAGCGGCCGGGCCCGTTTTTTTTGCCGGTCGGCTTACTGGAGCGGCTGGAGATTCACCGCGGCGGTCTTGCCGCGGCGATCGATTTCCAGCTCGAACTCGACCCGATCACCCTCATTGAGGCTGCTCATTCCGGCGCGCTCGACGGCCGAAATGTGCACGAAGGCGTCCGGCTGTCCGTCGTCGCGGCTGATGAAGCCAAAGCCCTTCATCGCGTTGAAGAACTTGACGGTTCCCTGGGCCTTTTCACCGGTCAGCTGACGCTGCGGTCCGCCTCCGAAGCCGCCGGCCGCGCCGGGCGCCCGCGGCTCGCGCGGTGCGCGCTCCTGGACCGGCATCGGCTCGCCCTCGATCTTGAGGTCGGTGGCCGAGATGCGGCCGCCCCGATCGACCAGGGTGAACTCGAGCGGCTGGCCGTCGGCGAGACCGGTGAGGCCGGCCTGCTCGACCGCGGAAATGTGCACGAAGACGTCCTCGCCGCCATCGTCACGGACGATGAAGCCGAAGCCCTTCTGGGCGTTGAAGAATTTGACGACGCCCTTGCCCTGGCCAACCACCTGGGGGGGCATTCCGCCGCCACGGCCGCCGCCGAAGCCGCCACCACCGCCGCCGAAGCCGCCACCGCCGCCGCGGAAACCGCCGCCGCCGCCACCGTAGCCGCCGCCACCGCCGCCGCCGAAGCCGCCGCGATCGCCATAGTTGCCGCCGCCGCCGCCGAAGCCGCCGCGTCCGCCGCCGCCGAAGCCGCCACGGTCATCGAAACCGCCGCCGCCGCCGCTGCCGTAGAAGTCGTCGCCGCCGAAACCGTCGCGCTTGTCTTTACCGCGCCCACCGCGCTCACCGCGGCGCCCTCTGTCAAAACCCATGCCGTCTAATACTTTCCAGCGCCCCAAATTCTCCACCAGAACCACCGCGCTGGGCTGCTCGCGCAAAGGTCTTTGGCGCCAATTTCGGCGCACCGTCGACTCTAATAACTCAAAATCGGGCTTCGGGCGAGCGGATTCGGCTGAGGCGTCCCTCTCGGTGTCGCGGCATGTCTCGGGGCTGGCCGCGCGCCTCCGGTTCGTGCAAACGGCGGAACCGCGCAACGACGAACGGGAACGAACATGGACGGGATTTCTGCTCTGATCGCCGATCCGGCCGCATGGGCCGCGCTCATCACCTTGGTGGTGATGGAGGTGGTGCTCGGAATCGACAATCTGATCTTTATTTCCATCCTTTCCAACAAGCTCCCGGAGGCGCAGCGGCAGAAGGCGCGGCGTATCGGCATCAGCCTTGCCCTGATCATGCGCCTCGGCCTGCTCTTCTCGATCGCCTGGATCGTCGGTCTGAAGGCGCCGGTGTTCGATCTCGGCATCAGCGGCGCTGTCGGCGCCCACGGCGAACCGTCGTTCGAGACTCAATTCTCCTGGCGCGATCTGATCCTCATCGCCGGCGGC
Source organism: Sphingomonas parva (ex Maeng et al. 2020) (assembly GCF_004564275.1). GTDB lineage: Bacteria > Pseudomonadota > Alphaproteobacteria > Sphingomonadales > Sphingomonadaceae > Allosphingosinicella > Allosphingosinicella parva. The sequence goes on from NZ_SPDV01000011.1 coordinate 78,661, forward strand.
CTGTTCCTGGTCTGGAAGGCGACCAAGGAGATCCACCACAATGTCGACCCGACGCCGACCGGCGACGTCTTCGACACCGCAAAGGGCACGCTCGGCTTCGGCGCCGCGATCGTCCAGATCCTCATGCTGGACATCGTCTTCTCGATCGATTCGATCCTTACCGCCGTCGGCATGACCGAGCATGTTGCGATCATGATGGTGGCGGTGGTCATCGCCGTGGGGGTAATGCTGGTCGCGGCCGATCCGCTCGCCAACTTCATCCACAAGAATCCGACGGTGGTGATGCTGGCGCTCGGCTTCCTGCTGATGATCGGCGCCGTGCTGATCGCGGACGGCTTCGGAGTTCATGTCCCCAAGGGCTATATCTATGCGGCGATGGCCTTCTCTGCCGGGGTGGAGATGCTCAACATCTTCGCCCGGCGCCGCAAGGCCAAAGCGGCGGGGGAAGCGGACACCACCGTCCCTTGAGCTGAGGCGCCGGTTGTCCGGGCGCCGGGCGTTGACGCACTAAGTCGGCGGCATGGCAGTTCATTTTCACGAAGAAGACCTTCCGGAGGGCGTCCTCGCTCCCGGTCCCGTGGCCGTCGACACCGAAGCGATGGGGCTCCACCCCGGCCGCGATCGGCTATGCGTCGTCCAAATTTCCGACGGCGGCGGCGACGAGCATCTCGTCCGCTTCGGCCCGAACAGCGATTATTCCGCCCCCAATCTGAAGGCGGTGCTGCGCGATCCGGAGCGGCTCAAGCTCTATCACTTTGCGCGCTTCGACCTTGCCATCATGGAAGCGTATCTCGGCGTCATGGCGGAGCCGGTCTATTGCACCAAGACCGCCTCGCGGCTCGTGCGCACCTATACCGATCGCCACGGCCTCAAGGAGCTGATCCGCGAGCTGCTCGCCATCGACATCTCGAAGCAGCAGCAATCGTCGGACTGGGGCGCGCCCGAGCTTTCGGACGCTCAGAAGGAATATGCGGCGTCGGACGTGCGTTTCCTGCACCAGCTGCGCGAGAAGCTCGACGAGCGGCTCGAGCGGGAAGGCCGCAGCGAGCTCGCCCGCGCATGCTTCGATTTTCTGCCCCACCGCGCCCGCCTGGACCTTGCAGGTTGGCCGGAAGTGGACATCTTTGCTCATATCTGAGTGGAGCATCGCACTGCGAAATGACTGAGGCAGCCGATCCGGAACGGCGGGTGAAGCGAAGCTGGGCGGCGCCCGGCGGGCTCCACGACGTCGTCGTGAAGCTGCTGAAGGTCCTGCTACCGGCCGGTGTCGGGGTGCTCCTTGCCTATCTCCTGCTCTCGCCGCTCAGCAAGAATCGCGAGATCAGCTTCCTTCTCGACAAGAACAAGGTCGACGTCGCCGGCGAGCGGCTGAAGGTTCAGTCGGCGCAATATCGCGGGCAGGACAATCAGGGCCGTCCGTTCACGATCAACGCGGACAAGGCGCTGCAGGCGACCTCGTCCGAGCCGGTCGTCGACATCGACGGAATGGCGGCCAGCATCCAGCTGGCGGACGGGCCGGCTCGGATCCAGGCGCCGAAGGGCCGCTACGACATGGACGCGCAGAAGGTCGATGTGCTCGGGCCGATTCTGATCACGGCGGCCGACGGCTACCGGCTGGAGACGAGCGACGTCCTCGTCGATCTCAACACCCATCGGCTGGGAAGCAGCAAGGGCGTCGAGGGGCAGATGCCGCTCGGTCGTTTCACTGCGCAGGAGATGACCGCCGATCTCCCGTCGCGCAAGGTCGTGCTTAGCGGAAGGGCGCGCTTGCATATCGAGCAGGGGGCGCTCAGATGACCCGCATGAAGACCTTCCTTCTCGCTTTTGGCGCCACGGCGGCGGCGATCGTCGCGCTTGCTCCGGCCATGAGCCAGACCTCGGCGTTAAAGGGCCACAACAGCAATGCCCCGGTGGACGTCGCTGCCGATCGCATCGAGGTGCAGGACCGCGCCGATCGCGCGATCTTTTCGGGTAACGTCGTCGTCAAGCAGGCCGAGCTGACGCTGAACGCGCCGCGGCTGACGGTCGCCTATTCCAATGCCGGCGGCATCGAGATCGATCGTATCGACGCGAGCGGCGGCGTCACCGTTCGCAGCCCCTCCGAGACGGCCACCGGCCAATATGCGATCTACGATATCGACAGCCGGCTGATCACGCTGATCGGCGGGGTCTCGCTGATCCGCGGCGACAGCCGGGTGAACGGCGGCCGCCTCGTCATCAATCTGCGCGACGGCACGGCAGTCATCGATGGCGGCGCGCCGGCGGGCGTGTCGCAGCATTCCGGACGCGTCACCGGCACTTTCACGGTTCCGCAGCGCAACGACTGAAGACCGGAGGCTCGGTGGGATCGGGCGGGGCCTGCACGGCGATCGCCTGAGGCGGGCGGGCAACGGCCCGGCGCTTTTCCGCGTCCCGCGACAGGCAGGAACGTGCTTGTCGGTTGAGGCCGCGGGCCGCTTCGCCTAAGTCTTTGAGCAGAAAAGTAGGACGCCATGAACGACGCCAGCCTGATCGAACGACCGGAAGGGTCCGCTTATGCGGCCGATCCGTCGCGCGGGCTCTCGGTCGTCTCCATCGCCAAGAGCTACGATCGCAAGGTCGTGCTGAAGGACGTCTCGCTCGGCGTCGATCGAGGTGAGGTCGTCGGCCTGCTCGGCCCCAACGGCGCCGGCAAGACGACCTGCTTCTACTCGGTAATGGGTCTCGTCCGGCCCGACAGCGGTCGCATCATCCTCGATGGAGAGGACATCACCGGTCTCCCGATGTATCGCCGCGCGATCCTGGGTCTCGGATATCTGCCGCAGGAGACGTCGATCTTCCGCGGCCTCACCGTCGCGCAGAACATCATGGCGGTGCTCGAGGTCGCCGAGCGTGACCGCAAGGCACGGCGCGAGCGGCTCGAGCAACTTCTCGAGGAGTTCCACATCGGGCACTTGCGCGACGCGCCGGCGATGGCGCTGTCCGGCGGCGAGCGGCGCCGCTGCGAGATCGCCCGCGCACTCGCAGCCAATCCGTCCATCATGCTGCTCGACGAGCCGTTCGCCGGCATCGATCCGATCTCGATCTCCGACATTCGCGATCTTGTGAAGGAGCTGAAGAAGCGCGACATCGGCGTGCTGATCACCGATCACAACGTCCGCGAGACGCTCGACATCGTCGATCGCGCCTGCATCATCTACGATGGTCAGGTGCTGTTCGCCGGCAGCCCGGAGGCGCTGGTCGCGGATCCCAACGTGCGGCGCCTCTATCTCGGCGAGAGCTTCGAGCTCTAGCCATGGCGCTCGGGCCGCGCCTCGATCTCAGGCAAAGCCAGTCGCTGGTGATGACTCCCCAGCTCCAGCAGGCCATCCGCCTGCTGGCGCTGTCGAACCTCGAGATCGAGAGCTTCATCGCCGAGGAACTCGAGAAGAATCCGCTGCTCGAGAGCGCGGGGGGCGATGACGACCGCACCGATCCCGCCGACACGGGCGAGGCGCCCGCGGTCGACCGGGACGAGCCCGAGACGGTCGACGAGCTGCTCGCCTCGGGCGGCGGCGAGGCGGCGCTCGACATCGATCTCGACAATGAGAACCTTCACCAGGACAGCGCCTCGGATCGCGGCGGACTCGACGGCGGCCTCGGCCTCGAGGGGATCGGCGGCGGATCGGGCGAGGCGGGCGAGGGGCCCGATTTCGACAGCTTCGCCAGCGAGGCGCCTTCGCTGCACGAGCACCTCCTTGCCCAGGCGGGTGAGCGACTGTCCGCCGGCGACCTGCTGATCGCGCAGGCGATCATCGAGCAGATCGAGGAGACGGGCTATTTCTTCGCTTCTCTGCTCGACATCGCGCACCGTCTCGGCGCGCCGCTGGGCGATGTCGAACGGGTGCTGGCCGTCGTCCAGGCGCTGGATCCGCCCGGGGTCGCCGCGCGCTCCCTCTCCGAATGCCTCGCGCTCCAGGCCAGGGACGCCGATCGCTACGATCCGGCCATGGCGCGGCTGATCGACAATCTCGATTATCTCGCCAAGGGCAATCTCGCAGCTCTCAGGCGCATCTGCGGTGTCGACGATGAGGATCTCGCGGACATGATCCGGGAGCTGCGCGCCTACGATCCCAAGCCCGGCTGCCGCTTCGGCCACGACCGGGTCGACGCGGTGGTTCCCGATGTCTTCGTGGCCCGTCGCGCCGGCGGTTGGGCCGTCGAGCTGAACGGCGCGACCCTGCCGCGGCTGCTGGTCAATCGCAGCTATTATGTCGAGCTTTCGGGCGAGGCGCAGGATCGCCAGTCGAAGGCGTGGCTGTCTGAATGCCTGGCCAGCGCCAATTGGCTGACCAAGGCGCTCGATCAGCGCGCCCGCACGATCGTCAAGGTGTCGAGCGAGATCGTGAAGCAACAGGACGGCTTCTTCCGCAACGGCGTCTCTCACCTCCGGCCGCTGACGCTGAAGACGGTGGCCGAGGCAATCGGCATGCACGAATCGACGGTGAGCCGCGTCACCTCGAACAAATACCTCTCCTGCGATCGCGGCCTGTTCGAGCTCAAATATTTCTTCACCAGCGGCATCCAGAGCGCCGACGGCGGCGACGCGGTCTCGGCCGAGGCGGTGAAGAGCCAGCTGAAGGCGCTGATCACCGCGGAGAGGGCGGACGCGATTCTGTCCGACGATCAACTGGTCGATCTGCTGCGCGCCAAGGGCTTCGACATCGCCCGCCGCACCGTCGCCAAATATCGCGAGGCAATGGGCATCGGATCCTCGGTCCAGCGCCGCCGGCAGAAGGCGCTTGGCGCCGAGCGCCCGCGCGAGGCGAGCGGGTGGCGCTGAGCCGCTGACGGTCTTGCCCCGGCGTGCGATTGCGTCGCCGCCGCCGCCGCTATATCGCGCCCGCACTCTCACTGCAGGTACACGCGCGTATGACAGCCCAGCCCAGGATCCTCGTACTCGCCGGGCGCCGCTCGTCCACGCTCGACCCGCTCGCCGCGAAGCTGGGGGTCAGCCACAAATGCCTGGTGCCGGTGCGCGGCGAGGCGATGGTCGGCCGGGTGCTGCGCATCGCCGACGAAGCGTTCCCGGAGGCGCCGCTGTTCGTCTCCGTCGAGGATTTCGCCGTTATCGCGGATGAGCCGACGGTCAAGCGGCTGCACGCCGCCGGGCGGCTCACCCCGGTCGAGGCCCAGCACCACATCGTCGACAGCGTCGTCGCGGCGAGCGAGACCACCGGCTTCCCGCTGCTGATCACCACCGCCGACAATGTGCTGATGACGGCCGAAGGGCTGCATGCGATCGTCGCGGAGGGCGTCAGGGGCGATGCCGATGCGATCGTCATGCTGGCCGAGCGGGAAGACATCATGGCCGCGCATCCCGATGGCCAGCGCCGCTTCTACAAATTCCGCGGCGGCGGCTATTCCAACTGCAACCTGTTCTGGCTCCGCAGTGATCGGGCGCTGAAGGCGACCGAGAGCTTCCGCTACGGCGGCCAGTTCGCCAAGCGTAAGAAAGATGCGGTGCGGGCGCTCGGTCTCACCACGCTCTTCCTCTACCTCTCCGGTCTGGTGACGATCGAAGGCATGTTCCGACACTTCTCGCGCCGCTTCCGGGTCAGGCTGAAGCCCCTCGTGATGCGTGATGGCCGCCTCGCCATCGACGTCGACAACGAGCGCACCTACCGTGTCGCCGAGGAAATTCTGGCGCGGGACGCCGCATAGCCTGCTCGGCCCGCCCGCGCGCGAGCAACGAACCCGCCGCCCGCCGGTTGTCGCACTCCGCACCTGATGGAGACGGATCATGACCGACGACAAGAAGAAGGGCGATTTCGACCAGTGGCAGAAAGAAGACAAGGGCGGCGATCAGAAGCAGCGCGACAACCGCAACGAGGACAGCCGCACCGGCAATCAGAACTCCGGCCACGGCGGCCATCGCTGATCGGGCGCGCACCCGGAAATGCATAGCGGCTCCGGCGAGGGGACATCCGCCGGAGCCGCAGTCTCCCGCTCACTGCGGGAAGCTTGTTCGGGGGTGATGGGCCGGGCGAAGTGCCCGGCCCGACCCCCCCGGGGTCAGAAGTTAACGCCGACGCCGAGCAGCACCTGGTGGCGCGTCACGTCGTTCTCGTAATTCGAGTAGCGATACTCGACCTTGCCGTAGACCTTCTCGCCGATCGCGTGCTGATAGCCGGCGCCGAGGCGGAAGCCGTCGAGGTTCTCGCCGTCGCTGGTCGTGACTCCGGCCGGCGTCGTATAGGCGAAGCGGAAGCGGGCGTTGGTGTATCCGGCCAGAGCGTAGAGCGTGCCCTTGTCGCTGACCTTGTAGCCGAGGCGCACCGCCGCCGCGAGGTCGCGGCCGGCGTCGAGGCAGGCGCGGTCATTGGCGACCACGACGCTGGTCTCGCACTCTTCCATCGTGTTCAGATCGGCGCTGAGGTCGAGACCGACGGTCATCTTCTCGCCGACCGGCAAGTCGTAGCCGAGGCCGATACCGTAGGTGATGCCGCTCTCGCCGTCACCGTCGGCGGAGGCGTGATCCCAGCCGCCGTGGACCTCGGCGCGGAACCCTTCCGCGGCCGCCGGAGTGGCGACAAGGACGGCGCTGCCCGCCAGCATAATGAAAACGTACTTCTTCACGTGAGTGCTCCCTTTCGATCGCCGCCCCTGCGACGGCGCCTTCTTGTTTGTCGTTGACGATGTTGGTGATGCAGGGCCGGCTTCCCCTGGGGTCCGGCCATCCTCAGCTTCAGCTGGCGGCAACGCTCATCACCGTGAGCGTGCCGCTGAGAACGCTGGCGCTGCAGCCGAGAGCGACCGCGGCAACCAGGAGATAGCGAAGCGTCGCCTTCTCAATGTAATACATGAATAGTCTCCTTCGTGGCGCAACCTCGCGGCTGACCCGGTGCTTTTCGCCGCCGGCTGTTTCAGGCGGATGCCACGCAAGAGCCTTTTTTGTTTCGATTGTTACACTTGGATGCTGCTCCTCCGAGCCGGCCATGCTATAGGCCGCGCCAAGGAGCTTCTTGGGGGAGAAGTCGGTTGCCTCGCGACGTTGCGATACCCTGTGCGCTGGAGACGGTGATCGAATCGTCGCTCAACGCGATTCTGATGATCGATGCGCGCGGGCTGATCCTCGAGTTCAATCCGGCTGCCGAGGCTGCCTTCGGCTACGCGCGCGAGGACATGATCGGCCGCTCGATTGAAAGCTTCATCGTGCCCGATCCGGCTCGCGAGGCCGAGCGGCAGCGGCTGCTGCGCTTCATCCAGGGAGAACGGAGCACCCCGGGCGCCATCCGCGTCGAGGTGGAGGGCATCGCGCGCGGCGGCGCGGTGGTTCCGCTGGAGGTGACGATCACCGGCCTCGAGATCGAGGGCGCG
>NZ_SPDV01000012.1 GCF_004564275.1 Sphingomonas parva (ex Maeng et al. 2020)
CGGCCCCTCCACCATGCTTCGCATGGTCCCCCTCCCCATCGCCTGCGGCGACAGGGAGGACTGTCGAGCGAGTCGGCGCCTCATCCTCCCTGTCCGCAAAGCGGATGGGGAGGGGGACCGCACGAAGTGCGGTGGAGGGGCCGGGAGCCTCCCGGGAGGCACGGCAATGACGGATGACGAGGCGCTGCTCGCTCTCGCCGAAGCGGCGGGGGTGCAGGTGCAGTGGAACGACGCGGTCGGGGCGCCGCAGGTGGTGGCGCTGGAGAACGTGCGGCGGATCCTCACGGCGCTGGGGCATGATTGCGCAACCGCCAGCGACTGCGCCGAGGCGATGCGGCGGCTGCGCTCCGATGAGACCCCCTCGTTCGTCACCGCCGATGCGGGCGCGCCGGTGGAGGTGCCGGGGCTCGCCGGGCGGGCGCGGCTGGTGCTCGAGGACGGGAGCGCGCGCGATGTCGATGTCGCGGGGCTGACGATCGACGCGCCGGGCTATCACCGGCTCGAGCATGACGGCGGCGTGGTCACGCTGGCCGTCGCGCCAGCGCGGGCCTGGCCGCTGCCGGTGGCGCGGGGCGGCGGGCGCGCCTGGGGGGCGTCGGTGCAGATCTATGCGCTCAGGACGCGGCGGGCGCTGGGCGATTTCGGCGCGGTCGCGGACTTCGCCGCCGAGGCGGCGGCGCGGGGCGCCGATGCGCTGGCGATCAGCCCGGTCCATGCCCTGTTCTCGGCCGATCCGGAGCGCTGCAGCCCCTATTCGCCGTCGAGCCGCGAGTGGCTCAACCCGCTGCTGATCGATCCCGGCGTGGCCGGCGTCGCCGACAGCATCGGGCCGCAGGCGCCGCCGCTGATCGACTGGGCGGGCGCCGCGCGGGCGCGGCTGGGCGCGCTCGAGCTCGGCTTCCGGCGCGGCTATTCGAACGCCGAGTGGCTGCGCGCCGGCGCCTTCCGCGCCTGGGCCGAACACCAGGGCGAGGCGCTGCGCCGCCACGCTGTGTTCGAGGCGCTGCACGGCCATTTCTTCCGCGAGACCGGCGCAAGGGGCTGGCAGGACTGGCCGGTCGAGTATCGCGACCCCGCCTCGCCGGCGGTGGCCGAATTCGCCGCGAACCATGTTCGCGAGATCGACTTCCAGATGTTCCTGCAATGGGCGGCGGACCTGTCGCTCGGCCGGGCGCAGGGCGCGGCCAAGGACGCGGGGATGACGATCGGGCTGGTCGCCGATCTCGCGGTCGGGCTCGATCCGGGCGGCAGCCACGCCTGGAGCGCGCGCGAGGAATTGCTCTCCGGCCTGTCGATCGGCGCGCCGCCCGACCTGTTCCAGGCGGCGGGGCAGAATTGGGCGCTGACCGGCTTCGCGCCGGACGCTTTGCGCCGCAGCGGCTTCGCGCCGTTCCTGCGCATGCTGCGGACCGCGATGCGCCACGCCGGCGCGATCCGCATCGACCATGCTCTGGGCCTGCGGCGGCTGTGGCTGGTGCCGGAGGGCGGATCGCCGACCGAGGGCGCCTATGTGACCATGCCCGAGGCCGATTTGATGCGGCTGGTCGCGCTCGAATCGCACCGGGCGCGGGTGGCGGTGATCGGCGAGGATCTCGGCGTCATCCCGCCGGGATTCCGCGAGGGGATGATCGCGCGCGGCCTCTACGGCATGCGCGTCCTCCCGTTCGAGCGGCATTGGGACAATGGCTTCCGCCCGCCGCGATGGTGGGACGCGCAGGCGGTGGCGCTGACCTCGACCCACGACCTGCCGCCGGTCGCCGGCTGGTGGCAGGGGCGCGACCTCGACTGGCGCGAGAAGCTGACCGGCGAGACGATGGACGAGGCGCGGGCCGAGCGGGCCGAGGACCGGACCCGGCTGTGGCGCGAGGCGGTCAACGAGGGGCTGGCCGAGGGGCCGGAGCCGGCGCTCGACGATCCGGCGCCGGCGGTCGACGCCGCCTGCGCCTTCGTCGCGGCGACGTCCTGCGCGCTCGCCCTGTTCCCGGCCGAGGATCTGTTCGGGCTCGACGAGGCGCCGAACCTGCCGGGGACGGTCGACGAGCACCCCAACTGGCGGCGGCGGATGCCGGACAATGCGAAGAATTTGTTCAGGGGCGCGGAGGCGAGAGTGAAGAGGATCGACAGCGTGAGGAAGGGGGAATGAGGGTCAGCGTGACCAGTCCTCCCTGTCAGCGCGCAGCGCTGATGGGGAGGGGGACCGCGCGCAGCGCGGTGGAGGGGCAGGGCCCCGCCTCGTTCGACCCGGCCCCTCCACCACCCTTCGGCCGACGGCTGCTCCGCAGCCGGTTGCGGCTCTCGGCATGCCGCTGGCATGCCGCCGCGCCTACACCCCCCTCCCCATCAGCGCTGCGCGCTGACAGGGAGGACTTATGACCACCCCCCTCCCGCCCCGCGCCACGTACCGGCTGCAGTTCCATGCCGGCTTCACCTTTGCCGACGCGCTGCCGCTCGTGCCCTATCTCGACGCGCTCGGGATCAGCCATGTCTATGCCTCGCCGATCGGCACGGCGCGGGCAGGCTCGAACCATGGCTATGACGTGGTCGATCCGACCCGGGTCAATCCGGAGCTCGGCGGCGAGGCGGGGTTCCGGGCGCTGGTTGCGGCGCTGAGGGCGCGGGGGATGGGCCTGATCCTCGACATCGTGCCCAATCACATGGCGGTGGGCGGCAGCGACAATGAATGGTGGCTCGACCTGCTCGAGAAAGGCGAAGCGAGCGACCATGCGAAATTCTTCGACGTCGACTGGGCGCCGGCCGATCCGGCGCTGAAGGGGAAGGTGCTCGCGCCCTTCCTCGGCGCGCCCTACGCCGAGGCGCTGGCGTCGGGAGACCTGGTGCTCGACCAGGATGGGCGCGGCTTCGCGATTGTCGCCTACGGCACCCACCGCTTCCCGATCCGGCGCGAGGATCAGGCGGCGCTGCTCGCCGAGGGCGGGGCGCTGGCGCGGCTCAGGGCGCTGTACGACGGCCGCGACCCGCGCGGTCGCGAGCGGCTCCACGCTTTGCTCGAGCGGCAGCACTGGCGGCTGGCCTGGTGGCGGGTTGCCGGCGACGAGATCAACTGGCGGCGCTTCTTCGAGATCACCGAGCTGGCCGGTCTGAGGGTCGAGGACCCAGCCGTGTTCGACGCGGTCCACGCGCTGCCGCTGCGGCTCTATGCGGAGGGGCTGATCGACGGGGTGCGGATCGACCATGTCGACGGCCTCGCCGATCCCGGCGGCTATTGCCGGCGGCTGCGCGACGCGCTGACGTCGGCGGCGGCCGCACGGCCGGACGACGCGCCGAAGGGACCCGCCTATCTGGTCGTCGAGAAGATCCTCGCCGAGGGCGAGCGGCTGCCCGAGGAATGGGGCACCGACGGGACCAGCGGCTATGACTACATGAACGCGGCGGCGGCCCTGCTCCACGACGCGCGCGGCGCGGAGCCGCTCGGCGCCTTCTGGGCCGAGCTCAGCGGCCGGCCGGCCGATTTCGCCGCGGAGGAGAAAGCGGCGCGGCTCGAGATCCTCGCGCGCAGCTTCTCGGGCCAATTGGCGGCGGCGGTCTCCGCCTTCCACGCGCTGGCCCGCTCGGACCTCGCGACCCGCGACGTCGCGGCCGGGGCGCTGCGCCGGGCGTTGACCTTTTTGCTCTCGGTCTTTCCCGCCTATCGCACCTACGGGCCCGACGCGCCGGCGAGCGACGCCTGGATCCGCGACCGGGCGGCGGCGCGGGCGCGTGACGAGGTCGGACCGGCCGAGGCGCCGCTGGTCGACCTGGTGGTCGGCTGGCTGGCCGGGGAAGGGCCGGGCGACAGGGGGCTGATGCGCGAGGCGGTGCGGCGCTTCCAGCAGCTCTCGGCGCCGGTCTCGGCCAAGGCGGTCGAGGACACGGCTTTCTATCGTTACGGCCGTTTGCTGTCGCGCACCGACGTCGGCTTCGATCCGGCGCGGCTGGCGGCGTCCCCGGAGCATTTCGCCGCGGCGGGCGCGGAGCGGCTGGCGACATTCCCCGATGCGATGCTCGCCACCGCGACCCACGACCACAAGCGCGGCGAGGACGTCCGCGCCCGCCTCGCGGTGCTCAGCGAGCGGCCGGAGCGCTGGATCGAGGCGGCGCGCGAATGGCTGTCCTTGGTGCCGGACGAGGTCGATCGCGGCGACGCCTACGCCCTGCTCCAGACCCTGGTCGGCGCCTGGCCGCTCGACCTCGATCCGGGCGATGCCGAGGGGGTCGGCGCGTTCGCCGAGCGGGTGATCGCCTGGCAGACCAAGGCGCTGCGCGAGGCCAAGCTCCGCTCGTCCTGGACCCAGCCCGACGAGGCCTATGAAGCGGCCTGCGCCGGCCTCGTCCGCCACCTCACCGGCCCGGCCTTCGCCGGCGAGCTCCACGCTTTCGTCGCCGAGATCGAGGCGGCGGGGGCGCTGAACGGCATCGCCCAGGCGGTGCTGCGCTGCACCGTCCCGGGCGTGCCCGATTGCTACCAGGGGACGGAGTTCTGGGACTTCAGCCTGGTCGATCCGGACAACCGCCGGCCGGTCGATTTCGCGGCGCGGGTGGCGGCGCTGGAGCGCGGCGGCGACGGGGGGTGGCGCTCGGGGGCGGTCAAGCAGCGCGCGATCGCCGGCGCGCTGGCGCTGCGCCGCGAGAGCCCGGCGCTGTTCGCGCGCGGCGCGTTCCGGCGGGTCGAGGCGACGGGCCCGCGGGCGGAAAACGTCTTCGCCTTCCTGCGCGAGCGCGAGGGCGAGCGGGTGCTGGTTGCGGTGCCGCTGCACGTCGCCGAGCCGCTGAAGGGCGCGGGGGATCTGCGGATCGCGCCGGCCTGGTGGGGGGAGACGACGATCGAGGTGGATGGCCTGACCTTCTCGGTGGCCGAGCTGTTCGACGAGGCGCCGTGGGCGGTGAGGAGGGTGTGAGGGCGCCTCCGCCCCTTTCTTCTTACCTCCCCGCCCTCGAGGGAGGGGATTGCGGGGTGGGTGGCGGCTGAGGCCCCGCGATGGGGCCGAAGGCGCCATGAGCCGCTCAGGGGCATCGAGCCCCCTCGCGGCTGCCCCACCCCCTACCCCCTCCCCCGATGGGGAGGGGAGGAATAAAGAACTTCCTTGCCCGCAACCGGCGGCGGGGCCAGGCGTTTTCGTGTCGCATCCGGAATGAGAGGCTAGAATGAACCAGGTCGCCACCCGCCCCTATGCCGACCAGAAGCCCGGCACGTCGGGGCTGCGCAAGAAGGTGCGGGTGTTCCAGCAGGAGCATTATGCCGCCAATTTCATCCAGGCGGTGTTCGACGTCGTCGAGGGCAAGGCGGGCGCGGCGCTGGTGATCGGCGGCGACGGCCGCTTCTACAATCGCGAGGTGATCCAGACCGCCATCCGCATGGCGGCGGCGAACGGCTTCGCCCGCGTGATCGTCGGGCGCGGCGGCATCCTCTCGACCCCGGCCGCGTCGCACCTGATCCGGCTGCGCAAGGCGCTCGGCGGCCTGGTGCTCTCGGCCAGCCACAATCCCGGCGGCCCGGACGAGGATTTCGGGATCAAGTACAATGTCTCGAACGGCGGACCGGCGCCCGAAAAGCTGACCGACGCGATCTACGCGCGGACCAGGGAGATCGACCGGCTGCTGATCGCCGACGCGCCGGACGTCGACCTCGACCGCGACGGCGAGAGCCGGGTCGGCGACATGGTCGTCGAGGTGGTCGACCCGGTCGCCGATTATGCCGAGCTGATGGAGAGGCTGTTCGACTTCGCGGCGATAAGGGAGATGATCGCCGGCGGCTTCCGCATCCGCTTCGACGCGATGCACGCGGTGACCGGCCCCTATGCAAGGGAGATCTTCCGCCGCCTCGGGGCGCGGGAGGACAGTGTGGTGAACGGCACGCCTTTGCCCGATTTCGGCGGCCACCACCCCGACCCGAACCTCGTCCACGCTAAGGCGCTGTACGACGAGATGATGGGCGAGGGCGCGCCCGATTTCGGCGCGGCGAGCGACGGCGACGGCGACCGCAACCTGATCATCGGCAAGGGGATGTTCGTCTCGCCGTCGGATTCGCTGGCGGTGCTCGCCGCCAACGCCCATCTCGCCCCGGCCTACCAGGGCGGGATCGCCGGCATCGCCCGCTCGATGCCGACCAGCCAGGCCGCCGACCGGGTGGCCGAGGCGCTCGGCATCGGCCTCTACGAGACTCCGACCGGGTGGAAGTTCTTCGGCAATCTGCTCGACGCGGGGCTGGTGACGATCTGCGGCGAGGAGAGCGCCGGCACCGGCTCGAACCACGTGCGCGAGAAGGACGGGGTCTGGGCGGTGCTGCTCTGGCTCAACGTGCTGGCGAAGCGGCGCGTTTCCGTCGCCGAGATCCTGCGCGACCATTGGGCGCGCTTCGGGCGCAATTATTACGCCCGGCACGATTACGAGGCGCTTGCCGTCGACGCGGCGAACCAGGTGATGGACGGGCTGCGCGCGCGTCTGGGCGGGCTGGCCGGTACGCGGGCGAACGGCCTCGCCGTCGCCGGCGCCGACGATTTCGAATATCTCGACCCGACCGACCAGTCGCTCAGCCGCAACCAGGGGCTGAGGGTGCGGTTCGACGATGGCTCGCGCATCGTCTTCCGCCTGTCCGGCACCGGCACCGAAGGCGCGACCCTGCGCGTCTATCTCGAGCGCTACGAGCCGGCGGGCGGCGACCTCGGCATGGACGTCGGCACCGCGCTGCAGCCGCTGATCGCCGCGGCCGAAGAGCTGGCCGGGATCGCGCGGATCACCGGCCGGGCGCGGCCGGATGTGGTGACGTGAATTGCACTCCTCCCCGTCGCCGCAGGCGAGGGGGAGGGGGACTGCTGGCGCTCAGCGGACTGCTTCGCGGGCGATGGCCGCGACCACCGCCTCCAGGTTGTTCATCACGTCGGCGGCATCGAATCGAATCACGCGAAGACCCTGCGCGGCCATCCAGCCGTCCCGGCGTGCGTCCTGCCGGGGTCGATTGCCCAGGCCGTGAGCGGCGTCGTCCACCTCGATGACGAGCTTCGCCGCGGCACAGTAGAAGTCGGCCACGAACGGACCGAGGGGGTGCTGGCGACGGAACTTCCGGCCGGCAGGGCGAGTCCTCAGCGCCCGCCAGAGCAGATGCTCAGGAGGGCTCATCGACCTGCGCAAAGCCCGGGCCCTGAGCACGGCGGCATTTGTCGGTGACTCCATAGCCCTCGACCCCGCGGAAGCCCGCCGCATTCAGCCTCCCTGCGCGCAGCGCGGGGAGGGGGACCAGCCGGAGCGCAGCGACGGATGGTGGAGGGGTAGATTACCCCATCGCCACGTGGTGCGCCATGGAGTGCAGGTTCGGCTTTTCCTCGCGGCGGACTCGCATTACCCCTCCACCAGCCTTCGCCTGCGGCTACGGCTGGTCCCCCTCCCCGTCCGCGGGGCGGACGGGGAGGATTGCGCGTAAGCACAATTCCAACATTGCGGGGGTCATGACGTCACCCTAGGCTGCGCGCTTTGTGCTTTTGCCGGGAATTCCATGGGCTATCATCGTTTCACCGCCAGCCAGTTGGGAGAGGGCGCCGTGAGCCAGCTCGCTTTGCCGTCGCAGGACGAGGATGTGGCGGCGCTCCGGCGGCTGATCGTCGGCAAGCTGGCCTATTCGGTCGGCAAGGACCCGATCGCGGCGCGCGAGCACGACTGGTTCCTGGCGACGTGCCTGGCGGTGCGCGACCGGACCATCGAGCGCTGGATGGCCTCGACCCGCACCACCAAGGCCGAGAAGAAGAAGCGCGTCTATTATCTCAGCCTCGAGTTCCTGATCGGCCGGATGCTGATGGACTCGCTGAACAACCTCGGTCTCACCGAGACGATGCGGGCGGCGCTCGCCGAACTCGGCGTCGACCTCGAGGCGCTGCGCAGCCTCGAGCCCGATCCGGCGCTGGGCAACGGCGGCCTCGGCCGGCTCGCCGCCTGCTACATGGAATCGATGGCGAGCCTCGGCATCCCGGCGCACGGCTACGGCATCCGCTACGAGAACGGCCTGTTCCGCCAGGTCATCCAGGACGGCTGGCAGCAGGAATTCCCCGACACCTGGCTGACCCATCGCAATCCCTGGGAGTTCGAGCGGCCCGAGATCGCCATCCCGATCGGCTTCGGCGGCACGGTCGAGGCGGTCCATGCCGACGGCACCGACGGCCACGGCCCGGCGGCCTGGACGCCGGCCGAGACGGTCGACGCCATCGCCTACGACACGCCGGTGGTCGGCTGGCGCGGCCGGCACGTCAACACGCTGCGCCTGTGGTCGGCGCGCGCGCCCGATCCGCTGCGGCTCGACGCCTTCAACCGCGGCGACCATGTCGGCGCGCTCGAGGCGCGGGCGCGGGCCGAGGCGATCAGCCAGGTGCTCTATCCGTCCGACGAGAGCTCGGCCGGCGAGGAATTGCGGCTGCGCCAGGAATATTTCTTCGCCTCGGCCTCGCTCCAGGACCTGATCCGCCGCCATCTCGACAGCGAGCCGATCGACACCCTGCCCGACCAGGTCGCGATCCAGCTCAACGACACCCATCCTGCGATCGGCGTCGCCGAGATGATGCGGCTGCTCGTCGACGTGCACCATGTCGGCTGGGAAAAGGCCTGGGACATCACCACCCGCGTCTTCTCCTACACCAACCACACCCTGCTGCCCGAGGCGCTGGAGAGCTGGCCGGTGCCGCTGATGGAGCGGCTGCTGCCGCGCCACATGCAGATCATCTATTTGATCAACGCGCTCCACCTCGATCGTTTGCGCAAGCAGGGCGCCGGCGACGAGGCGACGCTCGCCGCCGTGTCGCTGATCGACGAGCACGGCCCGCGGCGGGTGCGGATGGGCGCGCTGTCCTTCCTCGGCTCGCACCGGGTGAACGGCGTCTCCGCGCTGCACACCGAGCTGATGAAGGAGACGGTGTTCCGCGACTTCCACGCGCATTTCCCGGGGCGGATCGTCAACAAGACCAACGGCATCACCTTCCGGCGCTGGCTGCACGAGGCCAATCCGGGGCTGACCCGGCTGCTGGTCGACGTCGCAGGCCCGCAGGTGCTCGACGATCCGGAGCGGATGGCGCGCCTCGCCGAGCACGCGCACGACACGGCGCTGCACGGCCGGCTGGCGGCGGTGCGCCGGGCGAACAAGGAGAGGCTGGCGGCGATCATCGACGAGCGCTGCGGCGTGCGCGTCGATCCGGACGCGATGTTCGACGTCCAGATCAAGCGCATTCACGAATACAAGCGCCAGCTGCTCAACATCCTCGAGACGGTGGCGCTCTACGGCGCGATGCGGGCCCATCCGACCGCCGACTGGACGCCACGGGTCAAGATCTTCGCCGGCAAGGCGGCGGCGAGCTACCACCAGGCGAAACTGATCATCAAACTGGCGGGCGACGTCGCCCGGGTGGTGAATGCCGATGCGACGCTGCGCGGGCGGCTAAAGGTCGCGTTCCTGCCGAACTACAACGTCAGCCTGGCCGAGCGGATCATCCCGGCCTCCGACCTTTCGGAGCAGATCTCGACCGCCGGCATGGAGGCCTCGGGCACCGGCAACATGAAGCTGGCGCTGAACGGCGCGCTGACCATCGGCACATTGGACGGCGCCAACATCGAGATCCTCGAGCATGTCGGCCAGGACAACATCTTCATCTTCGGCATGACCGCGGCCGAGGTCGAGGCGCGCCGGGCGGCCGGGCTCGACATGCGCGAGACGATCGCCGCCTCGCCGACGCTGGCCCAGGCGCTGGACGAGATCGGCTCCGGCCGCTTCTCGCCCGACGAGCCGGAACGCTACCGCGGCCTGATCGACGCGATCACCTTCCACGATCATTTCCTGGTCTCGGCCGATTTCGACGCTTATGCGGCGAAGCAGGCCGAGGTGGCGACTCGCTGGCGCGACCCGAAAGGCTGGTGGACGAGCGCGATGATGAACATATCGCAGATGGGTTGGTTCTCCTCGGATCGTGCCATTCGGGAATATGCGGAGGACATCTGGAACGTACCGCCGGGAAGATAGGAAAGAGCGCCGCCGCCTGGCGGATCTCCGAGGCCGAGGTGGCCGCGATCGCGGCCGCCCGCCATGCGGACCCGTTCGCGATCCTCGGGCCGCACAAGCACGAGGCGGGGACCGTCGTCCGGGCCTTCGTTCCCGGCGCCGAGCGGCTCACCCTGATCGACGGCAGAGGCAAGACGCTCGGATCGCTCGAGCGGGTCCATGACGACGGGTTCTTCGAGGGGCTGATCGCGGGGGATCTCGCGGCGTACCGCTTTCGCGCCGAGCGCGGCGAGGAGGCCTGGGAGCTGGCCGACGCCTATCGCTTCGGGCCGGTGCTCGGGCCGCTCGACGACCATCTGCTCGGCGAGGGTGCGCACCGCCGCCTGTGGGAGAGGCTCGGCGCCCATCCGATCGTCCATGAGGGCGTCGCCGGCGTCGCCTTCGCGGTGTGGGCGCCGAACGCGCGCCGGGTCGCGGTGGTCGGCGACTTCAACCGCTGGGACGGGCGCCGCCATCCGATGCGCAAGCGAGTCGACAGCGGCATCTGGGAGATCTTCGTCCCCGAGCTCGAAGCCCGGGAAGGCTATAAATACGAGATCATCGGTCCCGGCGGCGAATTGCTGCCGCTAAAGGCCGATCCGGTCGGCATGGGCTCGGAGCTGAGGCCGGGCACCGCCTCGGTGGTCGAGCGGCTCGACGCCTTTCCCGAGGCGCGGGGAGCCTATGCGGGCGCGGCCGATCCGCGGCGGGCGCCGATGTCGATCTACGAGGTCCATCTCGGCTCGTGGCAGCGCCGGCCGGACGGCGGCTTCAACAGCTACGACATGCTCGCCGAGCGGCTCGTGCCCTATGCGGCGGAGATGGGCTTCACCCATCTCGAGTTCCTGCCGGTCTCCGAGCATCCGCTCGACGACAGCTGGGGCTACCAGCCGATCGGCATGTTCGCGCCGACCCGGCGGTTCGGCGATCCCGCCGGCTTCGGCCGCCTGGTCCGCGCCGCGCACGACGCCGGCCTGGGCGTGATCCTCGACTGGGTGCCGGCGCATTTCCCCTGCGACGTCCACGGCCTCGCGCGTTTCGACGGCACCCATCTCTACGACCATCCCGATCCACGCCGCGGCTTCCACCCCGACTGGCGGACGGCGATCTACGATTTCGGCCGGCGCGAGGTGGTCAATTACCTGATCGCCAACGCGCTCTACTGGCTGGAGGTGTTCGGCATCGACGGCCTGCGCGTCGATGCGGTCGCCTCGATGCTCTACCTCGATTATTCGCGTGCCGCCGGCGAATGGGTGCCGAACGCCGAGGGCGGGCGCGAGAATCGCGAGGCCGAGGCGTTCCTGCGCGAGCTTAACGCGATCCTCTACGGCGCTTTTCCCGACCGGATGACGATCGCCGAGGAATCGACCGCCTGGCCCGGCGTCTCGGCCCCGGTCCATGCCGGCGGGCTCGGCTTCGGCTTCAAGTGGAACATGGGCTGGATGAACGACACGCTCGACTATGTGTCGCGCGAGCCGGTCCACCGCCGCTTCCACCACCACCAGCTCACCTTCGGGCTGCACTACGCCTTTTCGGAGAACTTCATCCTGCCGCTGAGCCACGACGAGGTGGTGCACGGCAAGAAGTCGATCGTCGGGCGGATGCCGGGCGACCGCTGGCAGCAATTCGCCACCGCCCGCGCTTATTACGGCTTCATGTGGGGCCATCCCGGCAAGAAATTGCTGTTCATGGGCCAGGAGTTCGGCCAGCTGAAGGAATGGGCGTTCGGCACCGAGCTCGACTGGCATCTGCTCGGCGAGCCGCTCCACGCCGGCCTGAAGGCGGCGGTGACGGAGTTGAACCGGCTGCACAGGAGCGTCCCGGCACTCCACGCCCGCGACTGCGAGGGCGAGGGCTTCCGCTGGATCGTCGCCGACGACGCCGACCAGTCGGTGCTCGCCTGGCTGCGCTTCGGCGGCCCCGGCGATCCGCCGGTGGCGGTGGTCAGCAATTTCACCCCGGTGCCGCGGCACCTCTATCGCATCGGCCTGCCGTCCGCGGGCCGCTGGCGCGAGATCTTCAACTCGGACGCGGCGGTCTACGGCGGCAGCGACATGGGCAATCTCGGCAGCGTCGTCGCGGCCGAGCACCCGGCGCACGGCCTTCCCGCGTCGGCGGAGATCACCATACCCCCGCTTTCCACCCTGTACCTCACGCCCGGAGACGCATGAAACCAGCGCCAAGGTGGACGGTTGGACGTGCATGAAGGAGAGCAACGAATGCCGTCGAATGCGCGCAACCACGGACCTTACGCCCGCCACGCCATGGCCTATGTGCTCGCGGGGGGACGCGGCAGCCGGCTGATGGAGCTGACCGACCGCCGCGCCAAGCCGGCGGTCTATTTCGGCGGCAAGACGCGGATCATCGACTTCGCTCTGTCCAACGCGCTCAATTCCGGCATCCGGCGGATCGCGGTCGCCACCCAGTACAAGGCGCACAGCCTGATCAGCCATCTGCAGCGCGGCTGGTCGTTCTTCCGCTCCGAGCGCAACGAGAGCTTCGACATCCTGCCGGCGAGCCAGCGCGTCTCGGAGGAGCTGTGGTACCTCGGCACCGCCGACGCCGTGTACCAGAACATCGACATCATCGCGTCCTACATGCCGCAATACATCGTCATCCTGGCGGGCGACCACGTCTACAAGATGGATTACGAGATCATGCTCTGCGAGCATGTCGAGACCGGCGCAGACGTCACCGTCGGCTGCATCGAGGTGCCGCGGATGGAAGCGTCGGCGTTCGGCGTCATGCACATCGACGAGAACGACCGGATCATCGAGTTTCACGAGAAGCCGAAGGATCCGCCGCCGATGCCGGGCAAGCCCGGCGTCGCGCTCGCCAGCATGGGCATCTACGTATTCGAGACGAAGAAGCTGTTCGAGCTGCTGCGCGAGGACGCGGCCGATCCGAACTCGAGCCGCGACTTCGGCAAGGACATCATCCCGAAGCTGGTGAAGGGCGGCAAGGCCTATGCCCATCTGTTCGGCCGATCGGCGCTGAGATCGACCGAGGAGGCGCCGAGCTACTGGCGCGACGTCGGCACGCTCGACGCCTATTTCCAGGCGAACATCGATCTGACCACGGTCACGCCCGATCTCGACATCTACGACCACAGCTGGCCGATCTGGACGCACAGCGAGATGGTCGCGCCGGCCAAGTTCGTCCACGACGAGGACGGCCGCCGCGGCGAGGCGATCACCTCCCTGGTCTCCGGCGACTGCATCGTCTCGGGCGGCAAGGTGGCGAACAGCCTGCTGTTCACCGGGGTGCGGGTGAACAGCTTCACCGAGCTCGACTGCGCGGTGGTGCTGCCGCGGGTCAACATCGGGCGGCACGCCCGGCTGAGCAACGTGATCATCGACCGCGGGGTGGAGATCCCGGCCGGTCTCGTCGTCGGCGAGGATCCGGAGCTCGACGCGAAGAGGTTCCGCCGCACCGACCAGGGCGTCTGCCTGATCACCCAGCCGATGATCGACGCGATCGGCCGATGAAGCGGACGGTTCTCTCCGTCGCTTCCGAAATCTTTCCGCTGATCAAGACCGGCGGCCTCGCCGACGTCGCCGGGGCGCTGCCCGGCGCGCTGAAGGCGGAAGGAATCACGGTGATCAGCCTGGTGCCCGGCTATCCGGCGGTGCTCGCCGCGCTCGGCCGCAAGCAGGTGGTCCACGCCTTCCCCGACCTGTTCGGCGGCGCCGCGCGGCTGCTCGCCGGCCGCGCCAAGGGCCTCGACCTGTTCGTGCTCGATGCGCCGCACCTCTACGACCGCCCTGGAAACCCGTACCTCGGGCCGGACGGCCGCGACTGGCCGGACAATGGCTTCCGTTTCGCGGCGCTGGCGCAGGTGGCGGCGGCGCTCGGCCGCGGCCTGGTCCCCGCCTTCGCGCCCGCGGTGATCCACTGCCACGACTGGCAGGCCGGGCTGACCCCGGCCTATCTCGCCTACGGGAAAGGCGCGGCGGTGCCGACCGTGATGACGGTGCACAATCTCGCTTTCCAGGGCGTCTTCCCGCCCGAATTGCTCGGGCCGCTCGGCCTGCCGGACGCTGCCTTCACCGTCGACGGCGTCGAATATCACGGCCAGATCAGCTTCCTGAAGGCCGGGCTCAGGCTCGCCGACCGGATCACCACCGTCTCCCCCACTTATGCCGACGAGATCTGCTCGGACGAGTTCGGCATGGGGCTGCAGGGCCTGCTCCGCGGCCGTGCCGACCGCCTGACCGGAATCCTCAACGGCATCGACACCGACGTCTGGGACCCGGCGACCGACGATCTGATCGCGGCGCCCTACGGGCCGGACGCGCTCGCCCGGCGCGCGGCGAACAAGACGGCGCTGCAGGCGCGGCTCGGCCTCGAGGAGGCGCCGGGAGCCTTGCTGTTCGGCGTCATTTCGCGGCTCGGCTGGCAGAAGGGGCTCGACCTGCTGCTCGACGGGCTGCCGGTGCTGCTGCACGAGGGTGCCCAGCTCGCCCTGCTCGGCGCCGGCGATGCCGCTCTCGAAGACGGCTTCCGCGCCGCCGCCGCCGCCAACCCGGGGCGGGTCGGCTGCGTGATCGGCTATGACGAGGGGCTCGCCCATCTCATCCAGGCCGGGTGCGACGCTCTGCTCGTGCCCTCCCGCTTCGAGCCGTGCGGCCTCACCCAGCTCTGTGCCCTGCGCTACGGCGCGGTGCCGGTGGTGGCGCGGGTCGGCGGCCTCGCCGACACGGTGATCGACGCCAGCCCGGTGGCGCGGGCGGCGGGGGTCGCGACCGGGGTGCAGTTCGCGCCGGTCAATGCGACGATGTTCGAAGGCGCCATCCGTCACGCCGCGGCCTTGTGGCGCCGCCCCGACGAATGGGCGCAGCTGCAGCGCAACGGCATGGCGACCGACGTCTCCTGGCACGGCCCGGCCAAGGACTATGCCGCGCTCTATGCGTCGCTCGCCCCGGCGCCCGCTCCCGCGAGGAAGCGCGTGCGCAAATGAGGCTGGGGGAGGGGAGGCCGGAGCCGCTCGGCGTCACGCCGGAGGGCGCGGGCGTCAACGTCGCGATCTTCTCGGCCCATGCCGGAGGGATCGAATTCTGCCTGTTCGACGCCGACGGCACGCGCGAGATCGCGCGGATCCGCCTGCCCGAGCGCAGCGGCGACGTCTGGCACGGCCATATCGAGGGCGTCCCTGTCGGGGCGCGCTACGGGCTGAGGGCGCACGGCCCGTTCGCGCCGGCCGAGGGGCACCGATTCAACCCGAACAAGCTGCTGGTCGATCCGCACGCGCGGCTGATCGACCGGCAGTTCGCCTTGCACCCGACGATGTTCGGCTATCCGGAGGGCGGCGACGATCTCGGCTTCGACACGCGCGACAGCGCCCCGTTCATGCCGAAGGCGATCGTCACGGAGGCCCCTGAAAGGGCGAATGGCAAAGACTCAGGTGGAGAGCGGCCGGCCCTGGGCCGCGCGTTCGTGCCCTGGGCCGAGACCGTCCTGTACGAGCTCCACGTCCGCGGCTTCACCATGCGCCACGGCGAGGTGCCCGAGGCGGTGCGGGGCACCTTCTCGGGGCTCGCGCACCCGGCGGCGATCGACCATCTCGTCCGGCTCGGCGTGACCAGCGTCGAGATCCTGCCGGCGGCGGCGTGGATCGACGAGCGCCATCTCGGCCCGCTCGGCCTCTCCAATTACTGGGGCTACAATCCGGTGGCCTTCGCCGCCCCCGACCCGCGGCTGGCGCCGGGCGGCTGGGCCGAGATCCGCGCGACGGTCGAGGCGCTCGCCGTCGCGGGTATCGAGACGATCGTCGACGTCGTCCTGAACCATAGCGGCGAAGGCGATGCGCTCGGCCCGACGCTGTCGCTGCGCGGGCTCGACAATGCGAGCTACTATCGGCTGCGCCGCGAGGACGCCCGCTTCTACGTCGACGACAGCGGCTGCGGGAACACGCTCGCGCTCGACCGCGCGCCGGTGGTGCGGCTGGCAATGGACTCCTTGCGATGCTGGGCGCGGCTGGGCGGGGTCCACGGCTTCCGCTTCGATCTCGCCACCTGCCTCGGCCGGCGCGACGACGGCTTCGATCCCCAGGCGCCGCTGCTCGCCGCGATCGAGCAGGACCCGGAGCTGTCGCAGCTGAAGCTGATCGCCGAGGCGTGGGACATCGGCCCGGGCGGCTATCAGGTCGGGCGCTTCGGCGGCGCCTGGGGCGAATGGAACGACCGTTTCCGCGACGACGTCCGCCGCTTCTGGCGCGGCGACGGCGGCCTGCTCGGACCGCTCGCGACGCGCCTCGCCGGCTCGGCCGACCTGTTCGCGGGCAAGCGGCGGCCGTCGCGCAGCGTCAACTTCGTCGCCGCGCACGACGGCTTCACCCTCGCCGATCTCGTCGCTCATGAGGCCAAGCACAATGAGGCGAACGGCGAGGGCAATCGCGACGGCTCGAACGAGAATTTCAGCTGGAACAACGGCGTCGAAGGGGCGAGCCACGACCGGGCGGTGAGCGAGGCGCGGCGGCGCGACCAGAGGGCGCTGCTCGCCACCCTGCTGCTGGCGCGCGGCACCCCGATGCTGGCGATGGGCGCCGAGCTCGGCCACGGCCAGGCCGGCAACAACAATGGCTATGCCCAGGACAACGAGACGAGCTGGCTCGACTGGGACAGAGCGGACGAGGGGCTGCGCGCCTTCACCCAGCGCCTGATCGCGCTCCGCCACGCCCATCCTCTGCTGCGCGAGGACCGCTTCCTGGCCGGCGAGGGCGACGTCCAGTGGCTCGCGCCGGAGGGAAGGGCGATGGGCGATTCCGAATGGCCGCAGGGCGAGAGCCTCGCCATGCTGCTGTCGGCAGAAGAGGAGCGGCTGGCGGTCCTGATCCACCGGGGGGGCGAGCCGTGCAATTTCGTGCTGCCGGCGTCGCGCGGCGACCGGCAATGGCGGGTGCTGGCCGACAGCTCCCTCGACGGCGCCGAGCATCCGGCAGGAACGATGTTCACGCTGGCGCCGCGCAGCGTGGTGCTGATCGTGGAACTGGCGGAGGCGTGAGCTCTCTCTGCCCTTCAGGGGAGAGGGGTACGCCTTGCCAATTGAAGCCCTCCGTCCTCCCCGTTATCGCAGGCGCACCAGGCGAGGAGGGGGCGGATGGAAACGGCGGCAGCGAGCGAGGGGCCGCAGCGGGCGCATCGGATCCGCAACATCATCGGCGGCTCGGCCGGCAACCTCGTCGAATGGTACGACTGGTACGTCTATTCGGCCTTCACCCTCTATTTCGCGCCGGTCTTCTTCCCGAAGGGGGACCAGACCGCGCAATTGCTGAGCGCCGCGGCGATCTTCGCGGTCGGCTTCGTGATGCGGCCGATCGGGGCCTGGCTGATGGGCATCTATGCCGACCGGCGGGGCCGCAAGGCGGGGCTCACCCTGTCGGTGACGCTGATGTGCCTCGGCTCGCTGCTGATCGCGGTGACGCCGACCTATGCGACGATCGGCGCGCTGGCGCCGGCGATCCTGGTGCTCGCGCGGCTGATGCAGGGGCTCAGCGTCGGCGGCGAATATGGCGCCAGCGCCACCTATCTGAGCGAGATGGCCGAGCGCCGCCACCGCGGTTTCTATTCCAGCTTCCAGTACGTCACCCTGATCTCGGGCCAGCTGATCGCGCTCGCCGTGCTCCTCGTGCTGCAGGCGAGCCTCAGCGAGGCGGCGCTGGAGAGCTGGGGCTGGCGCGTGCCGTTCGCGATCGGCGCCCTGCTCGCCATCGTCGTCTTCTGGCTGCGCCGGCGGCTCGCGGAGACGCAGAGCTTCGAGAATGCGCGGAAGCGGGAGGCGCCACGCTCGAGCAGCCTCGCCCTCTTCCGCGACCATCCCAAAGAGGCGCTGCTGGTGATGGGCCTCACCGCCGGGGGCACGCTCGCCTTCTACGCCTACACGACCTACATGCAGAAGTTCCTGGTCAACACCTCCGGCTTCGGGCGCGAGACGGCGACCGAGATCACCGCCGCGGCCCTGTTCGTCTACATGCTGCTGCAGCCGGCGGTCGGCGCATTGTCCGACCGGATCGGGCGCAAGCCGATCATGATCGGCTTCGGCCTGCTCGGCACGCTTCTGACCGTGCCGATCTTCACCACGCTGGAGGAGGTCTCGAGCCCTTTCGCCGCCTTCGCCCTGGTCCTCGGCGCGCTGATCATCGTCAGCGGCTATACGGCGATCAACGCGGTGGTGAAGGCCGAACTCTTCCCCGCCCACATCCGCGCTCTGGGCGTGGCGCTCCCCTACGCGCTCGCCAACACCTTGTTCGGCGGCACCGCCGAATATGCCGCCTTGTGGTTCAAGGACCGGGGAATCGAGAACGCCTTCTACTGGTACGTCACCGGCCTGATCGCGGTGTCGCTGATCGTCTACGCGACGATGCGCGACACGCGCGACCACAGCCACATCGCCGAGGACTGAGCGCGGCGGCACGGAACCGGACGGCGGCCGGGGCGGTTCGCAAGCCATGGCCGGATCCGCCCTGCACCGTCTCTTCCATTCGATCGTCGCCGGCCTCGAGCGGGACGTCGACTGGATCCACGACGTGCTCGACCGCGGCGAGGGGTTCGACCGCAAGGTGCGGCTGCTCGCTTATGCCGGCTACCGCAACGCCGACGTGGCGCGGGTGCGGGGCCGCATCGTGCGCTACGGCGCGCCGCTCGATGCCGGCGAGGGTCTGGTGGCGCGGCTGCGGGCGATGCTCGACATCTACAACAGCCACGAGCTTCCCGGGATCGAGGTCCGCCTGGAGGGTTACGGCCGGACGCTCACCGCGGTCAGCGACGAGGAGGGCTATTTCGGGTTCGAACTGCCGGTCGACGCGCCGCTGCCGCACGGTACGCGGTGGGAGCAGGTGACGCTCTCGACTCCCGGCCGGGAGGCGCAGGCGGCGCGGATCGACGTGCCGGTGATCGCGCCGGGTGCAGACGGCAATTGGGGAATCATCTCCGACATCGACGATACGGTGATCGAGACCGGCGCGACCGATTTCGTGAAGAACTGGCGCCGGGTGCTGATTGAGCGGCCGGACGAGCGGCTGGCGGTGCCCGGCGCCTCCAAGCTCTACGGCATGATCGCGCGCGACCATGTCGCGCCGGCACGACCCTTCTTCTACGTCTCCTCTTCGCCCTGGAACCTCTACGGCTTCATCGCCGAGTTCATGGAGCTGAACGGCATCCCGCACGGGCCGATGTTCCTCAAGGACTATGGCATCGACAGCAACCGACTGATCGACGCCGGGCACGACGCGCACAAGCTCGCGGCGATCGAGACGGTGCTGGCCTTCTATCCCGGCTTCCGCTTCCTGCTGATCGGCGACAACGGTCAGCGCGACGTCGCGATTTACGCGCGGGCGGTCGAGAGGTTCGGCGCCCGCGTCGGCGGTGTGTTCATCCGTGACGTCGACGGCACCTGCCGGTCGGGCGAGGAGGGCGCGCTGCTGCAAAGCATCGAGGCGGCCGGCGTTCCGACCTTCTGCGGCGCCGGCTTCGACGAGGCGGTGGAGGTGGTGAAGGCGCTGGACCTCGACCGGCCGCTGGAGGCGGCGAAAGCGGCGGCGGCCTCAGGTTGAAAGCCTGGTCAGGCTCAGCGGCCGCAGGTAACGCCCGCGGCGGCCGGGCCGGTGACGGTGCAGGAGGCGGCGCCGGCGATCGACACCTCGCCCGGGCCCGAGGCAGTGACCCTGGCGGTGCGCCGCGCCGCGAAGGCGATGCGGCCGGCGGTGTCGGCGATCACCACCGCATCGTCGGCGGCGAGGCTCTCGCCCTCGAGATTGCCGCTGCCCTGGATGGTCACGCGCGCCTGCCTGGCCTTGCCGCCGGCGCTGATCGTGCCCGAGCCGAGCAGGCCGATGCCGAGATTGTCCGCGTCCACCGCGGCGACGGCGAGCCGCCCGCTACCCGAGACGCTGAGATCGACTTTCAGCCCCTTCGCCCGATCGACCGCGAGGCTGCCCGGGCCGATCACGCTCGCCATCGTCAGGCTGCGAGCGCCGATCTCGATCCGGACCGTTCCGCTGCGCGCGCCGGGATAGCCGCCCCAGGCGGCACGATTGGCACGGATCCTGAGGGTGCGGCCCTGGACGTCGAGGCTGAGCCGGTCGATCGCCGCCTGATCGCCCACGGCGCGCGCCCGCGAGAAGCCGCCGGTGGTGACGGTAACCTGATAGGGCCCCTCGACCTGGATGCGGTCGAAATCAGTGACCGAGTAATTGCGCTCCGCCGCGACGGCGGGCGCGGCGGCGAGGAGGAGGGAGGCGAGGAGGACGGGGCGTGTCATGCGCGGGAGCATGGCGCAGGAATGGTTAACGGGGAGGAAAAGGGGGGCCAAGTCACGTCGTCCCGGCGAAGGCCGGGACCTCAGTGGTTAGCCTGAGCGGGTTTGGAGTACTCCATCAGCGTCTGCGCGAACTCCCCCGGAGACCCCGGCCTTCGCCGGGGTGACGGTTTGGGTAGGGGAAAGGCGCTCCATTCGCGCCTGCGAGAACCCTCCACGAGGTCTTGATCAGGTCGCGGCTCCCCCGGAGCGGCTGCGGCCTGCTGGGGGCAGGCTGCACCTGATCAATTTCGCCGCGATGACGGCCGGGCGCCCCGGCGCCGTCGCTAGCCGACGCACCTCACGTCGCCGGAGCCCATCTTGGAGACGTTGCACTTGGCGGTGCCGCTGAGCTCGACGTCGCCCGAGCCGGCGATCGAGACGTCGGCGCTCTGCATCACCCGGGCTCGGACGTCGCCGGAGCCGACGACCGAGACCTTGGCGCGCTGCACCTCGAACGCGTCGAGCGACACGTCGCCCGAGCCGGCGATCGAGACCTCGCCGGTCTCCGCCTTGCCGATCGCCTGGATGTTGCCCGAGCCCGCGACCGAGAATCGCGCGTCGCGCACCTCGACCCTCTGGATCTGCATGTCGCCCGAGCCGCCGATCGCCGCGGCGAAGCGCTCGCCGCTCACCCGGTCGATCTTCATGTCGCCCGATCCGCCGATCGAGGCACCGGCGAGGCTGGGGGCGGTGACGAAGATGGTGACCGGCTTGTGCTGCGACTTCCAGCCGAGCGAGAAGCCCTCCTTGGTGCCGATCGACAGTTCGCCATTTTCGACATGGATGTCGAGACGGT
The DNA here is from genome assembly GCF_004564275.1 of Sphingomonas parva (ex Maeng et al. 2020). Lineage (GTDB taxonomy): Bacteria > Pseudomonadota > Alphaproteobacteria > Sphingomonadales > Sphingomonadaceae > Allosphingosinicella > Allosphingosinicella parva. Next base: position 21,099 of record NZ_SPDV01000012.1, read on the forward strand.
CAATCACCGCCAGATCGCCCTCCGCGCGAACCGACGGCGCGCCGCCGACGGTGACGATCACATTGTGCGAGCCGCCGAGCGCGACGCGATCGAAGGCGCCGACCTGGAAGGTGCGGCTGCCGCTGCCCTTGTTCTCGCCCGAATCGTGATTCTGCGCATCCGCAGAGAAATTGCAGGCCGCCACCAGCAGCGTCGACCCGAGCAGCGCGACGAGGTTGCGCATCGATCTCTCTCCCCTAACTGTATTGCACTTATAATACACGTGCAAGGCACCGGCCGCAAACGAAAAAGGCGGCCCGTCACCGGGCCGCCCGTTCGTTGGAGAGCCTGTCGAGAGGCTTATTTCTCGACCGCCTTGTCCTTGTTGTAGATGGCCGCGGCCTTGTTGAGGATCTCGAGGATCTTCTCGAGCGCCTTCGGCTCGTCCATCTGCTCCATCGCCGCCAGCTCGCGGGCGAGTCGGCTCGACGCCGCCTCGAAGATCTGGCGCTCGGAATAGCTCTGCTCCGGCTGGTCGTCGGCGCGGAACAGGTCGCGGGTCACCTCGGCGATCGACACGAGGTCGCCCGAGTTGATCTTCGCCTCATATTCCTGGGCGCGGCGCGACCACATGGTGCGCTTGACCTTCGGCTTGCCCTTGAGGGTGGCCAGCGCCTCCTGCATCGTCTTGTCCGACGAGAGCTTGCGCATGCCGACGCTCTCGGCCTTGTTGGTCGGGACGCGGAGCGTCATCCGCTCCTTCTCGAAGCGCAGCACATAGAGCTCGAGCTGCATGCCGGCGATGTCCGTGCTCTGCAGTTCGATGACACGGCCGACGCCGTGCTTGGGGTACACCACATAATCGCCAACGTCGAAGCTCAACGCCTTCGCTGCCATCTATTCGACCTTCCCATGGAAACGCCTGCAGACACCCGAATCGTCCCCCCACAGACGAGTCTCAAAGCCTCTGCGGCTTGCCTGATGAATCGCTTCACGCGGGATGCGCTGCGCACCCGCCTTCGATGCACGCGTCTATACCTCAAAGAGTGCGAAAAAGCTACTCTTTTAGGCGGTCCGTGGCAGATTCCCGTCCAATGGCGGGATCAATCATGTCTTTGCAACTGAAATGCCGCTATGCGCGGCTCAATCGCCCTCGCCCGGGCTGGCCGAGAAATACTTCTCGAACTTCCCTTCCTCGCCCTTGTGCTCGTCGGCATCGGCCGGAGATTCGCGCTTGCGGGTGAGATTCGGCCATTCCGCCGAATAAGTGGAATTGATCTCGAGCCACTTCTCCAGCCCCGCCTCGGTGTCCGGCAGGATCGCCTCGGCCGGGCATTCCGGCTCGCAGACGCCGCAATCGATGCACTCGTTGGGGTTGATGACGAGCATGTTCTCGCCTTCGTAGAAGCAGTCCACCGGGCACACTTCCACGCAGTCCATATATTTGCAGCGGATGCACGCTTCGGTGACGACGTAGGTCATTTGCTTCTCCCTGTACGAGCCGGCTCTAGTCGCCGCCGCCTTCGCTCGTCAACGGGCCATCCGGCAGCTCGGTGTAGAGCGTCCGCGCTTCGACCGGCGGCCCGCGCCGGGCGGGCAGGGCCTCGATGCGGAGCACGCGCACCTTACCGCGAATCGCGAAGGACAGCACGTCGCCGACTCGCACCGGTGCGTGGGCACGATCGACCACCCGGCCGGAGATCCGCAGCCGCCCGTCCTCGGCGAGGGTCTGGGCGAGGCTCCGGGTCTTCACGATCCGGGCGAACCACAGGAACTTGTCGAGCCGGAGCGTGTCAGCCACGCCTGAGCCCTGCGAGCGCGGCAAAGGCGTGGGAGGGGTCGGCGGTGCGTTCCGGGCGACGTCGGCCGGCCCCGCGCCACACCCAGCCTGCGTCGCTGCCGGTCGGGCGGAAGCCGAGATCGCGCATCAGCTTGGCCACCGCCTGCGGCTGCAGCCCGAGCGAGGTGGCGAGCGGCTCGTCGACGAAGCCCTCGGCCTTGCCCGCCCGCGCCTCGAAGGCGCGCTTGGCGAGGCGCTCGACCAGGTCGACGCGGAGCATCTGCGGGCCGAGCGGCCGGTAGCCGAGCCGGGCGAGCGGCCGCCGCTCGGCCTCGGGCGGGGCGGGGAGGACGACGGCCGATTCGGGCGGCAGCTCGGGCATCGCCCCGCCGGAGGCGGCGGTGCGCAGCGCGGTGCGCCAGCGCCGCGGCTCCGGCTTGAGCAGATCCGGCATGAACAGATCGAGCGCGCCGATGCGGATGCGCAAATTGGTGATCAGCTTCCTCTGCTCGCGCTCGAGCGAGGCGAGCGGCTTCGCCACCGCCTCGCGGGCGACGATCCCGCCTTCGTCGACCAGCATGGCGAGGATCGCCCGCACCGCCGGGGGCGAGCCGGGGTCCTGGGCGGCGGCGCCGGCGGCACGCAGCGGGGCGAGCCAGCGTTCGACCTGGTGGCGCACCCACAGGCTCAGCCGCTCGCTGACGATGTCGCGGCCGCGCTCGGACAGCCGGTCGAGACGGCGGTCGATCAGGATTCTCGGCGAGAGCAGGTTCTTGCCCTGGCCGAGCCGGGCGACCTCGTGCCCGCGCCACAGCAGGGCGACCGGCTGGCCCGGCTCGGTGCGCAGCGTGAAATGATCGTCGCTGTCGGCGGCGAGCGCCGCCGCCCTTTTCTCATATTCGCCGCCGAGCCGCCGCTCGGCGGTGGCGAGCAGCATCTTGCGGTCGGCGTGCCTGGCGGTCGGATCGACCTCGAAGGCGAAGCCCTCGAGGCGGCCGATCGGAAAGGAGCCGACGGTGACCTCTCCCTGCTCGTCGACGATCACCGGGAACTCGCCGGCGCCCTTGCGGCCGATGTCGCGAAGCAGGACCGAGGTGCGCCGGTCGACGAAGCGCTGGGTCAGCCGCTCGTGCAGCGCGTCGGAGAGCTTCTCTTCGACCTCGCGGGTGCGCTCGGCCATCGTCGCCGGGTCGGAGAGCCAGTCGACACGGTGCGCGATATAGGCCCAGGTCCGGACCCCGGCGATGCGGTCGGCGAGCGTGTCGATGTCGCCCTGGACGTTGTCCAGCGCCGACACCTGGGCCGAATACCAGCCCTGCGGGATGCGGCCGTCGCCCTCGCTGAGGTGGAGATAGATGCGCCCGACGAGGCGGGCGTGATGCTCCGGTCCGGTCTTGCGGAAATCGGGCAGCCCGCACGCGGCCCAGAGGCGGCGGACGCGCTCGTGGCCGCTGGCGCGCGCGGCGATGTCGGGATCCTCGGCGAGACGCTTCAGCACGGCAAGATCGATCGCTTCCGGCGCGGCGCGCAGACCGGGCGACGTCGGCCGCCGCTCGAGCGAGCGGATCAGCGCCTCGACGCTGCGGAAATCGGGATCGCCCTCGCGCCAGTAGAGATGGTCGAGCGGCGCGAAGCGATGCTCCTCGATCGCCTCGATCTCCTCGGGACGGAATTCGGCGGCGAGCTCCCCCTCGAAGGTCAGCGACCCGAAAGTGCCGTCGCGCTGGTGGCGGCCGGCGCGGCCGGCGATCTGCGCCATCTCGGCCGGCGTCAGCCGGCGGCGGCGGCGCCCGTCGAACTTGGAGAGGCCGGCGAAGGCGACATGGCTGACATCCATGTTGAGGCCCATGCCGATCGCGTCGGTGGCGACGAGATAATCGACCTCGCCGGCCTGGTACATGGCGACCTGGGCGTTGCGGGTGCGCGGCGAGAGCGCGCCCATCACCACCGCCGCGCCGCCGCGCATCCGGCGCAGCATCTCGGCGACGGCGTAGACCTGCTCGGCCGAGAAGGCGACGATCGCCGAGCGCGGCGGCAGGCGCGAGAGCTTGGTCGGGCCGACATAGGAGAGGGTGGAGAAGCGCGGACGGCCGATGATCTCGGCCTTGGGCAGCAGCGCCCGCACCATCGGTGCCAGCGCCTCGGAGCCGAGGATCATCGTCTCCTCCCGGCCGCGGGCGTGGAGCATCCGATCGGTGAAGACGTGGCCGCGCTCCGGATCGGCGCCGAGCTGGGCCTCGTCGAGCGCGACGAAGGCGAAATCGCGCTCCATCGGCATCGATTCCGCGGTGCAGAGGAACCAGCGCGCATCGCGCGGCAGGATCTTCTCCTCGCCGGTGATCAAGGCGACCTGCCCGGCGCCCTTCATCTTCACCATCCGGTCGTAGACCTCGCGGGCGAGCAGGCGGAGGGGGAAGCCGATCATTCCGGAGGAGTGGGCCGCCATCCGCTCGACCGCGAGATGGGTCTTGCCCGTGTTGGTCGGCCCGAGGATGGCCGTCAGCGGGGCCCGCGCGTACTGGCTCATGAGAATTAGATCGGGCCTCCGGGCGGCGAGCGCAATGACCTCCCGCTAGAGCAGGGAACGATTCATCCATTCATCGGCTCCCGCCGGCGCTTCGCCGCAGCGCCCGGCGGCGACGGAGCGAATTTAAACTTGGCTTAACCCTGTTCTGGGACATTCCCCGGGCTCGACACGGAGCGCGGCGCCTGCGGGCCCCTTCGTGATCGGGCGGAAAACGGCCGGGGGTAAGACCGCCTTGTACCAGTTCACGAATTTCACCGCCGGCGGGGCCGGATCGGGCGCCGCCGTGCTGAGCGCCGATCCGCTGAGCCTGCGCACCGGCGCGCCGTTCGGCAGCCGCCGTGCCGCGCCGCAGGCGCGCCGCCGCGTCGAGCTGGTCGTCGACCTCGGCGCCTCGATCGGCTCGCTCACCTGGTTTCGCGGTCTCGCCACCTGCCTCGGCCTGTGCGCCGCCGCGATCTCGCTCGCGCCCGGCTTCGAGCCGATCCCCAGCGCGTCGGCCGCGCCGCTGTCCGACCAGCATTGGGAGCAGGCGCGCGCCCTCGCCATCTCGCCGCTCGCCTACGGCGCCGACACCGGCCGACGGATGGCGCCGACCGACGCGGTGCAGCCGCTGATGGACACGCCGGAGCGTCCGACGCTGGAGCTGATCGCCACGCTCGGCCAGGGCGACGGCTTCGCCCGCGCGCTGACCCGCGCCGGCGTCTCGGGCGCCGAGGCGAGCGCGGTCGCCGACCTGGTCGGCGGCGTGGTGCCGCTCGACAGCCTGAAGCCGGGCAGCGCGATGCAGATCGTGCTCGGCCGCCGGCCCAACCGCAGCGTCGCGCGGCCGCTCGAATCGCTCTCCTTCCGCGCCCGCTTCGATCTGGCCCTGTCGCTGACGCGCAGCGGCGCCGGCTTCGCGGTGTCCCGCACGGCGATCGCGGTCGACGAGACGCCCTTGCGCATCCAGGGCGTGGTCGGCGACAGCCTCTATCGCGCCGCCCGTGCCGCCGGCGCGCCGGCCAAAGCGGTGGAAGCCTATATCCGCGCGCTCGCCGCCCAGACCGAGATCTCCTCGCTCGGCGCGTCCGACCGCTTCGACATCATCCTCGAGCATCGCCGTGCCGAGACCGGCGAGACCCAGACCGGCCAGCTGCTGTTCGCCGGCCTGCAGCGCGCCAGCGGCAAGGAGCTCCAGCTGCTGCAATGGGAGCAGGGCGGCCGGAGCCAATGGTTCGAAGCGTCGGGCGTCGGCCGCACCACCGGCACCCTGCAGCGCCCCGTGCCGGGCTCGGTCTCGTCCAATTACGGCATGCGCCGCCACCCGATCCTCGGCTATTCGCGGATGCACCGCGGCATGGACTTCCGCGCCGGCTACGGCACGCCGATCCTCGCCGCCACCGACGGCCGGGTGGTCTCGGCCGGCTGGGCCGGCGGCCACGGCCGCCGGGTGATGCTCGCCCATGCCGACGGAATCTCGACCAGCTATTCGCACATGAGCCAGATCAGCGTCCGCCCGGGCAGCGCGGTGCGCCAGGGGCAGGTGATCGGCTATGTCGGCTCGACCGGCCTCTCGACCGGCCCGCACCTTCACTACGAGCTCTACAGGAACGGCGTATCGGTGAACCCGGCGAGCGTGCGCTTCGTCAGCCGCTCTCAGCTGAGCGGCGCCGATCTCGCCGGATTCCGCGCCAAGCTGCGCCGGCTGCTGTCGGTTCCGGTGGGCGGCGCGATCCGCATGGCCGAGGCGCCGAAGCCCGCCAAGCCGCTCTGATCCGAGCCGCCGGGCTGCCTCGCGCCGGGAACGGCGCTGCGGGGCGGGACGTTCAAAGGGGCAAAGGAGCCCCGAACATGGCGGACACAGACACAGCGAAAGACCGGCCGCGGCCGGATTTCCCCGAGACCGGCGGCGGCAGCCCCGCCGAGAGCCCGCGCGGCCCCAATGCCGACGAGCGCGGCCGTCCGGCGACCTTCGATCCCAAGAGCGGCGAGGTGCACGGCAGCGGCTCGGGCGCCGGCGGCGGCGGCAATCCCCGCGAGGATTATGACGGCGATCCGGTCGCCGGCGCCGGCATCGAGCCGCTCGGCGCGCCGCGGCGGATCGACCACGCCGAACAACGGCCGATCGACTCCGACGAGGGGGTCTGATCATGAGCGCAGGCAGGGAAGGCAGCGGCCATCCGACGCCGGGCAGCGACGAGGCCCGCCACCACGAGATCCCCGAGAGCGTCGAGGCGGAGAAGGGCCGCGGCGACGATCCGCGCGGCGTCGTCCAGCCCGGGCGCGACGCGACCGCGCCCGACGGGGAGCGCTACCGCTATGACGATCTCGGCCGCGCCGAGAATGTCGACGACGAACAGACAGGAGAGTGACGATGGCGAACGACAAAGACACCGGCATGAGCGGGCGCGACCTCCAGCAGTCGCAATCGGGCGGCGGCTCGGGCGAGTTCGGCGGCAACATGAACCAGGCCCAGGCCGAACCGGTCGGCGGCGGCACCACCGCCAGCGACCGGAGCAACGCCGGCGGCTCCAGCGGCACCGGCGGCTACGGCCAGTCGCAGAACGTGACGATGCAGCGCGAGGGCCAGCCGGCGCAGGGCAGCCAGTCCGGCCTCGCCGGCGGCGACCTCAGCGAGGGCGGCCGGTCCGAGGACAGCAGCGAGATCGGCCGCGCCCCGTCCGGCCAGTCGCGCGGCGAGCGCTTCGACGAGGAGCAGGGCGGCGGACGCGGCGTGATGTTCGACGGATCGAGCAGCGTCAGCGAGTTCGCCGACGACCAGGCCGAGCACCAGGACCGCGGCCAGAGCGAGGCGGAAGAGTTCGAGCGGGAAGAGACGCAGAGGTAAGCTATCTCCCTCTCCTCTTCAGGGGAGAGGGTTGGGGAGAGGGGACGAGAGTGCAAGGCAATGGCCGACGAGGCCGCGCGCCTGGCCGACTCCCCCTCTCCTTGTTCGCGTCGCTCGCCATGATGCGCGGACGTCGCGCGCCCGGCACGACTGCAGGCTGCGGGGCAGCCTGCACCCAGCGCATCCCTGTAAGGGAGAGGGGAAGAGGGAACTGTTCAGCCCTCCGCTCGTCTGTTACGCATCAGTTACGAGAGGGAGACTGGGTATGGCGAACTCTAACTCCGACGATGCGAATCAGAACGGCTCCAAGAAAAAGGGCAAGGACGAGGGCTGGACCTCCGCTGCCGCCTTTCCCGACGCGCTGAAGGAGGCGGGGCAGCGCGCCGCCGAGCTCGCGCAGAATCCGGTGGCGCGCTCGATGATGGCGGCCGGCCTGGTCGCCGCCGCGGCGGCGCTCACCGCCAATGCGCGCGTCCGCAAGACGGTGCGCGACGCGAGCAGCGATGCGCTCGACACCGCCAGCGCCGCGGCCGACAGCGCGTCGAAGATCGGCGCGGCGATCGTCTCGGCGGCGACCGACGCGGTGCGCCGCATGCTCAGCGTCGGCGAGGGCGAGAGCGGCGGCTCCACGGCATCAAGCTCCGGCGGCAGCAGCAGCGCCCGCTCGAGCGGCAGCGGCACGGCGAAGAAGAGCGGCGGCCGCAAGGCGGCGGGCGCGAGCAGCCGCGCCAAGACCTCGACCAGCCGCGCCCGCAGCAAGGCGAGCAGCGCCGGCGCGAGCAGCGGTACGGCGAAGACGAGCAGCCGTTCGTCGGGCAGCGGCGGCGCGAAGAAGGGCGGCGGCAGCAGCACCGGCACGAAAGCCAAGGCGGCGGCGAGCGGCGCGGCGGGCGCCGCGGCGAAGACCAGCGGCGGGCGCGGGCGCTCCGGCGCGAGCGGCTCGTCGGGCAGCTCGGGCGCCAAGGCGGCATCCGGTTCGCGCGGCGGCAGCCGGCGCAAGAGCGGCGGCACGGCCGGCGCCTCGGCCTCGACCGGCAGCAGCGGCGGCGACACGGCCGGCGGCGGCGGCGGGAGCAGCGGCCAGGGCTGAGCCGCGGCGCCTCCGTTCTCGAGCAGCAGCCCGAACGCACGAGCGCGTTCGGGCTGAGCTCGTCGAAGCCCCCGTTCTGCTGCCCCGTCCGGGTCAGGAAGAGGGTTCGACAGGCTCAGCCCGACCGGAGCTTTTGAATTCCTGGTCGATGGGTCCGGCGGGATGTGCCGAAGCCCGCTCTGGCGCGCCCGCCTGCCTTCAGAGCGGACGGCCGGCCGCGCAGGCCTCGAATTCCGCGACGTCATGGGCGCAGATCACCCGCACCTCGGCGCCATGCTCGACGGAGAGGCGCCGCACCCTTTCCTGGTTGGCGAGCCGCGCGGCGCGGTCCACCTCCATCATCGTCTGATAGGCGCGCAGGCCCGGAGTGCAGCGGCGCTTCAGCCGGCGCACCTCGTGGCGATAGAAATAGGCGTCGCCGGCGTGGAGCAGCCATTGGCCGCCGGACTGGACGGCGATCCCCGCGTGGCCCCAGGTGTGGCCGGGGAGCGGCACGAACAGGATCTCCGGCGGCAGCCCTTCGAGCGCGCGCACTGCCGGGAAGCCGAACCAGGCCTCGCCCTGGCCGCTGTAGCGCTTCCAGCGGCGCACCTCGTCGAATTGCGCGGGGCGATAGCGGTTGCGGAGCACGAAGCCCGGCCGGGGACCGGTCGCCGCGCTGTATTCGGCGTCCATCACGTGCACGGTCGCGTCGGGGAAGTCCTCGAGCCCGCCGGCGTGATCGAAATCGAGATGGGTGAGGAGGATGTGGCGCACGTCCTGGGCCGAGAAGCCGAGCCGCTCGATCTGCCGGATCGCGGTCTCCTCCTCGCGAAGCTTGATGTTGAGGAGACCGCGCATCGTTTTGGTGATGCGCGGATGGGGCGGCCGGTGGGGGTGATCGACGTCCCTCAGGCCGTAGCCGGTGTCGACGAGGACGAGCCCCTCGCCGGTCTCGATCAGCAGGCAGTGGCAGACGAGGTGGCCGGTCACGCCCTTGCTGCGCCCGTCGAACAAGGCGCCGCCGAGCGGGCAATCGGTACCGCAATTGAGGTGATGAATGCGCACCGGCGCCTCCTGTGGTGAGAGGCGGCTAACGCGGCGCACCAAGGACGGGTCCCTCGCAGCGTGAAAAGAGCGGCGGGCACGAAAAGAGCGGGGCGCCTTTCGACGCCCCGCTCCCTACGCTTCACGAAATAAGCTGCTCAGCGGCAGCGGCGGCCGCGGCTGCGGTCGATCTCGCGGCCGACCAGCGCGCCGGCCACGGCGCCGACCACGGTGCCGGTGGTGCGCTCGCCGCGGGTGTCGATCGCGCGGCCGGCGAGGGCGCCGGCACCGGCGCCGACGATCAGGCCGGTGGTTCCGTTCTTCCGCTTGCAGCGCAGGCGGCCCTGGGAATCGCGCCAGACCTTTCCGTTGTAATAACCGTCGTCCCGGGCGAAGGCCGGGCTGGCAGGCATCACCGGCATCGCCATGGTGGCCGCCAGCAGGGCAAGGGTGACTTTACGCATAACGCTTCCTCACTGTTGGATCTTGTCGCCTCAACGCCGGCGTTATGGGTGCAGTTTCATTAACCTAAAACAACGACCGGTTCAGGCTGCGGCGCGCTTTGGGCGGCTGGTCGCGGGTCGCAGAACATGTCGCCGCGGCGGGCGTTTCCGGGCCGAAGGAGAGCGACGATGAGCAACAAGCATTTGCGACCCGACGAGACCCCCGTGGACCTCCAGGACGATCTCAAGCGGAACCCCGGCATCGGCCAGTCGGCCGGCCTGTTCGCACGGCAGAGTGCGGACGACGCGAACCTGATCGAAGGCGACAATACGGTCGAAGGCGATACCGAGAATGACGGCGGCGTCGCGGGCGGGGTGAACCCGAAGGAAGGCCGGGATCACTGATCCTCCCCGGGACGGGGAGGGGGACCGATCGCGCAGCGAGCGGTGGAGGGGGTTGTGAGCCCTGCACTGACCAGGGTCGTGCGAGTCTCCGAACCTGCTCCACCACCGCCTTCGGCGGCGGTCCCCCTCCCCGGGAAGCCGGGAGGATTAGAGCACGTACTTGCTCAGATCGGTGTTGCGGGCGATCTCGGCGAGCTGCTTCTCGACATAGGAGGCATCGACGGTGACGGTCTCGCCGGCGCGCTCGGCGGCCTCGTAGCTGACGTCCTCGAGCAACTTCTCGAGCACCGTCTGCAGGCGCCGGGCGCCGATGTTCTCGACCTGCGCATTCACCTCGGCGGCGATGCGCGCGATCGCGCGGAGGCCGTCGTCGGTGAAGGCGATCTCGACTCCCTCGGTGGCGATCAGCGCGCGATATTGCTCGCTGAGGCTCGCCTCGGTCTCCGACAGGATGCGGACGAAATCGTCCTCGGTCAGCGCCTTCAGCTCGACACGGATCGGCAGCCGGCCCTGGAGCTCGGGCAGCAGATCCGACGGCTTGGCGACGTGGAAGGCGCCGCTGGCGATGAAGAGGATGTGATCGGTCTTCATCGGACCATATTTGGTCGAGACTGTGGTGCCCTCGATCAGCGGCAGCAGATCGCGCTGCACGCCTTCGCGGCTGACCGAGCCGCCGCGCACGTCGGAGACGGCGATCTTGTCGATCTCGTCGAGAAAGACGATGCCGTTCGCCTCCGCGTCGACGAGGGCGGTGCGGGTCACGTCGTCCTGGTCGAGGCGCTTGTCGGCCTCCTCCTCGACCAGCCGGGCCCAGGCCTCGCGCACCTTCAGCCGGCGGCGCTTGCGCGGCTGCTGGCCGAGCGCCTTGGACATCATGTCGGAGAGGTTGATCATGCCGACCTGGCCGCCCATGCCGGGCACCTCGAACGGCATGTTCGGCGCCTCGACCAGCTCGAGCTCGACCTCGCTGTCGTCGAGATGGCCCTCGCGGAAGCGCTGGCGGAAGCTTTCGCGGGTCGCCTCGCTGGCGCCCTTGCCGGTCAGAGCGTCGAGCAGCCGGTCCATCGCCGCCTGCTCGGCGGCGTCCTTGACCGCGATCCGCCGCCGCTCCTTCTCGAGCCGCACCGCCTCCTCGACCAGGTCGCGCGCGATCTGCTCGACGTCGCGGCCGACATAGCCGACCTCGGTGAACTTGGTCGCCTCGACCTTGACGAACGGCGCGTCGGCGAGCTTCGCCAGCCGGCGCGAAATCTCGGTCTTGCCGCAGCCGGTCGGCCCGATCATCAGGATGTTCTTCGGCGTCACTTCCTCGCGCAGGCCCTCGGGAAGCTGCTGGCGCCGCCAGCGGTTGCGGAGCGCCACGGCGACCGCGCGCTTGGCCTCGGTCTGGCCGACGATGTGCGCGTCGAGCGCGGCCACCACCGCCTTGGGGGTGAGCGCAGCCTTGAGGTCGGGAGCGGGCGCGGCGGCGGCGCCGCCGATCGAATTCTGGTAGGTCATCATCCGCTAGATGGCTCCCGGCGCGGCCAAATCAAGCGGTGCAGCGCAACCCCTCGAACAGAGCCTGGTGGCGGCGGAGGATCCGCGCGGTGGTCGCCGGATCGGGCTCGAGCGACCAGTCGCCGAGCCCGAATGTGCCGCCGAGGATGATGCCGTCGGCACGCGGGAACATGTAGCCGGCGCTGCCGGTGAAGGCGTAACGCACCTCCGGCTGCGGCAGCAGGATGGCGAGCTGGCCGCGCGCCGGCTGGAGTGCCTCGTCGCCGAACAAAGCGCGGGCGCCGAGGCCGGTGCAGTTGAACACGAGCCGTTCGGGAAGCGCCGCGATCGCGGCCGGGCTGTCGAACGATCGCACCGCGATGCGGCCGCCGCTGCTCTCGACGTCGCGGATCAGCTGCCGAAGGAAACGGCCGGTCTCGACGTAAAGCGTGTCGTAGCGGACGATGCTCTCGACCGGGAACGGATGCTCGCCCCGGCCGAGCACCCGGTTGACCGGCGGGAAGGTGGGCAGCAGCTTCCACTCGGGCGCGCTCGCCTCGGTGTAGGTGGGCAGCCAGCGGATGCCGTAATCGTCGCCGATCATGATCTGGAAGCGCCGCCAGCTGTAATCGGCAGCGGCGCGGAACTGCGCGCGCCATTCCGGCGTCACCGCGTCCTCGCGGAAATGGCCGAACGGGTGGAACTGGCCGCCGGCGACGTTGGACGTGGTCTCCGGCGGCAGCGCCGCCGCGTAGAGCGTCACAGGGAAGCCGGCCTCCTGCACCAGCCGGGCGGTGGTGAGCCCCATCACGCCGGCACCGATCACGGCGACGGCGCCCTGATGTTCCGGCAGGCCGAGGGCGGTCGCCAGCCGGGCGCTGCCCCAGCTCAGCGTGATCCCGGCGCCGCCATGGCCGTAATTGTGGACCAGCCTCTTGTCGCCGAGCGCCTCGGCGCGGACGACGAAGCCCGGCGCGCGATAGGGGCGCAGCCCGACCGCGGTGCGGATCAGCCGGCTTTCGGAGACCTCGACCGGCGGAAGGCAGCCGGTCGGCGCGGCGGCGGGAGGCGTGGCCCCCGTCGTCGCGCAGCCGGGCAGCAGCAGCCCGCCGGCGCCGAGCGCGGCGGAGGCGAGCAGGGTGCGGCGGTCGGTTTCCACACGGCCACGATAGAGAGTTTTCGCGCCGGGTCGATGGCCGGCGCTCCAGCCCTGCCGCCCGTCAGGCGAGGATCGGGCGGGGCTCTTCCTCGGGCAGCTTCGCCGCGGCCTCGGCCTCGCGAAGCCGCAGGATGATGCTGCGGACGATCAGGCCGGGGATCGGCCGCCCGGTGGCGGCGATGGCTTCGATATCGGCGAGGTCATTGTCGCTGATCGGGGACATGGAGATCTCCCAGCTGGCCGGGCGACCCCACTCGTCGCCCGCCACCTACGCAGATATACGATAGCGGCGTCAAAAGATCGTTAACCTAGCGCAACGTCGCCGATCGCGCGCCGCCGTGCGATACCCCTCCGCCCCGAAGCCAGCCCTCATCCGGCGGTGTCGACCGTCTCCACCGTCAGATTCTCGTTGGTGTAGACGCAGATGTCGGCGGCGATCTTCATGCCCTTGCGCGCGATCGTCTCGGCGTCCTGCTCATAATCGAACAAAGCGGTGGCGGCGGCGAGCGCGAAATTGCCGCCCGAGCCGATCGCCGCGACGCCGGTCGCCGGCTCGAGCACGTCGCCATTGCCGGTGAGGATCAGGGTCGCCTCCTTGTCGGCAACGATCATCATCGCTTCGAGGTTGCGCAGATATTTGTCGGTCCGCCAGTCCTTGGCGAGCTCGACTGCGGCGCGCATCAATTGGCCGTGGTGCTGCTCGAGCTTGCGCTCCAGCCGCTCGAACAGGGTGAAGGCGTCGGCGGTCGCGCCGGCGAAGCCGGCGATCACCGAGCCGTCGCCGATCCGCCGGACCTTGCGCGCATTGGGCTTGATCACGGTCGATTGCAGCGAGACCTGGCCGTCGCCGGCGATCACCGCCTTGCCGTTCTTCCGTACCGAGACGATCGTCGTCATGATTGCTCCGCGTGTGTTGCGCGCTCCATGTGGGAGCAAGGCGCAGGCGCTGCAATGCGGCGACGCGCCAGGCCCGGGCGGGCCCCGCGAACGGACAGCGGCGAAGAAGGAAAAATGGTCGGGGCGACTGGATTCGAACCAGCGACCCCCACACCCCCAGTGTGATGCGCTACCAGGCTGCGCTACGCCCCGACCGATCGGGCCGGGATTTCCCGGCAACCGAAGCCGCGCCTCTAGAACCGCCGGCGTCAGAGCGCAAGCCGGACGATGCGCCCGCCGCGCCGGCGCGCCCTTTCCCGGCGGCTGCTTGCACAATCAGCCGAACGCATGTTAACCGCCCGCCACTTTATCCGGATGCTTGTTCCAGCGCCGGTCCCTCACCAGGTAAGATCCCATGTTCGCATCGCCTGCTTATGCATCGACCGGCGCCGCCGCCGCTTCCGGGGGCGGGGCCATCATCGCCCAGGTCCTCCCGCTCGTCCTGATCTTCGTCGCCTTCTGGTTCCTGCTGATCCGTCCGCAGAGCAAGAGGATGAAGCAGCATCGCGACATGATCGGCGCGGTGAAGAAGAACGACACGGCCGTCACCACCGGCGGCCTGATCGGCAAGGTGACGCGAGTCGACGAGACCGAGGTCGAGCTCGAGATCGCGCAGAACGTCCGCGTCCGCGTGATCAAGACGATGCTGAGCGAGGTCCGCCCGCACGGCACCAAGCCGGCGAACGACTGACATGCTCGATTTCCCGCGCTGGAAAGTCTGGGGCATCAGCCTCCTCTGCCTGATCGGCGTGCTGCTCGCCGTGCCGAGCCTGCTGCCCGAGTCGCAGGTCGGCAAATGGCCGGCCTGGCTGCCGAGCGCCCGCATCAACCTGGGCCTCGACCTCGCCGGCGGCAGCCACCTGCTGCTCGAGGCCGATACCAGCGACGTCGCCAAGCAGCGGCTCGAGAAGATGGAGGACCAGATCCGCGTCGGCCTGCGGCGGGAATCGACGCCGATCGAGATCGGCGAGATCTCCAACGCCGGCGGCCGGCTGACCTTCATGGTTCGCAACCCGGCCCAGATCGACGCCGCGGTCGACTTCGCGCGCCGCCAGACGCAGCCGGTCGGCCTCGGCCCGCGCGACTGGACGGTGAACGTTCTCGACCAGAACCGGATCGTAATGGCGCCGACCCAGGCCGGGCTCGAGAAGGCGCTGAACGACGCGATGGCGAGCGCGCGCGAGGTCGTCTACAACCGCATCGATCCGAGCGGCACCAAGGAAGTGACCGTGATCCGCCAGGGCGCGCAGCGGATCCTCGTCCAGGTTCCGGGCCTCCAGGATCCGGAGGGCCTGAAGGCGCTGATCGGCAAGACCGCGCGCCTCGAGTTCAAGATGGTCGACGAGAATGCGACCCGCGACCAACTGATCCAGGGCCGCGCCCCGATCGGCAGCCAGGTCCTGCCGATGCAGGGCGGCGGCGCGATCGCGGTCAAGCGGCGGGCGATCGTCACCGGAGACCAGCTCACCGACGCACGCCAGAGCTATGACCCCCAGACCAACGCACCGGTGGTCAGCATCTCGTTCGACCAGTCCGGCGCCAAGGCCTTCGCCCGCGTCACCCGCGAGAATGTCGGCAAGCCGTTCGCGATCGTCCTCGACAACATCGTCCTCTCCGCGCCGACGATCAACGAGCCGATCCTCGGCGGCGGCGCGATCATCTCGGGCAATTACACGGTCGAGACCGCCAACCAGCTCGCCGTCCAGCTCGCCTCGGGCGCGCTGCCGGTCGAGCTGCGGGTGATCGAGGAGCGGACGATCGGCCCGGAGCTCGGGCGCGATTCGATCTACTGGGGCACGATCGCGGCGGCGGTCGCCACCGCGGCGGTGATCCTGTTCATGCTGATCACCTACGGCCGCTTCGGCGTCTATGCGATGATCGGCCTGATCCTCAACGCGCTGATGATCCTCGGCATCATGGCCGTGTTCGGCGCCTCGCTGACCCTGCCAGGCATCGCCGGCTTCGTGCTCACCATCGGAGCCGCGGTCGACGCCAACGTGCTGATCAACGAGCGAATACGCGAGGAGCTGCGAAGCGGCCGGAAGGTGCGCGACGCGATCGAGGCCGGCTATCGCGAGGCGAGCACCGCGATCTTCGACGCGAACATCACCAACGTCATCGCGGCGGTGATCATGTACACGTTCGGCACCGGCCCGATCAAAGGCTTCGCGGTCGTGCTCTCGATCGGCATCGTCACCTCGGTGTTCACCGCGGTGAACGTCACCCGCATGCTGGTTGCTCTGTGGGCGCGCCGCGCGCGTCCCACCGAACTCCATATCTAGGAACGCCCCGATGCGCCTCCTCAAGCTCGTCCCGGACAATACCAACATCAACTTCATGCGCTGGCGCAACGTCGCGCTGGTGCTGTCGATCATCGTCACAATCGCCTCGATCGCCCTGGTCGGGGTACGCGGCCTGAACCTCGGCGTCGATTTCGTCGGCGGGCAGATGATCACCGTGAAGTTCGAGAAGAAGGCGCCGATCGAGGACGTCCGCGCGACCGTCAGCGGGCTCAACGTCGGCGATGCGAGCATCCAGGAGTTCGGCGACCCCAACACCCTGTCGATCCGCATGGGTCTTCCCGAAGAGGGCGGGGACGCGGCCGCCGCCGCCGTGGCGTCCAAGGTTCGCAAGGCGATCCAGGCGAAGCATGCCGACGCCAAGTTCGCGGTCGACAGCGTCTCGGGCAAAGTCTCTAACGAGCTCTACAAATGGGGCGCGATCTCGGTGGCGCTGGCGATGCTCGGCATCGCCGTCTACATCTGGTTCCGCTTCGAATGGCAGTTCGGCGTCGGGGCGCTCCTCACCCTGTTCCACGACGTCTGCATGACGATCGGCTTCTTCTCGCTGACCCAGCTCGAGTTCAACCTCAACGTCGTCGCGGCGATCCTGACCATCGTCGGCTATTCGCTGAACGACACGGTGGTGATCTACGACCGGATTCGCGAGAATCTGCGCAAATACCGCAAGATGGACATCGTGCCGCTGCTCAACCTCTCGCTCAACGAGACGCTGTCGCGCACGATGGTGACCTCGCTGTCGATCATGTTCGCGCTGCTCGCGCTGCTGCTGATCGGGCCGGAGGTGATCTTCGGCCTGACCATCGCGATCCTGCTCGGCATCTTCGTCGGCACCTATTCTTCGATCTACATTTCCTCGCCGGTCCTGGTCTGGCTCGGCGTCAGCGCCGACAGCTTCCTGCCCAAGACCAGCGCCGGCGCGCCCGGCGCCGAGCGGGTCGCGAGCCTCAACGAAGGGTGATAGGGGATGCCGCGGCTCGACCGCGATCCCGATTCCCCGCAGGGGCCGCTGGTCCAGGGCTTCGCCGCGGGCGGCTTCTCGGTCGACGGCAGTGTCTATCCGGCCGTCTTGCTGACCCCGGAATGGGCGCAGGCCTGGCGCGCTCCGGCGGTCGCCGACCTCGCCGAAAGCGACCTCGCGCCGGTGCTGGCGCTGAACCCGGCGCCCGAGTTCATCCTGCTCGGCACCGGCCCGACGATCCGCTTCCCGGCCCGCGCGCTGATCCGCAGCCTCGAGGCGCGCGGCGTCGGCGTCGAGGTGATGGACAGCCGCGCCGCGGCGCGGACCTGGGGCCTGCTGCGCGCCGAGGAACGCTGGATCGCCGCCGCTCTGATGCCGCTCGCCTAGGCGATCATAATCCTCCCCATGGGCTCCGCCCACAGGGAGGATTAGTCAGGTTGCCGCTGCTACGGCGCTGAGATGCTCGAACAGGGCGTCGCTGTTCTTTTCCCAGCCGAACCTCTCGGCGCTTCTGCGCACCCGTTCCTGGGCGGGCGGGGCGGCGAGAAGCGCGGCGATGGCGTTTGCGAGGTCGGCGGAGTTTGGCGCGGCCAGAGTGCCTGCTTCGGGGCGATCGATCACCTCGCGGGCGCCGCCGACGTCGGTGATCACCACAGGCGTGCCGCAGGCGAGCGATTCCAGCCAGACGTTGGCGAGGCCCTCCCGCTCCGACGGGAGCACCATGACGTCGGCGGCGGCGAGCAATGCCGGAAGCTCGGCGTGCGGGCGGTTGCCGAGGAAGCGCACCCGGTCGGCCACGCCAAGCGACGCGGCACGCGTCTCGAGCCGACGCCGTTCGGGCCCATCGCCGACCAGGATCAGATGGACGCCGGGCAGGGTGGCGAGCGCCTCGATCACCAGATGCTGGCGCTTGAGCGGGATCAGCGCGCCGACGGAGGCGATCAGCGGGCCGTCGATACCGAGTGCCGCCTTCGCCTCCGTCCGGTCGCGCGGCGCGAAGAGGGCGAGATCGACGCCGGTGTGATGGACCAGGATCCGATCCTCGGGCATGCCGAGGGCCGCCATGTCGGCCTTCAGCGCAGCGCTGACCGCGAGCAGGCCGCCGGCCGCGTACGCCGCCTCGACGATCTGACCGCGGACCTCCGGCCGGGTGCCCCAATAATGCACGTCGCTGCCCCGGGCCTTGACCGAGAAGGGGATGCCGAGCGCCCGCGACAGGTGCATCGCCGCGACGCCGTCGGGCCAGAGGAACTCGGCGTCGATCACGTCGAACGGAAAGCGGGCGCGGATGCGGCGGAGGCACGGCAGGGCGGCCGCGGCCAGCGCGCGGCCCGAGCGCGCCGCAAGGCCGGGTCCGACACGGAAGCGCGGGCGATGGACGGCGAGACCGTTCCATTCCTCCTTGCGCGGCAGCGCGCGCCGGTCGCGGTAATGCGGATGGAGCGAGAGCGGCCAGGGCGGAAGCCCGACGCCGGCGACGACCTCCACCGCCGCATCGGCGCGGGCGGCGAGACCGAGCGTCTGCCGCTCGACGAAGACGCCGAACGTGGGCCGTCGCGCGTCCGGGAAGAGGGTCGAGAGGGTGAGGACGCGCAGCATTCGCGCCCGCTCTACAAGCGAACCATTAAACCGCGGGTCATCGCCCGAACGCCAACCCCTCCGTATCCGCTTGGCCCCGGCCAAACCCTCCGTTAAGAAGCCGTCCATGCTCCGTTCCTCGACACGTCCGATTGCCGCCGCCGTGATGCTGGCGATGGTTCTCCCGCTCGCCGCCTGCGCCAGCAACGGGAAGAAGACCCGCGCCGACACGCAATATGTCGCCCGCGACGTCACCACCCTCTACAGCCTCGCCAAGCAGCGGCTGGACGGCGGCCAATATGCGATGGCCGCGGCGCTGTTCGACGAGGTGGAGCGGCAGCATCCTTATTCCGTCTGGGCGCGGCGCGCGCAGCTGATGAGCGCGTTCAGCTATTACGCGGCGCGCGACTATACCAAGTCGATCGAATCCGCCCGGCGCTTCCTCTCGATCCATCCAGGCAACCGCGACGCGCCCTACGCCCATTATCTGATCGCGCTCTCTTATTACGAGCAGATCGAGGACGTGACCCGCGACCAGCGGACCACCCGCCAGGCGCTCGACGCGCTGAACGAGCTGGTCCGCCGCTACCCGACGACGCGCTACGCCGCCGACGCGCGGCTGAAGATCGATCTCGTCCGCGATCACCTCGCCGGCAAGGAGATGGAGGTCGGCCGCTTCTACCAGCGCCGCGCCCAGTGGCTGGCCGCGGTCAACCGCTTCCGGGTGGTGATTGACGAATATCAGACCACCAGCCACGCTCCCGAGGCGCTGATGCGGCTGACCGAGAGCTATCTCGCGCTCGGCATCCCCGAGGAAGCGCGCCGCGCCGCGGCCGTGCTCGGCGCCAATTATCCGAACACCAAATGGTATGAGCGCGCCTACGAGCTGGTGCAGAAGCACGCACCGGCCCCTGCCGCTTGAGGTGCGCTTCCGGCGCCGTCCCGGGGAAAGCCGGGATTTCCCGGAAGGTCACGACATTGCTCGCCGAGACCCCGGCCTTCGCCGGGGTGACGGCCTGAGGGGGCCGTCATGCTGACCGGGCTTTCCATCCGCGACGTCGTCCTGATCGAGAGCCTGGACCTGGAGTTCGGCCCCGGGCTCGGCGTGCTGACCGGCGAGACCGGCGCCGGCAAATCGATCCTGCTCGACGCGCTCGGCCTGGCGCTCGGCGCCCGCGCCGACAGCGGCCTCGTCCGCACCGGCCAGGCGCAGGCGGTGGTCAGCGTCAGCTTCGAGCTGCCCGCCGGCCATGCCGCGCACGAGCTGCTGCGCGAGAACGGCCTCGCCGGCGAGCCGGGCGAGCCGCTGGTGATCCGCCGCATCGTCAAGGCCGACGGCGGCAGTCGCGCCCTGGTCAACGATCAGTCCGCCTCGGTCGGCCTGCTGCGCGAGCTCGGCGCCAGCCTGGTCGAGATCCACGGCCAGCACGACGACCGGGGTCTGCTCAACGCGCGCGGCCACCGCGCCTTGCTCGACACGTTCGGCGGAATCGACACCCGCGAGGCGGAGCGGCTCTACCGCGGCTGGCGCGAGGCGGAAGACGCGCTCGCCCGCGCCCGCGACGCGCTCGATGCAGCGGAGCGTGACCGCGAGTTCGTCGAGCATGCCTCGGCCGAGCTCGGCCGCCTGGCGCCGCAGGCCGGCGAGGAGGAGGAGCTGGCCGCGCTCCGCGCCAATATGCAGAAAGGCGCGCGGCTTGCCGAGGACATCGCCGCAGTCGGCCAGTATCTCGACGGATCGGACGGCGGCCTGTCACTGCTCCGCCAGGCCGCGCGGCGGCTCGAGCGGATCGCCGACCAGCACGATCGGCTCGGCGAGGCGCTCGCGGCGCTCGACCGGGCGCTGATCGAGGCGTCCGATGCCGAGGACCGGCTCGCCGAAGCGGCGGACGCGCTCGCCTACGATCCGGCCCGGCTCGAGGAGGCGGAAGCGCGGCTGTTCGAAATCCGGGCGGTGGCGCGCAAGCACCGCGTAGATCCCGATGCGCTGCCGGCGCTCGCCGAGGAGCTCGCCGCCAAGCTGGCGGCGCTAGAGGCGGGGACGCGCAGCCTCGACCGGCTCGAGCAGGCGGTGGCGGAGGCGCATTCCGCCTATCGGGCCGCCGCCGCGGCGCTTTCCGTGCAGCGCCACGCCGCCGCCGAGCGACTCGACGCCGCCGTGGCGCGCGAGCTCGCGCCGCTGAAGCTCGATGCCGCCCAGTTCCGCACGGTGGTCGAGACGCTGGCCGAGGCGCAGTGGAGCCCGCTCGGCCAGGACCGGGTGGAGTTCGAGATCTCGACCAACCCCGGCGCGCCGTTCGCGCCGCTCGCCAAGATCGCCAGCGGCGGCGAGCTCTCCCGCTTCATCCTGGCGCTGAAGGTGGCGCTGGCCGAGCGCGGCGGCGCGGCGACGATGATCTTCGACGAGATCGACCGCGGCGTCGGCGGCGCGGTGGCGAGCGCGATCGGCGAGCGCCTTCATCGCCTCTCCGACAGCGCGCAATTGCTGGTCGTCACCCACAGCCCGCAGGTCGCCGCGCGCGGCAACCGCCACTTCTTCATCGAGAAGAGCCACGGCCTCGTCACCCGCACCAGCGTCCAGTTGCTCGACGACAGCCGCCGGCGCGAGGAGATCGCGCGCATGCTCTCGGGTGCCGAAGTGACCGACGAAGCCCGAGCGCAGGCCGGACGGCTGCTGGAGGCGGCATGATCACGACGCGGACCGTCGGCCACGCGCACGACGGCACCGCGCTGGAGGGGGTGCTCGCCGTCGACCAGGGCGCCGGACCGCGCCCCGCGGTGATCGTGCTGCACACGTTCGCGGGTCGCGGCGAGAACGAGGTCGCGGTGGCCGGGCGGCTCGCCGGCCTCGGCTATGCCGGCTTCGCCGCCGATCTCTACGGCAAGGGCGTGCTCGGCCGGACGCGCGAGGAGAGCTCGGCGCTGATGCGGCCGTTTCTCGACGACCGGGCGAGGCTGCAGGACAGGATGCTGGCGATCGTCGAGGCGGTGCGGGCGCTTCCCGAAGTCGACGCGACCCGGGTGGCGGCGATCGGCTATTGCTTCGGCGGGCTGTGCGTCCTCGATCTCGCCCGCACCGGCGCCGACGTGCGCGGCGTCGCCAGCTTCCACGGCCTGTTCGGCGCGCCCGGCAACCGGGAGGGGACGCCGATCCGGGCGAAGGTCGTCGCCTATCACGGCTGGGACGATCCGATGGTGCCGCCGGAGGCGGTCACCGCCCTCGCCGCGGAGCTGAGCGCCGCCGGCGCCGACTGGCAGATCCACGGCTACGGCGGCACGATGCACGGCTTCACCAACCCCAAGGCCAACGCGCCGGAGAACGGGGTGCTGTACAATGCGGTGGCGGCACGGCGCTCGTGGGAAAGCCTCAAGCTGTTCCTCGCGGAGTGCTTTTCCTAAATCGTCATCCCGGCTTTCGCCGGGATGACGAGAATAAGGCTCCGGCGTCTTCTTCCCCGCCGCGCTTCTTGTTATCGCGGCGTCATGACCGACCTCGAAGCTGCCGCCGAGCTGGAGAAGCTCGCCCGCGAAATCGCCCATCACAACCGGCTCTACCACGACCAGGACGCGCCGGAGATCAGCGATGCCGATTATGACGCGCTGGTCCGGCGCAACGCCGCGCTCGAGGCGGAATTCCCGTACCTGGTGCGCGAGGACAGTCCGTCGCGCCAGGTCGGGGCGGCGCCGAGCGGCCCCTTGCGCAAGGTGCCGCACGCACTGCCGATGCTCAGCCTCGACAACGCCTTCTCGGCCGAAGACGTCGAGGATTTCCTCGGCCGCGTCCGGCGCTTCCTGAAGCTCTCCGACGATGCCGAGATTGCGCTCACCGCGGAGCCGAAGATCGACGGCCTGTCCTGCTCGCTGCGCTACGAGCGCGGCGTGCTGAAGCTCGCCGCCACCCGGGGCGACGGCGCCCAGGGCGAGGACGTCACCCAGAACGTCCGCACGATCGGCGACATACCGGAACGGCTGCCCGGCGACGTGCCCGCCGTGTTCGAGGTGCGGGGCGAGGTCTACATGTCCAAGGCGGATTTCGCGGCCTTGAACGCGCGCCTGAAGGCGGAGGCCGAGGCGAAGGCGGGACCGGACCACGAGGGCGAGCTCAAGTACCGCCAGTTCGCCAATCCGCGCAACGCTGCCGCGGGGTCGCTGCGCCAGATCGACGCCTCGGTCACCGCCGCGCGCCCGCTGCGCTTCCTCGCCCATGGCTGGGGCGAGGTCTCGGCCCTGCCCGCCGAGACCCAGCTCGGCGTGATGGCAGCGATCGAGACCTGGGGGCTGCCGGTCTCGGAGGATCTGAAGCGCTTCACATCGGTGGAGGATCTCCTCGCCCATTATCGCGGCATCGAGAGCCGCCGCGCCGACCTGCCGTTCGACATCGACGGCGTGGTCTACAAGGTCGATTCGCTGGAGCTTCAGCGCCGGCTCGGGCAGGTGGCGCGGGCGCCGCGCTGGGCGATCGCCCACAAAGTCCCCGCCGAGCGCGCCGAGACCCTGCTCGAGGCGATCGAGGTCCAGGTCGGCCGCACCGGCAAGCTGACGCCGGTCGCGCGGCTGACCCCGGTGACCGTCGGCGGCGTCACCGTCACCAATGCCACCCTCCACAATGCCGACGAGATCGCCCGGCTCGGCGTTCGGCCCGGCGACCGCGTGCTGATCCAGCGCGCCGGCGACGTCATCCCCCAGGTGCTGCAGAACCTGACCCCGGACGCGGAACGGCCGGCCTATGTCTTCCCCGACCATTGCCCCGAATGCGGATCGGAGGCGGTGCGCGAGGAGGGCGAGGTCGACGTGCGCTGCACCGGCGGGCTGGTCTGCCCGGCGCAAAGGGTGGAGCGGCTCCGCCACTTCGCCTCGCGCCACGCGCTGGACATCACCGGACTCGGCATCACCAACATCGAGGACTTCTTCCGCGACGGCATCATCGCCTCGCCGGCCGACATCTTCCGCCTGCACGAGAAGCGCGAAACGCTGCTGTCGCGCGAGCGCTGGGCGGAGACCAAGGTCGACAATCTGCTGGCCGCGATCGACGAGCGCCGCCGGCCGCCGCTCGACCGCTTCCTGTTCGCGC
The DNA here is from genome assembly GCF_004564275.1 of Sphingomonas parva (ex Maeng et al. 2020). Taxonomy (GTDB): domain Bacteria; phylum Pseudomonadota; class Alphaproteobacteria; order Sphingomonadales; family Sphingomonadaceae; genus Allosphingosinicella; species Allosphingosinicella parva. The sequence continues at coordinate 44,660 of NZ_SPDV01000012.1, forward strand.
TCGGCATCCGCCATGTCGGCGAAGTGACCGCGCGCGATCTCGCCCGTCGCTACGGCACGTTCGAGGCCTGTCGCGAGATGATCGACCGCGCGCGGGCGGCCAGGGCGGACGTGACCCAGGCGCTCGGCGAGAGCGACGACAAGTTCCGCCAGCGCCGCGACGCCGCGGCGGCGGCGGTGATCGAGACGCCGGGCGTCGGCGGCGAGGTGGCCGGCGCGCTGATCGACTTTTTCGAGGAGCCGCACAATCGCGCGGTGGTCGACGATCTGCTCGCCGCCGGCGTCGCCCCGAGCGCGCTCGTCTGGGAAACCAAGGAAAGCCCGGTCTCCGGCAAGACGCTGGTGTTCACCGGCAGCCTCGAGACGCTGTCGCGCGACGAGGCCAAGGCGCAGGCCGAACGGCTCGGCGCCAAGGTCTCCGGATCGGTCTCCGCCAAGACCGACCTGCTGGTCGCCGGTCCCGGTGCCGGCTCGAAGCTCAAGAAGGCGCAGGAGCTCGGCATCGAGGTGATCGACGAGGCCGGGTGGAACGCGATCGTCGCGTCATCCTCCTGAAGACGCGCATTTTTTGCGCGGGTGCATTGCCTGGCTAACACAGTCGGTGCTATGGCTCCCGGGTCAACAGGGGAACAGGCGGCATGCGCACCGAGATCGTCGATCATGAACTGAAGGCGCAAGCCTATACGGTCGAGGTGCTCGGTCCGGAGACTCCGCCGCCGGTTCTGGAGCGTCTCCACGCCCTGGTCCGCAAGGGCTATCGGCCGGAGATCGGAAAGGACACCGAGACCGACATCATCGTCCTGCGTCACCTCGGCAAGGCCCCCGATCTGGTCCTGCACAGCGACGGGCTGGTCGAACCTTATGGGGGCCGCTGGGCGCGCCACAAAAGGCACATCGTGCCGCCGGTGCCGTTCGGCGCCGCCGACCTCGGCGAGCAGCTGCGCTTCATGCGCTTCCTGGACACCATTCCGCGCGCCAGCCTGCGCGACCGCACGCGGCGGTTCCGGCACAAATACGTCTACTTCCCGGTGGTGTTCGCGATCCTGCTCGGCATCCACCTCGCCTTCACGGCGATGATCATCGACGGTTGATGATCAGGTGCAGCCTGCTCCCAGCAGGCTGCAGTCGTGCCGGGGGCACGACGGCCTGATCATTCCCCGCGAGCGGGGAGGATCAGCGCCAGCCGAGCGACTTGCGCTTGCGCATGACCAGGGTCGGCCATTCGCCATGCTGGACGCGGAAGCCCAGCATCAGGCCGTGCCGGCGGTAGGCGGCGGCGACCGCTCCGGCGTGGCTGTCGAGCAGGCCGGCGAGGATCAGCCGGCCGCCGGCTTCCAGCGCCTTGGAGACCGAGGGCGCGAGCTCGATCAGCGGCCCGGCGAGGATGTTGGCGATGATCAGATCGTAGGGCGCGCGCTGGCGCAGCCGGCCGTGCTCGAGCCCGGCGGCGACAGCGAGCTCGACATGGCCCGGGCCGCGGCCGACGCGGATCTGGTTGATCGCCGCATTCTCCTCGGTGACCTCGATCGAGACGGGATCGATGTCCGACGCGGCGGCGCGCGCAGTCGGCCACAGGCGCATCGCCGCGAAGGCGAGCAGGCCGGTGCCGGTGCCGAGGTCGAGCAGGTTTGAGACGCGGATGCCCTGGTCCTTGAGCTTGCTGAGAGCGACGAGGCAGCCGCTGGTCGTCTCGTGCTGGCCGGTGCCGAAGGCGCGGCCGGCATCGATCTCGAATGCGATCGAATCGGCCGGCACCTTGTCGCGATGGGCCGGCGTGTGGACGAAGAAGTGTCCGGCCTGGATCGGCTCCAGGCCCTGCTGGCTGAGCGTCACCCAGTCGCGCGCCTCGACTCTCTCCACGGTCGGGGCAGCGCCGGCGGAGCTCGGCGCCAGCGCCTGCAGCATCGCCAGCATCTCGGCCGTCGGCTCGGCGGCGAAATAGGCGTCGAGCCGCCATTCGTCGGGCCGCGCCGGATCGGGCTCGCTCGACATCAGCACCGGTGGCTCGTCGAGCAAGGCGAGCGGCGAGATGTCCTCCTGCAGCGCCTCGGCCTCGGCCTTGGAGCAGGGCAAGGAGGCCTTCCAGCTGCCGGCCCCGTCCTCGGCCTGCTCCGCCGTCCGCGACCTAGCGGACATAAGAGGCGCCGTTGACGTCGATCACCGCGCCGGTCGCCGAGTCCGGCGCATCGATCGCGAACCAGCGGACCGTCTCGGCGACCTCGTCGACGCCGGCGACGCGGCCGAGCGGGATATCGGCGAGCAACTTGTCGCCGCCGCGGCTCTCCAGATAATCCTCGGCCATGCCGGTCATGGTGAAGCCGGGGCAGACCGCGAAAGCGAGGATGTTCTCGGCCGCATAGCCGCGGGCGATCGACTTGGTCATGCCCATCATGCCGGCCTTGGACGCGGCATAATGCCAATGGTTCGGCGAATCGCCGCGATAGGCGGCGCGGCTGGCGACGTTGACGATCCGTCCGCCCTGGCCGTGGTCGCGGAAGTGGCGGACGGCGAGGCGGCAGAGCTCGGCCGCGGCGGTGAGGTTGACGCGCATCGTCCGCTCCCAGGCGGCGACCCATTCGTCATGCTCGGCCTGGATCGGCGCCGGCTCGAAGATGCCGGCATTGTTGACCAGCACGTCGATCCGCCCGCCGAGCCGCTGCAGCGCCTCGCTCCACAAGGCCTCGGCGGCGCCGGGCCGGTCGAGATCGGCGGCGATCATGCCGTCGCCGCCGCGGGTGGAGTGGCCGACGACATTGTGGCCGGCGAGCGAGCCGAGGATCGCTTCGCCGATGCCCCGGCTGGTGCCGGTGACGAGGATGTTGCGCTGGGTCATGTGCCGCGGACTAGCGGCAGCGCGGGACGGTTGGAAGGGGGTAGGGGCCCTCACCCTCCCACCCGGCTGCGCCGGGCGGGCCCCTCCCTCTCGCCTGAAGGGAGAGGGGGGCTGGGCCTGATCGTCGCCCCCTCTCCCGCTTGGGGAGAGGGAGGGTGAGGGACCTAGGCCGCGAAGCCGTTGACGAACTGGGTGGTGGCGGCCTTGAAGCGGGCCATCTGCTCGTCGACATGGCCGAAATTCTTCGTCAGCCCGTCGATCTCGCTGGCGACCGTCTCGGTGTCCTGCCGGATCGCGGCGATCGTCGAGGACATCGAGTCGGCGGCGAGGGCGGTCTCGTCGACGGCGGCGGTGATCATCGTCACGGTCTGCGCCTGCACCTCCATCGCCTCGCGAATGCGGTCGGCGGAATGCTGGACCTCCTCGACCGTGGTCTGGATCGAGCCGTTGGCGGCGAGAGTCGACTTGGCGGCCTGCTGGATGGCGGCGATCTTGCCGGCGATGTCGTCGGTCGCGCGCGCCGTCTGGCTGGCGAGCGACTTCACCTCCTGGGCGACGACGGCGAAGCCGCGGCCGGCGTCGCCGGCGCGGGCCGCCTCGATCGTCGCGTTGAGCGCGAGCAGGTTGGTCTGGCCGGCGATGTCGCGGATCAGGCCGAGGATCGATTCGATCGCGCCGACGTGGGAGGAGAGCGCCTGGCTGACCTGGACGGCCTGGAAGGCTTGGTCGCCGGCGCGAGTCGCGACGCCGGCGGCGACCTCGACCTCGTTGCGGGCGTCCTCGATCGCGCGGATCAGGCCCGCCGCGGTCTGGGCGGCCTCGCGCATGGCGAGCGCCGACTGCTCGGCCGCCGCGGCGACCTCGCTGGTCTTGCCGAGCATGCCCCGCGCCGCCGCCGAGGCGTCGGAGGCCTGGGCGCGCAGCATCTGGCTGTCCGAGGCGGTGCGCTCGGCGACGCTGACGATCTCCTTGCTGAACTGGGCGGAACTGGGCGGCGAACACCTCGGCCTCGAGCAGGGTGCAGGCGGTGAGGCAGCGGCCGAAGCGGGCGAGGCGCTCGACATCCTCTCCGGTGTCCTCGATGACGACGGCATGCGCTTCCTGCGCGGCGGCGCTGACCGAGGAGAGCAGGGTGGTGAGCGAGATGTCGCGCTTCGCGGCGTCGCGGATGAAGCCGGCGGCGGTGTCCGCCCATGCCTGCCCGCTCAGATTGCTGTGCTTGGTGACGAGATAGGCCTGGATCATCGGGACGAGCGTGTCGAGCTCTTCGGCGGTGAATCGCGTCGGCCCGACATGCGCCTCGCCGAGATGCGTGACGAACGCCCGGGCGATCCGCTCGCCCTGGGCGGTGAACAGCGCGACCAGCTCGCGACAGCCCTCGGTCAGGCTCCCATCCGGATCGAATCGTCCGATCCGCTCCTGCAGCTGCACCGCCCCCTGTTCCGTCGCCATGAATATCCCCGTTGATCAGACCTGGTCCGAAAGGCCACTTTCCTGAAGCCAAAGGTTTAACATCGCGTTAGCCATCGGGACCGCATCGCCCGCTTGTCTCCCGCTCCTCGCTTTCCTAAGAGCGGCCGGTCTTCAGGGAGCTTCGCCTCATGCACCGCAATCCATCGCGTCCGCTCTCGCCGCATCTCACGATCTGGCGATGGGGGCCGCACATGCTGGTCTCGATCCTTCACCGCGTGACGGGGAGCGGCCTCGCCACGATCGGCGCCGCCGCCCTGGTGTGGTGGCTGGCCGCGGCGGCGAGCGGCCCCGAGGCCTATGGGACCTTCGTGTCCTGGGCGACGAGCTGGATCGGCATCGTCATCGGGGTCGGCCTTTCCTGGGCCTTCTTCCAGCACACGCTCTCCGGCATCCGCCACCTGGTGATGGACATCGGCGCCGGCTTCGAGCTGTCGACCAACAAATTCTGGGCGAACATGACCCTGGTCGGCTCGGCACTGCTGACCGCCTTGTTCTGGTTCGTCGTCCTGGGGGTGAAGTGATGCGGATGGAAACCCCTCTCAGCCGCGTCCGCGGCCTCGGCTCGGCCCGCTCGGGCGCGCATCACTGGTGGCTGGAGCGGCTGACCTCGATCGCGGCGTTCGTGCTGTTCGTATGGCTGATCGCCTCGATCCTGCGGCTGCCCTCGCTCGACTACGGCACCGTCACCGCCTGGCTGCGCGATCCGATCGCCGCCGTGCCGATGCTGCTGCTGATCGTCACCACCTTCTGGCATCTGAAGCTCGGCATGCAGGTGGTGATCGAGGACTATGTCCACGAGGAGGGCATGAAGCTCTTCTCGATCGTGCTGCTCAACTTCTTCACGATCGCGGGCGCCGCGCTCGCCTTCTTCTCTGTGCTCAAGATCGCCTTCGGCGGGGACGCTTCCAATGGCTGAGGCCTACAAGATCATCGACCATGCCTATGACGTCGTCGTCGTCGGCGCCGGCGGCTCCGGCCTCCGCGCGACGATGGGCGCCGCCGAAAAGGGCCTGAAGACCGCCTGCATCACCAAGGTCTTCCCGACCCGAAGCCATACCGTCGCGGCGCAGGGCGGCATCGCCGCCTCGCTCGGCAACATGGGCCCGGACCATTGGACCTGGCACATGTACGACACGGTCAAGGGCTCCGACTGGCTCGGCGACCAGGACGCGATCGAATATCTCTGCCGCGAGGCGCCGGCCGCGGTCTACGAGCTCGAGCATTTCGGCGTGCCGTTCAGCCGCACCCAGGAAGGCCGCATCTACCAGCGCGCGTTCGGCGGCATGATGCAGAACATGGGCGCCGGCCCGCCCGCGCAGCGCACCTGCGCCGCCGCCGACCGCACCGGCCACGCCATGCTCCACGCGCTCTACCAGCAGAGCCTGAAGTACGACGCCGATTTCTTCATCGAATATTTCGCCATCGACCTGATCATGGAGAATGGCGAATGCCGGGGTGTGATCGCCCTGTGCATGGAGGACGGCACGATCCACCGCTTCCGCAGCCATGCCGTGGTGCTCGCCACCGGCGGCTACGGCCGCGCCTATTTCTCGGCGACCTCGGCCCACACCTGCACCGGCGACGGCAATGCGATGGTGCTGCGCGCCGGCCTCCCGCTGCAGGACATGGAGTTCGTCCAGTTCCACCCGACAGGCATCTACGGCGCCGGCGTGCTGATCACCGAAGGCGCGCGCGGCGAGGGCGGCTACCTGACCAACTCCGAGGGCGAGCGCTTCATGGAGCGCTACGCGCCGAGCGCCAAGGATCTCGCCAGCCGCGACGTCGTCTCGCGCTCGATGGCAATGGAGATCCGCGAGGGCCGCGGCGTCGGAAAGGAGAAGGACCATATCTACCTTCACCTCGACCATATTGACGCCAAGATCCTGGCCGAGCGTCTGCCGGGCATCACCGAGACCGGCAAGATCTTCGCCGGCGTCGACCTGACCCGCCAGCCGCTGCCGGTGGTCCCGACCGTCCATTACAACATGGGCGGCATCCCGACCAATTATCACGGCGAGGTGGTGACGCTGAAGGACGGCAATCCGGACAGCGTCGTCCCCGGCCTGTTCGCGGTGGGCGAGGCGGCGTGCGTCTCGGTCCACGGCGCCAACCGCCTCGGCTCGAACAGCCTGATCGATCTGGTCGTGTTCGGCCGCGCCACCGGCCACCGGCTCGGCGACATCGTCAAGCCGGGCAGCGCGCTCCCGCCGGCGCCGAAGGGCTCGGAAGAGTTCGCGCTCTCGCGTCTCGACCGCTTCCGCTTCGCCAAGGGCGGCAGCCCGACCGCGACGATCCGCAACCGCATGCAGCGCACGATGCAGGCCGATTGCGCGGTGTTCCGCACCGAGGCGACGCTCGAGGAAGGCAAGACGCGGATCGACGAGATCTACAAGCAGATGGCGGATATCGACGTCACCGACCGCAGCCTGGTCTGGAACACCGATCTGATCGAGACGATGGAGCTCGACAATCTGATCGGCCAGGCGGTGGTGACGATGCACAGCGCCGCCAACCGCAAGGAGAGCCGCGGCGCGCACATGCACGAGGATTATCCGAACCGCGACGACGTCAACTGGCTGAAGCACACGGTGACGTGGTTCGATCAGGGCAAGGTGACGATCGATTATCGCCCGGTGCACGAATACACGCTCACCGACGAGATCGAGTACATCAAGCCCAAGGCGCGCGTGTACTGAGGCGCGCCACGCGCTGAATCACAAAGGCCGTCGCAGCGGGTGCTGCGGCGGCCTTCTGTTTGCCTCCCCTACAAGGGGAGGGGGACCAGCCGTAGCCGAAGGCGGAGGCTGGTGGAGGGGCGTCAGCGTCCGTCAGCACGCTGTGCGCAATTGACCGCGCTGACACCCCTCCGTCGCGCTTCGCGCGCCACCTCCCCTCAATGGGGAGGATGTGCCCGGCCATGCGCGCGTGGGTGGGTCTCGGGACCCCCTCCACCACGCCGCTGCGCGGCGTGGTCCCCCTCCCCGCGAGCGGGGAGGATCAATCCAGGTTCGGGCGGAGCCAGCGCTCGGCTTCCTCGACGCTCACCGCGCGCCGCGCCGCATAATCCTCGAGCTGGTCACGGCCGATCCGCGCGACGCCGAAATACTGGCTGTCGCGGTGGCCGAAATAGAATCCCGACACGGCGGACGTCGGCCACATCGCGAAGCTCTCGGTCAGCGTCACGCCGGCCGGTTCGCCGCCGAGCATCTCGAACAGCACCGGCTTCAGGCTGTGATCCGGGCAGGCCGGATAGCCGGGCGCGGGGCGGATGCCCTGATAGGTTTCCCGGATCAGGTCGGCATTGGTGAAATGCTCGTCGGCATAGCCCCAGACGCTGGTGCGGACATGGGCGTGGAGCACCTCGGCGAAGCTCTCCGCGAGCCGGTCGGACAGCGCCTTGAGGAGAATGTCCGAATAATCGTCATTCTCGGCCTTGAAGCGCTCGAGGTGCGGCTCGAGGCCGTGGATGCCGACGGCGAAGCCGCCGATCCAGTCCTCGCCGGCGGGATCGATGAAGTCGGCGAGGCACATGTTGGCGCGGCCCTCGCGCTTCTTCACCTGCTGGCGGAGGAAGGGAATGCGAGTCTCCTCGTTGCTGGCGAGGACGTGGACGTCGTCGCCGTCGCGGCGGCAGCGCCACAGGCCGACGGTGCCGCGGGCGACCAGCCAGTGCTCGGCGATGATCCGGTCGAGCATCGCCTGGGCGTCCTTGAACAGCGAGGTCGCGCTCTCGCCGACGATCGGATCCTCGAGGATCGCCGGATAGGTGCCGGCCAGCTCCCAGGCGCGGAAGAAGGGCGTCCAGTCGATCGAGGCGCGCAGGTCGCGGATCGGCCAGTCGTTGAAATGCTGGATACCGGGACGCTGCGGCGCCGGCGGCTTCCCGTCCGGATCGAAAGCGAAGGCGTTGGCGCGCGCCTCGGCGAGCGGCGAAAGCTCGCTGTGGCCGCGGCCGGCGCGAGTCTCGCGCACCTGCCGATAGTCCTCCGCCGTTCGCGCGACGAGCGGCTCGCATTGCGTCTCCGAGACGAGGGACGACGCGACGCCCACCGCCCGGCTGGCGTCGAGGACGTGCAGCACCGGCCCTTCGTAGGCAGGATCGATCTTCAGCGCGGTATGGACCTTGCTGGTGGTGGCGCCGCCGATCAGCAGCGGCAGGGTCATGCCCTCGCGCTGCATTTCGGTCGCCACCGTCACCATCTCGTCCAGCGACGGCGTGATCAGGCCGGAGAGGCCGATCATGTCGGCCTGGTTCTCGTTCGCCGCCTTGAGAATCTCCTGCCACGGCACCATCACGCCGAGATCGATCACCTCGAAGCCGTTGCATTGCAGGACGACGCCGACGATGTTCTTGCCGATGTCGTGAACGTCGCCTTTCACGGTCGCCATCACGACCTTGCCCTTGCCCTGGGTGGCGCCGTTCTTCTCCTTCTCCTCCTCGATGAACGGGATGAGGTGGGCGACCGCCTTCTTCATCACCCGGGCGGACTTCACCACCTGCGGCAGGAACATCTTGCCCGAGCCGAACAGGTCGCCGACGACGTTCATGCCGTCCATCAGCGGCCCTTCGATGACGTGGATCGGACGATCGGCCCGCTGTCGCGCTTCCTCGGTGTCCTCGACGACGAACGCGTCGATGCCCTTGACCAGCGCGTGCTCGAGCCGCTTTTCGACCGGCCAACCGCGCCATTCGGCCGCTTCCTTCTCCTTGGCGGGATCGGAGCCGAGATATTTCTCGGCGAGCGTCACCAGCCGCTCGGTCGCATCGTCCCTGCGGTCGAGGATCACGTCTTCGCAGGCCTCGCGCAGCTCCGGATCGATCGAATCGTAGACGTCGAGCTGGCCGGCGTTGACGATCGCCATGTCGAGCCCGGCCGGGATCGCGTGGTAGAGGAAGATCGAGTGCATCGCGCGGCGCACCGGCTCGTTGCCGCGGAACGAGAAGCTCAGGTTCGAGAGACCGCCGGAGATGTGGGCATGCGGACAGCGCGCCTTGATCTCGCGGCAGGCCTCGATGAAGTCGAGCGCGTAGCGGCGGTGCTCGTCGATCCCGGTGGCGATCGCGAAGATGTTCGGATCGAAGATGATGTCCTCGGGCGGGAAGCCCTCGCGGACGAGGAGATCGTAGGCCCGACCGCAGATCTCGACCTTGCGGGCCTTGGTGTCGGCCTGGCCGGTCTCATCGAACGCCATGATCACCACGGCGGCGCCGTAGGCGCGAACCTTGCGGGCGAGGCGGAGGAACTCCTCCTCGCCTTCCTTGAGGCTGATCGAGTTGACGATCGGCTTGCCGGAGACGCACTTCAGCCCCGCCTCGATGACGCTCCATTTCGAGCTGTCGATCATGAACGGAACGCGGGCGATGTCGGGCTCGGCCGCGATCAGCTTGAGGAAGGTCGTCATCGCCGCCTCAGCGTCGAGCAAGCCTTCGTCCATGTTGATGTCGATGACCTGGGCGCCGTTCTCCACCTGCTGGCGAGCGACCTCGACCGCGGCGGCATAGTCGCCGGCCATGACCAGCTTCTTGAAGCGGGCCGAGCCGGTGACGTTGGTGCGCTCGCCCACGTTGACGAAGCTGGAGGAGGCGGTGTCGGCGGCGGTGTCGGTGGTGAGGGCGGTGGCGGTCATGAAATGGGCAATCTCGGATGTTCGTGCGAGGGAAGACTCCCCCTCTCCCGGCCTCTCCCCTGAAGGGGAGAGGGGCGATCAGGCGGCGATGGTCATCGGCTCGAGGCCGGCGAGGCGGGTGACGTTGCCGATCGTGGGGATCCGGCGTGGCGCGGCGCCGGCCACGGCTTTGGCGATCGCGGCGATATGCGCCGGGGTGGAGCCGCAGCAGCCGCCGAGGACGTTGACCAGCCCCTGCTCGGCCCAGCTGCGCACGAAGGCGGCGGTCTGCTCCGGCAGCTCGTCATAGGCGCCGAGCTCGTTCGGCAGGCCCGCGTTGGGATAAGCCATGATCAGCGCGTCCGCGACCTGGGCGAGGGCCTGGACGTGCGGCCGCAACTGCTGGGCGCCGAACGAGCAGTTGAGCCCGATGGTGAGCGGCCGGGCGTGCCGGACGGCGTACCAGAAGGCCTCCACCGTGTGCCCCGAGAGGTTGCGGCCGGAAAGATCGGTGATCGTCATCGAGATCATCAGCGGCACGTCGCGGCCGAGCCGCTCGCTCGCCTCGATCGCCGCGACGATCCCGGCCTTGGCGTTCAGCGTATCGAAGATCGTCTCGATCAGGATGAAGTCCGCACCGCCTTCGAGCAGCGCCTCGGTCTGCTCGAGATAGACCTCCTTCAGCCCGTCGAAATCGATCTCGCGATAGCCGGGATCGTTGACGTTCGGGGACAGGGACAGGGTCTTGTTGGTCGGGCCGATCGCGCCGGCGACGAAGCGCGGTCGGCCATCGGCGGCTTCGGCGGCATCGGCGGCCGTGCGGGCGAGCCGGGCCGAGGCGCGGTTGATGTCCTGGACGAGGTGCTCCGCGCCGTAATCGGCCTGGCTGATCCGGTTGGCGCTGAACGTGTTGGTCGAGACGATGTCGGAGCCGGCGGCGAGATAGGCGCGGGTGATCGCATCGACGATGTCCGGCCGGGTGAGGGCGAGGATGTCGTTATTGCCCTTCTGGTCGCGCGCCAGGCCGAGATCGCCTCGATAATCGGCCTCGGTCAGCTTGCGGTTCTGGATCTCGGTACCGAAGGCGCCGTCGGTGAGCAGGATGCGCTCCGCCGCGGCCCGGGTGAATCTGTCGCGCGCGCTCATGCCGCCTGCTCCTGCTGGTCTGCTTTCGGGCGGAGGCCAAGAAGATGGCAGATCGCGTAAGCGAGCTCGGCCCGGTTGAGGGTGTAGAAATGGAAATTGCGGACGCCGCCCGCGTAGAGCTGACCGCAGAGCTCCGCCGCGACTGTCGCGGCAATCAGCTGGCGCGCGGCCGGGAGATTGTCGAGGCCTTCGAACAGCCGGTCCATCCAGGGCGGGATGCCGGCGCCGCAGGCGGCCGCGAACTTGCGGGTCTGGGCGACGTTGGACACCGGCAGGATGCCAGGCACGATCTCGGCGCCAATTCCTGCCGCCGCCGCCTCGTCGCGAAAGCGGAAGTAGCTTTCGGGCGAAAAGAAGAACTGGGTGATGGCGCGATCGGCGCCGGCGTCGATCTTGCGCTTCAAATTGTCGAGGTCCGACTGCTTGCTGACCGCCTCCGGATGGACCTCCGGATAGGCCGCGACCGAGATCTCGAACGGCGCGATGCGCTTCAGCCCCTCGACCAGCGCGGCGGCGCTGGCATAGCCTTGCGGGTGCGGCGCGAACGGGCGGCCGAGCTCGGGCGGATCGCCCCGCAGGGCGACGATGTGGCGGACCCCGGCGTCCCAATAGGCGCGGGCGACCTCGTCGATCTCGCCCCGGCTCGCCTCGACGCAGGTGAGATGCGCAGCGGGCGCCAGGCTCGTCTCCTGCGCGATCCGGGCGACGGTGTTGTGGGTACGCTCGCGGGTCGAGCCGCCGGCGCCGTAGGTGACGGAGACGAAGCGCGGCGCCAGCGGCTCCAGCGTCTTCACCGACTCCCAGAGCGTCTGCTCCATCTTCTCGGTCTTGGGCGGGAAGAATTCGAACGAAACGGCGATATCGCCGGCGACGTCCTCGAACAGGGGCTTGCGCCAGCTGGCGATGCCGGGGGCGAGACTGCTCATGCGACGACCTTCAATTTGGCTTCGGGCCGTTCGCCGGCCCAGATGGTGACGGTGAGCTCACCGCCTTCGAGATGCTCGATGACGCGGGCGTCGAGGCCGGCGTTCTGCAGATAGCGGAGCATCGCCTCGTCGGAGAAACCGAGACGGGCGTGGGCGTCGCGGGTGCGCAGCTCCTCGCGCTCGTGCGCGGCGAAATCGACGACGAGAAGTCGTCCGCCCGGCGCGAGCAGCCGCGCCGCCTCGGCGACCGCGGTCTCCGGCTGCTGCGCGAAATGGAGCACCTGGTGGAGGATCACGGTATCGGCCGAGCTCTCGGCCAGCGGCAGCGCGTACATGTCGCCCTGGCGAAGCTCGGCGGCGGGAAGCCCCGCCTCGGCGAGCTTGACCCGCGCGAGCCGCAGCATTTCCGGCGAGCGATCGACGCCGAGCGCCTGGCTCGCCGCGGGCCCGAACAGAGCGATCATCCGGCCCGTGCCGGTGCCGATATCGACGAGCCGCCCGATCGGCCGCTCGGCGAGGGCACGGGCGATCGCGGCCTCGACCTCGCTCTCGGCGATGTGGAGCGAGCGGATCTCGTCCCAATCCTTGGCATGGGCGGCGAAATAGCGCTCGGCGGCGGCGGCGCGATCGGCCTGCACCGCGGCGAGACGGGCGGCGTCGGCGCGTGCCCACCCTTCGTCGGGGTCGATCCCGGCCCAACGATCGAGCAGGTCGAAGAGCGGACCGACGCGCTCCTCCGCGCCGAGGCTGAGGAAGACCCAGCTTCCCTCCTTGCGCCGCTCGACGAGCCCGCCGTCGATCAGGATCTTCACGTGGCGCGAAACACGCGGCTGGCTCTGCCCCAGGACCTGGGCGAGCTCGCCGACCGAGAGCTCCATGGCCCGCAGCAGCGTCAGGATGCGCAGCCGCGTGGGATCGGCGAGGGTGCGGAATATCTCGGATGGGAGGAGCATAGATAAGGATATAAAGATATCTTTATATGCCGGTCAAGGACCTGCGCGCGGATCGCGAGCGATCATTCCGCGCAGCGCGGTTTCATGGTTACAGACGCGTAAAAAACGGTTCAGCGCAATTGCTTACCAAACCGGTAGACATACTGTTCCTGCTTTTGTACACAACGCGACGCTGGAGAGCCGGTTGGGCGCAAGCCACGGCACCTCGCCCAGCGGATCATCAGCAGCTCCAATTGGAGGGGAAATTTCATGAAGAAAATTGGTCTCACCCTGGCCGCCGTCGCGGCCCTTGGCGTCGCCGCTTGCTCGGGCTCGAACACCGAGACGACCAACAACACCACCGACCTCAACGTCACCGAGACCGAGGCCGGCACCGACGTCAACGTCTCGGCCAACGAGGCCGGCGCCGTCGACGCCACCAACAACGCGCTCGACGCGGCCGGCAATGCTCTCGAGAACGCCGGCAACGGCATCGAGAACGCTGCCGAGGACGTTGCCAACGCCGCGAGCAACGCCGCTCACTAAGTCCTGACGGACCTGGAAGCGAAGAGGGTCGCGCACCGCCTGGTGCGCGGCCCTTTTTATTTGCGCGCGCATGCGGCAAACACGCTGGAAAGAGGAAGGAGCCACCATGCGCACGATCATCGGAACCGGACTTGCGGCGGCCGCACTCCTGCTGACCGGCTGCGGCGGCGGCGATTCCAGCGCCCCGACTGCCGAGGAGAGCGAAGAGCTGAACAATGCCGCGGAGATGCTCGACACGAGCGCCGACAGCCTGGCCGTCGAGAATGCCCCGCTCGGCAACGGGGATGTGCCGGCGGCCGTGCCGGAAGGTGCGAATGTCTCCGATGAGGCGCCGGGCAATGCGGCGGCGAACCCGCTGCCGCCCGAGGCGACAACCGCGCAATAAGGCGTTCGCCGCCGGGCACGAAGAAGGGGCCGGAGCGCTGCCGCTCCGGCCCCTCTTTCGTTTGCACTGGACTGCGCGGGCCAAGCTCGCGCCGGCGTCGGACCGGTTCGGCGGCTTGTGCCGCCGCCCGGCCGGCCGGGCCAAGACGAGTCCTCCGCCGGCCGAGCCGGCGGAGGCCGTCTTGCGCCTTAGAAGTCCATGCCGCCCATGCCGCCCATGCCGCCGCCCATCGGGGCCGCCGGCTTGTCTTCCGGAAGCTCCGACACCGCCGCTTCGGTGGTGATCAGGAGACCGGCGACCGAGGCCGCATCCTGGAGGGCAGTGCGGACGACCTTGGTCGGGTCGATCACGCCGGCCTGGACCAGGTTCTCGTAGGTCTCGGTCTGGGCATTGAAGCCGAGCGTCTCGTCGTTGCCGTCGAGAAGCTTGCCGGCGACGACGGCGCCGTCATTGCCCGCGTTCTCGGCGATCTGACGGACCGGCGCGGTGATCGCCTTGCGGACGATGTCGATGCCGCGGGTCTGGTCGTCATTCTGACCCTTCATGCCCTCGAGCGCCTTGGTGGCGTAGAGCAATGCGGTGCCGCCGCCGGGAACGATGCCCTCTTCGACGGCCGCGCGGGTCGCGTGCAGCGCGTCGTCGACGCGATCCTTGCGCTCCTTGACCTCGACCTCGGACGAGCCGCCGACCTTGATCACGGCAACGCCGCCGGCGAGCTTGGCGAGGCGCTCCTGGAGCTTCTCGCGATCATAGTCGCTGGTGGTGTTCTCGATCTGCTGGCGGATCGCACCGACGCGTGCCTCGATACGGTCGCGCGAACCGGCGCCGTCGACGATCGTGGTGTTGTCCTTGTCGATGGTGACGCGCTTGGCCTGGCCGAGCATGTTCACCGTGACGCTCTCGAGCTTGATGCCGAGATCCTCGCTGATCATCTCGCCGTTGGTCAGGATCGCGATGTCCTCGAGCATCGCCTTGCGGCGATCACCGAAGCCCGGCGCCTTGACGGCCGCGACCTTGAGGCCGCCGCGCAGCTTGTTGACGACGAGGGTGGCGAGCGCCTCGCCCTCGATGTCCTCGGCGATGATCAGGAGCGGACGGCCCGACTGCACCACCGCCTCGAGGATCGGAAGCATCGCCTGCAGGTTGGAGAGCTTCTTCTCGTGGATCAGGATGTACGGGTCGTTGAGCTCGACCTGCATCTTCTCCGGGTTGGTGATGAAATAGGGGCTGAGGTAGCCGCGGTCGAACTGCATGCCCTCGACCACATCGAGCTCGAACTCGAGGCCCTTGGCTTCCTCGACCGTGATCACGCCTTCCTTGCCGACGCGCTCCATCGCCTCGGCGATCTTCTCGCCGACGACGGTGTCGCCATTGGCGGAGATGATGCCGACCTGGGCGATCTCGTTCGAGCCGGCGACGGCCTTCGAGCGGCCCTTGATGTCCTCGACGACCTTGGCGACGGCGAGATCGATGCCGCGCTTCAGGTCCATCGGGTTCATGCCGGCGGCGACCGACTTCATGCCCTCGCGAACGATCGCCTGGGCGAGAACGGTCGCGGTGGTGGTGCCGTCACCGGCCAGATCGTTGGTCTTCGAGGCGACCTCGCGCAGCATCTGCGCGCCCATGTTCTCGAACTTGTCCTTGAGCTCGATCTCCTTGGCGACGGTGACGCCGTCCTTGGTGATGCGCGGCGCGCCGAAGCTCTTGTCGATCACGACGTTGCGGCCCTTGGGGCCGAGGGTCACCTTCACCGCGTCGGCGAGGGTGTCGACGCCGCGGAGGATCCGCTCACGGGCGTCGCGCGAAAAGCGTACGTCTTTCGCTGCCATGTCTGTCTTCCTCTTTTTCTATGGTCTGATGTGCAGGGTCTTGAGGCTCAGCCGACGATCCCGAGGATGTCGGATTCCTTCATGATCAGCAGGTCCTCGCCGTTCAGACGGACCTCGGTGCCCGACCACTTGCCGAACAGGATGCGATCGCCGGCCTTGACGTCGAGCGGGGTCACGGTGCCGTCCTCGGCCTTGCTGCCGGAGCCGACGGAGATCACTTCGCCTTCCTGCGGCTTCTCCTTGGCGGTGTCCGGAATGATGATGCCGCCGGCCGTCTTCTCCTCGGCCTCGACGCGGCGCACGAGCACCCGATCATGGAGCGGACGAAAAGTCATGCACGTCACCTCTTCTTTGCTATGCGGCTGCTCTCCCCCCTGATGAGGTGCGGCAGTCGCCTGGTTGAACCTTGTTAGCACTCACCCCCGGTGAGTGCCAGCGGCGCCGATGTAGTCGCTGTTCATCCGCCGTCAAGCGGCTGTGCGGCGGAAAATCGGCAGCTTCGCAGACAGCGATCGGGCGGCGCGATTTACAGGGGAGGGCGGCTCGGCTAGCCGTTGGCCGAAACGCTCTCGCCTGGGAAACGCCCAATGAAGTTCGCCGGAAAAGTGTGGAGACTGCTCGTCGGGATCAAGGACGGGCTCGTCCTGCTGCTCATGATCCTGTTCTTTGCCATGCTGTTCGCGGCGATGTCGGCGCGTCCGACCATCGGCTCGGGAGAGAAGGGGGCGCTGGTGCTCGACCTCTCGGGGCCGATCGTCGAGCAGCCCGCGCAGGCGAGTGCGACCGACGTGCTGAGCGGCGGGGTGGCCAAGGAATACCGGCTTCGCGACATCGTTCACGGCCTCGAGAAAGCGGCCGGGGACGCCCGCATCCAGGCCGTGGTCCTCGATCTCGACATCTTCTCGGGCGGCGGCCAGGCGACGCTCGCCCAGGTCGCCGAGGCGCTGGACGCGGTAAAACGCACCGGAAAGCCGGTGCTCGCCTACGCGACGGCCTATGACGACGACAGCTACATGCTGGCCGCCCACGCGAGCGAGGTGTGGCTGAACCCGATGGGTGGCGTCCTCGTCACCGGGCCGGGTGGCAGCAATCTTTATTACAAGGGTCTGCTCGACCGCCTCGGCGTCACCGCCAACGTCTATCGGGTCGGGACCTACAAGGCGGCGGTCGAGCCGTTCACGCGCACCGAGATGTCTCCGGAATCGCGCGAGAACATGCAGGCGCTCTACGGCGCGATGTGGGAGAGCTGGCAGCAGAACGTGCGTCAGGCCCGGCCCAAGGCGCAGATCGCCGCTTACGCCGGCCAGGCCGCGGCCCAGATCCAGGCGGCGGGCGGCGACATGGCCAAGGCGGCGCTCGCCGCCGGCCTGGTCGACAAGGTCGGCGACCGCGAGGCGTTCGACCGACGCGTGGCGGAGATCACCGGCACCGAATATGCGGACGTCCCCGGCAGCTTCCGCGACATCGCCTTCGATGCCTGGACGTCCAGCTACCCGGTGAGCGACGAGGCGGGGTCGATCGGGATCGTCACCGTCGCCGGAGAGATCGTCGACGGCGATGCGCAGCTCGGCACCGCCGGCGCCGAGACGATCGTCCGCGCGATCGAGCGCGGCCTGCGCGACAACGATCTGAAGGCGCTCGTGCTCAGGGTCGATTCCCCGGGCGGCTCGGCCCTCGCTTCGGAGCGGATCCGCCAGGCGGTGCTCGCCGCCAAGGCGAAGGGCCTGCCGGTGGTGGTGTCGATGGGCAGCCTCGCCGCCTCGGGCGGCTATTGGGTCTCGATGGCCGGCGACAAGATCTATGCGGAGCCTTCGACGATCACCGGCTCGATCGGGGTGTTCGGCATCCTGCCCAGCTTCGAGGGTGCGCTGACCAAGCTCGGCGTCGGCGCCGACGGGGTGAAGACGACGCCGCTGTCGGGCGAGCCCGACCTGCTGCGCGGCCCCTCGCCCGAGGCCGACCAGCTGCTCCAGATGGGCGTCGAGAGCACCTACCGGCGCTTCCTGACGCTCGTCTCCGAGAAGAGGAAAATGCCGGTCGCGCGCGTCGACCAGATCGCCCAGGGCCGCGTCTGGGACGGCGGCACCGCGCGTCAGCTCGGCCTCGTCGACGCCTTTGGGGGGCTCGACGACGCGATCGCCGAGGCGGCGCGGCTCGCCAAGGTGGACGGCGACGATGCGCGGCCCGTCTGGCTCGAGCCGGGTCCCAGCTTCGCCGATACCCTGCTGATGGCGCTCGCCAGCGGCGAGGAGGAGGAGCAGGCCTCGCCCGACGCGTTCGGCAGGATGGGGCTGATCCAGCGGCAGATGATGGCGCGTGCCGCCGCGGACGCCGAGCTTCTGGTCACCGGCGCCTCGGTCCAGGCGCGCTGCCTCGCCTGCCCGGGATCGGAAGCGATCGCCCGGCCGCGCAAGGACGGCCTCGCCGCGATGCTGCTGCGGATGATCGGCGTGTGAGGATCCGGGCGGCGACCGCCAGGGACGCCGCCGCGATCGCGCGCATCTATGCGCCTTATGTCGATGGCTCGATCGTGACGTTCGAGGAGGTCGCGCCGAACGCGGCCGAGATGGCCCCGCGGATCGAGAGCGGCGGGGACCTCTATCCCTGGCTGGTCGCGGAGGAGGCGGGAGAGATTGCCGGCTACGCCTCCGCCGCAGCGTTCCGGACGCGCACCGCCTACCGCTTCGCGGTCGAGACCAGCGTCTACGTGCGCCAGGGCGTGGAACGGCGCGGGATCGGCAGCGCGCTCTACCGACCGCTGATCGGGACGCTCGAGGCGCAGGGCTTCACCCAGGCGATCGCCGCGATCAGCCTTCCCAATCCGTCCAGCGTGAAGCTGCACGAGCGCTTCGGCTTCGCGCCGGCCGGCGTCTACCGCCAGGTGGGGTGGAAGCTCGGCCGGTGGATCGACGTCGGCCTGTGGCAGAGGATGCTGGCGGCGCCGACCGATCCCCCGCGCGAGCCGCGCCCGGTCAGCGGCGATAGGCCGGCAGCGACAGGCTGAACGCGATCGCCGCGCCGCGCAATGCGAAGCCGGCCGCGGTCGCGAGCAGAGCGGCGATCATCGCATTGACGCCGAGCTGGACGAGAAGAACCGAGAGAGCTGCGGAGAGCGCCGCCGCCGTGACGTAGAGCTCGGGGCGCATCAGGATCGAGGGCTGCCCCGCGAGGACGTCCCGCAATATGCCGCCGACGCAGCCGGTGAGCACGCCCATGCCTATCGCGGGGATCGGCGCGACGCCGTAGGCAAGGCCCTTGGCGGCCCCGTAGGTGGCATAGGCGGCAAGTCCCGCGGCATCGAGCCAGAGCAGGGCCCGGCCGTGCCAGACCCGTGCGGGGAGGAACCAGACGAGCAGGGCGGCGGCGAGGCAGATCAGCATCACGGCATTCTGATGAACCCAGAAGACCGGCGCGCCGATCAGCAGATCACGCACCGTGCCGCCGCCGACGCCGGTGGAAACGGCGAAGAAGAAGAAGGTCACCAGGGTCTGGCGGTGCGCCGCGGCGACCAGCGCCCCGGACAAAGCGAAGACGGCGAGGCCCGCCCAGTCGAGATAGACGAGCAAAGGATCGAGATCGACGCGAATGGGGAGCGGCGGCATTCCGGCCGCTTAGCATGTCCACCGCCGCTTAGACACGCTCGCTCGGCCCTTCCGCGCCGCGGCGGCGGCGGATGGTCAGCGGCAACATCACCAGCGCCATGAGCGTGGTCGCGAGGCCGAGGATGCCGAAGCCGATGACGAGCGGATTGTGGGTGTCTTCGCGAGTCTCGAGATCCATGATGTGGAGGCCCCACATCCAATCGTAGACGCGCCACCAGCGCGTCCGGCGCGCGACGATCTCGCCGGTCGCCGCGTCGAGGTAGAAGCGGGTACCGTCGGTCATCGTCACCCGCCAGGCGTCGATCGGCCGGCGCAGGTCGATCGGCGGTGCATCGCGCGAGATGCGGTCGATCGCGCGGATCGAGCCCTTGCCGGCATAGCGAGCGGCGAGCTCGCGCGCCGCCTCGGCGGCACCGAGCGGCGGCAGCAGCCGGCCGTCGCGGGGATCGGCGCGGCGGCTTTCCCCGTCCTGGTAGCGGACGATCCAGCGCGGGCCGTCGGCGCGGGCCTCCAGCTTCAGCGAGGCGACCGGCCGCGGGCCGATCGCCGGTGGCACCGGAACGAGTCCAAGCGGCAAAGGCGGCGCCTCGGCGATCAGATCCTCGCCGCGCACCTCCTCGATCGGCTTCGCGACCATGACCAGGCCGCTCACCGTCCAGGCAAGAAAGGGCAGGGCCACGATCCAGCCGAGCCAGATGTGCCAGCGGCGAAGTTGCTGACGAAGCTTCATGCGGCGCCCCCCAATTCGCGCCGTTTCTAGGGCGTGGGGCGGGGCAGGGGAAGCGTGAGAGATCCTCCCCGCAAGCGGGGAGGATTGGAAGGCTGGCTCAGATGTGGATCGGCAGGCCCTGGACCGCCATCGCCGCTTCCTTGACCGCCTCGGAATGGGTCGGGTGGGCGTGGCAGGTGTAGGCGATGTCCTCGGACGTGGCGCCGAACTCCATCGCCTGGGCGGCCTGGGCGATCATCGTGCCGGCGACCGAGGCGATGATGTGGACGCCGAGCACGCGGTCGGTGCGGGCGTCGGCGATCACCTTGACGAAGCCGTCCATGTCGCGGTTGGTCTTGGCGCGGCTGTTCGCCATCATCGGGAACTTGCCGACCTTGTAGTCGATGCCGGCGTCCTTCAGCTCGTCCTCGGTCTTGCCGACCGAGGCGATCTCCGGATGGGTGTAGACCACCGCGGGGATCACCTCGTGGTTCACGATCCCGGTCTGGCCGGCGATGTTCTCCGCGACGGCGACGCCCTCGTCCTCGGCCTTGTGGGCGAGCATCGGGCCCGGCGTCACGTCGCCGATCGCCCAGATGCCCGGCACATTGGTGGCGAAATCATGATCGACCTCGATCTGGCCGCGCTTGTTGACCGCAAGCCCGGCCTTCTCGAGCGCCAGCCCGTCGGTGTTCGGCCGGCGGCCGATCGAGACGAGGACGGCGTCCGCCTCGATCGTCTCGGCAGCGCCGCCGGCGGCGGGCTCCACCGTCACGACGGCGCCGGCGCCGCGGCGCTCGACGCCGCTGACCTTGGTCGAGGTGCGGATCTCGAAGCCCTGCTTCTTGAAGATCTTGCGCGCTTCCTTGCGGACCTCGCCGTCCATGCCGGGCAGGATCTCGTCGAGATATTCGACGACGGTGACCTTGGCGCCGAGGCGCCGCCAGACCGAGCCGAGCTCGAGGCCGATCACGCCGCCGCCGATCACGACGAGGTGGTTCGGCACCTTCGGCAGCGCGAGCGCGCCGGTCGAATCGATCACGACCTCATTGTCGATCGTCACGCCGGGCAGCGGCGTCACCGAAGAGCCGGTGGCGATGACGATGTTCTTCGCCGTGTAAGCAGTGCCGGCGACTTGGATGCTGTTGGCGCCGGTGAAGGACGCCTGCCCCTTCAGCCACTCGATCTTGTTCTTCTTGAACAGGAAGGCAATGCCTCCGGTCAGCTCCTTCACCGCCTTCGCCTTCTCGGCGTGCATGGCGTCGAGATCGATCTCCACGCCGCTGGTCTTCACGCCCCATTTGGCGAGCGTGCCGTGGCTCGCTTCCTCGAACAGTTCGGAGGCGTGGAGAAGCGCCTTGGAGGGAATGCAGCCGACGTTGAGGCAGGTACCGCCGAGCGTCTCGCGGCTTTCGACGCAGGCGGTCTTCAGCCCGAGCTGGGCCGCGCGGATCGCCGCGACATAGCCGCCCGGTCCCGCCCCGATCACGATCACGTCGAAATTGGTCTCTGCCATGTCTCGCTTCCTTCTGTCGCGATGCGAGGCCGGCACTCCGTCCGACCTCGCCGCGTCCGGTTACCCGGATATATGGTGTGTGTTGCTCAGAGGTCGATGAGGAGGCGCGTCGGATCCTCAAGCGCTTCCTTCATGCGGACGAGGAAGGTGACCGCCTCGCGGCCGTCGATCAGGCGGTGGTCGTAGCTCAGCGCCAGGTACATCATCGGCCGGGCGACGATCTGGCCGTTGCGCACCACCGGCCGCTCCTCGATCCGGTGCATGCCGAGCACCGCCGACTGCGGCGGGTTGATGATCGGGGTCGAGAGCAACGAGCCGAACACGCCGCCGTTGGAGATGGTGAAGGTGCCGCCGGTCATGTCCGCCATGGTCAGCGTGCCTTCCTTGGCGCGCTTGCCGAAATCGGCGATCGTCTTCTCGATCTCGGCAAAGCCCATGGCATGAGCGTTGCGGATCACCGGCACGACCAGGCCGTTCGGCGCGGACACGGCCACCGAGACGTCGAGATAGTCGCGGTAGACGATCTCGTCGCCCTCGATCGAGGCATTGACCGCCGGCACGTCGCGGGCGGCGAGCGCCGCCGCCTTCACGAAGAAGCCCATGAAGCCCAAGCGGATCGAATGCTTCTTCTCGAACAGGTCCTTGTAGCGCGAGCGCGCCTCCATCACCGCCGTCATGTCGACGTCGTTGAAGGTGGTCAGCATCGCGGCCGTGTTCTGCGCTTCCTTGAGACGGCGCGCGACCGTCTGGCGCAGGCGGGTCATCCGCACCCGCTCCTCGCGCCGCTCGACGCCGCCGCCCGCGCTCGCTGCCGGCGCGGCGGACTGCGAGGAGGGAGCGGGCGCGGCCGACTGGGCGGCCGGCGCCGAAGCCGCCGGCGCGTTCTTGGCCGCGGCCAGCACGTCGTCCTTGGTCAGCCGGCCGTCCTTGCCGCTGCCCTTGATCTTCGACGGATCGAGGCCGAACTCGAGCACCAGGCGGCGCACCGAGGGAGACAGGGTGAGCGGGCCGGCGGCCGCATCCTCGTCGCGAAGCTCGATATTCTCGCCCGCGCCGGCGGGGTTCACCGGGGTGGACGCGGGCGGCTCGGACACGCTCGGAGCGGCAGGCGCGGCAGCGGCAGCGGCGGGCGCCGCCGCGGCGCCGGAGCCGCTCTCGACGCGGGCGATGACCGCGCCGACGGCAACGGTGTCGCCCTCGGCGACGAGCTGCTCGCCCATCACGCCGGCGACCGGGGAGGGGACCTCGACCGCGACCTTGTCGGTCTCCAGACTGGCGATCGGCTCGTCGGCCTTCACCGCCTCGCCCGGCTTCTTGAGCCACTGGCCAAGGGTCGCCTCGGTGATCGATTCGCCGAGCGTCGGAACGGTAACTTCGGTGGCCATTCTACTCCCTTTTTATCCGGCTTTGCGCTGCGACACGGGGTCGCTGGAATGACCCAGCGCATCGGCGATCAGCGCCGCCTGCTCGGCGGCATGGCGCTTGGCGAGGCCCGTGGCCGGCGAGGCGGAGGCGGCGCGGCCGGCATAGGCGGGGCGCTGCGGCCTGACGCCGGCATCGACGAGGCATTGCTCGAGATAGGGCTCGACGAAGGTCCAATAGCCGTTGTTCTTCGGCTCTTCCTGGGCCCAGACCACGTCCTCGAGACTGGTCATCCGCTTCAGGCGCTTGACCAGAGGCTCCGACGGAAACGGATAGAGCTGCTCGATGCGCACGATCGACGTGTTGCGATCGCCCGCATTGTCGCGCGCCTCCATCAGCTCGTAGGCGACCTTGCCGGTGCACAGGACGAGACGCTTCACGTCCTCGTCGCGCGGCGCGTTGAGATCCGAGAGGATCCGCCGGAAGTGGCTGTCGCCGGTGAAATCGGCGAGCGTCGAGACCGCCAGCTTGTGGCGGAGCAGCGACTTCGGAGTCATCACGATCAGCGGCTTGCGGAAGTCGCGGTGCATCTGCCGGCGCAGCATGTGGAAGTAATTGGCCGGCGTGGTGACGTTCGCCACCTGCATATTGTCCTCGGCGCAGAGCTGCAGATAGCGCTCGGGACGCGCGGAGCTGTGCTCCGGTCCCTGGCCCTCGTAGCCGTGCGGCAGCAGCATGACGAGGCCGTTGGCGCGCAGCCACTTCGCCTCGCCGCTGGCGATGAACTGATCGATGATCACCTGCGCGCCGTTGGCGAAATCGCCGAACTGGCCTTCCCACAGCACCAAGGTCTGCGGATCGGACAGAGCATAGCCATATTCGAAGCCGAGCACGCCGAATTCGGACAGCGGGCTGTCGCGCACCTCGAAGCGGCCGCTGCCGACCCTGGTCAGCGGAATGTATTTGTGGCCGTCGTTCTGATCGACCCAGACCGAGTGGCGGTGGCTGAAGGTGCCGCGACCACTGTCCTGGCCGGAGAGGCGGACCTGATAGCCTTCGTGGACCAGCGCACCGAAGGCGAGCGCCTCGCCGGTTGCCCAGTCGAACCCTTCGCCGGTCTCGAACATCTGGCGGCGGGCGTCGATCACCCGCTGCAGCGTCTTGTGGACGATGAGTCCCTCCGGGACGGTGGTGAGGATCTTGCCGACCTCGCGGGCGACGTCCGCGTCGATCGCCGTCTCGGCATTGCGCCGCGCGGTGACCGGACCTTCCGGACGGCCGAGGCCGGTCCAGCGGCCCTCGAACCAGTCCGCCTTGTTCGGGAGATAGGTCTTGGCGGCCTCGAACTCGTTCTCCAGCACCGCGGTGAATTCCGCGACCCGGCCGTCGACCCAGCCGGCGTCGATCACGCCTTCGGAGACGAGGCGCGCGCCGTACAGCTCCGAGACCGGCGGATGGCTGCGGATCTTCGCGTACATCTGCGGCTGGGTGAAGCTCGGCTCGTCGCCCTCGTTGTGGCCGAAGCGGCGGTAGCACCACATGTCGATGACGATGTCGCGCTTGAACGTCTGGCGGAACTCGATGGCCAGCTTGCAGGCGAAGGTCACCGCCTCCGGATCGTCGCCGTTGACGTGAAGGATCGGCGCCTGGACCATCTTGGCGACGTCGGACGGGTAAGGCGACGAGCGCGCGAATTGCGGCGAGGTCGTGAAGCCGACCTGGTTGTTGATGATGAAGTGGACGGTGCCGCCGGTGCCGTAGCCCGGCAGGCCGGAGAAGCCGAGGATCTCGGCGACGATGCCCTGGCCGGCGAAGGCGGCGTCGCCGTGGAGCAGGACCGGGAGCACCTGGCTGCCCTCGTCATCGCCGCGCGCGACCTGGCTGGCGCGGGCCTTGCCGAGCACGACCGGATTGACCGCCTCGAGATGGCTCGGATTGGGCAGCAGCGAGAGGTGGACCTTGACGTCGTCGAACTCGCGGTCCGACGAGGTGCCGAGATGGTATTTGACGTCGCCCGAGCCGCCGACGTCGGCCGGGTTCGAGGCGCCGCCGGCGAACTCGCTGAAGATCGCGCGATAGGGCTTGCCCATCACGTTGGAGAGCACGTTGAGGCGGCCGCGATGGGCCATGCCGATCACGATCTCCTGGACGCCGAGCACGCCGCCGTACTTGATCACCGCCTCGAGCGCGGGGATCATCGATTCGCCGCCGTCGAGGCCGAAGCGCTTGGTGCCGACATATTTGCGGGCGAGGAAGCGCTCCCACTGCTCGCCCTCGATCACCTTGGCGAGGATCGCCTGCTTGCCCTCGGTGGTGAAGCGAATCTCGGCGTCGCGGCCTTCCATCCGATCCTGGAGGAATTTGCGCTCCTCCACATCGTTGATGTGCATGTACTCGAGGCCGACCTTGCCGCAATAATTGGCCTTCAGCACCTCGACGAGCTCGCGGACGCTCGCCCATTCGAGGCCGAGCACGCCGCCGAGATAGACCTTGCGATCGAGTGCGGCGCCGGTGAAGCCGTGATATTCGGGGGTGAGCTCCGGGGTCAGCTCGCGTTGGGCGAGACCGAGCGGATCGAGATCGGCGGCGAGGTGCCCGCGCACCCGATAGGTGCGGATCAGCGTCATCGCCTGGATCGAATCGCGGGCCGCCTGCTCGACCTCGGCATCGGATTTTCCGGAGGCGGCCGCGGCCGTCTTCGCCTTGGCCGCGACCTTCTCGATCGCCATCAAGGTGGGATCGAGCCCGGCGTTGACCGGATCGAGATCGGTCACGGGCCAGTTGTCGCGCGCCCAGCTGGGGCCTTGTTCCCGTTCGCCGCCGCCGAAAATATCCACGATTACCGCCTTCTCAGATGTGTCCCGGGGAAACGTCCGGTTTCCCCGCTCTTTCCCTCTTTAGACGCCAAGAAGCTGGACGAGGGTCTTTCCGAGCTCAGATGGGCTCGGCGAGACGCGAATTCCAGCCTCCTCCATGGCCGCGATCTTGTCCTCGGCGCCGCCCTTGCCGCCCGAAACGATCGCGCCGGCATGGCCCATGCGGCGGCCCGGAGGCGCGGTGCGGCCGGCGATGAAGCCGACGGTGGGCTTGGAGCGGCCGCGCTTCGCCTCGTCCTTGAGGAACTGGGCGGCTTCCTCCTCGGCCGAGCCGCCGATCTCGCCGATCATGATGATCGACTGGGTCGCCTCGTCGGCGAGGAACAGCTCGAGCACGTCGATGAAGTTGGTGCCGTTCACCGGATCGCCGCCGATGCCGACGGCCGTGGTCTGGCCGAGGCCTTCGTTCGAGGTCTGGAACACCGCCTCGTAGGTGAGGGTGCCGGAGCGGCTGACCACGCCGACCGAGCCCTTCTTGAAGATGTTGCCCGGCATGATGCCGATCTTGCACTCGCCCGGGGTGAGGACGCCGGGGCAGTTCGGGCCGATCAGCCGCGAGCTGGAGCCGGCGAGGGCGCGCTTGACCCGGACCATGTCGAGCACCGGAATGCCCTCGGTAATCGCGACGATCAGAGACACCTCGGCGTCGATCGCCTCGAGGATGGCATCGGCCGCGCCGGCCGGCGGCACGTAGATCACCGAAGCGTCGGCGCCGGTCGCCTCGCGCGCCTCGAGCACCGTGTCGAACACGGGAAGGCCGAGATGGGTCGAGCCGCCCTTGCCGGGCGAGGTGCCGCCGACGACCTTGGTGCCGTAGGCGATCGCCTGCTCGGTGTGGAAGGTCCCCTGCTTGCCGGTGAAGCCCTGGGTGATGACCTTGGTGTTCGAATTGACGAGAATGGACATTCAGATTTCTCCGGCGCTCAGGGAGCGGGATCTTGGAAGATGGCGGCGAAGGCGCGCACGTGCGCCTCAGCCCTCCAGCGAGGGATCGATGCCCTTGCAGGCGACCAGCAGCTCCTTCACGGCGTCGACCGAGACCTGGAAGTTCTGCTTCGCCTGGTCGTCCAGCCCGATCTCGACGATCCGTTCGACGCCGCCGGCGCCGATCACCACCGGCACGCCGACATAAAGGCCGTCGACGCCGTACTGGCCGGTCAGATAGGCGGCGGACGGAAGCACGCGCTTCTTGTCCTTGAGATAGCTCTCCGCCATCTCGAGCGCGCTGGTCGCCGGGGCGTAATAAGCCGAGCCGGTCTTCAGCAGGGCGACGATCTCGCCGCCGCCCGAGCGGGTGCGCTGGACGATCGCGTCGATCTTCTCCTGGGTCGACCAGCCCATCTTGATGAGGTCCGGGATCGGGATGCCGGCCACCGTCGAATATTCGACGATCGGCACCATCGTATCGCCATGGCCGCCGAGCACGAAGGCGGTGACGTCCTCGACCGAGACGTTGAACTCCTCGGCGAGGAAGTGGCGGAAGCGGGCGGAATCGAGCACGCCGGCCATGCCGACGACCCGGTTGTGCGGGAGGCCGGAGAATTCGCGCAGCGCCCAGACCATCGCGTCGAGCGGATTGGTGACGCAGATCACGAAGGCGTCGGGCGCGTGGGTCTTGATGCCCTCGCCGACCGCCTTCATCACCTTGAGGTTGATGCCGAGCAGGTCGTCGCGGCTCATGCCGGGCTTGCGGGCGACGCCGGCGGTGACGATGCAGACGTCGGCGCCGGCGATGTCGGCATAATCGTTGGTGCCGGTGAGGCGCGCGTCGAAGCCCTCGACCGGGCCGGCCTGGGCGAGATCGAGCGCCTTGCCCTGCGGAATGCCTTCGGCGACGTCGACGAGGATGATGTCCCCCATCTCGCGGATCGCGGCGAGGTGGGCGAGGGTTCCACCGATCATGCCGGAACCGATCAGGGCGATTTTCTTACGAGCCATGCGACTCCCAGTCCTTTCATCTCAAAAGTCGGGGTCCGGCTGCAGGAGGCAGCCGCAGATGTGGCGCCCGCTTAAACCCGTGCGGCGCGAGGGGCAACCGGTGCGAACGCGATTTTTCAAGCAGGTCCGCGCCTTGGACGGAATCCCGTGCGATCGGCGGACGGCGCCGTGCTGAAGCGGCTTCCCGCCGACAGCGCGCCGCCGCGGGCGCAGGCGGGATCCCGACTCCGCTATTTGCCCGCGAGTGCCTTCAGCATGTCGACCCAATGGTCGACGTCGTCGTACAAGGCCTTGACCGGCAGCCGCTCGTCCCGGCCGTGGGCGCGAAGGTCGTCCGGCACCACGCCCCAGGCGCCGTCGACGCCGTAGACAGGAATGCCGCTGACCCGGAACGGGCGTGCGTCGGTCGCCCCGGTGCTCATCTCCGGCATGATCGGGGCGGTCGGGTGCCGGCGGTGGACGGCGGCCGTATAAGCGGCGACCACGTCGGGGCGGAGCGGCGAGGCGAGCGACATCTTCTGATCGTCGGTGCGCTCGACCGTGACCTCGGGATCGTTCACCACCCGCTCGAGCTCGTCGCGGACGGCAGCGGGCTCGACGCCCGGCATGATCCGGCAATTGACGGTGGCGCGGGCGAGCTGGGGCAGGGCATTGTCCGCATGGCCACCCTCGAGCCGGGTCGCGACGCAGCGCGTCCGGGTGATGCCGACCTCGCCCTCGTCGGCCTCGATTGCGTCGGCGGCGGCGCCGTCCGCCGGATCCTTGAGCCAGGCGCGCATCGCGTCGCCGAGCGGCCCCGTCTCGCTCTTTTCGCGCACCGAGAAATAGGCGCGGGTCGTCTCGTTCAGCATCGGCGCGAAGCGATGCGCCTCGAGCCGCTTCAGCGCCTCGGCGAGCGTGTAGATCGCATTGTCCTTGCGCGGCTTCGAGCTGTGGCCGCCGCGGTTGCGGACGGTGAAGCTGTACATCGAATAGGTCTTCTCCGCGGCCTGGAGCGAGAAGCCGAGCGGCCGCCCCTGCTTGTCGAAGCCGCCGCCGCCGGCGTCCGAGTTCAAGGCGAATTCGGCATCGGTCCACTTGCGCCACTCGGCCGCGCCGAGCCGCGCGCCCTCGCCGGTCGTCTCCTCGTCGCCGGTGAAGAACAGGACGAGGTCGCGTTTCGGCCTGAATCCTTCGGCGCGCAGGCGCAGCAGGGCGGTGACCAGGGCCACCGCGCCGCCCTTGTTGTCGCTGGTGCCGCGGCCGTAGAAATAGCCGTCCTGCTCGACCAGCCGGAAAGGGTCCATCGACCAGTCTTCCCGCTTCGCGTCGACGACGTCGAGATGGGCCATCAGCAGGATCGGCTTCCCGCCCGGTTTACCCGTCGCCGGCCAGCGGGCGATCAGCGCCGCCGTCTGGTTGTCCGGCGCCGCCTGATAGGGAAGGATGTGGAGGTCGCCCTCCGCCCAGCCAGCGGCCTTCAGCTGATCGGCGAAATAGGCCGCCTGCGCCGGCACCTGGCCGCGCCCGGCCACGGTCGGGAAGGCCACCGAGCGCTCGAGCAGCTCGCGCGCCTTCGCGTCCCAGCGGTCCGCATTGGGCTCGGCGGCAAAGGCGACGGAGGGAAGCAGCAGGGGGAGGGGGGCGAGAAGGCGCATCGGCAGAGCTCCCGTGGAGGATCGGGGAAGGCTGCAGCGGCCCCGCCTGCCGGTCAACCGTCCTCGCCGTGCCCCGCGGCGAGATAGTCCTCGCTCTGCATCTCGATCAGACGGGAGACGGTGCGCTCGAACTCGAAGGCGCCGTCGCCCGCCTGGTAGAGGCCGGCGGGATCGGCGTCGGCGGCGGCGAGCAGCTTGACCTTATGCTCGTAGAGGGCGTCGATCAGCGTGACGAACCGCGCCGCCTCGTTGCGGTTCTCCGGCCCCATCCTCGGAATGCCGACGATGATGACGCTGTGATAGCGCCGGGCGATCGCCAGATAGTCGGCCGCGCCGCGCGGCTCGCCGCAGAGCCGCCTGAACGAGAAGACGGCGACACCCTTCAGGCTCTTCGGCACGTGCAGCGTCCGGCCGCCCTGGAGCGGAATGTCCTCCGAGGGGACGTGCTCCCGGTCCTCGGGCGGATAATCGGTGAGGCGGAAGAAGGCGGCGCTGAGCGCCTCGGTCGCCTCGGGGCCGTTCGGCACGTACCAGGTGGGGAAGCCTCCGAGCCGGGCGCGCCGATAGTCGGTCGGGCCGTTCAGCGATACGACGTCGAGCTCGCGCTCGATCAGGTCGATGAACGGCAGGAAGAGCTCGCGGTTGAGTCCGCCGAGATAGAGGTCGCGCGGCGGCCGGTTCGAGGTGGTGATCACCGTCACCCCCTCGTCCAGCAGGTGCGAGAAGAGGCGGGAGAGGATCATCGCGTCGGCGCTGTTGTTGATCACCATCTCGTCGAAGGCGAGCAGACGCGCCTCGGCGGCGATGGCGCGGGCGACCGGCGGAATCGGATCGCCTTCCTCCTTGCGGCGCTCCTCGCGCAGCCGCTCGTGCACCTCGAGCATGAATTCGTGGAAGTGGACGCGGCGCTTCCGTTCGATCGGGATGGCGCGATAGGCCAGCTCCATCAGCATCGATTTGCCGCGACCGACGCCGCCCCACAGATAGACTCCGCGCGGCGCCGGCGGTCCCTTGCCGGCGATGCGGGCGAAAATGCCGCGCTTCCGGGTCCGCGCGAGCTCGGCGGCGACCCGGTCGAGAACGGCCGCGGCGGCGCATTGGTCCTGATCGGCGCGCAGCTCGCCCGCCGCGATCAGCGCCTCGTAGCTGGCGACGACGCCGCTCATCCCTTCGCCTTGCGAAGCGTTCCGGAGAAGGATGCGATCGCCGCGCCGTCCTGGACGAGGAGGCCGCGCAGGAAGACGAGGCGGCCGGTCTCGCGCAGGATCTCGACCTCGGCGTCGAGCGGGGTCCCGGGCTTGCCCGGTGCGAGGAAGCGGGTCTCGCAATCGAGCGTCACCGCGAAGGCGACGTCGGCGCCGGCCAGCGCTCCGCCGGCGAAGAAGGCCATGTCGATGAAGGTCATCACCGCGCCGCCGTGCATCGCTCCGGAGAGGTTGGTGTGCGCCTCGCCCGGGAACATGCGGACCCGGGCGCGCGCCGGCGCTTCGGCCCGGACGAGAAGCTTGCCGACCGTCGACGCGAAGCGGCCGTCGCCCGGCAGGTCCCAGGTAGACCAGCCGGGATGATCGGGATCGGGCGCGTGGCGGATCTGCGGGTGGATGCGCATGTTCGTCAATCCGTCATTCCGGCGGAGACCGGAACCCCCGGTCGGAAGGGCCCGGACCGCCGCCACGAGGTCCCGGCCCGCGCCGGGATGACGCGGCGCGTCAGACCGCGCGCTCGACCAGCATCTTCTTGGTCTCGGCGATCGCCTTGGCGGGGTTGAGGCCCTTGGGGCAGACGTTCGCGCAGTTCATGATCGTGTGGCAGCGATAGAGGCGGAACGGATCCTCGAGCTCGTCGAGCCGCTCTCCCGTCATCTCGTCGCGGCTGTCGGCCAGCCAGCGATAGGCCTGGAGCAGGATCGCCGGGCCGAGGAAGCGGTCCGAATTCCACCAATAGCTCGGGCAGGAGGACGAGCAGCAGGCGCAGAGGATGCACTCGTAAAGACCGTCGAGCTTGGCCCGGTCCTCCGGCGACTGCAGCCGCTCCTTGCCGGAAGGATCGGGCGTCTTGGTCTTCAGCCACGGCTCGATCGAGGCGTATTGGGCAAAGAAATGGGTGAAGTCCGGCACCAGGTCCTTCACCACGTCCATGTGCGGCAGCGGAGTGATGCGGACGTCGCCCTTGTAATCCTCGATCGCGGTCGTGCAGGCGAGGCCGTTGCGGCCGTTGATGTTCATCGAGCACGAGCCGCAGATGCCCTCGCGGCACGAGCGGCGGAAGGTGAGGGTCGGATCGACCTCGCTCTTGATCTTGAGCAGGGCGTCGAGGACCATCGGCCCGGTCTCGTCGAGATCGAGCTCGAACGTGTCGTAGCGCGGGTTCTCCCCGGTCTCGGGATCGTAGCGGTAGATCTTGAACTTCTTCACCCGTCCGCCGGCCGGAGCCTTGTGGTTCTTGCCCCGGGAGGAAATCCTGCTGTTCTTGGGAAGGGCGAATTCGGCCATGTGTTCAGATCCTTGATGCTGCCGGGGCGATAGCCAATCAGGGGCGCGGGCTCAATGTTCGAGAAGACCGTGACGGCGCAGGCTCTCGCAGAGGATCGTCTCGATCAGCTGCGACTGGCTCAGGCCCGCGAGGTTGGCGGAGCGGCCATAGACCTTCTGCGACCACAGATTCGCCTGCAGGTTCACCTCGAGGAACTGGACCTTGCCGCCTTCGCGGTCGAGCCGGAACTCGAAGCGGCCGTAATCGAACGGGCGGAATTCTTCGGCCATCCTGCGGGTGTGCTCGGCGATGATCGGCATCCACTCCGCATCCTCGAACGGCACCAGCTGGTACTTCTGGGCACGGTCGACGAGGTCGCGCTTCTCGTAATAGGTGCGCAGGTGGGTCGGATCGGCCTGCTCGAACAGCATCATCGGCATCACCACCGGTTTGCCGTCGATGGTGATCACCGGAACCTCGACGTCGCTGCCGTTGAGGAACGGCTCGACGATCGCGTCGTGATTCTGGCTGTGGATGTTCGCGACCGCCGCTTCGACGCCGGCCCAGTCGTGCGCGTCCTGAACGCCCCAGCTCGCCGAGGAGGCGTTGGGCTTGATCACCAGCCGCTCGCCGGCCGGGCAGCGCGCCGGATCGACCGGCGCGCCGCGGCGGTAGACCGTCCACGGCGCCGTCGGAATGCCGCGGGCGTGCGCCGCCATCTTGGTGAGGTGCTTGTCGTCCGCGAGGCCGCGCAGGATCGGCGAGGCGCCGAGGAACGGCAGGCCGGCGCGCGTGCAGAGCAGGGGCAGCATCATCTCGCTGTTGAGGAAGCCGCCGCGGTTGAGGAGCGGGAAGACGAAATCGACGTCCGGCTTCTCGAACAGGGTGTCGTAACGGTTGGCGAGCGTCAGGTTGAGGCCGAGCTCCCTGAGGATCTCGCGGACCTCGACGTGATAGAGCGCGTGATTGCCGTCCTCTGGGTGCAGCCCACCATCCCAAAGAGCATGTTTGGCGATGAACATGATCCGAAGCCGGTCCTTGGCTTCCTGGGGGATCGTGAGAGGACGGATTTGCTCGGGCACGAGGATGAGAGCCTTTCGAAGGAGGCCGCCGGGTGGCGGTGGGCGCGACATAATGCGGCCATGGTCGCAGGCCAAGAGCGCCGTTACAGGGGCCGTCCGAGGAGGAGAAGAGTTGATGCACGAGGACAGCGCGGCGACCGTGGCGATGACGAAGGGCGGAGACGCGCGCATCCTGCTGGACCCGGCGACCGGGCTGAACCGCTATTATTCGGCGCCGAGGCCGAGCAGCGTCCTTGCTTATGCATCGTCGACCGCGAACGACATCTCCCCGGCTGCCCATGAAGTCGCCGAAAGGCTGATCGAGGCGATCGGCGCGACGCCGTCCGCCGTGGCCTATGGAGAGCATTTGAGCCGGCTTCGGAAACGGATCCGTGCCGCTTATGCGATCCCGGGCGACGCCGACATCGTCTTCGCGCCCTCCGGCACCGACCTCGAATATGTCGCGCTGGCCTCGGTCGCCGGCCGCGGCCGCGGCACCCACAACATCCTGCTCGGCGCGGACGAAGTCGGCAGCGGCTGCATCCATTCCGCCTTCGGCCGCTATTTCGCCGAGAGCACCGCGCTGGGCATCGCCACGGTCGCGGGCACGCCGGTGCCTGGCATCGGCGAGACTCACGTCGAGATGATCGACATCCCGGTCCGCGACGATCACGGCCGCGCCCGTCCCTCCTCGGTGATCGCCGACAAGATGGGAGCGGCGATCGCCGGCGTCCGCGACGAGGGGCGCCACGTCCTCATCCACGTCGTCCACGGATCGAAGACGGGGCTTATCCTGCCCTCGCTGGACGACATCGACCGGCTGCGCGCCGCGCACGGCGACCGGGTGAGCTTCGTCGTCGACGCCTGCCAGGCGCGGATCACCTCCCCGGCGATCGCCGATTATCTCGCCCGCGATGCGATCGTCTTCATCACCGGCTCCAAGTTCATGGGCGGCCCGCCGTTCAGCGGCTTCGCCATCGTGCCCGCCTCGTTCCGCGCAGCGGCCCGGCCGCTGCCCGAGGGGCTCGCCACCGTCTTCCGCCGCGCCGAATGGCCGGAGGGCTGGCCCGGCCGCGAGATGCTGGAGGACAGCGCCAATCCCGGCCTGCTGCTGCGTCTCGAAGCCTCGATCTTCGAGCTCGAGCGCTTCCAGGCCTTCAGCCTCGAGGCCGTCACCCGCGTGATCCTGAGCTTCCACCAGGCGGTGCGAACCGAGATCATCGAGAAGACGCCGGCGACGCCGCGTCGCGCCCCATCGCCTGGCAGCTGCCGGCCGGGGTGACGGCTGGAGACCCTGATTATCCGGTCCCTCAGCGGCTCACCGTCGCCGGGCTGATGAACTATGTCTACGAAGGCGAATATGCGCTGCTGATCGATCTCGCCGTGCCGCGCGGCCTCGCTCCGGGGACGATGCTGCCGATCCGCGGCAAGGCCGATTATCTGGTCTGCACCGACCAGATCTGCGTCCCCGAAAGCGCCGAGCTGGCGCTGGACCTGAAGGTCGGCAGCGGTCGCGGAGAGCCGCGCTTCGACCGCTGGCGCGAAGCCATGCCGAGGCCGCTCGGCAGCCCGGCGCGTTTCGATCGCGCGGGCAAGATGCTGCGCATCGCCATTCCGCTCCCGGCGGCGGTGGCGCTCGACGATCCCTATTTCTTCCCCGAGACGGAAGGGGCGATCGACCATTCCGCCGTGCAGACCGTCTCCCGCACCGGCGACGTGGTGGTGATCGAGACGCCGGCGGGGCCGCTCGCACCGCAAGCGGTGGACGGCGTCCTGGGCCTCGGCAACGGGCAGGGGCTGACGCTGCGCGCGACGCCCGGCCCCGTGCCCGATGCGGGCAAGCCGGTGCACGTCGCCGAACGATCGGACGAAAGTGTCGCCGCCGCGATCCTGCTGGCGCTTGGCGGCGCGCTGCTCGGCGGCCTGTTGCTGAACGTCATGCCCTGCGTCTTCCCGATCCTCAGCCTGAAGGCGCTGAGCCTCGCCAAAGCGGGCGGCGAGGAGAAGAACGTGCGGCGGGAAGCCATGGCCTACACGCTCGGCGTGGTCGGCACCTGCCTCGCGCTCGGCGCCGCCCTGCTCGCGCTGCGGGCGGGGGGCGCCGCGGCCGGCTGGGCCTTCCAGCTGCAGGACCCGCGGGTAATCCTGTTCCTGCTGCTGCTGGTGACGGCGATCGCGCTCAACCTGGCCGGGCTGTTCGAGCTGCCGTCGCTCGGCGGCGGCGGGCGGCTGGCGGAGAGCGGCGGCACGGCCGGCGCTTTCTGGACCGGCGCGCTGGCGGCGTTCGTCGCGACCCCGTGCACCGGTCCGTTCATGGGCGCCGCGCTCGGCGCCGCGCTCGTTCTGCCGGAAGCGGCGGCGCTCGCCATCTTCGCCGGCCTCGGCCTCGGCCTCGCGCTGCCCTTCCTGCTGCTCGGCTTCGTCCCCGCCTTGCGGCGGCGGCTGCCCAGGCCGGGGCCGTGGATGGTCCGCTTCCGGCGCGTCCTTTCCATCCCGATGTTCCTGACCGCGCTCGGCCTGGCCTGGATCCTGGAGCGGCAGGCCGGCACGAGCGGTGTCGCGCTGGGGCTCGGCGCGACCGTGATCGTTGCGGCCGCCCTCTGGTGGGCCGGGAATCGCCATGGCTGGGCCGCCCTGGCGCCGGCGGTGCTGGCCGTGACGGCGGCGCTGTTCCTCGTTCCCATCGTCTCGTCGCCCGCCGCGGCGCGGGACGCCGGCGAGCTCGGCGCCGAGCCGTTCAGCGAGCAGCGCCTTGCCGCCCTGCGCGCCGAGGGGCGGCCGGTCTTCGTCTATTTCACCGCCGATTGGTGCGTCACCTGCAAGGTCAACGAGAAAGCGGTTCTCGCACGGGACGAGGTGGCCGAGGCGTTCGAGACCCGGGACGTGGCGGTACTGGTCGGCGACTGGACCCGCGGCGATGCCGAGATCGGCCGCTTCCTCGAGAAGCACGACCGCTCCGGCGTGCCGCTCTACCTCTGGTACGCGCCGCGCGCCGCCGCGCCCAAGGTGCTGCCGCAGATCCTCACCGTCGGTGCAGTGACGGGGCTGGTAGGATAACAGCCCTCCCCATCGCCTGCGGCGACAGGGAGGATTGTAGTCAGTTCGGCCAGGCGCGGGTGCCGGCGATCCAGGTCTGGAGGACCTTGGTCTCGCGGATCGCGGCGGGCGACAGATCGGCGAAGATGTCGCGGTCGATCAGCACGAAATCGGCATATTTGCCGCGCTCGAGCGTACCGATCCGATCCTCGGCGAATCCGGCGTAGGCGGCGCCGAGCGTGAAGGCGCGCAGCGCCTGCTCGAGATTGAGGCGCTGCTCGGGCATCCAGCCGCCCGGCGGCTGCCCCTGCGCATCCTCGCGGCTGATCGCGACCGCGAGCCCGTGGAACGGGTTCGGGCTCTCGACCGGGAAGTCGGAGCCGAAGGCGAGCGGGACCTTGTTGGCCAGCATCGTCTTCCAGGCATAAGCGCCGCCGAGCCGTTCCATGCCCATCCGCGCCTCGGCCATCCGCCAGTCCGACGCTTCATGGACAGGCTGCATCGACGCGATCGTGCCGAAGCGGGCGAAGCGGGGAAGATCGGCCGGATCGACGATCTGGGCGTGCTCGACGCGCCAGCGGCGATCGCCCTTGTAGGTATCGGCGAGCTCCTCGATCGCACCGAGCAGCTGGGCGTTGGCGGCATCGCCGATCGCATGCACGGCGACCTGGAAGCCGTCCATCGCCGCGCGGCTCATCAGGTTGCGGATCTCGTCGTCGCGCAGGAAGCCGAGCCCGCTCTCGCGCGGCGAATCCTTGTAGGGATGCTTGAGCCAGGCGCCGCGCGAGCCGAGCGCGCCGTCGCGGTAGAGCTTGACGCCGCCCATGCGCAGGCGGCCGTCGTAGAGCCAGGGCGTGGGGCCGGTGCCGGCGACGGCGAGGATCGACTCGATACCCGCGCCGTAGGACATGATCCGCACCTTCAGCCGGCCGGCGTCACCGGCGCGGCGGATGGTCAGCCAGTCCTCGGGGCTGGTCCCCATGTCGGCGGTGGCGGTGAGGCCGTTCGAGAGCATCAGCTCCTGCGCCTTGGCGAGAGCCTGGTCGCGGATCCTGGGGAGCGGGGCGGGGACGACCTTGGCGACCAGCTCACTCGCCGCATCGACGAAGATGCCGCTCGGCTGTCCGCCCGCACCCTTTTCGATCTTGCCGCCGCCAGGGGCCGCCGTTTTCGCGGTAATCCCGGCTTCCTTCATCGCCAGGCTGTTCGCCCAGCCGGCATGTCCGTCGATTCGTTCGAGCCACACCGGCCGATCCTTCACCACCGCGTCGATGTCGGCCGCGGTCGGGAAGCGGCCGAGGCCCCAGCGTTCCTGGTTCCAGCCGCGGCCGACGATCCAGCGCGGGCTCGGGTTCGCCGCGGCATAAGCGGCGATCTTCGCCTGCGCTTCCTGGAGCGAGCCGGTGTCGGAGAGGTCGAGCTGGAGGGCGGTGAAGCCGAGGCCCATGACATGGCCGTGGCCGTCGATCAGGCCCGGGATCAGCGTCTTGCCCTGGGCGTCATA
Source organism: Sphingomonas parva (ex Maeng et al. 2020) (assembly GCF_004564275.1). GTDB lineage: Bacteria > Pseudomonadota > Alphaproteobacteria > Sphingomonadales > Sphingomonadaceae > Allosphingosinicella > Allosphingosinicella parva. The sequence goes on from NZ_SPDV01000012.1 coordinate 82,049, forward strand.
GCGGTACCGGGTGCGCTCGGGCTTCTTGTCCCCGCGCTGGAAGAGCCGCTCGACCTTGCCGTCGTCCCCGACCAGCAAAGCGGCGAAGCGGACCAGCCGGCCTTCGCTGGTCAGCGTGTAGCCGTTGACGTTGTCCACCAGCACGTCGGCGGCGGCGGGGGAGACGCAGAACAGGGCGGCAGCGGCGGCCGCCAGGAGCTTCTTCATCGGACGGGCCTTCTCGGGCGGATGCGGAGAGGCCCGAATAAGGGGAGTTTCGGCGCGGCGCCAGATGGCACGCCGTGGGCCTGCCAAGTCCCCGAGACAGAAGGACCTTCGCATGTTAGAGGCCGCCGCGATGGCCAGTCCCGCTCCCCAGTCCGCCCCGATCGTCACTCTCGCCGAGGTGGAGGCGGCCGCCCGCCGGATCGAGGGCGCTGTGATGCACACGCCGACCCTGCTCAGCCGAACCCTCTCCGAGGTCACCGGCGCGACCGTCTACGTGAAGTTCGAGAACCTTCAGTTCACTGCCGCCTACAAGGAGCGCGGCGCGCTCAACAAGTTGCTGCTGATGGACGAGGCGACCCGCTCCCGCGGCGTGATCGCCGCCTCGGCGGGCAATCACGCCCAGGCAGTCGCCTATCACGGCCGTCGGCTCGGCGTTCCGGTGACGATCGTGATGCCGACCGCGACTCCCACCATCAAGGTGATGCAGACCGAGGGGCACGGCGCCCAGATCGTCCTCCACGGCGACAGCTTCGACGATGCCTATACCCACGCGCTGCGGCTCGAGCAGGAGCGCGGCCTCACCTTCGTTCATCCGTTCGACGATCCGCAGGTCATTGCCGGCCAGGGGACGGTCGCGCTCGAGATGCTGGCCGATGCGCCGGAGATCGACACCCTGATCGTTCCGATCGGCGGCGGCGGCCTCGTCTCCGGCGTCGGCATCGCCACCCGTGCGCTTCGCCCCGACATCGAGATCATCGGCGTCCAGACCGAATTCTATCCGTCGATGTATTGCCGGATCAGCGGCAAGGAGCTGCCGTCCGCGGGCGACACGATCGCCGAGGGCATCGCGGTGAAGAAGCCGGGCGCCACGACCGCCGAAATCATCCGCGGCGTCGTCGACGACATCCTTCTCGTCCCCGAGCGCGACATCGAGACCGCGGTCAGCCTCTACCTGCAGATCGAGAAGACGGTCGCGGAAGGCGCGGGCGCGAGCGGCCTCGCCGCCCTGCTCAGCCATCGCGAGCGTTTTGCCGGCAGGAACGTCGGCCTGATCCTCACCGGCGGCAACATCGACACGCGGCTGCTGGCCACGGTGCTGCTGCGCGATCTCGCCCGCTCGGGGCGGATGGCCCGGCTGCGCATCCAGCTGCAGGACGTGCCGGGTGCGCTGTTCCGGGTCGTGCGGCTGTTCGACGAGCATCGCGTCAACATCATCGAGGTCTATCACCAGCGCGTGTTCACCACGCTGCCGGCCAAGGACACGTCGATCGAGATCGAGTGCGAGGCGCGCGATGCCGATCAGTTGAAGGCGCTTGTCGACGGGCTCGGTCAGGCGGGGTTCAACGTCCAGCCGGTAGAGATTCACTAGGCGATCGTCCCACGCTGGAACGGCTTGGGGCCGTCTCCGTTTTTAGCGTAGCATGTTCTTTCCAACGGGCCTGGAAGCCGCATACAAGTCGCCGCAACCAGGCCTTGAACATCCGGAGCCACGTTGAGCGCACCTTTCCGCTTTCCCCGCTTCTTCGTGACGAGCCCTGCGCCGTGCCCCTATCTGCCGGGCAAGACGGAGCGGAAGGTGTTCACGGAGCTGACCGGACATCATGCGGCCGAGCTCAACGACGCGCTCGGCCGGATCGGCTTCCGGCGCAGCCAGGCCGTCGCCTATCGTCCGTCCTGCCTCGATTGCACCGCCTGCGTGTCGGTGCGGGTCGTCGCCAACGAGTTCCAGCCCAACGGCACCCAGCGGCGCATGCTGCGCCGGCATGCCGATCTTGAGGTCACCGCCTGCAAGCCCTGGGCAACCGAAGAGCAATATGAGCTGCTTCGCCGCTACCTGAAGAGCCGCCATCCGGACGGCGGCATGGTCGGCATGGACGAGAGCGACTTTGCCGACATGGTCGAGCAAAGCCCGGTCAAGACCTACGTCATCGAATATCGCGAGCCGGCCGTCGACGGAAAGCCGGGGCGGCTGGTCGGCGCCTGCCTGACCGATCAGCAGGGTGACGGCCTGTCGATGATCTACAGCTTCTTCGAGCCGGAGGACGAGACCCGGCCCGGCCTCGGCACCTACATCATCCTCGATCACATCGTGCGCGCCGGCCGCGCCGGCCTGCCCTACGTCTATCTCGGCTATTGGGTCGGCAGCTCGCGGCGCATGGCCTACAAGTCGCGCTTCCGGCCGCTCGAGAAGCTGGGCCCCAACGGCTGGCACCGCTTCGATCCGGACCAGGCCGAGCTGCCGCTGGTGTCGCCGAAGGCTTCGTAAGCGGACCGGCGCTGCGACGGTCGTCAGGGTCCGTCGGGGGCGACCGAGCTCTTCAGCAACATCCTTGCGACCCGCTCGGCCTGCGGCTGCGGCAGCTTCGCCACCGCCTCGTGCATCGCCGCGGCGCCGCGGCAAAGCTGGGCGGGCGTTGCGGCAGCCCGAAACTCCCGGTCCAGCAGCATCTTCTGCACCGGAACATCCGGCTGGATCTTCTCGATCGCCGCGATCCAGGCCGTGAGATCTTCAGCGTTCGGGTCGGGCGCCGCGGTTTTCCCCGCAGCCGGGCGGGCGGCCTCGATCAGGGCGGCGCCATATTCGTCGAGACCCGCGACGGGCAGCGCCGGCAGCATCTCCGTGCTGAACAGCCCGCGATCGCCGACCCTGGCGCAGACCTGCACGTCCTTGCGTTCCACCGCACGCAGAAGCGCGGCCTGGCGGGCCTCCAGCGCGAGGATCGTGGCCGGCGGCGCGGCGACGATGCTCTCGCGGTGCGACTGGAGGAAGCGCTGCATGCCGGCGTGAACCAGCGGCGCCGTCTCCCGAATGGACTTGCCGGCAAGGCTTGCTGCCAGCGTGCCGTGATCGGCGGGAAAGTTGCGTCGCAGCGCATCCATCGTCGCGGGCGCCGGAGAAGGCGCTTGGGCTTGCGCCGCCGCGATTGCGCCGCCCGCGAGCAGCATGGCGAGAAGACTCTTCATCGGGACCTCTTTCCCACTCTGTTTCCCGGAGCTTAGCGGCGCGCACGACGGCGACAAGGATGTTGAGCGGACGGCCAAGCAAACCACCTCCCGCGAAGGCCGTTTGACCGGCGCCGCTCCGGCGCTGGTGATGCTCTCAGCGGCACAGGCCTCGAATCAAGAAGGTCCAGCAAAGCGGCAATAGGCGCCGGTGCTTCGGCGGGCGGCGGCTGTCCAGCGCCGGCACGGGCGGCCGTGCGCCAGTGCGGCGTCCGACCAGGCAAGAAGCAGCGAGGAAAAATGCTGCACTGCACCGTGGAAATAGTGGCTTGACACCGGTGTCTCAACCGCAAGACAGTGCGAGACACCGGTGTCTTAGTGGCCGACAGACTCAAATGAGCAGGCGGGGACATGCGGTGAGATCGGTATGGGGAGGATCATCCATGCGCAAAGTTCGCTCGTATCTGTTGAGCGCCACCGCCCTCGGACTCGCGGGCATCGCCTTCCACGCTCCGGCGTTCGCACAGGCTACGTCCGGCGGAGATCCCGCCGGCGAAGCCGTCCAGTCGGGTGATCCGGCGGCAGGAGAGGCCGCTGACGCGGCCGAGCCCGCCGGCGCGGAGGATTCGGGCGAGATCGTCGTCACCGGCTTTCGCGGCAGTCTCGAGCGTGCGCTCAACCTCAAGCGCAACAGCAATGCCGTGGTCGACACGATCGTCGCCGAGGACATAGCCAAGTTCCCCGACAACAACCTCGCGGAATCGATCGCCCGCGTGCCCGGCGTGACGATCACGCGTGACGGCGGCGAGGGCCGCAACATCTCGGTCCGTGGCCTCGGCGCCGAATTCACCCGGGTGCGCATCAACGGCATCGAGGCGCAGGCGACCACCGGATCGAACCGCGGCCGCGGCTTCGACTTCAACGTCTTCGCCTCGGAGCTGTTCAACCAGATCGACGTCCGCAAGACGCCCTCGGCCAGCGTCGAGGAAGGGTCGCTCGGCGCCACCGTCGACCTCCACACCGCGCGCCCGTTCGATTCGAAGCGCAACGTGCTCGCCGTCTCCGCCCAGGCCGGCTACAACGATCTTTCGAAGCAGGTCGATCCGCGCTTCGCCGTTCTCGGGAGCGCCCGCTGGGAGACCGGGGTCGGCGAGTTCGGAGTCTCGGCCTCGCTCGCTTATTCCGAGAAGACGACGCTGCAGAACGGCGTCTCCACGGTCGGCTGGCAGCAGGGCAATGCCGACGGCGGGTTCTGCAATCCGGCGACCCGGCCCGTGCTCTGCGCGGGCACCAATCTCCCCGCCTATAACGTCGCCAGCCAGGCGACGACGCGCTACCCCCGGTTCCTGCGCTATCAGGACTATAATCTCGAGACCAAGCGGACCGGCGTGACCGGCTCGCTGCAGTGGCGGCCCGGCCCGCAGACGCTGCTGACCTTCGATGCGCTGTTCTCAAAGTTCAAGGGCGTGCGCAACGAGCGCCAGCTCGAATCGATCTCGCTCAGCCGCCCTGCGAGCACCGGGGGCAAGCCGGAGGTGGTGGTCCGCGACCTCGAAGTCGACGAGAACGGGACCGCCGTCTACATGGCCCTCGACAATGTCGATATCCGCTCGGAAAACTACATCGACAAATACGATACCACCTTCCAGCAATACACCGTCCACCTCGAGCATGAGTTCAGCGATCGCTTCAGCATGAGCGTGCTGGGCGGCTACGTGAACAACGACTTCGACAATTTCTACGATCTGATCGCGCAGATGGATCGGCAGAACGTCGACGGCTATTCGTACGACATGCGCGAGACGGGGATGAACTTTCCCGCCATCAACTACGGCTTCGATGTCACCAATCCGGCCAACTGGTACATCGGACCGGTGGTCACGGCGGCCGGCGGGACCGGCGCCAGCGGCCCCGACATCCGGCTCCGGCCGAACTGGAACGACAATACCTATCGCACCGCGCAGATCGATCTCAGCTACAAGCTCAACGACAATCTGACCCTCAGCGGCGGCTTGCAGCACAAGCATTACGATTTCGACGCGCGTGGCCAGCGCTTCGCCGCCGGCGAGACCAACATCCCGGCGCTGCCGGCCGGCACCACGGTTGCGGGGGTCACCGAGCTCTATTGCGGCTACGACGGCTTGCCCCTCCCGGCCGGCACCGATCGCTGCTGGCTGACGCCCAACCTCGACGCCATCGCCTCCGCCTACGGCGTGTTCAGCGGCAATCCGCGCTTCGCGCTGTCGGCCACGTCGCCGAGCGCCCGCGGCGACAACCGGACGGTCGGCGAGCGCGATACCGGCGGCTACATCCAGCTCGCCTTCAACTTCGAGCTCGCCGGCATGCCGGTGCGCGGCGACATCGGATACCGCCGGGTCCACACCCGGCAGCAATCGGGTTTCTACGCGACCGTGCCGACGACGGTGAACCCGAGCGGCTTCGAATGGACGACGGTCGGTCGCTCCTACGATGACGACCTTCCGTCGATGAACCTGGTGCTCGAGCCGTCGCGCGACGTCCTGCTCCGCTTCGGCGCGGCGAAGGTGATGGCGCGGCCTGGTCTCGCCAGCATCTCGGCCGCGACCAACGTGTCGGTGGCCGGTGCGTCGCGTTCGGTCTCGACCGGCAATCCGTTCCTGGAACCCTATCGCGCGACGACATTCGACGTCGCCGCCGAATGGTATCCGGCACGCGGCTCGATCCTCTCGGCCGGCCTGTTCTACAAGGACATCTCGACCTACGTGCAGAACGTGACCGTCCAGGGCACGTTCGCGTCGACCGGGCTGCCGGACTCGCTGATCGCCGGCACGGGCCTCACGCCCGCCGACCAGTTCCAGATCTCGAACGTGATCAACACCCCGGGCGGACCGCTCAAGGGCCTGGAGCTCAACCTGCAGCAGGCGCTCACCTTCCTGCCCGGCTTCCTGGCCAATTTCGGCGTGCTGGCCAACTACACCTACGTCGACGCCGACATCGACTACATCACCAGTACGACCAACGGCTCGGTCGTCACCGTGACGCAGCCGCTGCTCAACCTGTCGAAGAACGCGTTCAACGCGACCGTCTATTACGAGGACGGCCCCTTCCAGGCGCGCGTCTCGGCCAATTACCGGGACAACTACCTGACGTCGGTGCCGGCGGGCTTCAACACCGACGTGGGGGGATCGAAATCCTCCACCTATGTGGACGCCTCGATCTCCTACCGGATCTTCGACAACCTGACGCTCAGCCTCGAAGGCATCAACCTCACCAACGAGCCGACCATCTCGTACACGGACTCGGTCGCCCAACGTGTCGGCGACTATTTCCAGAGCGGGCGGCAGTTCTACGCCGGCGTCCGCTACAGCTTCTGAGGCCTCCCGCTGCCGCGGCGTCCCTTCAGGGGGACGCCGCGGTCTTTGTCTCGAAGAGGGTCCGGAACGATGCCAATCGACTCCATTCGTACCAATCGGCGGAGCTTTCTGGGTGGAACGTGCTGCGCGGTCGCGATCCTGAGCCTGGGAGGCGGCGCGACGGCGGCGTCCGGCGCCGACCCGGCCTGGGCTGAGGCCGCAGCCATCCGCCGGCGAATCCGGCCGCCGCGTTTTCCGCGCGCGAACCGCTTCACGCCCCAGCAATTCGGAGGCGTGCCAGACGGCAGGACGCTCGCCACCGAAGCCTTCGCCAAAGCGATCGCCGCCGCCTCGCGGGCGCCGGGCGGCGGACGTGTCGTGGTCGAGGGCGGGGTCTGGCTCACCGGTCCCATTCACCTACGCTCGAACGTCGAACTCCATGTCGATCGCGACAGCATCATCCGCTTCGCACGCGATCCCGCGCTCTACTTCCCTCCGGTGCTCACCCGCATGGAAGGCAATGAGCTGATGGGCATCTCCCCCTTCATCTACGCGCTCGACTGCGAGAACGTGGCGATCACCGGTCATGGCGTGCTCGACGGCCAGGCGGACCGCGAGCATTGGTGGAACTGGACGCGCAGCCCCGCCGACGGGTCCGAGCGGCCGGGCGCGCGGCTGAAGCGCCTCGCCGAGGAGCAGGTGCCCGTTGCGAAGCGCGTCTTCGGGCCCGGCTCGACGATCCGGCCGCAATTCATCCAGCCCTATCGCTGTCGCAACGTGCTGATCGAGAACGTGACGATCATCCGGTCGCCGATGTGGGAGATCCACCCGGTCGAATGCGAGAACGTGACGATCCGAGGCGTCACGATCTCGAGTCATGGGCCGAACAACGACGGCTGCGATCCCGAAAGCTGCCGCGACGTGCTGATCGAGAACTGCCTGTTCGACACGGGCGACGATTGCATCGCGATCAAGTCCGGCCGCAACGCCGACGGGCGCCGACTGAAGCGGCCGACCGAGAATGTGATCGTCTCGGGCTGCACCTTCGCGGACGGACATGGCGGCGTGACCCTCGGCAGCGAGATCACCGGCGGCGTGCGCAACGTGTTCGTCGAGAATTGCCGGATGGACAGCCCCCAGCTCAACACGGCGATCCGTTTCAAGAACAATGCGGCGCGCGGCGGCACGCTGGAAAACATCCACGTCCGGGACGTCACGGTGGGGCAGGTCGGCCGGGCGGCGATCACGATCGACTACAATTACGGCGAAGGCGCCAAGGGCGCCTACACCCCCGTCTTCAGGGGACTGACCGTCGAGCGGATGGTGGTCGGCCGCTGCCAGCGCGTGCTCGACCTGCAGGGCTTCGCCCACGCCCCGATCCGCGACATCCGGCTCGTCGATTGCACGATCGTCCGCGCCGCCGAGCCCGACATCGTCAGCCATGTCGAGGGCCTGCGCTACGAGAACGTGCGGCGCAACGGGGAGGCGGTGACCGGGCCCACGCCCGGAGCGGCGGTCGAGCCCGCCGACATGTCGGGCTGAGGGAGAGGAGGGATGATCGCCATGAAGGGATATAGCCGTCGTTCGGCTGCCGCCGCAGCATTCGCGTTGCTTCTCGCCGCGCCCCCGCTCTCCGCCCAGGCACCGGCGCAGGGAAATGCGCGTGATCGTCTGATCGAGCATCTGACGAGCCTCGCCCGCGTGCAGGCGGCAAAGCGCGCCGCCACCGTCGCCGCGATCGCGACGGCCGAGGACGCGCGGCTGCGCCAGGTCCGGGTGCGGGCGCTGCTCGACGAGATGATCCGGCTCGAACGCGTCACCGGACCGGTTGCGTTCGAGGTCACCGGACGCAGCGAGGAGGAGGGCTACCGGCTCGAGAACCTCTGGTACGAGAGCCTGCCGGGGTATCGCGTCACCGCGAATCTCTACGTGCCCTCCGAGGGCAAGGGGCCGTTCCCGGCGATCATCACCCAGCCGGGTCACGGCATCGACGGCCGTCTCGGCGGTCACGGCTTCGCGGTGAACCTCGCCCGCGCGGGCTTCATGGTCCTCGCCATCGACATCGTCGGCGAGGGCGAGCGCATCCAGCATTACGATCCGGAGATCGGAGCCTCCAAGGTGGGGCGCCCGACCGGCGAGCATTCGATGGCGTTCGGCCAGGCGCTGCCGACGGGCGGCCACGTCTCCCGCTTCTTCATCCAGGATGCGATCCGGGGCGTGGACCTGCTGATGGCGCGAGCCGATGTCGACGATCAGAGGATCGGCGCGTTCGGCTGCTCCGGCGGCGGAACCATCACCGCCTATCTCGCGGCGATCGATCCGCGCATCAAGGCGACCGCGACCGCCTGCTACGTCAACGACTTCGATCATCTGCTCGCACCCGGAGGCCCCGGGCCACAGGACGCCGAGCAGTCGATCCCCTTCTTTCTCGAGCGCGGGCTCGACCTTCCCGACTGGATCGAGGCGGCCGCGCCGCGGCCCTATGCGGTGGTCTCGACGACCGGAGACATGTTCCCGATCGCCGGCGCCCGGGCGGCTTATGCGGAAGCGCGCCGGTTCTACGAGATCCTCGGCGCGGGCGACCGCATCACGATGATCGAGGGACCCGGCGGCCACGGTAACCTCGCTCCGATCGCGCCCAAGATCATCGGTTTCTTCAACCGGTGGCTGAAGGACACGTCCGGCGAGCCCGCCCTTCAGAGCATCGTGACGGGTGATCCCACCCGGCTCTGGGCCACCCCAACGGGACAGCTCGTGACCTCCGGTGGCGGCGAGACGCTGCGGACGGTGATCGCCCGTGAGGCGCCCCAGCCGCCGGAGGTGCCGCAGGGAGAGACGGCGCAGGCGCGGCTCGAGCGGCTGCGCATTGCGATCCGCGACATCGCCCGCACGCAGGTCGCCCCCGGAGCTCCGGCCCCGGCCGTCACCGAGGCGCAGGCGGAGAGCCGTGACGGCTATGCCCTCTCGCGTATCGGGTTCGACGCCGCCCCTGGCCTTCGCGTCGAGGGCCTGTATGCCCGCGCAGCGACGCGCGGACGCCGACCGACGATGCTGTTCCTGGCCAACCAGCCGCAGACGGCGCTGTCCGCACCGAATGGCCTGTTCGAGCGCTGGACGCAGGCCGGCTGGAACGTGCTGGCGCTGGAGCCGAGAGGTGCGGGCGGCACGGAGGAAGCGAAGTCCCCCCTGACCGGCGACTGGACCTTGCTGTCGCTCCGCGCGCTGCTGGTCGGGCGTACGCCGATCGGGATGCGGACCGACGATGCCCTCGCCGCGCTGAGCTGGCTCGCCACCCGCGCCGAGGTCGATCCGAGCCGGCTGGAAATCTATGGAGTCGGCGCGCTCGCGCCGGTGGCGCTACACGTCGGCGTCCTCGATCCCCGCGTGACCGCCGTGACCAGCGACGGCGGCATTCTTCGCTATCGCGACTTCGTAGCGCGGCCGCTCAGCCGTGACATGGCCGAGGTCAACCTTCCCGCCGTGCTCACCCGCTACGACCTGCCCGATCTGATCGCGGCGCTGGGACCGAAGGTGCGGCTGGTCAATCCGGTGAACTCGGTCGGCGAGCCGCTCAGGCCGGACGACATCGCCGCGATCCTGCCGGGCGCGCCGCGTCCGATCCTGCGCAGCCCGCGCGACCCGATCCTGCCGCCACCCAGCCGATGAGGTTCCGAATGCTTTCCAATCGTCGCACCTTCCTCGCCGCTGCCGGTCTGACCTCGATCGCCGCCGCGCTCGGCACGTCCGCAACGGCAAAGGCACAAGCGCTGCCGCGGCTGCCCGCCAGGAGCGACACCCCTGCCCTCCGCCTGCGGCTGGACCCGCGCGAGTTCGGCGCGCGCGGCGACGGCAAGACCAAGGACACGGCGGCGGTGCAGCAGGCGCTCGACCGCTGCGCGGTGATGGGCGGCGGCGAAGTGCTCGTCTCTCCCGGCACCTATCTCGTCGGCGCGCTCCGCATCGGATCGAACACCACGCTGCGGGTGAGCGACGGCGCGACGCTTCAGGGCTCGCCCGATCTCGCCGATTACCCCATCGTGCAGGTCCGCTGGGAAGGACGATGGGTGCCCGGCTACAGCGGACTGGTCTGGGCGCAGGACGCGCGAAACGTCACCCTGACCGGCAAGGGGCGGATCGTCGCGTCGAAGGAGATCCACCGGCGGGTGGCGGAATCGGGCCTGCGCCACCCGGCGCTGCTCGAGTTCGTCGATGTGCGCGGCCTCAGCGTGACCGAGCTCTACACCGAGCAGAACGACATGTGGTCGATCCACCCGGTCTATTGCGAGGACGCGGTCTTCCGCGACCTCACGGTCAAAGGGAATGCCGACGGCATCGACGTCGATTCATGCCGCCGCGTGCACATCGACCGGTGTGATTTCGATACGGTCGACGACTGCATCTCGCTCAAGTCCGGCCGTGGCATGGAGGGGAACGTGATCGGCCGGCCGACCGAGGACGTGACCATCACCGACTGCGTGTTCCGCGACAAGCGCTGGGCGTGCATCGGCATCGGCAGCGAGACGTCCGGCGGCATCCGGCGCGTGCTGGTCGAGAGGTGCCAATGCCTCCAGGCGCATACCTTCGCCATCTACATCAAGAGCCGGCCGGGACGCGGCGCCTTCATCGAGGACATCACGATGCGCGATCTCGACGTCTCCGGTGCGGGCTACGGCTTCCTGCGGCTCAACTTCCTCGACAGCGGCAAGCAGGACCAGTTCCCGGTCGCCGGGCTGGAGGGCATCCCGACGGTGCGCAACTTCACCTTCGAGCGCATCCGGGTGAAGGACGTTCCAATCCTGGTCGAGGCGGTCAACATCCACCCGGAAAAGCCGCTCGACGGCTTCACGCTGCGCGGGATCAAGGGCACGTGCGGGCACGGCATCACGCTCGCCAACATGCGCAACGTCACTCTCGAGGCCATCGACGTGAACGTCTTCTCCGGCCCGAAGGTCGCGATGGCCAACGTGACGGGGCGGGGCCTCGATGGCGCTGCCCGACTCGTTCCGCCGGCCGTGCCGCCGGCGGTCGTCGCCACCACGCCGGCCTACCGGCTCGGGCAAAGCTCGGGGGCGCCGAACTGAGGGACGGCAGCGAGCGGCCAGGCGGCGAGGACCGCCGGCCGGACAGGAGACGATCAGGAAAGGCCCAGATGATGCTTCGTACGCTGCTTCTCGCCTCCGCCGCGCTGGTCTCCGGGGCGCCCGTCGCGGCCCAAGCGGACTCCGGTGCCGAGGCCGGATTGCTGTTCAGCGCGCCGCTCGACACCGGGTTCGAGGCGGAGAGGGGGGCCGGCGAGGCGCGTCCGCTGTTCCTCGAGAATGTCGATCTGGTTGCGGATGGCGCCCAGGGCGGCGCCGCCCGGGCTGCCGACAACCAGATCCTGGCTTGGGGCGCTGCCGGAAATCTCTACGCGCAGCGCGGCACCCTGTCCTTTTTCTGGCGATCGCACCAGCCGATCGGCCGCCGGCAGTTCGTCATCTTCCGCGTCGGCTATCCCGATCACACCAGCTGGGACATGACCTTCCTTCGGCTTGACTGGAACGGCCATGGCTTCGACGCCTTCGTCACCGACGCAAACCTGGCGCGCGTCCGGGTTTCGTTCGATGCCCCGGCCCCTGACAAGGACCGGTGGACCCACTTCGCGCTCGCCTGGGACGAGGCGAAGGGGCTCGTCCTCTACGTGAACGGCCGCCCGGCGGCGCGAAGGATGCAGGCGGCGGTGCTCGACAACGCCCTCTACGCCTTCGGGCCGCACAGCCGCATCATCTCCGGCTACCAGGTGCAGAGCGCCTACGACTATCAGCGCGGCGGCGATATCGACGCGGTCTCGACGTTCGACCACATGCTCGGCGACGCCGAGGTCCTCGCCCTCGCCGAGGGTAGAACGACGCCCGGCACGGCAGCGCCGGTGCGCGACCTGGGCCAGGCCGCGTGGCGGGACGAATGGCGGCTGCGCTACGGCTTCAACCGCCCGGCCGATCCGCCGCCCTATCTCTCCGCAGCCTCGACGCGGATCGCCACGGTGCGCCCGGAAGAGGCTCGCGACCTCAAGGCCCGTTTCTGGCGCGGCAATGACGGCGTGCGCGAGACGACCTGGCCCGGAGTCTACAATCGTTCGCGGCTGGCCGGCCGCAGCGACTATTTCGTCCTGCCCGACTGGAACGTCTATTCGGAAGGCGGCAAGGCGCTGACGCTGAGCCTGCCCGACCGGGCGTGGAACCGGATCGAGATCCAGGGCGCGGCCGACGGGGCGCTGACCGCGCTGAAGGACGGCCACGAGACCAGGATCGGCGTCAGGCCGCCGGGGCAGGAGCGCACGGTGCTGCAGCTCGCCGAGCCGCGCACCGGAGGCGCGCTCCGGTTCGAGAACCGGCTCCAGGAGACGCCGATCCGGGAGATCGGTCTGTTCATGGTCGAGCCCGGCGCAGCGCCTGCGGGCGCGACCCGGCTCAACTATGTGGTGGAAGCGGGTGCGGGGGTCGATTACCCGGCGCTCGCGGAGCTGAACGGCTACATCGCCGGCCGGTTCGTCGCCGACGAGCGGCAGACGGTGGTTGCGCTCCCCGCCGGGGCCCCGCGGAAGGCCCGCGCGGCCAGGGCAGGGCGTTCGATGCCGCTGGTGCATGTGCTCATCCCCGCGGACTTCAGGGCAGTGGCACCGGGCGATCCGGTCGCGCGGTTCAGCTACGGCTGGACCAACATGGCCGAGGGGCTGGACGGGATCGAGCTCCGGATCCCGGCGCTTCGCGCGACCGCCACCCATGGCGGGCTGATCCCGCTCAACGTCCGTATCAAGGACCCATTGTGGCCCGACCGCGACCTGATCGACGTCAACGTGTCGGTGAAGCCGGGCGAGGCGCGAACCCTCTTCCTCGACACGCGCGACCGGCTGCTGCCGGGCGATCGCAGCGTCTACCTCCAGATCGCATCGGCCAGCCCTGATTTCGATGCGGCGGCGCTGGACGGCGCCGGCATCTCCCTGGTCTTCAAGCCGCGCGAGGCGGCGCTCGCCGAGCATGTCGCCGACCGCGAGGAGCAGGTCCGCGGCGCGCTGGCGCAATTCGTCGAGGAGCAGCCGAACAACAAGCTGTTGCCGGTCTACGAGCAGTTCGAGCGGGACGTCACCGATCTGCTCCGCGCCGATCCCGACAATCGCGTGGGGCGGATCTACTGGGCCGAGCAGAATGGCGACCAGCCGCCGCCGCCGTTCACGCAGAGCGCGCCGACGCCGGGCGTGCCGCTCTGGGCGCAGCGTCAGATCGAGGATCTGAAGCTCGCGCGGCATTTCGTCGATTGGTGGATCGATCACCGACAGATTCCCGAGGGCGGCTTCGGCGGCGGCCTCTCGGACGATTCGGACCTTCTCCACCAATGGCCGCCGATCGCGCTGATGGGACTCGAGCCGGAGCGCATTCGGGCGAGCGTCGGGGCGACGCTCGACGCCATCTACCGCAGCGGCATGATCACGAACGGCCTCAACACCATCCGCGCCGACGAGCTCCATTCCTACGAGGAAGGGATCAACACCGTCGCCCAATATGCGTTGCTCAACTGGGGCAGCCCGCGGGCGATCGAACAGCTGATGGCGACCGCACGGCGCTACGACGATCTGACCGAGGTCAATCCTGCCGGGCACCGGCATTTCGTCTCCAACTCCTTTGCCGCCGGCGACATGTGGCGCGAGGGACCTTGGCAGCGGCAGAAGGGCAACAACTTCCTGATGTTCCACCCGGGTGTGCTCCTGGTGCAGTGGAACGGATCGCCGCGGACGCGGGCCTCGATCGTCCAGACGCTCGACGGCTTCCTGGCGCACGCCAGGCCCGCCGAGGGCGAAGGCGTGACGCTTCCGTCGCAGATCGACTGGCCGAGCGATGCGGAATTCGAGCCGGGCGGCCCCGCCGGCAACACGGCCGGCCTCGGGCTCGGCGGTTCGACCTCCGCCTTCTGGGCCGCCTATCGCTGGACGGGCGAGCGGAAATATCTCGGGCCCCTGCTGCCCGGCGCGCCGCGCAACTTGGTCGGGCTCGGCCCGGACGTGATGACCGAGCTCGGCCAGCGGGAGACCTGGGGGCCTATTTTCGAGAAAGCGGCCAGCGAGCCCAGCACCTACCGCCAGTCGAACACCGGTGGTCCCGGGAGCAGCCTGGCCCTTGCGCGCTTCGGTGCGTGGCAGACGTCCGGTGACAAGAGCTATCTCGAACAGCTCTATTCGGCCGAGATCCAGTCGGCGAGCCAGCGCATGTCGATGATGACCGAGGGCGAGCTCTGGACCGATCGCGTCCAGATTCCCTCCGAGATCCTGCAGCGCTCGCGGCTCGGCGGGGTCGCCTCCCGGCGCGGCCAGATCTTCCCCGGCAATCGCGTGTCGTGGCGCTTCTCCGGACCGGACAGCGCCGAAAGCGTCGCCCTGCTCTTTCCCGAGGCCTCGGGCAGCAAGCTCCGCCTGATCGCCTACAATCTGACCGGCGTGCCCGTGGAGGCGACGATGGTCGGGGCGGACGTGGTCCCCGGCCGCTGGACGCTCGCGGAGGGGAGGGACGCGAACCAGGACGACCGCGCCGATGCGCCCCGCAGCAGCATCGTCAGGTTCGGGCCGGGCGAGGAGACGCGCCTGTCGCTGCCGCCCGGCCAGTCGGTCATCGAGTTGGACCTGGTCGAAGCCGGTCAGCCCAGCTGGACGCGCCCCGACGTCGGCATCGATCCGGAAGACGTCCGCGTCTCCGGCAACAGGATGCGCGTGACGGTCCACGGGCTCGGCGCCATAGCCTCGCCGGCAGGGCAGGTGATCGTCGAGGCAGGCGGGCGCGAGATCGGCCGCGGCCGCTTCCCCGCCCTTTCCGCGCCCGACGACCTCCGGCCCAAGACGGCGGTGGCGACGATCGGATTGCCACGCGGTGCGCCCGCGGCCGGCGTGCGCGTCCGGCTTTCCCTCGATGGCCAGCCGGCGGAGATCAGCCGCACCAACAACGAGGTGGTGTTGAAATGACCGACGGCTTCAGCCGACGCGACCTGATGGCGATCACGCTCGCGGCGGCCGCGGCCTCGCCGACGCTGGCGCAGGCGCCGCAAGGCGAGACCTGGCCCGCCGCGGGCGAGGATCTGACCGGGACCCCCCAGCGGCCGGTCGTCATCCCGGCGCCGCCGGAACCGGCGGGACTGCTCTCGAGCGAGGTGATCGAGCTCTGGCCGAAGGGAAGGATCCCGGGATCCGTCGGCGTCAGCACGCGCCGCCTCGTTCTCGAACGTGGATCACCGGCTGCGCACGATCGCGCGGTGATGCGCGTGTCGCGCCCGATCCTCGAGGTCTTCCGACCGGCTCGGCCGAACGGCGCCGCGATGATCGTGCTCCCCGGCGGCGGCTACGTGCGGCTGGCGGTGGACAAGGAAGGCGCGGGTGGGGCCCGCTACCTGACCGGTGAGGGCGTCACGGCCTTCGTGCTCCATTACCGGTTGCCCGCCGATGGCTGGGCGGCCGGTTATGACGCTCCGCTTCAGGACGTGCAGCGCGCCGTCCGCCTGGTGCGCGCGAATGCCGCCCGCTGGGGCATCGATCCGTCGCGGATCGGCGTGATGGGATTTTCGGCAGGCGGCCACCTCGCGGCGGCGTCGCTTACCCGCTACGACGCGTCGGTCTACGATCCCCTGGATTCGGCCGACCGCCTCTCCGCACGACCCGACATGGCCGTGCTCGGCTATGCCGTGATGAACATCGGCGCGCGGCCCGGCCGCGCCGTCCAGGCGAGCGCCGAGGCGGCCCGCGCCCTCAACGAGCGCGTCCGATCCGGCCTCGCCCCGACGTTCGTCTTCCACGCTGCGGACGACCGGACGGTACCGGTGGCGAACAGTCTCGCCCTGTACGCCGCGCTTGCCGCCGCGGCGGTCCCGGCCGAGCTTCACGTCTACCAGGAGGGCGGCCACGGCTTCGGCTTCAGCCTGGCTTCGGATCGGCCGGCATCGCGCTGGCCGCAGGACTGGCAGGCCTGGGCACGCCGGCTCGGGTTCCTCGGACGCTGATCGCGCGGCTGTCGACCATGGGCACGCCACTGCTATTGAGGATCCGCACTCCGTCCCAGGGTGCGGCAGGAGTGATCAGCGCCGCGCGGGAACCGGCGCCCGGACGCGGAGGGGACGATGACCGACGTGCCTGACAACGAGCACACTCCGTCCGGCCCCGGAAAGCGGCCGACGATCAACGACGTCGCGCACCTCGCCGGAGTCTCGAAGAAGACGGTTTCGCGGGTGATCAATCGCGTCGCGACGGTCGGGGAGGACGTCCGCGAGCGGGTCGACAACGCCATTTGCGCGCTCGGCTTCACGCCGAACCTCCAGGCGCGCAGCCTCGCCTTCCGGCGCTCGTTCCTCGTCGGCCTGATCTACGACAATCCGAGCCCCACCTACGTCGTCAACATGCAGCTCGGCGTCCTCGACGCGCTGGGACCCCTGGGATTCGAGCTGGTCGTGCATCCCTGCTCCCGCGAGGCGCCCTCGCTGCTCGACGACATCAGGGGCTTCGTCGAGCGGCAAAGGCTGGCGGGCGCGATCCTGCCGCCGCCGCTTTCCGAGGACGAGCGCATCATCGCCCTGCTCCGCGAGCTTGGCTGCCGTTATGTCCGGGTCGCCGCCCTCGCGCTCGACGAGCCGGAGGCGATGGTCACGACCAACGACCAGCTCGGCGCCGCCGAGGCTGCCCGCTGGCTCGTCGACCAGGGACACCGGCGCATCGCGCTCGTGCGTGGGCCCTCCTCCTTCTGCTCGTCGGAAGTCCGCGGCCAAGGCTTCCTGTCGGCGCTTGCCGAGCGTGGGATCACCCTGGATCCGGCCTGCGACGTGGCAGGCGCCTATACGTTCGAATCGGGCGTCGAGATGGGGCACAGGCTGCTCGGCCTCGCCGATCCGCCGACCGCGATCTTCGCGCTCAATGACGACATGGCGATCGGGGTGATGCAGGCGGCGCGCGAGCGCGGCCTCGATCTGCCTGCCCAGCTTTCGATCGTCGGTTTCGACGATCTTCCGATGGCGGCGCGGGTCTGGCCGAACCTCACCTCGGTGCGGCTGCCGATCCGCGAGATGGGGAACATGGCCGCCCTCAAGCTGCTCGCCCCGATCGTCGGCGACGCGCTCGAGCCGCTGTCGCTGCCCGACGTGCGTCCGGCGCTGGTGCTGCGCCAATCGGCCATCGCGCTGCCCGGCGCCGAGCCGCCGCGCTAGCCGCTTCACGCGATTCGTGAAGGCGGCTGGGGCCCAAAGCAAAACCGGCGCCCGCTCGCGCGGACGCCGGTTCTTCCCCACGCCGGATGTCCGGCGTACGTGATCTTTCGGCCGGCGCTACGCGACCTGGGCCTGCTCGATGTCGTCCGGATCGCGCAGCACGTATCCGCGGCCCCAGACGGTCTCGATGTAATTGTCGCCGCCACAGGCGAGGGAGAGCTTCTTGCGGAGCTTGCAGATGAAGACGTCGATGATCTTCAGCTCCGGCTCGTCCATGCCGCCGTAGAGGTGGTTGAGGAACATTTCCTTGGTCAAGGTCGTGCCCTTGCGGAGCGAGAGCAGCTCCAGCATCGCATATTCCTTGCCGGTGAGGTGGACGCGGGCGCTGTCGACCTCGACCGTCTTGGCGTCGAGGTTGACGGCCAGCTTGCCGGTGCGGATGACCGACTGGCTGTGGCCCTTGGAGCGGCGCACCACGGCGTGGATGCGGGCGACCAGCTCGTCGCGGTGGAACGGCTTGGTGACGTAGTCGTCGGCGCCGAAGCCCAAGGCGCGCACCTTCGAATCCATCTCGCTGATGCCGGACAGGATCAGGACGGGCGTGCCGACCTTCGCCATGCGGAGCTTCTTCAGCACGTCGTAACCGTGCATGTCGGGAAGGTTCAGATCGAGCAATATGATGTCGTAATCATAGAGCTTCCCGAGGTCCAAACCCTCTTCGCCAAGGTCCGTCGTGTAGACGTTGAAGCCTTCTGCGCCCAGCATGAGCTCGATGCTCTTCGCCGTCGTCGGCTCGTCTTCGATCAGCAGCACTCGCATATCGGCATCGCCCCTTTTGCTCCGCGTGCAGGGCATTTTTCGCCCTCGCTTCGCTGGTCGCCTAGTCATTAACTATTGGAGGTATGAACGCAAAAGGTTAATTCGAGATTAAGGCCGGATTACCGAAACTTGCGCGGGTCGTTGCGTATCCGCCACAGTCGTGGCAGGGCGGCGCGATGTGGGAAGATCGCGTCCTCTTCATCGATGCCGAGGCGCTGGTGATCGACAAGCCCGCCGGCCTCGCCGTCCACCCCGGACCCCGGACCCGCGAGAGCCTCGAGCATTATCTGCCCGCCCTGCGCTTCGGCTTCCAGCGCCCGCCGGCGCCGGTCCACCGGCTCGACCGCGACACCAGCGGCTGCCTTCTCCTGTCGCGAAATCCCAAGGCGCACAAGCGCTTCGCCGCTTCGTTCGAGGCGGGCGGGGTCGAAAAGACCTATCTCGCCGTGCTCGACGGCGTGCCGGAGGCGGAGGAAGGCGAGATCGACATGCCGCTCGCCAAGATCTCGAGCCGTGAGGCGGGATGGCGGATCGTGCCGGACGCGCACAAGGGCAAGCCGGCGGTAACGCGGTGGCGCCGCCTGGCGGTGAAGGACGGCCGGGCCTTGCTCCTGCTGATGCCGCAGACCGGCCGCACCCATCAGCTTCGCGTCCACGCCGCCGAAGGGCTCGGCCTGCCGATCGCGGGCGACCCGGTCTACGGCGCGGGGCGGGGGCCGATGCTGCTTCACGCGCGGACGCTGAGCGTCGAGCGGCCGGGCAAGGCGCCGATCGAGGCGCTGGCGCCGTTGCCGCCGACCTTCACCGCCGCCGGGTTCGCCGATGGAGACGCCTGAGCCCTTCGTCCTCCCGGAAGACGCGCTCGAGGAGACGTTCATCGCCTCGAGCGGCCCGGGCGGGCAGAACGTCAACAAGGTGGCGACCGCGGTGCAATTGCGCTGCGACGTCTTCAAGCTCGGCCTGGCGCCGCCGGTCTACCGACGGCTGAAGGAGCTCGCCGGCAGCCGGATGACAAGCGACGGCGAGATCGTGATCACCGCCCGCACCCACCGCAGCCAGGACGCCAACCGCCAGGAGGCGCGGGCGAGGCTGGCGGAATTGATCGGCAAGGCCCACATCCGCAAGCCTAAGCGGATCAAGACCAAGGTGTCGCGCGCCGCCAAGGCGAAGAGGCTCGAAGGCAAGAAGCAGCGCGGCGCAATCAAGCAGGGCCGCGGGCGGATCAGCCTCGACTGAGCGGCGCGCCCGCCGGAAGAGACGGAGACGAGAGTGTACGATTTCAGGATCGCGGCCGGAGACAAGGCCGAGTTGTACCGCGAGCTTGTCGCGGCGGCCGATTCGCTGACGGCCGGAGAGCCGGATGCGGTCGCCAACATGGCCAACATCGCGGCTTTGCTCTGGGAGACGCTGCCGGACCTCAACTGGGCCGGCTTCTACCGCAACGTCGAGGGGGAGCTCGTCCTCGGGCCGTTCCAGGGTCGCGCCGCGTGCATCCGCATTCCGTTCGGCAAAGGCGTGTGCGGCGCCGCGGCGGCGACGCTCGAGCCGCAATGCGTGGAGGACGTGAATGCCTTCCCCGGCCACATCGCCTGCGACTCCGCCTCGGCGTCGGAGCTGGTCGTGCCGGTGGTGCACGAAGGCATGCTGATCGGCGTCATCGATCTCGACAGTCCACGCACCGCACGGTTCGACGCGCAGGATGTCGCCGGCTGTGTCGATTTGGCACGGCTCCTGGCGCCGCGGCTCGCCTCGGTAGAAAAAACTGCGTCCAAGCGTTAAGAAAGCGTTAACGTCAGGACCGGCCTGCGGTTCGGGCGCGCCTGCTTACGCACAGGGGACTGCAGAGATGAGCACGCTCAAGCTGGTTGTCGCATTGGCCGCATCGGCCGCTCTGGCG
The DNA here is from genome assembly GCF_004564275.1 of Sphingomonas parva (ex Maeng et al. 2020). GTDB lineage: Bacteria > Pseudomonadota > Alphaproteobacteria > Sphingomonadales > Sphingomonadaceae > Allosphingosinicella > Allosphingosinicella parva. The sequence continues at coordinate 102,455 of NZ_SPDV01000012.1, forward strand.
CCGGTCGCCGCGGCCCAGACCGTGTCCGATCCCGATCCTTATGCCGTGCCGCCCGTCGCGATCGCGGGCGCGGCGGCCGCCGGCGCCCAGGGTGCGCCGATGGCGCCGCGGGGAAGCCATTTGGGCTCGGCCGGGCCCGGCGCCGGCATGCGCCAGATGCATCGTCCGCCGCCGGGGGCGATGGTCGGTCACGCGCCCGGCCAGATGCACGGCGGCAATGTCACGCGCTTTCATCACAATATGCGCGGCGGCGGCGGGCGCTTCGGGCACATCTCGCGGATCAACCGGGGCGGCTTCGTTCCGTCCTTCTGGTGGGGCCCGCAGTTCGTCGTCCAGAACTGGGGGATGTACGGCTTCCCGCAGCCCTACGCAGGCACGCGCTGGATCCGTTATTATGACGACGCCCTGCTGATCGACCGCGAGGGCCGGGTCCGCGACGGCCGCTACGGTTATGAGTGGGACCGCTATCAGGATCGCTGGGGCTACGATCGCAGCGGCATTCCGGTCTATGTCGGAGACGGCGATTTCCAGCCCGAGCGCTGGGACTATGAATGGGCCGAGAATTGCGACCGCAACGGCTGCGGCGGCGACGAAGCCTATGCCGAAGGGCCCGATTACGGCCCGCCGCCGCCGGGCCCGGGCTACGGGCCGCCGCCGCCGCCGGCCGGCTACCATCAGGGCTACGGCTATGGCTACGGCGCGACCTACGGCTATGGCGCCTGCTCGTGCGGACCGGTGGTGGTGACGGAGACGACGGTGACCACCGCCCCCGTGGTCGAGCAGGTGACCTATTACGATTATGTCACCGAGCGGGCTCCGGCGCCGCGGGTGAAGGTCAGGACCAAGCGGGTGAAGGCGCACCGCGTCGCGCCGTATCCCGGCGAGCGGGGCTGAACCCCGGGGGACGCCGGCCGTTCCCTTCCACGCGCCCCGCAGGGCGGCCGCTCAGGTCAGGCGGTCCAGCGCCTCTTCGGCGAGTCGCTCGGGAACGATGACGAGCGGGCAGGGGAGCGTGCCGGCGATCGCCCCCGAGAAATGGGTGACCAGCGGCCCCGGCCCGCCTTCCGCGGCGGCGCCGAGGATCAAGGCCGAGATGTCGCTGCGCTCCTTCAGCAGCTCGGCGATCGCTTTCTCCGGTTCGCCCTGGCGGACCAGGATCGACGGGCGGATGCCCGCCTCCTCGACGATCGCGCCGGTCGCCTCGAGCAGCATCGCCTCGGCACGAAGCCGTGCCTCCTCCTCCATTGCCGCCTGGACGCCGCCCCATTGGACGAACTCGGCCGGCGGCACGATCGCCAGCACTTCGACGCTCGCGCCGGTCCGCGCCGCGCGCCGCGCCGAATAGCGCAACGCGACTCGTCCCTCGTTCGTGTCGTCGATCACCACCAGGTAGGAACCCATGCTTGCCCCCGTTTCGAGCGGCCATGGTGCGACGGATCGACAGGCCTTTCAAGCGCAGCGGACGGCGGGCGGGTGCGCTGGCGGCGGTGCGCGCGAAGGACAGGCCTTGACCGCGGGCCTTCCTATGCTGTTTGGGCATGAAGCCAAGTCGACGCCCAGGAGTTCGGCGCAAATGCCCATCGAACTGAAGATGCCCGCCCTTTCGCCCACGATGGAAGAGGGCACCCTCGCAAAATGGCTGGTCAAGGAGGGCGACACCGTCGCCGCCGGCGACCTGCTCGCCGAGATCGAGACCGACAAGGCGACGATGGAGTTCGAGGCCGTCGACGAAGGGACGATCGCCAAGATTCTCGTCGCGGAGGGGACCGACGAGGTGAAGGTCGGCACCGTGATCGCGCTGATCGCCTCCGAGGGCGAGGACGTCGGTGCCGCCTCCGCACCGGCCGCGGCGGCCGAGCCCGTCGCCAAGGACGGCGGCGAGACCGGCGCCGGCCAGCCGGCCACGCCCGCGCCGTCGCCCGAGGTGAAGGGCTATGGCGCCAACCCGGCCGAGGACAAGAAGATCGCCGCGGCGGCGCCGACGGGCGCGCAGCCCGGCGCAGGCGACCGCGTCAAGGCCAGCCCGCTGGCGCGGCGGCTGGCCGAGCAGAAGGGTATCGATCTTTCGGCGCTGCAGGGCACCGGCCCCGGCGGCCGCATCGTCAAGGCGGACATCGACGGCGCCCGGCCGGGTCAGCCCAGGCCGGCCGCAGCGCCCGCGGCGGCTCCGGCAGGTGCGCCCGCAGCGGCGCCGGCGCCGGTCGTCCACGGCGTGCCGGACATCCCGCACGAGGCAGTCAAGCTCTCCAACATGCGCAAGACGATCGCGCGCCGCCTCACCGAATCGAAGCAGACCGTCCCGCACATCTATCTCACCGTCGACGTCCAGCTCGACAAATTGCTCAAGCTGCGCTCCGAGCTCAACGCCGGGCTGGAGAGCCGTGGGGTCAAGCTGTCGGTCAACGACATGCTGATCAAGGCGCTGGCGGCGGCGCTGATGGAAGTGCCGAGCTGCAACGTCATGTACACGGGCAGCGAGCTGGTGACGTTCCAGCGCGCCGACATCTCGGTCGCCGTCTCGACTCCGACGGGGCTGATCACGCCGATCGTCAAGGACGCCAATTCCAAGGCGCTCTCGGCGATCGCCACCGAGATCAAGGAGCTCGCCGGCCGCGCCCGCGAAGGCAAATTGAAGCCCGAGGAATATCAGGGCGGCACCGCCAGCCTCAGCAACATGGGCATGTACGGGATCAAGCAGTTCGAGGCGGTGATCAATCCGCCGCAGGGCATGATCATGGCGATCGGCGCCGGCGAGAAGCGGCCCTACGTGGTCGACGACAGCCTGCAGATCGCGACCGTGATGAGCGCCACCGGCAGCTTCGATCACCGCGCGATCGACGGCGCCGACGGCGCCCAGCTGATGCAGGCGTTCAAGCGCCTGGTCGAGAACCCGCTCGGCATGCTGGCGTAAGAGGGGGCGAGAATGGCTGACACTTACGATCTCATCGTTCTCGGCTCCGGGCCCGGCGGCTATGTCGCGGCGATCCGGGCGAGTCAGCTCGGGCTCAAGACGGCGATCGTCGAGCGCGAGAAGCTGGGCGGCATCTGCCTCAACTGGGGCTGCATCCCGACCAAGGCCCTGCTCAGGACCTCCGAGATCAACCATTATCTCACCCACGCCTCGGCTTACGGCCTCTCGGCGGAGAAAGTGAGCTTCGACCTCGCCAAGATCGTCGACCGCAGCCGTAAGGTCGCCGGGCAGCTCAACGCCGGCGTCAAGGGTCTGATGAAGAAGAACAAGGTCACGGTCGTCGAGGGCGACGGCGCGCTGAAGGGCAAGGGCGTGCTCACCGTCACCAAGGACGGCAAGACGACCGAGCTCAACGCCAAGCACATCATCGTCGCGACCGGCGCGCGGGCCCGCGACCTGCCGTTCGCGAAGGCCGACGGCAAGCGCATCTGGACCTATCGCCACGCCATGGTGCCGAGCGAGATGCCGTCGAAGCTGCTGGTGATCGGCTCCGGCGCGATCGGCGTCGAGTTCGCCAGCTTCTATTCGGACATGGGCGCCGAGGTGACGATCGTCGAGATGCTCGACCGCATCCTGCCGGTCGAGGACGAGGAGGTCTCCGCGTTCGTGCACAAGGCGCTGACCAAGCAGGGGATGAAGATCCACGTCAGCTCCGGCGTCGAGAAGATCGAGACCGGCGCCAGCGGCGTCAAGGCGACGCTGAAGGGCGGCGCGACCGAGGAATTCTCCCACTGCATCGTCGCGATCGGCATCGTTCCGAACACCGAGAACATCGGGATCGAGGCGCTCGGCATCGAGACCAACCGCGGCCATATCGTCACCGACGGCTACGGCCGCACCAACGTCGAGGGCGTCTATGCGATCGGCGACGTCACCGGTCCGCCCTGGCTCGCCCACAAGGCCAGCCACGAGGGCGTGGTCTGCGTGGAGGCGATCGCCGGCAAGAAGCCGCATCCGTTCGAGACCTGGAACATTCCGGGCTGCACCTATTCGCGGCCGCAGGTCGCCTCGGTCGGGCTGACCGAGGCCAAGGCGAAGGAGGCGGGGCACGAGGTGAAGACGGGCAAGTTCCCCTTCATCGGCAACGGCAAGGCGATCGCGCTCGGCGAGGCGGAAGGCTTCATCAAGACCGTCTTCGACGCCAAGACCGGCGAGCTGCTCGGCGCGCACATGGTCGGCGCCGAGGTCACCGAGCTGATCCAGGGCTATGCGATCGCGCGGCAGCTCGAGACGACCGAGGAAGACCTGATGCACACGGTCTTCCCGCACCCGACGCTGTCCGAGATGATGCACGAGAGCGTTCTCGACGCCTACGGACGCGCGCTGCATTATTGAGCGATCCGTTCCGCTGCGGCGGAACGGCGCCTCTCGCGAGACGTTCGGGGCCGATCATCATGATCGAGGAGGAGCGGCAATGCGGCTCACCATCCTTTTCGCGTCGACGGCCCTGACCCTCGCCGCATGCAGCGGCGGCGGCGGCGCCAACGAGAGCGCCGAGGCGAGCGACAGCCTCGCCACCGACAACATGGCGACCGGCGAGCCCGCGACCGGCAACACGGCGGCGACCACCGAGGCCGGAACGGCCGCCGATTACGTCGCCACGGCGGCGGCGAGCGACATGTTCGAGATCGAGAGCGCCCGGCTCGCGCAGCAGAAGGCGCAGGATGCCGAGGTGAAGGCGTTCGCCGGGATGCTGGTGACCGATCACGAGAAATCGACTGCCGAGCTCAAGACGGCGGCGGCCCAGGTGCAGCCGCCCGTTCCCGTCCTGTCGGCCATGACCGCGGAGCAGCAGGGCAATGTGCAGGCGCTGCAGGCGGCGAGCGGCGCCGATTTCGACAAGCTCTTCCTCTCCCAGCAAATACCCGCGCACGAGACGGCGCTGGCCTTGGTCCAGGGCTATGCCGCGAGCGGCGACGCGGCACCGCTCAAGCAGCACGCATCGACCGTGGCGGCTCCGATCCAGCGTCACCTCGACCAGGCGAAGCAGCTGCAGGGCAAGATCGGCCAATAAGCGCTTCATTGCGCAGAGCCGGCGCCCATGCTGTGAAGCGGCGTGATTCCGCCTTCACACTCTGTCGACACGCCGCCGGCCAGTGCGCAGCCGAACGCCGGCACGTCCGTGGAATTGCGCTTCGCCACCGGCAACATGGGCTGTGTGCTGCCCCTGCTCGCCGTCTGCATCGTCGCCTTCGGAGTCGCAGCGGCTCGCCCCGGCTTCCTCGGGCACGGCAGGCGGCGCGCCCTCGCCGAACTCGCTAATGGCGCGACCGTCGGCGGCATAGCGGTGCTCTGGTTGCTTCCGGCCGGACTCCTGTTGTGGTGGTTCGTCCGGCTCGGCCACCGCTGGGCCGACGGAGTCGCTGCCACGGCGTCTCAGCGTGGCATATCTTTCCATCCGAGCCTCCGCGCACGACCTGCAGTCTGGGACGAGGTTGAAGATGTTCGCATTGAGACCCGACGCGCGAACTGGGTAGATGTGCGCGAGATCGTTTTAGAGTTGCGGCATGATCTCGTGCGAATCAGGGGCTTCGAAGACGATGATGGTGCCGCCGAGGCGTTCGTTGCCGCGGTGCGGGCGCGGCTGAACCGGCCGGCTTGAAGCCCGTCGGAGGCCATGCTCTATCTCGGGCATGAAATGTGCCTCTTCGCTCGCCGCCGCCCTTCTTTCCGCCACCGCCATCGCACCGCTGTCCGCGGCACCGCGGAGCGAAAGCTACACCGTGATCGTCGGCGGGCGGAACGTCGGTCATCTCGATGCGACGACCGAGGGTGCGCGTACCTCGATCGAATGGGACGTCAAGAACAACGGGCGCGGGCCGACGATCGCCGAGACGCTGACCGTCGATGCGAACGGCATCCCCACCGCCTGGCGGGTGACCGGCGCGACGACGTTCGGCGGCAAGGTGGACGAGACGTTTGCCCTGAGCGGGAAGACGGCGCGCTGGACCGACACCACAGGCTCGGGGCGCGCTGCGGTCCAGGCGCCGAGCCTCTACATCGCCCAGAACGGCAGCCCCTTCGCGCTCGGACTCTACGGCCGCGCGCTGCTCGCCGACTCCGACCACCAGATGCCCGCGCGTCCCGGCGGGACGCTGCGGCTCGACAAGGGCGAGACGCTGACGGTGCGCGGCGCCGGCGGGCCGATCGAGGTCACCGCCTACGCCTTGACCGGAATGAGCCTCAATCCGACCTATTTCCTGCTCGACGGCGAGGGCCGGCTGTTCGCCTCGATCGGCGGCCGCGGCGTCACCGTCCGCAAGGGCTATGAAGGCGAGGACCAGAGGCTCCGCGATCTCGCCGAGACGATGTCGGCGGCGCGCTACGCCGAGATCCAGAAGGCCGCCGCCCATCGCTGGGAGGCGCCGGTGCGGATCCGCAACGTGCGCCTGTTCGATCCCAAGGCGCTGGCGCTCACCGAGCCCAAATCGGTGCTGGTCTGGCGCAACGCGATAGCCGCCGTCGAGCCGCTCGACAGCCCGGCGACGCCGGGCGAGGTGACGATCGACGGAGCCGGCGGCACGCTGGTTCCGGGCATGACCGAAATGCACGGCCACGTCTCCGAGGACGACGCCGTGCTCAACCTCGCCGCGGGGATCACCACGATCCGCGACATGGGCAACGACAATGACGAGCTCGAAGCCATCATCGCGCGCATCGAGAGCGGCCGGTCGGCCGGCTCGCGCATCGTCAAGAGCGGCTTCATCGAGGGCCGCAGCCCCTTCAGCTCGAACAACGGCATCGTCGCCGAGACCGAGGCCCAAGCGGTCGAAGCGGTGCGCTGGTACGGCGCGCGCGGTTATTGGCAGATCAAGATCTACAACAGCGTCGATCCGGCGTGGGTGCCGGCCATGGTCGCGGAGGCGCACCGCCTCGGCATGCGCGTCTCCGGTCACGTGCCCGCCTTCTCGACCGCCGATGCGATGATGGAGGCGGGCTATGACGAGCTCACCCATATCAACCAGTTCGTGCTCGGCTGGGTGCTCCAGCCCGGTGAGGATACGCGCAACCTGCTGCGGCTGACCGCGCTGCGGCGGCTCAAGGGCTTCGACCTCGATCAGCCGAAGGTCAGGAAGACGATGGACATGATCGTCAGCCGGAAGATCGCGATCGATCCGACGATCGCGATCCACGAGACGTTCACCCAGACGCGGAACGGCGAGGTTCCCGTCGGCATGGCCGACTATCTCGACCATCTCCCGGTCGCCGAGCAGCGCCAGGCGAAGCAGGCCTGGGTCGATCTCTCCGAGCCGGGCGACGATGCTGCCTATCGTGCCGCCTTTGAGCAGATCGTCGCGACGCTGAAGGCGCTGCACCAGCGCGGCGTGATGATCGTGCCGGGCACCGATCTCGGCGGCGCCTTCACCTATCACCGCGAGCTCGAGCTGTTCCAGCGGCTCGGCATGAGCCCCGCGGAGGTGCTGAAGCGCGCGACCTGGGACATGGCGGCCTATCTCGGCCAGGATCAGAGGCTCGGCTCGATCGAGAAGGGCAAGCTCGCCGACTTCTTCCTCGTCCCCGGCGATCCCACGAAGGACCTGAAAGCGATCAAGACGATCTCGATGGTGGTGAAGGACGGCACGGTCTATTTCCCGAGCGAGATCTACGCGAAGTTCGGCATCGCGCCGTTCGCCCCGCCGCCGCGCGTGACGGCCCCGGCGCAATGAACCGTTCGGGCGAGGGGCGGACGGAGGCCGAGGCGGGATATCTGCCGCCGCTCAAGCCGGCGACGCTGCCCGCGCCGCCCGCCTCGCCGTGGCGGATCGTCGGTCCCGGGATCGTCGCCGCGGGCGTCGGCCTCGCCTCGGGCGAGTTCATCCTCTACCCTTATATCGCGAGCCAGGTCGGCCTCGTCTTCCTCTGGGCCGCCGCCGTCGGCCTCGCCACCCAGTTCTTCATCAACATGGAGATCGAGCGCTACACGCTGGCGACCGGAGAGACGGTGCTGACCGGCTTCAGCCGCCTCGGCCGCCACTGGGGCCTGGTCTTCGCCTTGCTCGCCATCGCCGCCAATCTCTGGCCGGGCTGGGCGACCGGCGCCGCCACCCTCGTCACCTATCTCGTCGGCGGGAACGTGCGCTGGATCGCGATCGGAATCCTGGTCGCGATCGGCCTGGTCCTGACGCTCTCTCCGGTCGTCTACCGGGCGCTCGAGCGAACGCAGATGCTGAAGGTCGCGGCGGTCGGCCTGCTGATCGTGGTCGCCACCTTGTTCGCAATCCCGCCCGGCGCGTGGATCGAGGCTCCGGCAATGGCCGCGCAAGTCGCGATGTCCGCGGGCGAGCTCGGCTGGCCGCTGTTGCTCGGTGCGCTTGCTTATGCCGGCGCCGGCGGCGGGCAGAATCTCTGCCAGTCGAACTGGATCCGCGACAAGGGCTTCGGCATGGGCGCGCACGCGCCGCGGATCGTCAGCCCGCTGACCGGCGAGCCGGTCGCCGATGCCGCGACGGGCTGGCGCTTCGAGCCCGATGCCGAGGCGATGGGGCGGTGGCGGGCCTGGTGGCGCTTCGCCAATGTCGAGCAGCTCGCCACCTTCGTCGCGATCAGCTTCGTCACCATCCTGTTCACCTCGCTGCTCGCCTACGCCACGCTTTCCGGCCGCGAGGGGCTGCCGCGAGACATCTCCTTCCTGGCGATCGAGGCCGGAATCCTGGCCGACAGGGTGGGGCCCTGGTTCGGCACCCTGTTCCTCGCGATCGGCGCCTTCTCCCTCTTCGCCGCGGCGCTCGGCATCGTCGACTATACCAGCCGCCTCGCCGCCGACGTGTTGCGCACCAACTATTGGCGGCGGCGGAGCGAGAGCGTGGTCTATGCCGGCATCGTCTGGACGATCGTGCTGACCGGCATTGCGATCATCGCCAGCGGCATCGACCAGCCGCTCGTCCTGCTCGTCATCGCCGGCTGCGTCGCCGCCTTCATGATGTTCGTCTATTCGGCGCTGCTGATCGTGCTGAATCGCCGCCTGCTCGCGCCGGAGCTGCGCCCCGCCGGCTATCGGATCGCGGCCCTGGTCTGGGCCGTCGCCCTGTTCGGCCTGCTCTCCGGCATCACGGTGCTGGACCAGATGAAGAAGCTGCTGGCCTAATCCGTTTCGCTGCGGCTAGGTCGGCGTGCAACCTTGCCGACGGAGCCGTTACCGATGCGCCATCTACTCCTCCTTGCGCTCCTGGCCGGCGCTGCCGCTGCTCCCGCGCCGGCAGAGACGGTCGTCGTCACCGCCGACCGGATGATCGACGTGCTCGCCGGCCGGGTCGTCGAGGAGCCGGTGGTGGTGATCACCGACGGCCGCATCTCCACCGTGGTGTCGCGCAACGGCGGCCGCCCCAACATTCCCGACGGTGCGCGCCGCATCGATCTGCCCGGCAAGACGATCCTGCCGGGCCTGATCGACATGCACGTCCATCTCGACGCCAATCCGCGCTACGGCGGCTATTCGGGCCTGCAGTTCACCGACATGTTCTGGGTGGCGCAGGGCGTGCAGAATGCGCGCGACATGCTCCGCGCCGGCTTCACCACGGTGCGCAACGTCGGTTCCGAAAACTATTCCGACGTCGGCTACAAGCAGGCGATCGAGGAGGGGCTGATCGAAGGCCCGCGCATCGTGCCCGCCGCCCATGCGCTCGGCGCGACCGGCGGCCATTGCGACCAGACCTACCTTCCGCCCTCGCTCGCCGCGCGCGGCAAGGCGGTGGGCGACGGACCGCAGGAGCTTCGCGCCCGGGTGCGCGAGCAGCGCAAATACGGCGCCGAGGTGATCAAGGTCTGCGCCACCGGCGGAGTCTTCTCCCGCAACACCGAGCCCGGCCAGCAGCAGCTTTCCGAGGAGGAATTGCGGGCGATCGCCGAGGAGGCCCATCAATGGGGCCTAAAGGTCGCCGCCCATGCTCATGGCGCCGCCGGCATCAAGGCGGCGATCCGCGCCGGCATCGACACGATCGAGCACGCCAGCCTGATCGACGCGGAGGGCATTCGCCTTGCCAAGGAGCGCGGCGCCTATCTGTCGATGGACATCTTCAACACCGAATATACCCAGGCCGAGGGCGCCGCGAACGGCGTGCTCGAGGACAATCTGCGCAAGGACCGCGAGGTCGCGCAGATTCAGCGGGACAATTTCCGCGCTGCGCACCGCGCCGGCGTGAAGATGGTCTTCGGCACCGACGCCGGCGTGATGCCGCACGGCACCGCCGCCGGCCAGTTCCGCTATATGGTCGAATACGGCATGACGCCGATGGAGGCGATCCAGGCGGCGACGCGCACCGCCGCCGAGGCTCTCGGCCGCGAGAAGGACGTCGGCGCGATCGCGATCGGCCGCTGGGGCGATATCGTCGCCGTCGACGGCGATCCGATCCGCGACGTCCGCGCGCTCGAGGATGTCGACGTCGTCATCAAGGGCGGCGAGATCGTGAAGAACGAGGGGTGACGCCCGACCGCGCCAGCATCCGCGCCGCGTTCGAGGCGGCGGTCAACATGAGCGCCGAGGAGATCGAGGCGTGGCTGGAAACGGAGGAGAGCCGCGCGGTCGGCCAGACGCGGCCCGGGCAGAGCGAGAGCATCGGCCGGGCCTCGGCGCGGCGGATTGCCGCGATCCTGCGCACGCCCGACGCCGCGCGCGACGACGAGGATTACGCCCACATGCGCAAGGTCGTCGGCTTCGTCCGCCGCCACCGTGCCCAGGAGCCGGAGAACATGGTGACCTCGCGCTGGCGCTATTCGCTGATGAACTGGGGTCACGATCCGCTCCGTTGAGCGGGAACAGCGCAGCCGCCGCGCGTGTTCAGGAGCCACGAAAGGAGCGAAGAGCGAATGAAGGGCTATTGCGACAACATCGAGGAGGTCACCGTCGCCAACGAGGATTTCCGGCGGGTGCTCTACACCGGCAAGAACCTCCAGCTGGTGCTGATGACGCTGAAGCCGGGCGAGGAGATCGGCGAGGAGGTCCACGAGGACCGCGACCAGTTCTTCCGCGTCGAGGAAGGCGAGGGCACCGTCTATATCGACGGCGCGGCCAATGCGGTGAAGGACGATTTCGCGGTGATCGTGCCGGCCGGCGCACGCCACAACGTCGTCAACTCCGGCGCCGAGCCGCTGCGCCTCTACACGATCTACGGCCCGCCCGAGCACAAGGACAAGGTGGTCCACAAGACCAAGGAGCAGGCCGAGCGCGACCACGACAATGACGAGTGGACCGGCGAGACGACCGAGTAGTTGGTTGTTCATCGCCGATGCGGTAGACAGGATGCATGGACGTCGCTGAGCACACGCTGGAACTGCTGAAGCGAATGCATGCCGAGTTCGCCGACTTCCGGCGGGTTCAGGAAAGCCAGAACGCGCGCCTTTCATCGCTGGAGCAGCATGTTGCAGCGATGATGGGCGACCTGGCCCAGATCCGCATGGAGCTGACGGGGCTCAGGACACGTATCGAACGGATAGAGCGGCGGCTGGATTTGACCGCGGCCTGAGCCGTCGCGGCTGCCCGAGGGCGGCGAAACCGAATCCGCTCAAGGCCTTGCAAACTTCGCCCGTTGACCCATCTGGGACTCGCGGCTATAGGCCGCCTCGCCCGGGGCCGGTGGTGGTTCTTCTCGAAGACCCAGATGCCGTGCCTGGACGGGCACAAGAGCTTGAACATTGCTGATGCGACGCAAGGGCCAGGGGGCCGGTTGGCCGCCCTGTTTTTTGCGCATTTTGCGCCTCAGTAAAGTAACTTAAGGTGAAGGGCTTCATGCCGACGATCAATCAGCTGATCCGCAAGGGTCGCGAGCCGCAGAAGGCGAAATCCAAGGTTCCTGCGATGGAGCAGAACCCGCAGAAGCGCGGCGTCTGCACCCGCGTCTACACGACCACCCCGAAGAAGCCGAACTCGGCGCTTCGCAAGGTCGCCAAGGTTCGTCTGACGAACCAGCGCGAGGTGATCAGCTACATCCCCGGCGAAGGCCACAATCTCCAGGAGCACTCGGTGGTCCTGATCCGCGGCGGCCGCGTTCGCGACCTTCCGGGTGTCCGCTATCACGTCCTGCGCGGCGTGCTCGACACCCAGGGTGTCAAGGACCGTCGCCAGTCCCGTTCGAAGTACGGCGCCAAGCGTCCGAAGTAAGGCTCTGCCGGCTCCGTCCGGCGCCTGAAGTTAAGAAGGGTATCAAACAATGTCCCGTCGTCGTCGCCCCGAAAAGCGCGAAATCCTGCCCGACCCGAAGTTCGGGGACGTGGTGCTGTCCAAGTTCATGAACTCCGTCATGCTCGACGGCAAGAAGTCGGTCGCCGAAGGCATCGTCTACGGTGCCCTCGACACGGTCGAGCAGCGCGCCAAGCGCGATCCGCTCGGCGTGTTCCATGACGCGCTGAACAACGTGAAGCCGGGCATCGAGGTCCGCAGCCGCCGCGTCGGCGGTGCGACCTACCAGGTGCCGGTCGAGGTCCGCGCCGAGCGCGCCCAGGCTCTCGCCATCCGCTGGCTGATCGGTTCGGCCCGCGCCCGCAGCGAGAACACCATGGCCGCCCGCCTCTCCGGCGAGCTGCTCGATGCCGCGAACAATCGCGGCAATGCGGTTAAGAAGCGCGAGGACACGCACCGCATGGCGGAAGCCAACCGCGCCTTCTCGCATTATCGCTGGTAATCACTATATCGTCGGGATCGGGGCCGCTGGCGCGGTTCCCTCCCGACATTGGAGTTAAGATCATGGCCCGCAGCCATCCGCTCGAGCGCTATCGCAACATCGGCATCATGGCGCACATCGACGCCGGCAAGACGACGACGACCGAGCGCATCCTCTATTACACCGGCAAGTCCTACAAGATCGGCGAGGTCCACGAGGGCACCGCGACCATGGACTGGATGGAGCAGGAGCAGGAGCGCGGGATCACGATCACGTCGGCCGCGACGACCTGCTTCTGGAACGACCACCGGATCAACATCATCGACACGCCGGGCCACGTCGACTTCACCATCGAGGTCGAGCGCTCGCTGCGCGTCCTCGACGGCGCGGTCGCCTGCTTCGACGGCGTCGCCGGCGTCGAGCCGCAGTCCGAGACCGTCTGGCGCCAGGCCGAGAAGTACAAGGTCCCGCGGATGTGCTTCGTCAACAAGCTCGACCGCACCGGCGCGAGCTTCGAGCGCTGCGTCGACATGATCAAGGACCGCCTGGGCGCCCGCCCGGCCGTCCTCTATCTCCCGATCGGCATCGAGAGCAGCTTCAAGGGTCTCGTCGACCTCGTCGAGAACCGCGCGATCGTGTGGCTCGAGGAGTCGCTGGGCGCGAAGTTCGAATATCAGGACATCCCGGCCGATCTCGCCGATGAGGCCGCCGCCGCCCGCGCCGAGCTGATCGAGATCGCGGTCGAGCAGGACGACGCTGTGATGGAGGCCTATCTCGAGGGCAACGAGCCGGACACGGCCACCCTCAAGAAGCTGATCCGCAAGGGTACGCTGAACTTCTCGTTCGTCCCGGTCCTCTGCGGCTCGGCGTTCAAGAACAAGGGCGTGCAGCCGCTGCTCGACGCCGTCGTCGACTATCTGCCGTCGCCGCTCGATATCCCGCCGGTGGAGGGCCTGAAGCCGGACAGCGACGAGACCGAGACTCGCGCCGCGTCCGACGAAGCGCCGTTCTCCGCGCTGGCGTTCAAGATCATGAACGATCCGTTCGTCGGCTCGCTGACCTTCGCGCGCATCTACTCGGGCAAGCTCGAGAAGAGCACCGTCCTGAACTCGGTGAAGGACAAGAAGGAGAAGATCGGCCGCATGCTGCTGATGCATGCGAACAGCCGCGAGGACATCGACGTGGCCTATGCGGGCGACATCGTCGCCCTGGCGGGCCTCAAGGAGACGACGACCGGCGACACGCTCTGCGCGTCCACGGCTCCGGTCATCCTCGAGCGCATGGAATTCCCGGAGCCGGTCATCGAGCTCTCGGTGGAGCCGAAGACCAAGGCCGACCAGGAGAAGATGGGCATCGCCCTCAACCGCCTGGCCGCCGAGGATCCGTCGTTCCGCGTGTCGACCGATCATGAATCGGGCCAGACGATCATCAAGGGGATGGGCGAGCTCCACCTCGAGATCCTCGTCGACCGCATGAAGCGCGAGTTCAAGGTGGACGCCAACGTCGGCGCTCCGCAGGTCGCCTATCGCGAGTATCTCGCGAAGCCGGTCGAGCTCACCTACACCCACAAGAAGCAGTCGGGCGGCTCCGGCCAGTTCGGCGAGGTCAAGGTGAAGGTGTCGCCGGGCGAGCGCGGTTCGGGCTTCCAGGTCCTCGACGAGATCAAGGGCGGCAACATCCCGCGCGAGTACATCCCGTCGGTCGAGAAGGGCATGCGCGAGACCGCCGAGACCGGTTCGCTGATCGGCTTCCCGATCATCGATCTCCAGGTCCAGCTGCTCGACGGCAAGTATCACGACGTCGACTCGTCGGCTTTGGCCTTCGAGATCACCGGCCGCGGTGCGATGCGCGAAGCCGCCCAGAAGGCGGGCATCAAGCTGCTCGAGCCGATCATGAAGGTTGAGGTCGTCACCCCCGAGGACTATCTCGGCGACGTCATCGGCGACATCAACAGCCGCCGTGGGCAGATCCAGGGCACCGACAGCCGGGGCAACGCCCAGGTGGTCGAGGCGATGGTGCCGCTTGCGAATATGTTCGGCTACGTTAATGAGCTGCGTTCCTTCACGCAGGGCCGGGCTCAGTACACGATGCTGTTCTCGCATTATGACGAGGTGCCGGCAAACGTGGCCGAAGAGGTCAAGGCGAAGCTCGCCTGATCGCTGAACATTGAATTTGGAACTTCAAGACGAGGGTAAGGCACAATGGCGAAAGCTAAGTTCGAGCGGACGAAACCGCACTGCAACATCGGCACCATCGGTCACGTCGACCACGGCAAGACGTCGCTGACCGCGGCGATCACGAAGGTTCTCGCCGAGACCGGCGGTGCGACCTTCACCAGCTACGACAACATCGACAAGGCGCCGGAAGAGCGCGAGCGCGGCATCACCATCTCGACCGCCCACGTCGAGTATGAGACCGCCGACCGCCACTATGCGCACGTCGACTGCCCGGGTCACGCCGACTACGTGAAGAACATGATCACCGGCGCCGCCCAGATGGACGGCGGCATCCTGGTCGTGTCGGCCGCCGACGGCCCGATGCCGCAGACCCGCGAGCACATCCTGCTCGCCCGTCAGGTCGGCGTTCCGGCGCTGGTCGTGTTCATGAACAAGGTCGACCAGGTTGACGATCCCGAGCTGCTCGAGCTCGTCGAGCTCGAGATCCGCGAGCTGCTCTCGTCCTACGACTTCCCGGGCGACGACATTCCGATCATCAAGGGCTCGGCGCTCGCCGCCCTCGAGGATTCGGACCGCAAGATCGGCCACGACGCGATCCTGGAGCTGATGGCTGCCGTCGACTCCTACATCCCGCAGCCGGAGCGTCCGCTCGATCGTCCGTTCCTGATGCCGATCGAGGACGTGTTCTCGATCTCGGGCCGCGGCACCGTCGTCACCGGCCGTGTCGAGACCGGCATCGTCAAGGTCGGCGAGGAAGTCGAGATCGTCGGCATCCGCGACACCGCCAAGACCACCGTCACCGGCGTCGAGATGTTCCGCAAGCTGCTCGACCAGGGCCAGGCGGGCGACAACATCGGCGCGCTGCTGCGCGGCACCAAGCGTGAGGACGTCGAGCGCGGCCAGGTCCTGTCCAAGCCGGGCTCGATCACGCCGCACACCGACTTCCAGGCCGAGGTCTACGTGCTCTCGAAGGACGAAGGCGGCCGTCACACCCCGTTCTTCGCCAACTATCGTCCGCAGTTCTACTTCCGCACGACCGACGTGACGGGCGAAGTGGTCCTGCCGGAAGGCACCGAGATGGTGATGCCGGGCGACAACGTGCAGCTGCGCGTCAAGCTGATCGCTCCGATCGCGATGGATCAGGGCCTGCGCTTCGCGATCCGCGAAGGTGGCCGGACCGTCGGCGCCGGGGTTGTCGCCGAGATCACGAAGTAATATAGGGCGTCAGCCGCCCGGGTCGGGAGATTCGGGCGGCTCGCCTTTTCAAGACGAGTTAAGGCCGAACCGGGGCCGCGAGGCTCCGGTAAAGCTTTGTTTGATTGCCCTCTCACGAGGGTTGGCTCTTTCGCATCGGTATGGACATGGAAACGCAGAATATCCGCATTCGCCTGAAGGCGTTCGATCATCGTGTGCTCGACCAGGCGACCGGCGACATCGCCGATACGGCGCGTCGCACCGGCGCTCTCATCCGCGGCCCCAGTCCTCTCCCGACGCGCATCGAGAAGTTCACCGTCAACCGTTCGCCCCACGTTGACAAGAAGTCGCGCGAGCAGTTCGAGGTGCGCACCTACAAGCGGCTGCTGGATATCGTGCAGCCGACTCCGCAGACCGTCGACGCGCTTATGAAGCTCGACCTCGCGGCAGGTGTTGATGTCGAGATCAAGCTGGCCTAAAGGGCTGGCGCGGCTCCGAGATTCGGAGCCAAGGGATTCGGGTCACGCGGCGAAAGGCCGGCGTGGCGACGGGCTCCGAGGGGCCCGCACAAAGTAACACTTTGTGGGAATTGGGATACCGCACGGCTTGCCGTGGTCTGCGTCCCCCGCATCTCCGCTTCGGCGGGGAATGGCCCAAGCGGGGCACGTATCTTTTTTGGGCTGGCACGCCCGCGGGAACGCACAAGTTCTCGCGGGCCTCTGTTTAAGGAGTGTGGATCATGCGCACTGGCGTGATCGCGAAGAAAATGGGTATGACCCGACTGTTCCAGGAAGACGGCCGCCACGTGCCGGTCACCGTCCTGGCTCTCGACAACGTTCAGGTGGTGGCGCGCAAGGAAGCCGACAACGACGGTTACGTCGCTGTCCAGGTCGGCGCGGGCACTGCCAAGGCCAAGAACCTGACCAAGCCGCAGCGCGGCCACTTCGGCAAGGCCGAGGTGGAGCCGAAGGCCCGCCTCGCGGAGTTCCGCGTGGCCGAGGACGCGCTTCTCGACGTGGGCGCGGAAATTTCCGCCGACCATTTCGCGATCGGCCAGCTGGTCGACATCCAGGGTGTGACCCAGGGCAAGGGCTTCGCCGGCGCCATGAAGCGCTGGGGTTTCGGCGGTCTGCGCGCCACCCACGGCGTCTCGGTCTCGCACCGTTCGCACGGCTCGACCGGTAACCGCCAGGATCCGGGCCGCGTCTTCAAGAACAAGAAGATGGCCGGCCACATGGGTGCCCGCAACCGCACCCAGCAGAACCTCGAGGTCGTCCGCACGGACGTCGAGCGCGGCCTGATCTTCGTCAAGGGCTCGGTTCCGGGCCACAAGGGCGGCTGGCTGCTGGTCAAGGACGCCGTCAAGGTCGCCCGCCACGCCGAGGCGCCGTATCCGGCCGGCATCCGCCAGGCCGCTTCCACCACCGACGCTCCCGCTCCGGCGGCAGCCACCGAAGCCCAGGAAGGCTAAGTCATGAAGGTCAAGGTTCAGACCCTCGATGCCAAGGGCAGCGGCGAGATCGAGCTCAACGATGCCGTGTTCGGCGTCGAGCCGCGCGCGGACATCCTGCACCGCGTCGTCACCTGGCAGCTCGAGAAGCGCCGCGGCACCGCCCGCGCCGCCCGCGAGCGCTCCGACGTCGCGCGCACCGGCAAGAAGTTCGGCCGCCAGAAGGGCGGCGGCACCGCCCGTCACGGCGATCGCCGCGCTCCCGTCTTCATCGGCGGCGGCAAGGCCCATGGTCCCCGCGTCCGCGACTTCAATCCGTCGCTGAACAAGAAGGTCCGCGCGCTCGGCCTGAAGATGGCGCTCAGCAGCAAGGCCGCGGCCGGCCAGCTGATCGTCCTCGACAGCCTGGACGTCCAGGAAGCGAAGACCAAGGCGGTTCGCGAGCAGCTCGGCAAGCTCGGGCTCGGCAAGACCGCGCTGGTGATCGACGGCGACGCGCTGAACGTCGGCTTCGCCCAGGCGTCGTCGAACCTGCGCCAGATCGACCTGCTGCCGGCGATCGGCGCCAACGTCTACGACATTCTGAAGCATGAGACTCTGGTGCTGACCCGCGCCGCGGTCGAGAAGCTGGAGGCCCGGTTCAATGGCTAAGGCGAAGAACAGCCAGGTCGACATCAATCATTACGATGTCGTCCTCGCGCCCCACATCACCGAGAAGACGACGCTGCTCAGCGAGCAGAACGGCTACGTCTTCAAGGTCGCGAACTCCGCCACCAAGCCGCAGATCAAGGCGGCCGTCGAGGCGCTGTTCGGCGTCAGCGTCAAGGGCGTGAACACCCTGACGCAGAAGGGCAAGACCAAGCGCTGGAAGGGTCGTCCCTACACGCGCTCGGACGTCAAGAAGGCGATCGTGACGCTGGCCGAAGGCCAGTCGATCGACGTCACCACCGGTATCTGAGGGCGCTCGAGAAATGGCACTCAAGACCTATAATCCGACGACCTCGTCGCAGCGCGGCCTGATCCTCGTCGACAAGTCGGCGCTCTGGAAGGGCAAGCCGGTCAAGGCGCTGACCGAAGGCAAGCGCAAGACCGGCGGCCGCAACAACAAGGGCCACGTGACCTCGCGCGGCATCGCCGGCGGCCACAAGCAGCGCTACCGCTACATCGACTTCAAGCGTCGCAAGTGGGACGTTCCCGCGACCGTCGAACGCCTGGAGTACGATCCGAACCGGACCGCGTTCATCGCTCTCGTCAAGTACGAGGACGGCGAGCAGGCCTATATCATCGCGCCGCAGCGTCTGGCGCCGGGTGACGTGATCGTCGCCGGCCGCCGCACCGACGTGAAGCCGGGCAACGCGATGGAGCTGGGCTCGATGCCGGTCGGCACCATCGTCCACAATGTGGAGATGAAGCCGGGCAAGGGCGCCCAGATCGCTCGCTCGGCCGGGACCTACGTCCAGGTCGTCGGCCGCGACCGCGGCATGGTGATCGTCAGGCTCAATTCAGGCGAGCAGCGTTATATCCACGCCAACTGCATGGCGACGGTCGGTGCGGTGTCCAACCCGGACAACCAGAACCAGAACTTCGCCAAGGCGGGCCGCAGCCGCTGGATGGGCCGTCGTCCGCTGACCCGCGGCGTCGCCAAGAACCCGGTCGATCACCCGCACGGTGGTGGTGAGGGCCGGACCTCGGGCGGCCGCCATCCGGTCACCCCGTGGGGCAAGCCGACCAAGGGTGCCCGCACCCGCAACAACAAGGCGACGGACAAGATGATCATCCGTTCGCGCCACGCTAAGAAGAAGAGGTAACAATGGCCCGCTCCGTCTGGAAAGGTCCGTTCGTCGAGCTGTCGCTGCTGAAGAAGGCAGAGGCCGCGCAGGACGCCAACAGCCGTGCGCCGATCAAGACCTGGTCGCGCCGTTCGACGATCCTCCCGCAGTTCGTCGGCCTCACCTTCAACGTCTACAACGGCAAGAAATTCATTCCCGTTTCGGTGAATGAAGAGATGGTCGGGATGAAGCTCGGCGAGTTCGCGCCGACCCGCTACTTCCCCGGCCACGCGGCCGACAAGAAGGGCAAGAGATAAGCCATGGGCAAGCAGGCATCCCCCCGCAAGGTCGCGGACAACGAGGCGCTGGCGGTCGGCACGACCATCCGCGGCTCGGCGCAGAAGCTGAACCTGGTCGCGGCGATGATCCGTGGTCGCAAGGCCGAGGACGCGCTCAACATCCTGTCCTTCTCGCCGAAGGCGATGGCGGTCGAGGTTCGCAAGGTGCTCGCTTCGGCGATCGCCAATGCCGAGAACAACCACAACCTCGACGTCGACGCGCTGGTCGTCGCCGAGGCCTCGGTCGGCAAGAGCATCTCGATGAAGCGGTTCACCCCGCGCGCGCGCGGTCGCTCGAGCCGGATCGTCAAACCGTTCAGCCGCGTGCGCATCGTCGTCCGCGAGCAGCAGGAAGCGTAAACCATGGGTCAGAAAACCTCTCCGATCGGGCTCCGCCTCCAGATCAACCGGACCTGGGACAGCCGCTGGTACGCCGACGGCGCCGATTACAGCCGGCTGCTGGTCGAGGATCTCAAGATCCGCAAGTTCATCATGAAGACGCTGCCGCAGGCGGCGATCTCCAAGGTGGTGATCGAGCGTCCGGCCAAGCTGTGCCGCGTTTCCATCTATGCCGCGCGCCCCGGCGTGATCATCGGCAAGAAGGGCGCCGACATCGAGAAGCTCAGGAAGCAGCTCGGTGCGATGACGCAGAGCGACGTCAGCCTGAACATCGTCGAGATCCGCAAGCCGGAGATCGACTCCAAGCTCGTCGCCCAGGGCGTCGCCGACCAGCTCGAGCGCCGTATCGCGTTCCGCCGGGCGATGAAGCGCGCCGTGCAGTCCGCCCTCCGCCTCGGCGCGGAAGGCATCCGCATCACCTGCTCGGGCCGTCTCGGCGGCGCCGAGATCGCGCGGACCGAATGGTATCGCGAGGGCCGCGTTCCGCTGCACACGCTGCGCGCGAACGTCGATTATGCGGAAGCGACCGCCCACACCGCCTACGGCGTGTGCGGCATCAAGGTCTGGATCTTCAAGGGTGAGATCCTCGGCCATGACCCGATGGCCCAGGACCGGCTGATGATGGAGGCTCAGACCTCCGGCGTCCGCCCGGCCCGCTGAGTTTAGGAACGAGCAATGCTGCAACCGAAACGCACCAAGTTCCGCAAGGCCTTCAAGGGCCGCATCCATGGCGATGCCAAGGGCGGCACGGCGCTGAACTTCGGCGCTTATGGCCTGAAGGCGATGGAGCCGGAGCGGATCACCGCCCGTCAGATCGAGGCGGCCCGCCGCGCGATCACCCGCCACATCAAGCGTCAGGGCCGTCTCTGGATCCGGATTTTCCCGGACGTGCCGGTCTCCTCCAAGCCGGCCGAAGTCCGCATGGGCTCCGGTAAGGGCAGCCCGGAATTCTGGGTCGCCCGCGTCAAGCCGGGCCGGATCCTGTTCGAGCTCGACGGCGTGCCCGGCCCGCTCGCCAAGACCGCCTTCGAGCGTGCGATGGAAAAACTGCCGATCAAGACCAAGGTGGTTGCCCGCCTTGGCGAATCGCTGACCGAGGAAGCCTGAGATGGCCCAGATCGACGATCTCAAGACCCGCACCGACGACCAGCTCCACGAGCAGCTGGGCGACCTCAAGCGCGAGCAGTTCAACCTGCGCTTCCAGGCCGCCACCAACCAGCTCGAGAAGCCGTCGCGTGTTCGTGAAGTGCGCCGCACCATTGCGCGCATCAAGACGCTGCAGAGCGACCGCGCCCGCGCCGCTCAGACCAAGGCCTAAGGAGTAGATAGAATGCCGAAGCGCGTTCTCACCGGCAGGATCGTGTCGGACAAGACCGACAAGACCGTGGTGGTCCTGGTCGAGCGGCGGGTGAAGCACCCGCTCTACGGCAAGATCATCAAGCTGTCGAAGAAGTACCACGCCCATGACGAGACCAACGCGTTTCGTGAGGGTGAGACCGTCCGCATCGAGGAGACGCGGCCGATCTCGAAGCTGAAGACCTGGCGGGTCCTCGATCGCGTGGACACCCACGCGACCCCGCAGAAGGCAGACGTCGCCTGAGGCACGTACGCCTCGCGTTGAAACTGATCGCCGGACTTGTTCCGGTTGAAGTGAAAGAAGGAATGGATCGATGATCCAGATGCAGTCGAACCTCGACGTTGCCGACAATTCTGGCGCCAAGCGCGTCCAGTGCATCAAGGTGCTCGGCGGCTCGAAGCGGCGCTTTGCCGGCGTTGGCGACGTCATCGTCGTCTCCGTCAAGGAAGCCGCGCCGCGCGGTCGCGTGAAGAAGGGTGACGTCCACAAGGCCGTCATCGTCCGCACCGCCAAGGACATCCACCGTGCCGACGGATCGACCATCCGGTTCGATTCGAACGCCGCGGTGCTCGTCAACAACAACCAGGAGCCGATCGGCACCCGCATCTTCGGCCCGGTCGTTCGCGAGCTGCGTGCCAAGAAGCACATGAAGATCATCAGCCTGGCGCCGGAGGTCCTGTAACATCATGGCTGCTGCAAAGATCAAGAAAGGCGACCGTGTCGTCGTCCTGTCCGGCAAGGACAAGGGCAAGACCGGCGAAGTGACGAAGGCGATGCCGAAGGACGGCAAGGTCGTCGTCGCGGGCGTCAACATCATCACGCGTCACCGCAAGCCGTCGCAGGCCAACCCGCAGGGCGGCCTCGAGCGGAGCGAGGCGCCGCTTCACATTTCCAAGGTCGCGATCTCGGACCCGAAGGACGGCAAGCCCAGCCGGGTCCGCTTCGAGATCCGCGACGGCAAGAAGGTCCGCGTTGCCGCGCGGTCCGGGGAGTTGATCAATGGCTGACGCCAAGTACACCGCGCGTCTGAAGCGCGACTATGACGAGCGCATCGTCCCGGCGATGATCGAGAAGTTCGGCTACAAGAACCGTCTCGAAGTGCCGAAGCTCGAGAAGATCGTCCTCAACATGGGCGTGGGCGAGGCGACGCAGGACAAGAAGAAGGTCGAGACCGCGGCTGCCGAGATGCAGCTGATCGCCGGCCAGAAGCCTGTCGTCACCAAGGCGAAGAAGTCGATCGCGCAGTTCAAGCTGCGCGAGGGCATGCCGATCG
The DNA here is from genome assembly GCF_004564275.1 of Sphingomonas parva (ex Maeng et al. 2020). Classification (GTDB taxonomy): domain Bacteria; phylum Pseudomonadota; class Alphaproteobacteria; order Sphingomonadales; family Sphingomonadaceae; genus Allosphingosinicella; species Allosphingosinicella parva. The sequence continues at coordinate 124,976 of NZ_SPDV01000012.1, forward strand.
GCGTGAAGGTCACCCTTCGCCGCGAGCGCATGTACGAGTTCCTCGACCGCCTGATCACGATCGCGCTGCCGCGCGTCCGCGACTTCCGTGGCCTGAACGCCAAGTCGTTCGACGGGCGCGGCAATTACGCGATGGGTCTCAAGGAGCAGATCGTGTTCCCGGAGATCAACTATGACCGCATCGAGAAGGTGCGCGGCATGGACATCATCGTCACCACCACCGCGAAGACGGACGAAGAGGCGCGCGAGCTGCTGCGCCTGTTCAACTTCCCGTTCCCGCGCACCGAAGAAGATCAGAAGCAGGCGGCCTGAGGCCCCTCGCTTCTGAAGCAAGAAAGGCGAGAACTTAAGTCATGGCGAAACTGAGTTCCATCAACAAGAACGAGCGTCGCAAGAAGCTGGTGAAGAAGTACTCCGGCCAGTATGCGAAGCTGAAGGCGATTGCGGACGACGAGAGCCGCGATGAGACCGAGCGTCTGATCGCGCGTCTGAAGATGGCCGAGATCCCGCGCAACGCGAACCCGACCCGGGTCCGCAACCGCTGCCAGATCACCGGCCGCCCGCGCGCCAACTATCGCAAATTCGGACTTTCGCGAATCATGATCCGGGAACTGGGCAACAAGGGCCTCATCCCGGGCCTCACGAAGTCGAGCTGGTAAGGTATAGATCATGCCATTGACCGATCCCCTGGGTGATATGCTCACCCGCATCCGCAACGGCCAGCAGGCCCGGAAGGATAGCGTCGTCTCCCCGGCGTCGAAGCTGAGGGCCCGCGTCCTCGACGTGCTTCAGCGCGAGGGCTATATCCGCGGCTACACGGAAGAGGCGCTCGGCCGCCACGCCGGCCTGCGCATCGAGCTCAAGTATTTCGAAGGCCGTCCGGCGATCCAGCACGTGGCGCGCGTCTCGAAGCCGGGCCGCCGCGTCTACTCGGGCAGCCAGGATCTGCCGCGGGTCCGCAACGGCCTCGGCATCACCATCGTGTCGACTCCGCGCGGCGTTCTCTCGGACGCGGAAGCGCGCGAGCAGAATGTCGGCGGCGAAGTGCTCGCGGAGGTGTTCTGATGTCTCGTATCGGTAAGCGCCCGATCCCGATGCCGGCGGGCGTCACGGCCACCACCGAGGGCCGGACGCTGTCGGTCAAGGGTCCGAAGGGCAGCCTGTCGCTGCAGATGCTCGACGACATCAGCTACGAGATCGCCGACGGGTCGATCTCGGTGCAGCCGGCGAACGACACCAAGCGTGCGCGCTCCTTCTGGGGCATGCAGCGCTCGATGGTCCAGAACCTGGTCACCGGCGTGACCGAGGGCTTCACCAAGACCCTCGAGATCACCGGCGTCGGCTATCGCGCGGCGATGCAGGGCAAGAACCTGCGCCTGCAGCTGGGCTACAGCCACGACGTCAACATCGACGTCCCGGGCGACCTCACCGTCGCCACCCCGGATCCGACCACCGTCGTGATCTCGGGCAACGATCGGCAGCGCGTCGGCCAGCTGGCCGCCGAGATCCGCCGCTGGCGCAAGCCGGAGCCCTACAAGGGCAAGGGCATCAAGTATCGCGGCGAGTATATCTTCCGCAAAGAAGGCAAGAAGAAGTAAGCCATGGCGAAACTCTCTCTCTTCGAACGGCGCCGTCAGCGCGTCCGAACTTCGCTCCGGAAGCGCGCCGGCGAGCGCCCGCGGCTTTCGATCCACCGGTCCGGGCGTCACATCTACGCCCAGGTCATCAACGACGTCGAAGGCCGGACCGTGGCGTCCGCTTCGACCCTGGAGAAGGACGCGCGCGGCACCACCGGCGCGACCACCGGCAGCGCCCAGGACGTGGGTCGCCGGATCGCCGAGCGTGCCAAGGCTGCCGGCGTGACCCAGGTCGTGTTCGACCGCGGCGGTTTCCTTTTCCACGGCCGCGTCAAGGCGCTGGCGGATGCCGCCCGCGAGGGCGGATTGGAGTTCTAAATGGCTGACGAAAACAACCAGGGCACCGAGGCCCCGGAGCAGATCACGCAGGCCGACGCCCCCGAGGCGGGCCAGGCCGACGGCGGCCAGCGCCGCGAGCGCGGCGCCCGCGGCGGGCGCGGC
>NZ_SPDV01000013.1 GCF_004564275.1 Sphingomonas parva (ex Maeng et al. 2020)
ACCAACTGGAATTCCGGCGCGCAGGCGATCAAGGGCTATTCCGCCGACGAGATCGTCGGCCAGCATTTCTCCCGCTTCTACACCGAGGAGGATCGCGCCCGCGGCGAGCCTGCCCGCGCGCTCGCCACCGCGCTCAACGAGGGCAAGTACGAGAGGGAAGCCTGGCGGCTTCGCAAGGACGGCACGCGCTTCTTCGCCAACGTGCTGATCGATCCGATCTACGACGACGCCGGGCGGCATATCGGCTTCGCCAAGATCACCCGCGACGTGACCGAGCGCCGCCGCGCGCAGCAGGAGATCGAGGACACCCGCGCCGCCCTCGTCCAGTCGCAGAAGCTGCAGGCGCTCGGCGAGCTGACCGGCGGCATCGCGCACGATTTCAACAATCTGATGACGGTGATCCGCGGCTCGGCCGATCTGCTCCGCCGGCCGGACCTCAGCGACGAGAAGAGGCTGCGCTATCTCGAGGCGATCGCCGAAACCGCCGACCGCGCCGCGACGCTGACCAGCCACCTTCTCGCCTTCGGCCGCCGCCAGGCGCTGAAGCCGGAGGTGCTCGATCTCAACGTCCGGCTCGATGCATTGGGCGACGTGCTGTCGCGGACGCTCGGCGGCGGCATCCAGGTCCGGCTCGATCTCGCGCCCTCGCTCTGGCCGGTCGAGGCGGACAGCGCCCAGCTCGAGACCGCTCTGCTCAACGCCGCCTTCAACGCGCGCGACGCCATGCCCGAGGGCGGCACGATCACCCTCTCCACCACCAATCGCAGCGATGCCGACGGGGATTGGGTGGCGATCACCATCGCCGACACCGGCACGGGGATGGCGCCGGACGTCCTCGCAAGGGTCTTCGAGCCGTTCTTCACCACCAAGCCGGTCGGCAAGGGCACCGGCCTCGGCCTCAGCCAGATCCACGGCTTTGCGGCGCAGTCCGGCGGGCGGACCGACATCGCCTCCGTCCCCGGCGAGGGCACCTCGATCACCCTGCTGCTGCCGCGCTCGGGCAAGACGGCCGCGCCGGCGAAGGCCGAGGCGAGCGAGCCGGGGCTCGACCGCTCGCTCGCCATCCTGCTCGTCGAGGACAATGATCATGTCCGCGAGTTCGCCATCACCCTACTCGAGGAGCTCGGCCACCGGGTCGTCGCCGCGGACAATGGCGACGCGGCGCTCGCCCTGCTCGGCAGGAACGAGGTCGATCTTCTGTTCAGCGACGTGGTGATGCCCGGGATGAGCGGCCTCGAGCTCGCCGCCGCGGCGCGGGCGCAGCAGCCGGGCCTGCCGGTGCTCCTCGCCAGCGGCTATAGCGACGAGATCGTCGCCGGCGCCGGGGCCGATTTCGTGTTCGTCAACAAGCCGTACAATTCGCAGCAGCTGGGCAGCGCGCTGCACGAGGCGCTGGAGCGCGCGCCCCTCCCCGTCTAGGCCGCGGCCCGGGTCACTCGGCGGCGACGGCGACCGGCGCGGCGCGTCCGGTGAGCTTGCGCAGCAGGCGCGGGATCGGTCCGTGGCGCGCCATCCACTCGGCATAGTCGCGATAGGCGGGATCGGCGAGCAGATGCCGCTCCTCGGTGCGGGCGCGCCAATAATAGACGCCGCTGACCATGGCGAGCAGAGCCGTATTGCGGATGCAGTCGGTGAGGCTCCCCGTCGTCGCGAAGAACGGCAGGGTCGCCAGCCACCAGAACAGGTTCTTCGAGAGGTAGGCCGGGTGCTTGGTCAGCGCATAGGGCCCGTGGGTCAGGATGCCGCGATGGGTGAGGTTGGAGAAGCGGATGCCGAACGCCACCGTCGCCCAGGCGTAGATCGCAGCCAGGCCGACGAGCAGCATCGCCCAGATCGTGATCAGCATCGGATGACCGTCGAGCCAATGGATCCAGCCGTTCTCGCCCATCGTCCCGGGATGATAGTTGAGCGGGCGCCCCTCCCCCATCATGATGAACGGCGGATAGCAGATCAGCGCCGCGGCCCAGCCGGCGGCGAACGGATTGGCCGATCGGATGTGCGAATCGAGCGGCTTCAGCGTCAGCATGTAGCCGACGGTCGCGAACACCGTGTCGATGGTGAACATCAGGCTGACCATCCAGGTCGTCAGGCTGAAGATCGTCGCGCCGATCTCCTCGGCCGACGGAGTCACCGTGTTGAACCAGTTCCCCGGCACGATCGCCAGCATGAAGGCGAGGAAGAAGCCCTTCACCGCCCAGCTGCGGAAATGCTCGTACAGCATCTCGCGGTCGACCAGGCCCGACCGGCCGATCAGCAGCTGGCCGAAATGCCAGGCGCCGTCGCGCGGCTCGACCAGCCGCCGGTCCAGCCACAGCACGTAAGGCACCGAGACGATCAGCAGCGGCGCGGCGGCCAGGCCGAACAATTTCATCGAGAAGAGGTAGGGATCCTCCCAATACCAGCGCCCGAGGCAGTAGAGGAAGCCGATCGCCGCCCACGTCGCCCACAGGCCGGTGATCTTGGCGAGACTGACGTCGAGCGTCTCCCGCAGCGGCCGCGGCGGCGCGTCCCAGTCGATCCCGGTCGAGGCGCGGCGGTGGACCCGATCGACCAGCAAGGACCACAGCACCATCGGACCGGCGCAGGCGACCATCGCGCACAGCGACGCGTTTGGGCCGGAGAATTCATAGGCGCGGGCGATCACCAGCCAGGCGAACAGTCCGACCAGGCCGGCGACGCCGACCATCGCGCTCACCGCCGAGGCGGGGCGCGGTTCATGCCGCGGCGCGGGCGATGCTTCTGACTCCATGGCCCGCCGGACTAGGCCAAAAACGTAAGCAAGCCGTGAATGGGCTCCGCCCCGCAGGGCCGTTGCGGCGGCATCCGTGGAAAACCAGCGGCTATGTGTAACAAGTCTTAAACCAAATGGCCCATAGTCGGTCTGTTGGACGGGGTGGTCACCGGAGAGCTTGCGCGATGGAAGAGAGGGGTTCGGCGCTGTCGCGGGAAGAGCATGAGGAGACCATTTTCTCGTTCAGCTCGGATACGCCCGAGCCGCACGAGCGGCGGCGCGCCAAGCGGCACATCACGATCCTGCGCGTCGGCAGCCTGATCGGCGGCCGGGGCCGCGAGCTCTGCCTGATCCGCAACATCTCGGGCGGCGGCCTGATGGCGCATGTCTATTCCCGTCATGCCGTCGGCGACCGGGTGGCGATCGAGCTGAAGGGCAACCAGCCGATCCACGGCTTCGTCAAATGGGCCGAGGCCTCGAACATCGGCATCCAGTTCGACGAGCCGGTCGACGTCGCGGAGATGCTTTCCAGCCAGGCCCTGCTCGACAACGGCTGGACGCCGCGCATGCCGCGGGTCGAGGTCGATCGGCTCGCCACCGTGCGCTGCGGCGCCCGCCTCTACGGCGTCAACACCCGCGACATCTCGCAGGGCGGCGTCAAGGTGGAGACCGACGAGCCGCTCCTCACCGGATCGCAGGTGATGCTCACCCTCGACGGCTTCCGGCCTCTACCCGGCGTCGTGCGCTGGTGCAGCGACGGCCTCGCCGGCATTGCCTTCCACCAGACCATCCCGTTCGGCGAATTGATGGCCTGGCTGATGCCCGACAAGGGCTGACCGCCGAACGGCCGGGAGTTGCCCTCCGCGGTGGCGCGGCTAAGGTCGCGCGCATGATCGACTTCCATCCTCCTTTCGCCGCACGAGCTGTGCTTTGACCTTGCTCGCCGCCCTGCTGCTCGCCTCCTCCGCAGCCCCGCTCGCGCCGCCTCCGGGCGATACCCTGGTCTGGTCCGACGAGTTCGAGGGCCGCGGCCTGCCGGACGCGGCAAAGTGGCGCTACGACACCCAGTTCAACAAGCGCGGCTGGCACAATGAGGAGCGGCAATATTATGCCGCCGGCCGCCGCAAGAATGCGCGCCTAAAGGGCGGTCGGCTGATCATCGAGGCGCGGCACGAGCCAAAGGCGGCGGCGCGGCTGCCGGACTGGGGCGGCCAGCCCTACACCTCGGCGCGTCTGGTCACCCGCGGCACCGCCAGCTGGACCTACGGCTTCTTCGAGATCCGCGCCAAGCTCCCCTGCGCCCGCGGCACCTGGCCGGCGATCTGGATGCTGGCCGATCGCAGCCCCGCCCGCTGGCCCGGCGACGGCGAGATCGACATCATGGAGCATGTCGGCCACGATCCGAACGTCGTCCACCAGAGCGTCCACACCGAGGCCTTCAACCACGTGAAGGGCACCCACAAGACCGCCACCCGGCGGGTGGAGGAGGCCTGCGGCGCCTTCCACACCTACCAACTCGACTGGCGGGCCGACCGGATCCGGATGGGGATCGATGGCGAGCCCGTCTTCACCTTCGACAGGACCGGCGGCGGACGGGCCGAATGGCCGTTCGACGGGCCGCAATATCTGATCCTCAACATCGCCGTCGGCGGCACCTGGGGCGGCGCCCAGGGCGTCGACGACGCCGCCCTGCCCCAGCGCATGGAGGTCGATTACGTGCGGGTGTGGCAGCCGGCGCAGGACAAGGCGGCCACGCCGCAGGCCGCGGCCGGCGCCGCGCGCCCGTGAGGCACCGCCGGCCGACGGCGCCGCGCAATCGACGCGTTGACAGGCGCACGCGCGTCCGCCATTGAGCCGCTCGCTTCGAGCGCGCCTGGACAGGTGGCCGAGTGGTTAAAGGCAGCAGACTGTAAATCTGCCGGGGTTGCCCCTACGCTGGTTCGAATCCAGCCCTGTCCACCACGCGCCTCGAAGCACGCCCTGGGCGGGTGTAGCTCAATGGTAGAGCAGAAGCCTTCCAAGCTTACGACGAGGGTTCGATTCCCTTCACCCGCTCCAACAAAACCCTGCCGGGGGCAGGGTTTAGTTGGAGCGCACGAGCGCGCAGCGCGAGGGGCGACCTCCCCTGCCGGGGGCAGGGTTTAGTTGGAGCGCACGCGTGCGGAGCACGCGGGGGCGACCTCCCATGCCGGGGGCATGGTTTTGTTGGAGCGCACGAGCGCGAAGCGCGCGGGGCGAAGCGCATGAGCGCCGAGCGCGAGCCGCGACCGCACACAGCCGGCCGCGCTGATCCACGAAGCCCCCGCTCCCACCGATTGATCCTTCCGCGCCCGCTCGCGTTCCCGGATCGATGCCTGCGTCCCCGAGCCCCGCCGCCCCGCCTTCCGCCTTCGCGCCGCTCCGCCATCCGGTGTTCCGATCGGTGTGGCTGGCGAGCATGGCCTCCAATTTCGGCGGGCTGATCCAGTCGGTCGGCGCCTCCTGGATGATGGCGGCGATCTCCCCCTCGGCGGAGCTGGTGGCGCTGGTCCAGGCCTCGGTGACGCTGCCGATCATGCTGCTGGCCCTGGTCGCGGGCGCGCTCGCCGACACATTCGACCGGCGCCACCTGATGCTCGCCGCCCAGAGCTTCATGCTGCTCGTCTCGGCGCTGCTCGCCGCCTGCGCCTGGCTCGAACTGATCTCGCCCTGGCTGCTGCTCCTCTTCACCTTCCTGATCGGCTGCGGCACGGCGTTCAACGGTCCGGCGTGGCAGGCGTCGGTGGGCGACATGGTGCCGCGCTCCGACCTCTCGGCCGCGGTGGCACTGAACAGCATGGGCTTCAACATCGCGCGCAGCGTCGGCCCGGCGATCGGCGGCGCGATCGTCGCCGCGGCCGGCGCCGCGGCCGCCTTCGCCCTGAACGCGGTCAGCTACGTCGGCCTGCTCTTCGTGCTGCTGCGCTGGCGCCCGCAACGGCCGCCGCGAAGCCTGCCGCGCGAGACGCTCGGAACCGCCATCGCCGCCGGCGTCCGCTATGTCACCCTCTCGCCCGCCATCGCGGTCGTCCTGGTGCGCAGCGCCCTCTTCGGCGTGGCGGCGAGCGCCGTTCCGGCCCTGATGCCGCTGATCGCGCGCGACGTCGTCTCCGGAGGCCCGCTGACCTACGGCCTGCTGCTCGGCGCGTTCGGAGCCGGCGCCGTGGCCGGGGCGCTGGCCGGGGCGCGGCTGCGCGCAACCGGATCGCCCGAACGCCTCGTCCGCCTCGCCTGCCTGGCCTTCGCGCTGGCCGCCGGGATCGCCGGGCTGAGCCCGTTCCTCCCCCTCACCATGGCCGCGCTGGTGCTGGCCGGCGCGGCCTGGGTGACGGCGCTCTCCACCTTCAACGTCACCGTCCAGCTCCACTCGCCGCGCTGGGTCGTGGCGCGGACCCTGTCGATCTACCAGATGTGCGCATTCGGCGGCATGGCGGCCGGCAGCTGGCTGTGGGGCCGGATGGCCGAGGGATCGGGCATCGGCACGGCCCTGCTCGCCGCCGGCGCGCTCCAGCTCGTCTGCGCCCTGGCCGGGCTCAAGCTCCCCCTGCCCGCCAGCCGCGACCTCGATCTCGATCCGCTGCGCGAATGGCAGGCCCCCGCCACCGACGTCCGCATCGAGCCGCGCAGCGGGCCGGTGGTCGTCACCATCGAATATCGCATCCGCCAGCGCGACGTCCGCCGCTTCCTCGCCGCCATGGCCGAGCGGCGCCGGGTCCGCCGGCGCGACGGCGCGCTGCACTGGACCCTGCTGCGCGATCTCTCCGACCGCAGCGTCTGGATCGAGCGTTATCACACGCCGACCTGGCTCGATTACATCCGCCACAACAATCGCATCACCCGGGCCGACGCCGCGGTCAGCGAGACGCTGCGCGCGCTCCATTGCGGGGACGCCCCGCCCAAGGTGCGGCGGATGGTCGAGCGTCAGATCGGGCGGCCGGCGAGCGCACGGATGCCGAGCCCCGAGGAAATCGCCGAGCCGCTCACCGATCCCAGCCGGAGCGCCTAGACCGCGCCCGCGGCGACTAGCGGGAGCGGTGCAGCCGACGTTCCTTGAGGCCGTGCCAGAACATGCGCGCGAGCTGGACGAAGATGACGACGGATATGAAAACGATCGCCATCGATTCTCCGTTGGACCCGTCCTCTGCCTCGTGCGCGGCTGCCGACAGGCCGATGAACGGCATGAACAGCAGGGCCAGTAGGGTGACGAATAGATCGACTCCGCTCTTCATCGCGGTCTCCTCACCTGGCTCGACTGTCCTCTGAAACGCGTCCGATAGCAATGGGTGCCGTGTCCGATCGGGGCGCCGAGGCCCTTGCCAGCGCCGTTCGCGGCCGCCATGGGACCGCCATGCGCCGCAAAGCCCGCCAGCAGACCAAGCCCGAAAACCGTCCTCGCTTCTGGGGCCGCCATGCGGTCTCGGCCGCGCTGGAGAACCCCGATCGCCGGGTGGTGCGGATCTGGGCGACGCGCGAGGCCGCGGCCGAATTCGACATCGACAGCGGCATTCCGGTCACCTTCGCGGACGCCGCCGATCTCGGCCGGCTCGTCGCCCGTGACGCCCCTCACCAGGGAATCGTCGCCGAAGTGGAGCGGCTCGACGACATCCTGCTCGCCGACCTGCTCGACCAGGCCGAGGACCGGCGGCCGCTGCTGGTGCTCGATCAGGTCACCGATCCGCACAATGTCGGCGCGATCCTGCGCAGCGCCGCCGCCTTCGACGCGCTGGGGCTGGTCACGCAGGATCGCCATGCCCCGCCCGAATCCGGTGCGCTCGCCAAGGCGGCGAGCGGCGCGCTCGAGACCGTGCCCTGGGTGCGGGTCGTGAACCTCGCCCGCGCCCTCGACGAGATGGCCGAGGCGGGCTTCTGGCGGATCGGGCTCACCGGGGAGGCGGACACCACCCTCCAGGAGGCGCTGGGGCCCGCCCGTGTCGCCCTCGTCCTCGGCGCGGAAGGCGAAGGCATGCGCCAGAATACCGAGCAGCATTGCGATTCCCTCGCCAAGCTGCCGATCAGCGACCGCATCGAGAGCCTCAACGTCTCGAACGCCGCCGCCATCGCGCTCTACGCCGCCCGCACCGCCTGACCCGGACCGTTGCGCGCGGCACCGCCCGCAGGCATAGTCTGCGGGCGCCGTGGGGGCGCGGGGGGAAGATCATGAAGCTCGTCCGGATCGCGGCCGCGGCCGCCGTCGCCTTGCTCGCCTGGGGCTGCCTGCTCACGCCCGGCCGCTTCGACGCCGCGCTGTCCGTCCGACGCGACGGCAGCTTCACCTACCGGTACACCGGAGAATTGGTGTTCGTCTCGCCCGGCTCCGCCGCGGCGGGCATCGCCAGCGAGGACGAGCCGTTCAAACCCGAGGATCAGGTCTGCTACGAGAATGAGGACGATGTCCTCGGAGACACGCACGACTGCACGCCTGCCGAGATCGAGCAGAAGCGAAAGGAATATGAGGAAGGCCGCGCCGACCGGCTCGCCGAGAAGAAGAAGCAGGCCGAGATGACCAAGGCGATGCTCGGGGGCATCGATCCTTCCGATCCCAAGACGATGGAGGAGTTCGCCCGGAGACTGCAGGGCCATGCCGGATGGAAACGCGTGCAGCACAAGGCGAACGGCGTGTTCGACGTCGACTACGAGCTCAGCGGGCGCCTGGACCATGATTTCGTCTTCCCGGTCTTTCCCGAGATCGACATGATCATCCCGTTCGTGAAGGTCGTACGCCTCAGCGGCAATCGCATCCGGGTCCTCGCGCCGGCTTTCGTCCAGCCGAAGGAAGGCGGCTGGCAGGGCATGGGCTCGGCGATGCAGGGTGCGGTCGGCGCGCAGGCCAAGGGCGCCGCGGAGAGCTGGATGAAGAAGCCGGAAGGGACCTTCACCCTCACCACCGACGCCGAGATCCTGACCAACAACACGCGCGAAGGCCCGGCGCGGGCCGCCGCGGGCCGCAGCCTCACTTGGACGGTCGGGCCGCTCGACGCGAGCAAGCCGGAGGCGCTGCTCCAGCTCTGAGCGAGAGCGTCAGTCCTCCTGGGCGATGGTGACGCGCAGCCCGTCGAGCGCGTCGCCGAACTCGATCTGGCAGGACAGGCGGCTGGCGCCGTTGCGATGGCTCGAGCTGTCGAGCAGATCGTCCTCGTCGCCGGTCATCGCCGGCAGCCGATCGAGCCAGGCCTGGTCGACATGGACGTGGCAGGTCGCGCAGCTGCAGCAGCCGCCGCACAAAGCGAGCAGCTCGTCGAAGCCGGCGTCGCGGATATTCTCCATCACGCTCCAGCCCTTCTTGCCCTCGATGGTCTTCTCGGTGCCGTCGCGGCCGACGATGGTGAGCTCAGCCATGTCTTTTATGCTGCCCTTGCTTCACAAAACGGGAGGTTCCGGGGTCGGGCCTATGCTAGCCGGCCGCGGGATTGGCAAGGGACGGAGCATGCAATGGGGATTTCCGCCGAGACGCTGAAGACATCGCTCGACGCGCTGGCGGCGCGCGAGCCGCGGATCGCCGCCGCCCTGGCGCGCGTCGGCTATCCCGAACCGCGGATCAGCGAGCCCGGCTATCAGACCCTGCTGCGCGCGATCGTCGGCCAGCAGGTGTCGATCAAGGCGGCGGCGTCGATGTGGGCGAAGCTGACCGCGATCGTCGGCGATCCGCCCGCGCCGGAGCAGCTGCTCGCCGCCAGCGACGAGGCGTTGCGCGCCGCCGGCCTGTCCCGCCAAAAGGCCTCCTACGCCCGCAGCCTCGCCGAGGAGGTCGTCTCCGGCCGGCTCGATTTCGCGAACCTTCCCGAAGACGACGAGGAGGCGATCGCCGAGCTGGTGCGGGTGAAGGGCATCGGCCGCTGGACCGCCGAAGTCTATCTGCTGTTCGCCGAAGGGCGGACCGACATCTGGCCGGCGGGCGACCTGGCGGTGCAGATCGAAGCCGGCGCGATCATAGGCTTGGAAGGCAAGCCGACCGAGAAGGCGCTGCGCGCTCTGGCCGAAGCCTGGCGTCCGCATCGCGGCGCGTTCGCGATCTTCACCTGGCATCACCGACGCCACGCGCTGCAGTCCCGCAACGCCAGCGAAGCGCCGGTCTGACGCGCCTCAGCCGCCCGCGCAGCGGCATCGACGGGCAATGGAAGCGGCGGCCACGGAACCCCCGGCCCTGCTCGGGGCTTCAGCACGGGCCCATCGAAAGAAGATCATGTCCAGTCACGTCATCGCCGTAGACATCGTCGCGATCCTGTTCGCACTCGTCGGCTACCACATGGCCTTCCGCCAGCGCCTCGTCCGACGCCTGATCGGCGGCGCGGCGCGCCCCCAGCCGGGGCGCGACGAGGGAGAGGATCCGGTCCATTATGCGCTGCTGATCTTCGGGATGATGATCCTCGCGTTCGGAATCATCCTGTTCGGCTTCACCACTTTCTATGCGGTTCTGACCGAGTGACTCGCCCTGGGACGGCGCGCGCCGGCGCTTCAGCGCTGATCCGCAAGGAGATTCCCTGCCGCGGCGACGGCAGCGCATTAACGATCCGTCTACCATCCCGCACGGCCTGGCGCCGCTCGGCGGGAAAGCCCGCCGTTTCGCCGCCGTATTCACCTGCCGTACAGCGGCCGGGCGCTGCTCATGGTCGCGCCGGCACGGGGCCGGGGGAAAGAGCAAGGGGCAGCGTGATGACGATGTACGTCTATGGCACCGATGGTGAACCGCGAGGATTTGTGTTCGAGACCACGATCTACGGCATCGACGGAGCGCCGCTCGGCCGCATCGTCGGCTCGCGCGTGCACCGCTTCGACGGGGCCTACGCCGGCGAGTGGTTCCACCAGATGGTCGTCGAGCGCCCGACCGGACGGCCGCGCTTCGTGCCTCCGGTCGTTCCCCCTGCCCCGCGGCCGCCGGCGCCGTCGAGCTACCGACGCCGCAGCGTCGCCGAATATGGCGCCTATGCCGACGCTTTCGATCAGCTGACGGCGAGCCCCGCGCGGGTCGCCGAGGCGGCCGAGTAAAGGAAGAGCATGATCCTAGTCGTCGACGACGATCACCAGGTCCGCGCCACGATCGGTCGTGCGCTGACCGAGCTCGGCTACCGCGTGCGGGAGGCCGGGAGCGGCCCCGATGCGCTTGCCGTCATCGCCGAGGAGCGGCCGCAGCTGGTCATCCTCGATTATCTGATGCCCGGCATGGACGGGGCCGAGGTCGCGCGGGAGATCGCCGATCTCGATCCCGACCTGCCGGTCGTCTTCTCGACCGGCCACGGCGCGCTCCGCGCGCTGCGCGACGCGGCCGGAGAGGGCGCTTCCGTGCTGCAGAAGCCGTTCACGCTGGCCGAGCTCGACGCGCTGCTCGCCCGGATGCTCGGTGCGACGAGACGGCTCCCGACCGGCGTCTGAGCCTTCGCCGGACGCGCGCAGCCTCTCAACGCTTCGGTAACCCCGGCGGCGTAACCTCCTCGCATGGTACGCGACCGGGGGAGGCGGAGGCGGCTCAGGCCGGCTCCGCCTTCTTTCTTCCCAAACCGCTGAGCTTCCCGGACAATCTTTCGTCGTCAACGGGTCGCTAACCACGTTCCTCAGCACCTTCTTAACCGCTTGAGGGCAGGAATGGCGGTGCCGCTTCGGCGGCCCCTCGTGTCGCGTATCGAGGGGGACCGGCGCTCCGCGAGGGGCGCCGGTCCACGCCGTTCCGGCAGGTCTGGAGCGGACGGCGCTCCGGCGCCGCGCTGCGGCCGGCACGCCGCTGCTCCTAACCGAAATTTAGGGTTCGGGCCGCTAGAGCAGGCGGCGCGACGGCGGAGGACCTACCTTGTTCATCAACGCAGAGTTGTCACAGATTCCGATCGGCGACGGCCGCAAGGCCGAGCGGCGGATCGTCAACCTGGCAGCGGCTCTCCGCGAGGAAGGCGCCAGGAGGTCTCCGATCGTGGTTCTCGACATCTCGGCCGGCGGCTTCAAGGCCGAAGTCCCCGACGAAATCCACGAGGGCTCGGAAGTGTGGCTGAAGCTGCCCGGCTTCGAGGCCAAGCGCAGCCGGGTGATCTGGAAGCGCGAGAAGGAAGCCGGCTGCGAGTTCGAGAGCCCGATGCACGAGCGCGATCTGGAGCTGCTCGTCGCGCCCAAGCCGCGCAAGATCGTGAAGGGCGTCTTCCGCCGCGCCTGAGCCGGCAGCCCTTCCTCAGACTCCGCCGGCGTAGCGGGCGATCTCCTCGAGCGGAATGCGATCGACCGGCACGCCCTTGTCGTCGTCGATTTGGACCCACTGATTGCTCCACCCGCAGCCCATCGCGCTCTCCGCGCGGATGAGGTCCCGCGCATTGCGCACGGCCTGGTACCAGGCCGCTTCCTGATCGGGCAGGACCAGGCCCGTCTCATCGGGAACGCGAACGCCCTGGTTTTCGAAATGGAAGAAGAAGCGGGGCATGCGCGGTCAACGCCCGAGTTTCGCGCCGGTGCCAAGGAAAGATGGTTAACCGGCTGCGAACCCAAGGTTTTTTGCTCAGCCGCGAGCCGGCAAGAAAAATGCCCCGCCGAGCGAGCTCGGCGGGGCATCGACATTGGCAGCCGCGACGGACCTCAACGGGCGTCGACGAGCACGATCTCGGTGTCTTCGATCGCGCGCAGGGCGATCTTCTCCTCGCCCGTGATCGCGACTCCGTCGCGCGCCTCGGCGCGGACGCCGTTGACCTCCAGCGCGCCGTTCACCGGCACGAGATAGACGTGCCGGGCGGGATCGAGGGCGAGCTCGGCCGTCTCGCCCGCCTTCAGGGTGGCGCCCATCACCCGCGCCGCCGCGTTGATGCGAAGCGAGTCGCCGTCGCCGTCGAACCCGCTGGCGAGGGTGACGAAGGTTCCCGCCCGGTCCGCCTTGGGGAACTGCCTGGCACCCCAGCTCGGCTGCGCACCGCGCTGATCCGTCTGCACCCAGATCTGGAACAGGGTCGTGGTCTCGTTCTCCAGATTGTACTCGGCATGGCGCACGCCGGTGCCGGCGCTCATCACCTGGACGTCGCCGGCCTCGGTGCGCCCCTGGTTGCCCATCGAATCCTGGTGGGTGATCGCGCCCTGCCGGACATAGGTGATGATCTCCATGTCGTTGTGCGGATGGGGCGGGAAGCCGGACTGGGCGGCGATCTCGTCGTCGTTCCAGACCCGGATCGCGCCCCACCCCATCCGGGCCGGATCGTAATAATTGGCGAACGAGAAATGATGCCGCGCATTGAGCCAGCCGTGATCGGCATGGCCGAGGCTGCGGAAGGAGCGGATGTCGATCATCGTCTATCCTTTCGATGCTTCCGCGGGCGCGCCGCCGGCGGAAACCTTGTCGTCAGAGTGTCGTCTCGCGGTGCCGCGCTCAAGCGGCCAGTGCGAGGCTGCGCAGCTGCTCGCTCGCCTCGGCCAAAGCGGCCTCGGCAACTTCCGGCCCGAAAGCGAGCTTCTCGGCCCGGACGAAGGTCACGTCGGTGATGCCCATGAAGCCGAGCAGGTTCCTGAGATGCGGCTCCTGGCTGTCCATGTACGCCGCCGGTCCCTCGCTGTAGAGGCCGGCGCGGCTTTCGACCACGATCGCCTTCCTCCCCGCGAGCAGCCCCTCGGGCCCGGCCTCGGTGTAGCGGAAGGTGACGCGGGCGCGCAGCACATGGTCGAACCAGGCCTTGAGCGTCGACGGGATGCCGAAATTGTACATCGGCGCACCGATGACGATCAGGTCCGCCTGCCGCAGCTCGTCCACCAGAGCATCGGACAGGGCGAGCGCGGCGCGGGCAGCGTCGGTCTCGGGCTCCGCCCCGCGGATCGCGCCGACCGTTTCGGCGGTGAGGTGGGGGATCGGATCAGTGCCGATATCGCGGCGAACGATCTGCGCATCCGGCTCCCGCGCGAGCAGGCCGTCGACCAGCTCGGCGGTCAGCCTGCGCGAGACGGACGCATCGCCGGTGGCGGCGCTGTCCAGAACGAGAACCTTGGTCATGAAAACCTCCTGTTGTCTTGTCCAGGACGATCTAGGAGCCTATCGGCGTTGCCGGTAGCCGCGCGCGGCGCATCATGGTGTTGCACGATATGGAACGCTCATCGGTCGATCTGCTCGACGTCCTCGCCTTCGTCCGGGTCGTCGAGACGGGCGCCTTTTCCCGCGCCGCGGAGCGAATGGGCATGTCGAAGTCCATCGTCAGCCGCAGGGTGGCGCGGCTCGAGGAGCAGCTCGCCGCCCGTCTGCTCACCCGCAGCGCCGCCGGCGCCCAGCCGACCGACGCCGGCCAGGCCTATTTCGAGCGCGCCTCGAACGTGCTCGCAGAGCTGGAGGCGGCGCAGGAAGTGGTCGCCGAATCGGTGACCCAGGTCGCGGGGCCGATCCGGCTCTCCGCCCCCCTCTCGTTCGGGGTCTCCCATCTCGCCCCCGCCCTTGCCGACTTCGCCGCCGACAATCCGCGGGTCGAGCTCGACATCTCGTTCGACGATCGCAACGTCGATCTGATCGCCGGCGGCTTCGATCTCGCGGTTCGGATCGGGCAGCTGCAGGATTCGGCGCTGATCGCCCGCAAGATCGCGCCGGTGCGGCGCATCCTGGTCGCGAGCGCGTCCTACCTGGACCGCAAGGGCCGGCCATCAACGCCCCGCGAGCTCGCCGACCACGACATCCTGATCTACGGCAACGAGCAGTGGCGCTTTCGCGTCGGCGATCGCTGGGAGACGATCCGCCTGCAGCCGCGGATGCGCGCGGACAACGGAGATATGCTGCGCGCCGCCGCCGAGGCAGGGCTGGGCCTTTGCCTGCTGCCGACCTTTATCGCATCGCCGGGCCTGAACGGCGGAAAGCTCGAGCCGGTGCTGCTCGATTACGGGCTTCCGGAAAGCGGGCTCCATGCGCTGATGCCGCCGGGCCGCGCGACGACCGCGCGGGTACGGGCGCTGGTCGAGTTTCTTGCCGTCCGGTTCGGGCCCCAGCCGAACTGGGACCCGTGCTGGGAGAAAGAGAACGGAGGGAAAGGCGCCGATGACCCGCGGGCGTAGAGCGACTGGACGACGCCGCGCCAGGCGCTAGAGAGCGGAAAACAGACAAAAGGCTGAACATCATGGCAGACACGCCCCCCGACCGGCTCTCGCTCAACCCGAAGAGCCCGCACTTCAACGCCGAATTGCTGCGCCGTGGCGTCGGCATCCGTTTCAAGGGCAAGGAGCGCACCGACGTCGAGGAATACAGCATCTCCGAGGGCTGGATTCGCGTCGCCGCGGGCCGCAGCCTCGACCGTTTCGGCCAGCCGGTCACGATCAAGCTGAAGGGCGAGGTCGAGCCTTATTTCGCCGACGCGCAGGCGCCTGAAGGCGGCGAGCAGCCCGAGTCCGAGTGAGGGCGTGCGCAGCCGGCCGTGACGCGGCGGCTGCGCCCCCACCCCAGGCGTCGAGATCAGCGCGTGCCCGCCGGCGGCATCTCCGGCTCGATATGGACCGCAACGTCGCATTCGCGCTCGATCCATTTACCGGCTCCGCGCCGCGCGAGACATTCCTCGATCGACCAGTCGCTGCTGAACCGGGCGAGCGCCCACTCGCCGTCATCGCTGATCTTCAATGTCTCCACCGGCCTGGCGACAGTCCCGCAGGTCGCGGCCGAGTCGGCCAGGAAGGCCGATCCCGGTTGAAGCGTGCGCCACCGGCTGCTGTCATCGGCGATCCGCCGATCGGCCGCGGAGAGCCGCCGCGATCTCTGCCCCTCTGGTGCAAAACTCGGACCCGCCTTCACCCAGCTGGACGGCGAAGCCATCGAACACGCGAGCGCCGTGTCGTCAGGGGATCTCTCCCCGCACGACGCGGCGAGGACCAGGGCCGCCCCGGCTGCGAGCCGCCGGGGCCGGCGACGGCTCAGATCAGCCCCGCCAGCGGGCTCGACGGATCGGCGTAGCGGCGCTTGCCCATCCGGCCCGCGCGGTATGCCAGGCGGCCGGATTCGACCGCGAGCCGCATCGCCGTCGCCATCATCACCGGATCCTTGGCCTCGGCGATCGCCGTGTTCATCAGCACGCCGTCGCAGCCGAGCTCCATCGCCACCGCCGCGTCCGAGGCGGTGCCGACGCCGGCATCGACCAGCACCGGCACCCTGGCGTTCTCGATCATGATGCGGATCATCACCTCGTTCTGAAGGCCGAGGCCGGAGCCGATCGGCGCGCCGAGCGGCATGATCGCCACCGCGCCGGCATCCTCGAGCCGCTTCGCGGCGATCGGGTCGTCGGCGCAATAGACCATCGGCTGGAAGCCTTCCTTCGCCAGGATCTCGGTCGCGCGCAGCGTCTCGATCATGTCGGGGTAGAGCGTCTTCGCCTCCCCCAGCACCTCGAGCTTGACCAGCGTCCAGCCGCCGGCCTCGCGCGCCAGCCGCAAGGTGCGGATCGCCTCGTCCGCGGTGAAGCAGCCGGCGGTGTTGGGAAGATAGACGATCTGCCGGGGATCGATGAAATCGGTCAGCATCGGCTGCTTGGGGTCGGCGATGTTCACCCGCCGCACCGCAACGGTCACGATCTCGGCCCCCGAGGCCGCCACGGCCGCCGCATTCTGCTCGAAGCTCTTGTACTTGCCCGTGCCGACGATCAGCCGGGAGCGAAACGTCCGCCCGGCCACCGTCCAGCTGTCTTCACCGATCGAGGTAATCGCGTTCACGTCTGGATCCTGTTCTCTGCTCGCTTCTCTCGTCGCGGCGATGCCGCTCAGCCGCCGCCGACGAAGGTGACGATCTCGTAATCGTCGCCATCCTCGATCCGGACCTCCGCCAGGGTCGAGCGCGGCACGATCTCGAGATTGCGCTCGACCGCGACACGGGTCGGCTCGAGACCGAGCTCGAGCGCGAGCTCGGCGACGGTGAGGCCCTCGCGAACCCGCCGATGCTCGCCATTGACCGTGATCGAGAGAGTGCCGTCGTAAACCATCGCCCGCCTTTGCGCTTGCCGTCCGTCCGCCATATAGGGTTTCCGCATGGCGACGCTACCGACGATCTATGTCCTGAATGGGCCGAACCTCAATCTGCTCGGCACCCGCGAGCCGGAAATCTACGGCTCGGACACGCTCGACGACATCGCCGGTTCGCTCGAGGATCGCGCCCGCGATCTCGGCGTCCGCGTCGACGTCCGCCAATCCAATCACGAAGGGCATCTCGTCGACTGGCTGCACGAGGCGCAGGCGGAGGGCGCCAGGGCGGTGATCCTCAACGCGGGGGCGTTCACCCACACCTCCGTGGCCGTGCACGACGCAATCAAGGCGATCACGACTCCGGTGATCGAGGTGCATCTGTCCAACCCGCATGCGCGCGAGAGCTTCCGCCACCGGAGCTTCGTCGCCAAGGCCGCCCGGGGAACCATCGCCGGCTTCGGCGCGCTGAGCTACGAGCTTGCTCTGGACGCGGCGGCTCGTCTCTGACAAGGCGCGCGCAAATGCCCGCTGGGCAGGAAATCAGGGGAAAGAGGGCCCAATGACCGACGAGAACGGCTCCCGCGGGAGCATGCGCGTTGACGCCGATCTGGTGCGTCTGCTCGCCGAGCTTCTGAACAAGAACGACCTTACCGAGATCGAGGTCGAGGACGACGAGCGCCGGATCGTCGTCAAGCGCCAGATCACCGCGGCGCCGGCGGCGATGACCTTCGCCGCGCCTGCCGCCGCCGCGCCGGCTCCGGCAGCGCCTGCCGCCGCCGCGCCCGCGGCCGCCGACGTTTCGCCGGCCGCCCATCCGGGCGCCGTCAAATCGCCGATGGTGGGCACCGTCTATCTCGCGGGCCAGCCCGGCGCGGCGCCGTTCGCGGCCGTCGGCCAGACGGTCAAGGAAGGCGACACCCTGGTGATCGTCGAGGCGATGAAGGTGATGAACCCGATCACCGCGCCGCGCGCCGGCAAGGTCGTCCAGGTGCTCGTGCAGGACGCGCAGCCGGTCGAATACGACCAGCCGCTCGTCATCATCGAGTGAATCGATGAAGATCGAGAAGGTCCTGATCGCCAATCGCGGCGAGATCGCGCTCCGCATCCATCGCGCCTGCCATGAGATGGGCATCAAGACGGTCGCGGTCCATTCCACCGCCGACGCCGACGCGATGCACGTCCGTCTGGCCGACGAGGCGATCTGCATCGGCCCGCCGGCGGCGACCGATTCCTACCTCAACATCCCGAACATCATCTCGGCGGCCGAGCTCAGCCACGCCGACGCGATCCATCCCGGCTACGGCTTCCTCTCCGAGAACGCGCGTTTCGCCGAGATCGTCGAGAGCCACGGCATCATCTGGATCGGCCCGAAGCCCGAGCATATCCGCGTGATGGGCGACAAGATCGAGGCGAAGCGCACGGCCGCCAAGCTCGGCCTGCCGCTCGTCCCCGGTTCCGACGGCCCGATCGAGTCGATCGAGGAGGCGCACCGCATCGCCGCGAAGATCGGCTACCCGGTGATCGTCAAGGCTGCGTCGGGCGGCGGCGGACGGGGCATGAAGGTCGTCCAGGCCGAGGAGCAGCTCGAGGCGCTGATCGTCCAGGCCGGCTCCGAAGCCAAGGCGGCGTTCGGCGACGCCACGGTCTATATCGAGAAGTATCTCGGCGATCCGCGGCACATCGAGTTCCAGGTGTTCGGCGACGGGCGCGGCAATGCCGTCCACCTCGGCGAGCGCGACTGCTCGCTGCAGCGACGTCACCAGAAGGTGCTGGAGGAAGCCCCCTCCCCCGTCATCAGCCAGCAGCAGCGCGAGCATATGGGCGGCATCGTCGCCCGCGCCATGGCCGAGATGGGGTATCGCGGCGCCGGCACGATCGAGTTCCTCTACGAGAACGGCGAATTCTACTTCATCGAGATGAACACGCGCCTGCAGGTCGAGCACCCGGTGACCGAGATGATCACCGGAGTCGACCTGGTGCGCGAGCAGATCCGCATCGCCGCCGGTGAGGACCTGTCCTGCACGCAGGAGCAGCTGACCTTCCGCGGCCATGCCATCGAGTGCCGGATCAACGCCGAGGATCCGCGCACCTTCGCGCCCTCGCCGGGCACGGTGAAGGCCTATGTCGCGCCGGGCGGCATGCACGTGCGGGTCGATAGCGGCCTCTACGGCGGCTATCGGGTGCCGCCTTATTACGACAGCATGATCGCCAAGCTGATCGTCTACGGCTCGACCCGCGAGCGCTGCATCATGCGGCTCAGACGCGCGCTGGAGGAATATGTGATCGAGGGCATGAAGACCACGATCCCGCTCCACCAGAATCTGGTCCGCGACCCGGAATTCCTCGACGGCGCCTATACGATCAAGTGGCTGGAGGAATGGCTGGCCCGCGAGGAGACGCAGGCCTGAGCGGCCGCGTCGGCTGACGCGGGCCGCGAAACCGGGTAAGCTCGGGCGCATCCAGGAGGATGCGCCCATGGAGCCGAAGTTCACCGTTTTCGCCCACGTCGGCCGCCCGCCGGCGACGGTCTATGAGGCGATCGCCGATCCGGCCCAGCTCTCCCGCTACTTCACCACGGGCGGCGCTGAAGGCCGGCTGGAGCCCGGCGCGACGGTGACCTGGGACTTTCACGATTTTCCGGGTGCCTTTCCGGTCGAGGTCGTCGAAGCGGACGGAGCAGGGCGGATCGTGCTGCGCTGGGACGCCAACGACGAAGGTGCCGGCGAGGACGGGTACCGGACGACGGTGACGTTCGAGCTTGCGGCGGTCGACGACGGCGCCCGCACCAAGGTCTCGGTGACCGAGGAAGGCTGGCGCCATACCGGGACGGGGCTGCAGGCGTCCTACGGCAATTGCATGGGCTGGTCGCAGATGCTCTGCGCGCTGAAGGCGTGGCTGGAGCACGGCATCAACCTGCGCGACGGCATGTACCGCTGAGCCCCCTGCCCCCTACGAAGCGATCCAGCCGCCGCCCATCGCCTGGTAGAGGGCGACCAGCGCATTGAGCTGGTCGGCTTCGGTCTGAACCAGGCTGAGCTCGACGGTGAGCAGGGCGCGCTGGGCGTCGAGCTGCTCCAGATAGGAGCTGTAGCCGGCCTGATAGCGATTGGTGGCGTGGCGCAACGCGTCGGCGACGGCCCGGCGCTGTGCTTCGAGCCGCGCCCGTTGCTCCGCGAGGCGCTGCACCGCGGCGAGATTGTCCTCCACTTCCCGGAAGGCGACGAGCGCGGTGCGTCGGTAGGCGAAGGCCGCCTGATCGCGCCGCGCAGCGGCGGTATCGACCTGCGCCTGGATGCGGCCGCCGTTGAAGATCGGCGCGAGGATGCTGCCGCCCAGCGACCAGATGGCGATCGGATCACCGAGCGCGGTGGAGAGAACGGCGCCCGCCGACGAGGTGAGGCGAATCTGGGGCAGGAACTGCGCCCGCGCGGCGGCGAGCGTCGAGTCCGAAGCCGCGAGCGTGAACTCCGCCTGGGCGATGTCCGGCCGGCGGCGAAGCAGATCGGACGGGAGGCCGGCAGGGATCGGCGGCTGGCGGAGCTGGGCCAGCGCCACGCCCCGTTCGATCGCGCGCGGCGGATCGCCGACCAACTGGCTGAGCGCATTCTCCTGGCGGGCGATGCCGAGCTCGACCTGCGGAACGATCTGCGCGGTCGCTTCATATTCGGCCTCCGCCTGGCGGAGCTCGAGCTGCGACGTATAGCCGACCTCCGCGCGATTGCGGGCGATCCGCAGCGCCTCGGAACGGGAGGCGAGCGTGGCGCGCACGATCGCCAGCCGGGCGTCCAGCGCTCGGAGCGTGATGTAGCCGCTGGCGGTCGCCGCCGCGACCGAGAGCGTCGCCGTCTCGCTTCCCGCCTGCGCCGCGGCGGTGCCGGCCCTCGCGGCTTCCACCTGCCGGTCGATCCGGCCGAACAGATCGAGCTCGTAGGACGCCTGGAACAGCGGTTGCGCCGACAGGCTCTCGCTCGGCTGGCCGAGCGGGCCGACGCTCCGGCCGTACGATACGCCGCCGCCGAGATCGAGGCTGGGGCTGAGCTGCGAGCGGGCCAGGCGCTCCTGCGCGCGCGCCTCGCGGACCCGGGCCGCTGCGATCCCGATGTCGGGATTGTGGACGATCGCCCGCTCCACGAGGGCGGCGAGGACCGGATCCCCGAAACGCTCCCACCATCGCCGCTCGATCGGCGCGGTCGGGCCGAGGCGCGTCCGCCATCCTCCGGGCACCTGGACGGCGGCTTCGGCGGGAACCGGGGCCGGCGTCCGTCCGGCGCAGGAAGCGAGCAGCAGCAGCAGCCCCGCGGCGGCGGGGCGCCTCATCGCCGGACTCCCGCGCCCGCCTGCGTTCCCGGACGGGGCGGCGGGGGCGGCAGCTCGCCGGTATCGATGCGCGCCTCGACCGACATCCCGGGGCGGAGCCGCTCGGCGAGCCGCTGACCCGGATCGATTGCGATCCGCACGGCAATGCGCTGCGCGACCTTGACGAAGTTGCCGCTGGCGTTGTCCGGGCGGATCACCGAGAATTCGCTGCCCGCGGCCGGCGCGAGCTGCTGCACCCGCCCGGTGAGCTCCTCGCCGCCGAGCGCATCGACGCGCACCACCGCGCGCTGGCCGGGGACGATCTTCGCCGTCTGCGCTTCCTTGAAGTTCGCCACCACCCAGACGTTGCTCGGCACCAGGAAAAGCAGCTGGGTTCCCGCCGTGACATATTGGCCGAGGCGGACGCCGATCTCGCTGACCTGCCCGGCCTGCGGCGCCCGGATGATCGTGTTGGCAAGATCGATCTCGGCGAGCCGCAGCGCCGCGCGGGCGTTCTCCACCGCGGCCTCGAGTCCGCCACGGCCGACCTCCACGGTTCGTACCTGCTCCCCGGCGATCGCGCGCTGTGCCTGCGCCTGCCTGACCCCTGCCTCGGCCTGACGGAGGGCGGCGAGCGTCTGGTCCCGCTCGCGCAACGAGACGGAACCCTCCGAGACCAGTTCGGCGACCCTGCGCATGTCGGCGCGGGCGCGCTGCAGCTGCGCCTGGGCGTTTGCGACGGCCGCGTCCTGCGCCGCCACCGACGCCTGGCTCGACCGCGCGCTCTGCTGCGAATTGTTGAGGTTCGCAACCTGCGCGGCGACGTTCGCCTGCGCCTGCTGGACGCGCTGGCGGTAGATGCGGTCGTCGATCCGGGCGAGCGGCTGACCGGCCTCGACCCTCTGGAAGTCCTGGACCAGTACCTCGACAACGTAGCCATTCACCTGCGGCGCGATGACGGTAGTCTGTCCGCGGACATAGGCGTTGTCGGTGGTCTGCACCGTCGCCGTGAACGGGCCGACGCCCCAGGCGTAGAGCGCGAGCAGCACCCCGGCGACCAGCACGCCGATGAACACCAGGGTCATGGCCAGCCCGCTGCGCGGCGGCGCCCAGCCCCGCGCCCGCGCCTGCGGCTCGGCGGCGCTCTCGATCGGATCCTCCAGCCGCTCCGGGGGTGCAGCCGCGGGCTCGGGAATTTCGCGCTCGGGCGGCCTTTCGGCGCCGGAGGAGGTCATTTGCGTATCGGTCATTGTCTGCTTGCCAACATCTTCTGAAGCGCTGCGAGCTCGGCGCCGAGCGGATTGACGCCGCGAAGCTTGAACACCAGCCAACGGCCGCCCAGCCACAAGAACGTCAGGCCGGCGAGCATGGCGATCAGCAGGAACACGTCGTTGAAGGCGAGGATGTTCGCCTCGCGCGTGACCTGCTGCGCGAGCAGGTTCGCGCCCTGCGCCTGGCGGAGCGAGGGATCGCCGATCACCCGTCCATAGGCGCCGCCGAGCTGCTGCAGGCGCGCGGCCACCTGGGGATCGGTCATCACGATCGACTGCACCAGCTCGTGGCTGTGATACTTCTCCCGGACGATCTGGAAGGTGCCGAGGAGCGCGGTGCCGCCGAGGCCGCCCACCGTCTGGGCGAGCGAGAAGACCGCCGAGTAGCTCACCATGTGGCTCGGCCCGCGGGCCAGCGCGCGCAGCACTCCGCCCATCATCGTGGGCCCGAGGAAGAAGATCGCGGCGAAGGCGATCATCGCCTGAGTGACGTAGAGATTGGCCGGACGGGTGAGGTTGCTGGCGTCGGCGTCCAGCCAGGCCGCGAGACCGATCAGCGCCACCGAGATGACGATCTGGCGCAGCAGATCCTGGGGGTTGAGCGTCGCGACGCCAAGCACCAGCCCGGTGATGGTAGCGACCGTCACCACGCCGAAGAACCCGACGAGCTGGTCCGGGCCCATGCCCACGGCCGTGAGGAGGCCGATCGAGCCGTAATTCTGCTCGCCGAGCAGGACTCGCATCGAGGCTGCGATCGCGGCGAAGCGAAGCACGTCGCGGCTCGCGATCCAGCGGGTGTTGAGCATCGGATTCGCCCGATTGTGCTCGATCAGCATCGCCGTTCCGATCAACGCGATCGCGCCCGCCGTCGCGTAGCCGAGCCAGGGCGTCGACCACCAGACGATCCGGCCCTGCACCAGCACGGCGACCAGCAGCATCACGCCCGGAGCGAACAGGAGGAAGGTGAGCGCGTCGAGCTTCTCGAAAACCGGGGTGCGCTCGCTGGGCGGCAGGCGAAGCAAGGCAACACAGCCGAGGCAGACGAGGCTGAGCCCGAACTCGAAAAGATAGAGGTTCCAGATCTCGCCGCTCGCCAGCAGGATCGGGGAGATGACGCGGGAGAGCGGCAGCGCCACCTGGGTAAGGCCGATGCCGATGATCATCCCGGCCATCCGCGCCTTCGCCGGCATCGCCTGCATGATGTAGAAGAAACCGAGCGGCATGAAGCCGCTGGCGAGAATGCCGCTCGCCGCGCGCCCGACGAGCTCCATCTCGTAGCTCTGGATGAACAGCTGGACGAAGTTCATCGTCACGAAGCCGATCAGGAAGATCCGGGTGATCCGCTGCAGCCCGAACTGCTGGCGAAACTTGATCAGCACGAAGCTCGTGCAGACGTTGGTCATCGAATAGACGCCGGTCAGCCAGCCGGCCTCGACGGGGGTCAGCCCCAGCGACCCCTGGATCTGCGGCAGGTTGGCGATCAGCAGACCGTTGGCGAAACCGCTGGTGAGCGCGATGAGCGCACCGATGACCGCATAGCCGATCCGCCGCGCCCCGGGATGCTCGGGGGTCGCTGGAGAGCCTGGCATGAACGGCCGCTCGTGCGGCTTGAACTGATAATCTTGTGCCTGGGCAGGCAATGAAGGATTCCCGCTAGCGGCGCGAAGAGCGCCTCAAGCCAAATGCGGCGCGCACCGCTAGGTTGCAGCCGCGGAAAAACTTCTTCTCCGAAAACTGATGCAGATCAGAAGTCAGCGCCAGCGCACGCTGCCGTCGCCCAGGGTCTCGCGAAGCCAGAAGGGCGCGCGGTCGCGCAGCGCGTCGATCAGATAGCCGCAGGCCTCGAACGCGACGCCGGTCTCCGCAGCCGCGGCCGCGGCGAAGGCGATACGCTCTCCCGGCAGGAGCGGACCGTGACGGTGGATGAGGATGATACCGGCGAGGCCGAAACGCGCCTCGGCCTCCGCGCCGATGGCGGCGAGCACGTTCCTGGCGAGCGCCGGATAATGGTCGACGTGGATCTCGGTGACCTCGTCGCTCGCGACGGCGGCAACGGTGACGCTCGCGACCGAGCCGGCGACCAGTTGCTCCAGCCGGCCGATCTGGTGCCCCGGATCGAAGTCCGTGGCCTGGATACGGATGTCGATCACAGCGCCCCCGGCGGCGGGAACAAGGCGACCTCCCGGGCACCGAAGATGCTGCCCTCGTGCCCGGTCGGCTGCCCTTCCACCGCGGCGTGGATGCGCGACGGCTCGGCCAGAGCGTCGCGATAGGCGCCGTCGCGGCCGGCGAGCCAGCCGAGGAGATCGCCGACCGTGACCACGTGACTCGGCGGATCGACGCGCTCGGCGTCGCGGCCGAGCCGGTCGCGCAGCGCCCCGAAATAAAGAAGGTCGAGCGGCATGCCGGGCCTCAGTCCATGTGCTTCAGGCCGGTGCGCAGATAGTCCCAGCCGGTGACCAGGGTCAGCGCCGCGGCAGCCCAGAGGAAGAGGAGGCCGGTCTGATGGACGAACGGCCATTGCGGCACCGCGCCGGCGAGGATCAGCGCCCCCAGCGCGACGAGCTGGAACGTCGTCTTCCATTTGGCGAGCTGGCTCACCGGGACCGACACCTGCAGTCCTGCCAGAAACTCGCGCAGCCCCGAGACAATGATCTCGCGCAGCAGGATGACGAGCGCCGGGATGATGTGGAATCCGTGGATCACCGGCTCGCCGCTCGAGGCGCGGGACGAGACCAGCATGACGATCACCGCGGCGACCATGATCTTGTCGGCGATCGGATCAAGAAAGACGCCGAGCCGCGAGACGGTGCCCTGGGCGCGGGCCAGATAGCCGTCGAAATAATCGGTGATGCCGACGATGCAGTAGAGCACGAAGGTGATCGCATAGTCCCACCAGCTCGGCTTCCACAGCAGGAAAACGAGCAGCGGGACGGCCAGAATCCGCGACAGCGTGAGGATGTTCGGCAAGGTCAGCATCGGCTCTGGCTTCGCCATTAGAGGCTGATCGCCCGGGGTGGAAGCGCTTTGCATGTCCGCCGTGCGACGGCCCTGCCCCGCCGGCACGCCGATCGCCGTTTGACCGGGCCGCAATAGCGGCTATGACCGCGGCGCAATGTCCGCACTCTTCTCCGGCCGGCGCCGTCGCCCTTACCCGAAGCGATAGAGCTGCAGTGCAAGCATCCCTGAACCTGCTCGGCAGACGCCGTTTCCTGCCGCTGTTCGTCACCCAGTTCTTGGGGGCGTTCAACGACAATCTCTACAAATCGGCCATGGTGATCCTGGCGACGTTCGCCGTCTACAGCGACCCGACCAAGGAGGCGACGTTCAACGCGATCGCCGGAGGCCTGTTCATCCTGCCCTTCTTCCTGTTCTCGGCCCTGGCGGGCCAGTTGGCGGATTCGATGGACAAGGCGCGGATCGTGCGGATCGTGAAGACGGCGGAGATCGCCATCATGGTCGCCGGCGCCGCCGGGCTGATCCTGCACAACATCCCCCTTCTGCTGCTCGCCCTCTTCGCGATGGGGGTCCATTCGAGCTTCTTCGGGCCGATCAAATACGCGATCCTTCCCCAGCATCTCGAGCGGGAGGAGGTGCTCGGCGGCACCGGCCTGGTCGAGGCCGGCACCTATGGCGCCATCCTCCTCGGGACGATCGCCGGCGGCCTGCTCGGCCGCGATTATGCCTGGATCGCCGCGATCGGCGTGCTGATCGTCGCCCTGCTCGGCTGGGTGAGCGGGCGGCAGGTGCCCCCCGCCCCGCCCGAGGCCGACGCGCCGCCGCTGCGCATGGACTGGCACATCGTCCGGGCCTCGATCCGGCTGGTCAACGCGACCATGCACATCCCGCGCCTGTTCCTGGCGATCGCCTCGATCAGCTTCTTCTGGATGATGGGCGCGATTCTCGCCGCGCAATTCCCGCCGCTGGTGAAGAACGTCCTCCACGCCAACGAGCAGGTCGCCACCCTCTTCCTCGCCATCTTCTCGGTCGGTGTCGGCGTCGGCTCGGTGCTGATCAACCGGCTGCTCAAGGGTCGCGTCCTCGCCGTCTATTCGCCCGCTGCGGCGATCGCGATGGGCCTGTTCATCGTCCACCTCTACTGGAACGTCATTCACTGGCCGCCGGTGGGCGACGAGCTGATGGACCTGCGCACCTTCGCGATGATCCCGCAGGCCGAATGGGTGATGTTCGATCTGTTCGGCGTGGCCGTGTCGGGCGGCATGTTCGTCGTGCCGCTTTACGCCTTCCTCACCACCACCGTGCCGAAATCCGAGACCGCCCGCACCGTGGCGGCGAACAACATCGTCAACTCGGGCGCGATGGTGCTCGCCGCGATCCTGCTCACCGGCCTGGTGCTGAGCGGCGTCTCGGTCGCCGAGACCCTGTTGATGGTGGCGGTGGCCAGCACCGGCGCCGCCTGGCTCGCCTGGCGCCTGCACAAGGCTTGCGACTGACGCCGACGTGTCGCCGCGCCCTGGCCTTGGGTCGCGTGCTCAGCCGAGGAAGGTCGTGAAGAAGACGACGCCGCCCAGCCAGGTGTGGACGAAGAAGCGCACGCTCTCCGACCATTCCGCCGCCTGCTCGATCGCTCCGCCGGCCAGAGCAGCGCGCAGCGGGTGGGAGCGGGCGGAGGCACGGACGAGGAAGGGCAGCACGGGTCTCATGGAACCCGCTTAACGCTTTCTTCACCATTTCGGCACCGGCCCGGCCGGCGAAAAATTGCGCTGTTTCGGAGTGGGACAGGCGGAGCAATCGTGCGCGACATGCGGGCGGTTCCTCGCGCCCTTGCCTGCCGGCGCGGTCCGCCTAAACTCGCAAAGCTGGGAGGCCCGCGTGCAGGCATCGGGGACGGTAGAGCAGGCGATGGTTCATGCGCGCCGCCTGCTGCGCGAGGATCCCCGCCTCGCCGCCCTCCAGGCCCGCGAGATCGTTCGCGCCGCGCCTGCCGACGCGGAGGCATGGCGGCTGCTCGGCCGCGCGCTTCGCGCCGCCGGCGAGCAGCAAGATGCGGAGGCGGCGGAGCTCGAGGCGATCGCAGTCTCGGTCCACGACCCGCGCCTGTTCGAAGCGGCCTCGGCCCTGCTCGACGGTCGGCTCGCCGTCGCCGAGCGCCTGCTGCGCCCGCACCTGAAGGAGAAGCCGACCGACGTGGCGGCGATCCGGATGATGGCGGAGCTCGCCGCCCGGCTCGGCCGCCTCGGCGACGCCGAGGCTTTGCTGCGCCGCGCGCTCGAGCTGGCTCCCGCCTTCGCGCCGGCGCGGTCCAATCTCGCGACCGTGCTCTACCGCCAGAATCGTCCCGCCGAGGCGGTCGAGATGCTCGACCTGCTGCTCGGCGCCGACCCCGCCAACCCCGCCCATCAGAACCTGAAGGCGGCCGCCCTCGGCCGGATCGGCAGCTACGAGGAAGCGCTCGGCATCTACGAGCAGGTGCTGGCCGGCCATCCGGCGCAGCCGAAGGTGTGGATGAGCTACGGCCACGTCCTCAAGACCGTGGGCCGGCGCGACGACAGCATCGCCGCCTATCGGCGGGCGCTGTCGATCGCGCCGACCCTGGGCGAGGTCTGGTGGAGCCTCGCCAATCTGAAGACCGTCCGCCTCGGCGAGGAGGATGTCGCCGCGATGGAGGCTGCGCTGGAAGCAGACGATCTCGACGAGGAGGATCGCTTCCACCTCGATTTCGCGCTGGGCAAGGCGCTCGAGGATCTCGGCCGCGATGCTTCCGCTTTCGCGCATTATGCCGAGGGCAACCGGCTGCGGCGCGCGCGGATCGAATACGATCCGGATGAGGTCAGCGGGCATGTGGACCGCTGCGAAGCCTTGTTCACCGCCGATTTCCTGGAGGCGCGTGGCGCGGAGGGCTGCCCTGCCCCCGATCCGATCTTCGTGCTCGGCATGCCGCGGGCCGGATCGACGCTGATCGAGCAGATCCTGGCCAGCCATTCCGAGGTCGAGGGCACGATGGAGCTGCCCGACCTGCCGGCGCTGGCGAAGCGCCTCGGCGGCACGCGGCAGAGACCGGAACGGGGCGGATATCCGGACTGCCTCGCCCGGCTTTCTGCCGAGGAGTTGCGGGGGCTCGGCGAGGAATATCTCGCGCGGACGCGGGTGCAGCGGAAGACGGACCGTCCGTTCTTCATCGACAAGATGCCGAACAATTGGGCGCATGTCGGCCTGATTCGCCTGATCCTGCCGAATGCGCGGATCATCGACGCGCGGCGCCATCCGCTCGCCTGCTGCTTCTCGAACTTCAAGCAGCATTTCGCCCGCGGCCAGGGCTTCGCCTACGATCAGCGGGAGCTCGGCCGCTACTATCGCGACTATGTCCGACTGCTGGCGCATTTCGATGCGGTGATGCCCGGGCATGTCCATCGGGTGCTCCATGAACGGCTGATCGACGATCCCGAGGCCGAGATCCGCCGCCTGCTCGCGTTCCTGGACCTCCCGTTCGACGGGCGGTGCCTGCGCTTTCACGAGACCGAGCGTGCCGTCCGCACGGCGTCGTCAGAGCAGGTCCGCCGGCCGATCAATCGCGAGGGCGTCGATCAATGGCGCCGCTTCGAGCCGGTCCTCGAACCACTCAAGGAAGCGCTGGGACCGGTTCTCGCCGCCTGGCCCGCTGTGCCCGGCGAGTGGCAAATGAAGCACAATCAGCCGCGAAGATCGTTTCGTCCATAAAATCAATTTGACGCTTCCCCGGCGGAGGAACAGTCTCTTCCCTGCGCAGTCCGCGCGAGGAGACGTCATGCTCTCGTTCGTCCCGCACCCGCGTCGCGCCGGCCTTGGTCTCGCCGGCCTGTTCCTCACCACGATGCTGGCGTCCGGCGGCAGGGCCGTCGCCCAGACCGGAACGCCACAGGACCCTGGTGCCACGGGCCAGGCCAGCGGTGCCGGGGATCGGGCGGACAGCAGCGCCGGGCAGGAGGATTATGGCGACATCATCGTCACCGCACAGAAGCGGGAGGAGAACCTCCAGGACGTGCCGATCGCCATCACCGCGATCGGGACCGAGCGGCTCGAAGAGCTGCAGGTCGACGACTTCGAGGATTACACCCGCTTCGTCCCCAGCATCTCGATTCAGACGTCGGGGCCCGGCTTCTCGAACGTCTACTTCCGCGGCGTCGCCTCCGGCGAGAACGCCAACCATTCCGCCTCGCTGCCCAGCGTCGGCACCTATCTCGACGAGCAGCCGATCACGACGATCACCGGCGCGCTGGACATCCACGTCTACGACATCGCCCGGGTCGAAGCGCTCGCCGGGCCGCAGGGAACGCTCTACGGCGCGTCGAGCCAGGCGGGCACCGTGCGCATCATCACCAACAAGCCCGACACCAGCGGCTTCTATGGCGAGGCCGATGTCGAGCTGAACAGCGTCGCCCATGGCGACATCGGCTATACCGGCGAAGCCTTCCTCAACATGCCGTTGTCGAGCAACATCGCCGCCCGCGTCGTCGGCTGGTACCGCAGGGACGCCGGCTATATCGACAATATCCCCGGCAGCCTCACCTTCGCCAGCTCCGGCATCACGTTCGACAATGCGGGCCTGGTCGAGGAAGATTATAACGACGTCGACACTTATGGCGCCCGCGCCGCGCTGAAGATCGACCTCGACGACGAATGGACGATCCTGCCCCAGGTCATGGGCCAGAAGCAGGTCGCGCACGGCTCGTTCGCGCAGGAAGCCGGCCTCGGCGAGCTCCAGACGATGCAGTTCAATCCCGAGCGCTCGAACGACCGCTGGATCCAGGCCGCACTTACCGTCGAAGGCAAGATCGGCAGCTTCGACATGACCTATGCCGGCTCGTATCTGAAGCGGCGAGTCGATTCCGAGACCGATTATGTCGACTATGCTTATTTCTACGACGCGCTGGCCGGCTACGGCAGCTACTTCTACGACAATGACGGCAATCTGGTGAACCCGAACCAGTACATCCAGGCGATCGACCGCTACACCAAGCAAAGCCACGAGCTCCGGTTCGCGTCGGACGGCGACAAGCCGGTGCGCTTCATCGGCGGCCTCTTCTACCAGCGCCAGCGCCACAACATCGAACAGAACTACATCATCGACGACATCGCCGACTCGCTCACCGTTCCCGGTACCGAGAGCAACATCTGGCTCACCAAGCAGATTCGGGTCGATCGCGACTATGCGGTGTTCGGCGAGCTCACTGCCGACATGACGAAGAAGCTGAGCGTTACTCTGGGCAGCCGGATCTACCGCTACAAGAACTCGCTCGTCGGCTTCTTCGGCTTCAGCTCCGGCTACAGCAGCCGCACCGGCGTCGCCGCCTGCTTCGCGCCGGCCGAAGTCGCGGGATCACCGTGCACCAATCTCGACAAGACGACGTCGGACACCGACTTCATCCACCGGCTGAACGCGACCTACAAGATCAGCCCGGATGCCCTGGTCTATGCGACCGTCTCGCGAGGCTTCCGGCCCGGCGGCATCAACCGCCGCACGGGGCCCGGCTTCGGCCCCTATCAGGCCGACTTCATCGACAATTACGAGCTCGGCTTCAAGACGAGCTGGCTGAGGAACCGAATGAGGTTCAACGCCGCAATCTACCAGCTCGACTGGACCGACATCCAATTGTCCTTCCTCGGGGAGAACGGCCTCACCGTCATTCGCAATGCCGGCAACGCGCGGATCCGCGGCGGCGAGTTCGACTTCTACTTCCGCCCGGTCAGCGGCCTCACCTTCAGCGCCGGCGCCGCTTACAACGACGCCAAGAGCACCAGCGATTTCTGTCTGTTCGCCAACAGCCAGGAGGATTGCTCGATCCCCGGCCCCGCCGGCGAGGCGAACGAGGTGCTCGCCCCGGCCGGGACGCGGCTGCCGATCACCTCGAAGTTCAAGGCCAACGCCCTCGCCCGCTACGAATTCCCGATCGGCACGTTCGATGGCCATTTCCAGGCGGCGCTCGTCCACGAAGGCCGCCGTACCTCCGATCTCCGCCTCGTCGAACGCGCGATCACCGGCGCCATGCCCTCCTACACCACGCTCGACCTCAGCACCGGGGTGAAGAGCGAGCGCTGGTCGTTCGAACTGTTCGCCAAGAACCTGTTCGACTCCCGCGGCATCACCAACAAGAGCATTCAGTGCGTTGAGGTGATCTGCGGCGATCCGGACGGAGTTACGGCGGTCGGCGGCAAGATCTACAGCTTCGTCATCCAGCCGCGCACGATCGGCGCACGCTTCGGAGTGAAATTCTAGGCCAGAGAGGCCCGATACGAAAAAGGCCGGACTGGCGATCCGCCGTCCGGCCCTTTCTGGACCCCAAAAGGACAACCAGCCTTGGCTGGCTTGCCAGCCGTAGCCGCGAAGCGGCTAGCGCAAATGACGCGTGGCAAAGCTGCGGCCAGAACCGCTCTTGAGATATCGCTCGATGGCCGTGGCAGTCTCCTGCCGTTCGAACCAATGAAACGAGCAGAGCCGCCACGGCTTGAACTTCGAGGTATGTGGAGATCGTCCGGCATCGTGGGCTTCGAGGCGCTGGTGAACGTCACTAGTCAGCCCTGTGTAGAACCGATTTGGATGCGAGATGCTCTGAATAACGTAGACGAACTGCATCCGCTCTTTCCCCGGCAAAGAGCCTATCCGAGCGCAACGGACGATTGACACGAAGAGAAGGAGCGCTGCGCCAATCTTGGCGGCGACGATTTGCGTATCCGGCTCGCCCGCCGACTGTAGCCGAGATGCCAGACTATGAAAATGCCGAAGCCCGCCTTCGCCAAGGCTACGGCGGGCAGCCTTCGCCGCTTCACGGCCTTGGCTGGCTTGCCAGCCGTAGCCGCGAAGCGGCGAAGGCTGGTGGAGCCGAGGGGGATCGAACCCCTGACCTTCGCAATGCCATTGCGACGCTCTCCCAGCTGAGCTACGGCCCCGAACCTTTTTGAAGCGCCGGCGTCTGGAGCGCCGGGCTGGTGGCGCCGCCTTTAGAAGAGGCCGGCGGCGCCCGTCAAGCCGGTTAAATCCGGACGATCAGACCTCGTCCTCGTCGTCACCCGCGCCGGGCACGCCGATATCGTCGTCGCCGCCGAGATCGACCTCGTCGTCCGGGTTCTCCTCGGCGTCGTCGTCGATCTCGAGATCCTCGGCCGCGAGATCCACGTCCTCCTTCTCGTCCGTATCGACAGCCTTCTTCGGCGCATCGAACGGCAGCGGCTGCTTGGACTTGAGCACGGGCTCCGGATCCCAGGCGACGCCGCACTGGATGCAGGTCACCGGATCTTCCTTGCCGAGATCGTAGAAGCGGGTGCCGCATTTCGGGCAGGTCCGCTTCGTGCCCCATTCAGCCTTCACCATCGGTGAAATATCTCCACTGAAAATTGAAAAAGCGGCCCTCGCGCGAGCGGCGCGGGCCGTGTCGCGCTGCGCCTTGCCACATGGGTAGGCCGCTGTCAAAAGCCAAGCCGCCATGCACGCCCACGATCCTCAGCCGATGGAATTCGGCCCCCTCGGCCCTCTCCAAGGCAGCACCAGAGTTCCCGGCGACAAGTCGATCTCGCATCGTGCGCTGATGTTCTCCGCGCTCGCCCGGGGCCGCAGCCGCATCCAGGGCCTCTCAGGCGGCGGCGACGTGATGTCGACCGCGGCGGCGATGCGGGCGATGGGCGCCACGATCGCGCGGGCCGGCGACGGCATTTGGGAGGTCGACGGCGTCGGCACCGGCGGCCTGCTCCAGCCGGCGCAGGCGCTCGACATGGGCAACAGCGGCACCTCCACCCGCCTGCTCATGGGCCTGGTCGCAACCCATTCGATTACCGCCACCTTCATCGGCGACGCCTCGCTGTCACGACGCCCGATGAACCGGGTGATCGAGCCGCTGAGCCGCACCGGCGCGGAATTCACCGCAAGCCCCGGCGGACGGCTGCCGCTCACCGTCCGCGGCATCTGCCCGGCGGCGCCGATCAGCCACAGCCTCAAGGTGGCGTCCGCCCAGGTCAAATCGGCGCTGCTGCTCGCCGGATTGAACACTCCGGGAGTGACGCGGGTGTTCGAGCCGATCCCGACCCGCGACCATAGCGAGCGCATGCTGCGGCACTTCGGCGTCGACATCCAGGTCGAGGAACGGGACGGCGGGCGCGACATCGCGCTGCGCGGCGAAGCCGAGCTCGAGGCCCGCGAAGTCCAGGTCCCGGGCGATCCTTCGTCCGCCGCCTTCCTCGCCGCGGCGGCGCTGATCGTTCCCGGATCCGAGGTGCGGATCGAGGGCGTCTCGGTCAATCCGCTGAGGGCCGGGCTTTTCGAGCTGCTGCAGTTGATGGGCGGCGACATCGCTCTCGACAATCCGCGCGAGGTCGATGGCGAGCCCGTGGCCGATCTGCACGTCCGCCACTCGCGGCTGCGCGGCATCCAGGTGCCGGCGCACCTCGTCCCGTCGATGATCGACGAATTCCCGATCTGGTTCGTCATCGCCGCTTTCGCGGAGGGCACGAGCCGCGCCGGGGGCCTCGGCGAGCTTCGCGTCAAGGAATCGGACCGGATCAGCGCCATGGCCGCGGGGCTCGCCGAGATCGGCGTTCGCGCGGAGGAGAGCCCCGAGGGCCTGGCGATCGAAGGC
The DNA here is from genome assembly GCF_004564275.1 of Sphingomonas parva (ex Maeng et al. 2020). Lineage (GTDB taxonomy): Bacteria > Pseudomonadota > Alphaproteobacteria > Sphingomonadales > Sphingomonadaceae > Allosphingosinicella > Allosphingosinicella parva. The sequence continues at coordinate 33,744 of NZ_SPDV01000013.1, forward strand.
AGCGGCGGCGCGGCGGTGCCGGGCGGCGGCACGATCCTCTCGCAGCTCGACCATCGCATCGCGATGAGCTTCGCGATCGCGGGCCTCCACGCGCAACGTCCGGTGCGGATCGACGACATGGCGCCGGTCGCGACCAGCTTCCCTGCCTTCCAGTCGACGATCGAGGGTCTCGCGGCATGATCATCGCGGTCGACGGTCCGGCGGCGAGCGGCAAGGGCACGATTGCGCGCGCCCTCGCCCGCCACTTCGGCCTGCCCCATCTCGACACCGGCCTGCTGTACCGCGCCGCCGCGTTGAGACTGCTGCGCACCGGCGGCAATCCGGCGAGCGAGGAACAGGCCGTCGCGGCCTGCGACATGACGGGAATCGATTTCGCCGATCCCGAACTGAAGAGCGAAGCCGCGGGCGGCGTCGCGTCGCGTATCTCCGCTTACCCCGCCGTCCGCGCCGCGCTCGTCGAGCGGCAGCGGCGCTTCGCCGAGCAGCCGGGCGGCGCAGTTCTCGACGGCCGCGACATCGGCACCGTGATCGCACCCAATGCCGATGCGAAGCTGTTCGTCACCGCCAGCCCGGAAGTGCGCGCCCGCCGCCGCTTCGACGAGCTCGAGCGCCTCGGCATGCCCCTCCCCTTTGCGGACGTGCTTGCCGACATCGAGGCGCGGGACGCGCGCGACCGCAACCGCCCCACAGCGCCGCTGGCCCAGGCGGAGGACGCCTATCTGCTCGACACCAGCAGCCTCGGCGTCGAGGGCGCGATCGCCGAAGCGATCGCGGCGGTGACGGCCGCGACGGCGACAGCCGCCGGACGCTGACGCGGCCTCCGCGCCTACTGCCGGACTGGTAAAATCCGAGCGCTGCGCTCGGAAGATCGCGTCGCGGCCGGGGAGGTCGCGGCGCCCTTTCTCGTCCCTTGGTAAGGTGTTGATAATCCTTCAGCGAAATCAGCCGGTAAGACTTTCGTGCCATAGATGCCCGCTCGCATCGGTGGAGGGTGCGCGCAGGAGGATTTGATGGCATTGGCCCGACGCCGCCTGAGCAGTTTCAAGAACAACGAGCGCGGCAATGCGCTGCCGCTGATGGCGGCGGCCGTCTTCCCGATCTTCGCCTCGATCGGCGCCGGGGTCGACATCGCCCGCGCCCACATGACCGAAGCCAAGCTCCAGGAAGCGGTGGACAGCGCCGCCCTCGCCGGCCGCCGCGCGATGAGCGGCAACGACATCGCGACCGCGCGTTCCGATGCGCAGGCCTATCTCGGCTTCAACTTTCCGGCCGGCTACAACGGCACGACTCCGGTGATCTCGACCGTCACCAGCCCCAGCACGGGCACGGTGCGCGTCACCGCCGAAACCCGCATGCCGACCACCTTCATGAAGCTGTTCGGCTACGACGAGCAGAAGATCTCGGTCAGCAGCGAGGCGACCCAGAACTTCGAGAATATCGACATCGTCCTGGTGCTCGACACGACGGGATCGATGGACGAGAATGCCGGGAACAACAAGACGCGCATCCAGGCGCTGCGCGCGGCCGTGCGGGAATTCTACAAGGAGCTCGAACCTTCGCAGACGGCTCTGGCAAACCAGGGTCTGCGGATGCGCTTCGGCATCGTACCCTATTCGACCAGCGTCAACGTCGGAAAGCTGCTCAGGAGCAAGAGCACCAGCTATATCCAGAGCAGCGGTCTCGAATATTACCAATGGCGCGACACCGACAGCAGGGCAAATCGAGAGTCGTGGTCATTCGGCAAGCAGACGCGCGATTTTTCCAGCTATCTGAACAACACCCCGCTTAGCAGCATCAACGGCCACAATTATGGCGTCGGCAAGCGCTGGACCGGCTGCATCGAGGAGCGGAAAACTATCGCCACGATCACGGCCACCGACCAGCGGGCGGGTCCGCCGAGCGGGGCACTGGACCTCAACATCGATCTGATTCCGACATCGGACACCAACACCAAGTGGAAGCCCTACTTCCTCGACCCGAAGAACGCGTACAAGGTCGTCAACAATCAGATCGTCTGGACCCAGGACCCGAACCAGGGTTGCCCGACGCAGGCGACCCCGCTCGGTACCATGAACGCCACTTCCATTGGCACGGCGGTCGACGCGCTCGTTCCCGACGGGAACACCTATCTCGACATCGGCATGATCTGGGGAACCAGGATGATCTCGAGTGGAGGCGTCTTCGGGATCGACAATCCCGCGACGTGGCGCGACCGCCCGGTGCGCAAGTACATCATCTTCATGACCGACGGCTACATGAACACGCCGAGGGACATGTGCTTCGATCGCAATTGCACCACCGACTACGACCACACCATGGCCTATTCGGCCTACGGGATCGAAAGATTCGACGCGCGCGTCGGCGGGACCTCGGACAATGACAATCGGGAGCGCCACCTGAAGCGCTTCCTGATGGCGTGCAACGAGGCGCGGGCGCGCCAGATCTCGGTCTGGACGATCGCCTTTGCGGAGGGCGACACGGACGAGCTCAAGGCCTGCGCCAGCAACGCCGATCAGTTCGCCTTCGCCGCGGACACCAACGCGCTGATCGCCAAGTTCAAGGAGATCGGCAAGAACATCGGGCCGCTGAGGTTGTCGAAATGAGAATATTCTCCTCCCTCCGCAAGAACGAGCGCGGCGTCACCGCCGTCGAATTCTCGGTTCTGGCACTGCCCCTGTTCGTGCTGATCGCCGGCAGCATCGAGTTCGGCGTCAACATGTTCGCCAAGGCCAATCTCGACGGGACGCTGCGTGAGGCGGCCCGCATGTCGACCACCGGAGACCCGGCGATCACCGGCCAGAACGGCGAGCTGATCGACGCGTTCGTGCGCAAGCGCGCGGCGATCGTCGGCAACGCCACGGTGGAGATCGACAAGAAATTCTATGACCGGCTCGACCAGGTCGGCCAGCCGGAGAAGAAGCTCAGCGGCGGCGCGGCGCCGCCTTATTGCTGGGAGGACGTGAACGGCAACCGCCGCTGGGACCTCGATCCCGGGCGCGCCGGTACCGGCGGCGCTGAGGACATTGTCAATTATCGGGTGAACCTCAGCTACCCGGCGCTGTTTCCGCTGATCACGAACATGGTGACCGACAAGGACCGGCTGACCCTCTCCTCCCAGATCAGCCTGCGCAACGAGCCGTTCGCCGGGGGCACCGATCTCGAGATCAAGACCTGCTGCATCTCGGCGGCGGAGGGCAACCCCGTCACCTGTCCTTGAGGAGCACGATCGTGAGCCGGAAGACGCTCCACAGCTTGAAGGGCTCCGAAGAGGGAGTCGCCTTTCTCGAGTTCGCCCTGGCGCTCCCGATCGTCATGGTGGTCACCCTGTACGGGCTCGAGATCGCCTGGATGACGATCGCCCAACAGAAGGTGAACCAGATCGCCGCCGTGACCGCGGACAATGCCGCGCGGGTTCGCGGCAGGATCGACGAGACCAACATCGCCGAGATCATGGCGGGCGCGAAGATCGCCGGCGCAAAGATGAAATTCTCTGACCACGGCCGGCTGATCCTGTCTTCGATCCAGCCCAACGCGGCAGGCAGCGGGCAGTGGATCCGGTGGCAGCGCTGCGAAGGCGTGCTCCGCGCGCCGTCGCGCTACGGGCCCGAGAACAAGGGCAAGAACGACAATACGCTGCGCGGCATCGGACAGGGCGCGAACCCGATGCGGGCGCGGGCAGTGGATCCGGTGGCAGCGCTGCGAAGGCGTGCTCCGCGCGCCGTCGCGCTACGGGCCCGAGAACAAGGGCAAGAACGACAATACGCTGCGCGGCATCGGACAGGGCGCGAACCCGATGCGGGCGAGAGGCGCGATGTCCCGCCGATGCGGAAGCGCGGCAAAGGCCGCGCTCTCCACCACCGGCTGGAAAGCGGGCAGGTGGCCGGTCCTCGACCAATCGAAATTATGGGCGGCCATGAAGCGAAGCAGCCGCGCCAGCGCCTGCCGCTGCGCCGGCGTGCGCTCCCGCTTCGGCATCACCCAGGCGTGGCCGTCGACATAGGCCGCCTCGTGTCCCCAGAGGCGCGGATAAGGGTAGACGGCGTAGGCGCCGAACAGCGCGCGTCCGGGCGTTCGCGATTCCTGCTCGAACGGGCCGAGCATCCAGGTTCCGGTGAGGAACACGCCGCCCTCTCCGTTCATGAAGCTCGCGACCGCCGCCGGATAATCCTGGTTGCGGGTGGTGAGCCCTTCCCGGTCGATCGTGCGGAACAGCGCGACGACCCGGCGCGCCTCCGGCGTCCGCAGGCGGATGTGGTCGCGATCGGGGAAGATCGGGGCGTCCTGGGCGAGGAGGTAGGTGTAGAAATTGCGGACGTGCGTGGCCGGGTCGTTGACCTGCGACTGGACGAGATAGGGCTTGCCGGTCGCGGCCTTGAAGCGGCGGGCATGGGCGAGCAGCTCCTCCGCCGATCGCGGCAGCACCGGCTTGCCGGCGCGCATCAGCCCGGCCCTGGCGAACAGAGCGGTATTGACGTGGTAGAGGCCGCCGACCGTGTCCCACGGCAGACCGTAGATCGCCCCGTGCTTGGTCACGCCGCGGCGGGCGGCGACGGTGAAGTCCTCCGGCCGCACCTCCGCCTCGCGCAGGATCGCATCCATCGGCTCGAGCAGGCCGCGCGACTGATAATCGGAGATCACGCTCTGGTGCATGGTGACGAGATCGGGCGGATCTCCCGCGGCGATCTGCGCGGCGAGCTGGGCATAGCCGGGCCAGGCGACGACGTTGGTGTCCACCTGGAGATCGGGATTGCGCGCCGCGAAGCGGTTGATCATCGCGGTGACGATGCCGCACTCGCCTTCGGCCTTGGCGACATCGGTCTCGCGCCCGTAGAGCGCGCCGCATTCCCCGAAGAACCTCTGGACATAGATCTCCGCCCGCGCTCCCGGATCGCAACCGGCGGTGGGGAGCAGCGCGCCGGCGACCAAAGCGACCGCTGCGAGCTGGCCGAGCCTCATCGCCCGGAGGTCCCGGCGATCGCCCGCACGATCTGCTTCTGGAAGAGCAGATAGACGATCAGGATCGGCAGCGAGGCGAAGACGGCCTGCGCCATCAGGAAGCCGAGGCCGCTGGTCTGGGCATAGTTCATCTGGGCCGAGGCGAGGCCGACCGTCAGCGTGAAGCGCTCGCTCCTCGTCGCCGAGATCAGCGGCCACCAATAATCGTTCCAGGCGGCCAGGAAGGTGAACACGCCGAGCGTCGCCTGCGCCGGCAGCGTGAGGGGCAGCAGCACCTTCCAGAAGATGCGCAGGCGCGATGCGCCGTCGAGCATCGCCGCCTCGTCCAGCTCGCGCGGGATGGCGCGGAAATATTGGGTCATGAAGAAGACGCCGAACGGCCCCGCCAGGCCGGGCAGGATCAGCCCCGGATAGGAATTGTGGAGGTGGAGCGCCGCGAAGAGCTGGTGGCGGGGCAGGATCACGGCCTGCTCGGGAATGGCGAGGCCGAGGAGGACGAACACGAACAGGGTTCGGCGAAACGGGAATTCCAGCCGGGCGAAACCGTAGCCGGCGAGCGAGCAGAGGATGAGCACGCCGATCATCGTGCCGGTCGAGACGATCAGGCTGTTGAGCAGCCAGCGGAAGGCCGAGGAGCCCTGCAGGACGGCGCGATAATTCTCCAGCGTATACGGCGCGGAAAAGGCAGTGCCGCTGTCCCGCATCAGCTCCGAATTCGCTTTCAGCGAGAGCAGCAGGGTCCAGACAAGGGGCGCGGCCATCAACATCGCGCCCAGCACCAGCCCTCCGAGAGCAAGCGGCGAGAGCCGTCGGGCCGCCATGCTCACTCCCCCTCGCGCGGCCGCGCCGCCCAATATTGCGCGAGCGTGACCAGGAGCACGAGCATGAACAGGATCTCGGCGGCCGCGGCGGCGTAGCCGAGCTCCCACCGGACGAACGACGCCTCGTAGATGAACAGCACCACCGGACGCGAGGCCCCGCTCGGCCCGCCCGCGGTCAGCAGTTGCGCCTGGCCGAACAATTGCAGCTGCGCGGCCGTCTGCAGCATGACGACGAGGATCACGGTGCGGCGCAGCGACGGCAGAGTGATGCGCCAGAAGCGCGTCCAGCGCCCGGCCCGGTCGAGCGCCGCCGCCTCGTAAATGTCTTCCGGGATCTGCTGCAGGCCGGCCAGAAACAGCATCATCGGCAGCCCTATGCTCCACCAGATGGTGGTCACCGCGAGCGCGGGAATGGCGAGGTTGCGATCGCTGAGGAACGGGATCGGCTCGGCTCCGATCGCCTGCAGGATCTCGGCGACCAGCCCGGCGTCCGGGGTCAGCACGAAGCGCCAGATCAGGGTGACGATCGTCACCGAGAGGACGGAGGAGGAGAAGAACAGGCCGCGGAGCCAGGCGGCGCCGCGCGTCGGCCGGTTCAGCGCCAGCGCCAGCGCCAGCGTGATCACGGTCAGCGCCGGGACGATCAGCAGCGTGAGCTTGAAGGTGTTGCCGAGCGCCTGGTGGAAGACCGGATCGGCGGCGAGGCGCGCGTAATTGTCGATGCCGACGAAGGTGCGCGCGCCAAACAGATCGGCGCGCTGGAAGCTGAGGACGAACCCCATCAGCAGCGGGTAGATGAGGATGACGAGATAGACGATCAGGAAGGGCGTGACGAAGGCCAGCCCCTCGAGGCGGCGGGCGGGCCGCCCCGCCGTCACGCGGCAGCGGCCGCGGCGTGGCGGGCGCGGCCGTCCGGCGTGAACAGGTGGACGGCGGCGCCATCGATGCGCAGGCCGATCGTGTCGCCGATCCGCACCCGGCTTCCGCCCGCGTCCTCGGCGGTGATCGAAAGACCGTCGGCGAGGCGAGCATAAACGAAGGTCCGGTCTCCCAGCCGCTCGACCAGCTCGACCTTCGCCTCAGGGACCCCGCCCGACGTCTCGACAACCTGCACGTTCTCCGGGCGCACCCCGAGCTCGAGCGGCGCACCGACGGCGAGGCCATCCCGCGGCACCCTGGTTTCGATGCGTGCCCCCTCTCCCAGGCGCACTGCGGCGAATGCGCTCTCGTCGGCAAGCAGCGAGACCGGCGCCAGAGTCATCGCCGGCGATCCGACAAAGCGCGCGACGAAGGCGTTCGCGGGCCGGCCGTAGATCTCCATCGGTGCGCCGATCTGCTGGATGGCGCGATCGTGCATCACCACGATCCGGTCGGCGAGGGTCATCGCTTCGGCCTGATCGTGGGTGACCATGATCACGGCGGCGTCGACCCTCTGGCGCAGCTGGGCGAGCTCGACCCGGGTCCGGGTCCGCAGAGCGGCGTCGAGGTTGGAGAGAGGCTCATCCAGCAGGAACAGCCTCGGCTGCTTGACGATCGCGCGGCCGATCGCGACGCGCTGGCGCTGTCCGCCGGAGAGCTGTCCCGGCTTCTTGTCGAGCTGGGTCTCGATCTCCAGGACCCGCGCCGCCTCGTCGATGCGGGCGGCGATCTCCTGGCGCGGCACGCCGGCGTTGCGCAGGCCGAAGGCCATGTTTTCGCGGACGCTCATGTGCGGGTAGAGCGCATAATGCTGGAACACCATGGCGACGCCGCGATCGCCCGGAGCAAGGGTATCAATCCGGCGCCCGTCGAGCCGGACCTCGCCTGCATCGGCGGTCTCGAGGCCGGCGATGATCCGCAGCAGGGTGGATTTGCCGCTGCCCGACGGCCCGAGGAAGGCGACGAACTCGCGCGCGGCCATGGTCAGCGAGACATCGTCCAGCACCGGCGTCGCGCCATAGGCCTTGCGGACGTTGCTCAGTTCCAGGCTGGCCAAGGAGCCCCCCCTCTCCCGCCGGAATCTTCACGAGCGCCGCCGCAACGTCAAGGGAGGGCGCGATCTCTACCGGCGGGGAGATCGCCCTTGCTCCTCTCCCGCCCCTCCTCTATATGCCGCCCCGTCCAGCGGGCGGTAAGCGCCTGTGAAGGCTCGGGATAAGCGCGCGGGGCTGCCATCGGCCGCCTTGACGCGCTCATTTTGCTTATCCGTTCGCAGTCTTCCAGCGATCGCCGATCGCCCGCGCGGGCAGCCGCATTCGGCATGGGGCCGATGCGGCAGTCGGGTCAAAAGACCGTCGGAGACAACCGGCGGCCGGCAAAAAACGAACGAAGGAAGATACATGGCCACCACGGCAACGCCTACCCGCGACGATTTCGCGGCGCTCCTCAATCAGACGCTCGGCGGCGAGAACGAAGGCTTCGAAGGCCGCGTCGTCACCGGCACCGTCACCGCCATCGAGAACGATCACGCGGTGATCGACGTCGGCCTCAAGTCCGAAGGCCGCGTTCCCCTGCGCGAGTTCGCCGCGCCCGGCCAGAAGGCCGAGCTCAGCGTCGGCGACAAGGTCGAAGTCTATGTCGACCGCGTCGAGAACCACCAGGGCGAAGCGATGCTCAGCCGCGACCGCGCCCGCCGCGAAGCAGCCTGGGACAAGCTCGAGACCGAATTCACCGCCGGCAACCGCGTCGAGGGCGTGATCTTCGGCCGCGTCAAGGGCGGCTTCACCGTCGACCTCGGCGGCGCCGTCGCCTTCCTCCCGGGCAGCCAGGTGGACATCCGCCCGGTCCGCGACGTCACCCCGCTGATGGACATCCCGCAGCCGTTCCAGATCCTGAAGATGGACCGCCGCCGCGGCAACATCGTGGTCTCGCGCCGCGCCATCCTCGAAGAGACCCGCGCCGAGCAGCGTTCGGGCCTGATCCAGTCGCTCGCCGAAGGCCAGGTGGTCGAAGGCGTGGTCAAGAACATCACCGATTACGGTGCGTTCGTCGATCTCGGCGGCATCGACGGCCTGCTGCACGTCACCGACATCAGCTACAAGCGCGTCAACCATCCGTCGGAAGTCATCAACATCGGTGATACCGTCCGCGTCCAGATCATCCGCATCAACCGCGAGACCCAGCGCATCAGCCTGGGCATGAAGCAGCTCGAGGCGGATCCGTGGGAAGGCGCTGGCGCCAAGTATCCGGTCGGCGGCGTGTTCCGCGGCCGGGTGACCAACATCACCGAGTACGGCGCGTTCGTCGAGCTCGAAGCCGGCATCGAGGGCCTCGTCCACGTCTCCGAGATGAGCTGGACCAAGAAGAACGTTCACCCGGGCAAGATCGTGTCCACCTCGCAGGAGGTCGACGTGGCCGTGCTCGAGGTCGACGAGGACAAGCGCCGGATCAGCCTCGGGCTCAAGCAGGCCCAGGCCAATCCGTGGGCGGCCTTCGCCGAGCAGCATCCGGTCGGCACCGAAGTCGAGGGTGAGGTCAAGAACGCCACCGAGTTCGGCCTGTTCATCGGCCTCGACGGCGATGTCGACGGCATGGTCCACATGTCGGACATCGCCTGGGGCGTCACCGGCGAGGAAGCGCTCAACCTGCACCGCAAGGGTGAGAGCGTCCGTGCGGTCGTGCTCGACGTCGACGTCGAGAAGGAGCGCATCAGCCTCGGCATGAAGCAGCTCGAGCGCGGCGGCGTCGCCAAGGGCGGCGCGTCGGGCGGCGTCAACAAGAACGAGACCGTCACCGTCACCGTTCTCGAAGTCCGCGACGGCGGCCTCGAGGTCCAGGTCGGCGACGACGGCGCGACCGGCTTCATCAAGCGGACCGACCTCGGCCGCGACCGCGACGAGCAGCGTCCGGAGCGTTTCCAGGTCGGCCAGAAGTTCGACGCGATGGTGATCGGCTTCGATCGCTCGAAGAAGCCGAACTTCTCGGTCAAGGCGCTTCAGATTGCCGAAGAAAAGCAGGCGGTTGCGCAGTACGGCTCGTCCGACTCGGGCGCGTCGCTCGGCGACATCCTCGGCGAGGCCCTGAAGCAGAAGGCCGACCGCTAAGGATCGAGGGGCAGGCGGCCGCACCGGTCGCCTGCCCTGAGGCCCTGTGCTTCCGTCCTGAGATGCGGCAGGTGGCTCGAAACGGGCGATTTTCCGCCGGCGGGACCAGCCGCCTGCCCTTGCCTTTCGGAAAAACTTGCTGTCTAACTTGGATTAGCGGTGACGGCTTTGGGGGGCCGGCGACCTCTGCTATATTTGTAACGCGATAATTTGGGGGGGTAGCCCGTGATCCGTTCCGAGCTGGTCCAGAAACTCTGCGACGATCATCCCGATCTGACGGGCAAGGAAATCGAGCGGGTGGTTTCCGCCTTCTTCGATTCGATCATCGATCAGCTTCAGCAGGGCGGCCGCGTCGAGCTTCGCGGCTTCGGCGCCTTCTCGACCCGCGAACGCGATGCGCGCAAGGGGCGCAACCCGCGCACCGGCGACACCGTGGATGTCGACGCCAAGCGCGTCCCCTATTTCAAGCCGGGCAAGGAAATGCGCGAGCGCCTGAACCTCAGCCAGGTCACGGCCGCGGAATAACCGCCGGAGCGGCAGCCCCGCGCCCGCTCAGCCAACGAAACATCTTGCATCGCCGGGCCGCGTAGCGGCACAGCATGCACCGACGCGGGCGTGGCGGAACCGGTAGACGCCGGAGACTTAAAATCTTCTGCCCTTCGGGGCGTGCGGGTTCGAGTCCCGCCGTCCGCACCAGTCGCTGCTGCTTGCCGCGCCGGATCGTGCCAAGGGCACGCCGCGCCGGCACCGCGCTTGTCGCCATGCTATGCGCCGACTAAGCGGGGGGGTGCCCCGGAAAAGTATCGCTTTCATCGTCGCAATTCTCCTCGCGACGCCCGCCTCCGCCAGGATGATCGGCGCGGCCGGGGTGCCCGAACTGGTGATCGCCGACGGCAAGGCGGCGCGCGCGGCCATCGTGATCGGCGCCGACCCCGGAGAATGGGAGCGCCGGGCCGCCGCCGATCTGCGCAAGTACATCGGCATGATGAGCGGCGCGGCACCACAGATCGTCACCTCCGCGCCCGCCGATGCGCCGGCGATCGTGATCGGCAGCGCCGCAGCGGCGGCCGACGCCGTCACCCGCCAGGCGCTGCTCGACAGGACCAAAAAGGATGCGCTCGTCCAGTCCGACGCGATCTCCGTCCGCCGCGAGGGAAACCGGCTCTACGTCGCCGGCTCTAACGATGAATCCCATTATTTCGCGGTCTCGTGGCTGCTGCAGCAATGGGGCTGCCGCTGGTACATGCCGACCGCATTCGGCGAATTCGTGCCCGAGCACCGGCGCCTCTCCGTCGGCCGGCTCGACTTCGCCTACGCGCCGCCCTTCGAGATCCGCCGCTACTGGCTCGCCTGGAACGGGGACACGACCGGCGCCGACGAGTTCCGCCACCGCAATTTCATGTCGGAAGCGACCGCCCCGGGCTACGGCCACGCGCTCGATCAATATACCGCGGAGCTCGCGCCGCCCGGCGGCACCCATTTCAACGTTCCCTTCTCCGCGCCCGGGACGGCGGAGCATGTCGCCGCGCGCATCGAGGCGGACTATGCCGCCGGGCGCGACATAAGCCTGGCGATCGCGGACGGCAGCTATGTCAACGAGGATCCCGGCGATCGGGCGCTCGGCGGCGATTACGACCCCTACATGCTGAAGCCGTCGCTGACCGACGCGATGCTGACCCTGTACAACAATGTCGCGCGCATCCTGCGGCAGAAACATCCGGACAGCGCTTCGCTGCTCGGCGGCATGGCGTATGTGAACGTCACCCGCCCGCCGCTCAAGGTGAGGACCGTCGCACCGAATCTGGTGATGTGGATCGCGCCGATCGACATCGATCCGAACCATGCCATGGACGATCCGCGGTCTCCGCCCCGCAACGAATATCGCGAGATGGTCGGGCGCTGGTCCGAGCTGATGGACGGCCGGTTGGCCATCTATGACTATGATCAGGGGATGCTCGTGTGGCGGGACCTTCCCAATCCGTCCCACCACGTCTTTGCCCGGGATGTGAAGATCTATCGGGACCAGGGAATCCTCGGCGTCCAGACCGAAAGCCGGGGCGCTCTGGCGACCACGTTCCTGAACCTGTTCTTTCGTGGGCAGTTGATGTGGGATCCGGACGCCGATCCGGACGCGTTGCTGGAGGAGTTCTACCCGGCCTTCTATGGCCCCGCCGCCGCCCCGATGCGCCGCTATTGGGGACGCATCTACGAAGCCTGGGCGCGGACCAACGTCACCGAACACGAATATCCTGCCATCCCTGCGATCTACACGCCTGCCCTCGTGCTCGCCCTGCGCGACGACCTCGCGGCGGCCGAGGCGGCCCTGACCCGATCCGGCCACCGCAGCCGGGACCGCGAGGCCTACAGGGAGCGGATGCGCTTCACCCGCGCATCGTTCGACGCGATCGCCGCTTATGTGGAGACCGTCACCGCTGCCGCACGCGATGCCGACTATGAAGCGGCGACGCGCGCCGGAGAGAAAGCGATTGCGGCCCAGACGGCGCTGCGGACCCTCAACCCTCTCTTCACCTCCCCGCCGATGGGCGGCGAGGAGCAGAGCCCAGCCTGGCTGCAGGGCGAGGTTCGGCAATATGCCTCGTTCCGCGGACTGCAGGATGGAAGCTCAGGACATCTGGTTGCGCGGCTCCCGCTGAGCTGGATGTTCAAGGTCGAGACGCCATTGCCGGCAGACTGGCGGTATCGTGGGCAACAAGGTCCCGGGCCGGCCAGCGCTCCGCTCCTCGACGAGGAAGCAAGCGTCGGCACGGGCTGGCGGCCGGTGCGCTCCGACCTCTATCTTCAGGGCCAGGGGGTGCTGGCGGAGGGCGGCCAAAGCGCGCTCGGCCATTATTGGTATCGCACCGAGCTGAACCTGAGCGAGGCCGACGCGCGCGCCGGCGCGCATCTGATGTTCCCCGGCCTGTTCAACGAGTCCTGGCTCTACGTGAACGGGCGCCTGGTCGGGCACCGGGGCTATGACGAGCCCTGGTGGCTCACCGACTATCATTTCAGCTGGGATGTCGATCTCGCCGGTCACCTGCGGGCTGGAGTGAACCGGATCGCGCTCCGCGGCTTCAACCCCCATCATTTCGGCGGAATGTTCCGGCGGCCGTTCCTCTACCGGCTCGTGCCGAATGGCGGATCAGGCGCGGGAGCGATGCCGCCACCATCGGGCCACTAGCCAACCGACCACCCCTGCCGTCGCGGCGGCGCCGAGGATTGCGACGGGCACAGGCCGGCCGGCTCTCGGGACGGCGAGGTCGAGCAGCCACATCCAGAATTCGAGCGCGACGAAGAAGAGCAGGCATATCAGCGCGGCAAGCAACAATTTCCGCATCGCGCCCCGCTCCGTGGGATGCGCCCGGTGAAAACCAGGCGGGCCGGCCAACTCTGGGCGGGGCTATGCCGGACGCGCATAGACCCGGCAAGTTGGACCTGCCGCCTCGGGCCCTCGCTTTCCTGCTCTCTCAGGAGCGGGCGAGGTCGTAGCCGCCCTCACCCAGCGGCGTCTGCCGCAGCGCGGCCGCCCCGGCGAGCCATTCCGACAGCGCCTCGAACCCGAGCGGCTGGAGGAACCGGATGGCAGCGAAATCGCCCTCGACCCGCGTGATCGTGCCGGCGATGGCGCCGTGCCAGCCGCGGAGCGCAACCTTCAGCGCATCCCCTTCGACGAGGATGTCGTCGGTCTCGATCCCGATTCCGTCCTGGGAGATGTTCCGCGCCGTCACGAACAGGATCTGATTGCCGATCTGGAGCCTGGCCCGGGCCGCGATCGAGATTCTCGGTGCGGCGCGGCGATGCTGACCATCGCCGCTGTCCAGCCAGGCCTGGACGTCGACCGGCTCGTCAAAGGTGACGCCGATGCAGCCGCCGTCGACGCTGCCGACCGTGCATTCCTTTGCCTCGTTGCCGAAGTCGAACATGATCCGCTCGCCGACGACAACCGACGCCCGTGTCTGCGCCGTGAGGCTGCGCGAGGAAATGCTCCTGACCAGGCAGAGATATTCGCCCCGAGCCCCCGAGAATTTCGCCATCCGGTAGACCGATATCGGGCGCCGCTGCCGCAGCTGCTCGGCCGAGACGATTACCGCATCCTGAGCAGTCTCGAGCGCCGATGCGCGCCCCCGCTTGTTGGCCATGACTCCCCCACATGTCCGCCAGGCCATGCGCGATGCGTGGCCGACCGCCTTTTCTACCCTCAACATGGTTGACGAAGCGTTAGCCATGACGGCGAACGTGCCGCCGTCAGCCGATTTCCTCGAACTCCGCGTCGACGATCGGCTCAGCGCGGGGCGGCGCCGGAGCTGCGAACTGGATCGTCGTCCTTGCCGGCCGTGGGTGGGGAAAGAGCAGGCGCACGTGCGCGGCCAGCAGGAGCATCGTCGGCAGCGCAACCATCAGGGCGACATCGCGCGCACCCGCGCGGATCTCCGCCCGGTCGAGCCCGCCGTCCACATAAGCGGAACCGACTTCGTTGCCGCCGGCGACGAGCAAGAGCAGCAGCCATGGCCAGAGACTGGCGATCGGTCGCCGCAGCAGAAGGGCGCAGAGCAGGTGCAGCGGCAGCGAGGCGAGCACGCGCAACGTATCACCGTCGAGGCCGGATTTCCCGATGAGGAGCGTCTTCAGGTCCAGCCAATATTGCACGGTGCCGCTCATGCGGGTTCCGGGCCTGGATCACAAGCGCCGCAGGTCAGCCCGGGAGCGCCGCTCCCGCAGGACGCCGATGGGCGGACCGCTCGGCAAAGAGGCAGGAAAGCCATGGGCCAGCATGCGCCAGGCGAAGCGAGATGATCCGCCAATAAGAAAGGGCGCCGCAAGCCCGATCTCGTTCCGAGACCGAGGCCTGCGACGCCCTCAATGACCCTCGGGGGTCGTCCGATTACGGGGTAACCGGCTCGACGTCGTCGTCACCGAAGATGTCGTCCTGGAAAATGATCAGCAGGCCGAGAACGGTGAAGAACACAGCGCCGAACACCAGGCCGTTGCCCGAGCGCAGCTCGCTGTCGGACGAGACGGTCTCGGCCGCGGGAGCCGGCGCGCTCTGCGCGAGGACTCCGGTGGTCGGCGCCACGAGCATAGCGCTCGCGACCAGACCGGTCAGAAACTTAGAAGCCATATTCGAATCTCCCCTTGGGACCACGGCACGCGAACGAGCCGAGCAGGACACCTAATGAAAGCGGCGAGAAGGTTCAACTCCTCTGCCGCTTGCAATAGCATTTTAGCGGATGCAGCGCGAAAAAAATAGTCCCTGCGCTGCAAAGGCCACAATTTCGGCTCTCGCCGAGCCTCGGCCTACCCCATAAGCGCAGGCTAGATCGTTGAATAGACGAGATTATGCAGAATAGCTCCAGTATCGTCCGCCATTCCTCCGAAGTGGCGGGGAATCTCGCCGCAGCGCAGCAATCGGAGCGCCGGGAGCCCGGCGGGCACGCCGGCTCTGCAATTCCGCGTGCCGCTGCGCTATCGAGCCCGGCATGGTGATGACGTGGCGACTTGCGGCGGCCTTGTGCGCTCTGGCGACGGTGACCGGCTGCGGACAGACGGATACCGGCCCGATCGCGGTGAGCGGGATCGGCGGCACGCCAAAGCTGGCGAACCCGAATCTCGAGCGGCTCGATCCGCCCTCCGCCTTCCTCGTCGAAGCCGCCGCACAAGGCCTGGTCCGCTTCGATGCCGCGGGCGAGATCGAGCCTGCCCTCGCCCAGCGCTGGATCCTGTCAGATGACGGCTTGCGCTACACATTCCGTTTGGCGCGTGTCAGCTGGAGCAACGGTACGCCGGTCAAGGCGGAACAGGTGGCGGCGCGGCTGCGGGCGGCAACCAGCGCGTCGAGCCGCAATCCGCTGAAACCCATCCTCGGCGCCATCGACCAGATCGTCGCAATGACCGACGAGGTGCTGGAGATCAGCCTCAAGTCGCCGCGGCCAAATTTCCTGCAGCTTCTCGCCCAGCCGGAAATGGCAGTTCTGAGGAACGGAGAGGGATCGGGGCCCTACCGCATCCTGGGGCCGCGGGGAGACGCGATTCTGCTGTCGCTCCCGCAAGCGGAGGAAGAGGGCGAGGACGGAACCGAGGCGAAGGCGCCGCCGATCCTGCTTTCCGGCAGCGGCGCGGCAAGCACGATCGTTCGCTTCCAGCAGCGGGAGGTGGACCTCGTCCTCGGGGGGAAACTGGACGATCTTCCCATTGCCCGCGCCGCCGGTCTCTCCACCGACGCCCTGGTCTTCGATCCGGCTGCGGGCCTATTCGGCTTGAGCGTCGCATCGGTCGAAGGGCCGCTCGCCCGCGCCGAAATCCGCCAGGCGCTCAGCATGGCGATCGATCGCAGCGCACTCGCCAGCCTGCTCGGCGTGCCGACCCTGCAGCCGCGCGAGACGCTGATGCCCGCCGGGGTCGAGAGGCTCTCGCCGGCTGCACCCGCCTGGTCCGGATTGCCGCTCGCCGAGCGCCGCGCGCTCGCGGCGCGAACCCTTGCAGGCGCAGCGGCAGGCGGTCCGCTTCGCCTCCGCGTGGCGGTTGGCGACACGCCCGGCCATCGCCTGCTTTTCGCAGCCTTGCGCCGGGACTGGGCCGCGGTGGGTGTGGCTGCCGAGCGGGTCGATCCCAGTGCGAGGAATGCCGATCTCCGCCTGATCGACGAAGTTGCGCCGATCGGACTGGCCAGCTGGTATTTGCGGCACTTCGGCTGCGATGCCAGTCGGGTCTGCGATCCCACCGCCGACGAGATGATGGCGGCGGCGCGGATCGCCCCGACCGCGCAGGTCCGGCGCGGCCTGCTGGCCAACGCCGATCGGATCCTCACCGATGCAGCGCCGTTCATTCCGCTCGCGACGCCGATCCGATGGTCGCTGGTGTCGCCGCGCCTGACCGGCTTTCGCGCCAATCCTTTCGCTCGCCATTATGCGGGTGAGCTGATCCGCGGGCAGCCCTGAGGCGGGAGAGGGAGAGTGACGATGCGTCAGGAAGATTTCGACAGGATGGCCGGCCAGCTGCCGCTGGGCCGCGATCCGGCCTCCGTGCGGAGGCGGCTGGAGGCGATGGAAGCGCTGCTCGAGCGCGCCTTCGTCCTGCCCGGGACCAGCTATCGGGTCGGTCTGGACGCATTGGTCGGCCTGGTGCCGGTCGTGGGCGATCTCGTCACCACCGCGATGGGCGCCTGGCTGGTCTGGGAAGCGCGCAATCTCGGCATGCCCAAGTTCCATCTCGTTCGGATGGGCGGCAACGTGGGCTTCGACGCGCTGATCGGCGCGATACCTTTGGTCGGCGACGTGTTTGACTTCGCCTTTCGCTCGAACAGCCGCAACCTCCGGATCGTCAAGCGCTGGCTGGACAAGCATCATCCGGAGACGCGGCTGATCGAGGGCGAGGTGATCGACCGGCGCTGAGCCGGACGTCAGAGCGGCGCGAAATCGAGACCGATGTCCGCCGCCGGAGCCGATTGCGTGATCCGGCCGACCGAGATGAAGGTCACGCCCGTTTTCGCCTTGCCGCGAATGCTCTCCAGCGTGACTCCGCCGCTCGCTTCGGTCGGCACGCGTCCAGCGACGAGGGCGACTGCCTGGCGAAGCGCAGGCGGATCCATGTTGTCGAGCAACAGGTGGGTCGCGCCTGCGGCGAGCGCGGGTTCGATCTGGTCGATCGTGTCGACCTCGACGATGATCCGCTCGATCCCGGCGGCAACGGCGCGGCGGACGGCCTCTCCCACGCCGGCGGCGACCGCGACATGATTGTCCTTGATCATCGCCGCGTCCCAGAGCCCGATCCGATGGTTCCGGGCGCCGCCCATCCGCGTGGCATATTTCTCGAGCAGACGCAGGCCGGGCAGCGTCTTGCGCGTGTCGAGCAGGGTCGCGCCGGTGCCGGAGATCGCGTCGACATAGGCGCGGGTCAGCGTCGCGACGCCGGAGAGATGCTGCAGCGTGTTGAGGGCGGAGCGCTCCGCGGTGAGCAGCGCGCGCGCTCTGCCGGTCACCCGGAGCAGGTCGGTTCCGGCCGGGACGCTGTCCCCCTCGCCGACCAGCAGCTCGATTTCCGCGTCGGGATCGAGCGCCCGGAAGAAGGCGGCGGCGATCGGAAGGCCGGCGACGACGATCGGGTCGCGCGTGTCCATCACGCCGCGAAAACGGGCGCCGGCCGGAATGACGGCATCCGACGTGATGTCGCCTCCGGGGCCGAGATCCTCGGCCAGTGTGGCGTCGACGAAAGCCTGGAGATCGAAGCCCGCGATCGGGTTGCTCACTTCCCCGCTCCGCCGAGCTCGCGTTTCAGATAGGCCATCAGCAAGGCCGCGCGCTTCGCATCCTCGGCATGGTCCGCGCCGACCGAATGGCCGCCCTCAAGATATTCGTGGAAGTAGAAGCGATTGCCATACTCGCCCAGGCGCGCCGCCATCTTGCGGGCATGCCCCGGGTGGACGCGGTCGTCCTTGGTCGAGCTGTAGAAGAAGACCGGCGGGTATTTCACGCCCCGGCGGACGTTCTGATAGGGCGAGTAACGGGACATGAAGGCCCAGTCCTCCGGCTTGTCGGGATCGCCATATTCCCCGATCCACGAAGCCCCGGCGAGCAGGTGGGAGTATCGCTTCATGTCGTGCAGCGGCGAGCCGGAGATCACCGCCGAGTAGAGGTCCGGACGCTGGGTGAGCGCGGCGCCGACGAGAACGCCGCCGTTGGACCGCCCGGAGATGCCGATCTTGCCCTTGGCGCTGACGCCGGTGCGGATCAGATCCTCGGCGACGGCGTGAAGATCGTCGAAGCTCTTCTGGCGGTTCTCGCGGAGCACCGAGCGGTGCCATTCCGGCCCGTATTCGCCGCCGCCGCGGATGTTGGCGAGGACGTAGGCATTGCCCTCCTCGACCAGGAACATGCCGAGCGGCCCGGCACGATATGGTTGGCCAGTGAGATAGGTCGGCGTCTGCGCCGCGCGGAACCCGCCATAGGCATGGATCAACGCCGGCACCGGCCCTTTCAGGCCCTTCCTGCGAGCCAGGAAATAGGGAATGCGGGTGCCGTCCTTCGACGTGGCGAAGCGCTGCTCGACGGTGAACCGGCTGGCGTCGAACCTGGCGGGCAGGCTCTGGACGATGGCCGGGGCGCCCGCAAAGCCGATTGCGTAGAGCGCCGGCGGGCTCAGCATGCTCTCGACGGTGGCGAACGCCGTGTCCGAGGCGCCGGCGGTCGAGAGCAGGCTCACCGTGCTGTTGGCCGGGAGCGCGGCCGCCGACGAGACCCAGCGGCCGTCGGCGCCGCGGCGCAGCGCGAACAATTTGCCCGAGACGTCCTCGAGCGCCTTCACCCAGAGAACGTTGTCCGAGCTGGCGACCTCCTCGATCGCCTGCCGGGCGCTCGGCGCCATCACCAGCTCCGGGGTCGCGGCGCGCCCCGCGGCAACCTCCTCGAGGCTGTAGGCGACCAGCGCGCCTTCCGGGAACGTCCGGCCGCCGGCCTCGAGCGGGCTCTGCAGCTTGGCGATCAGGCGGCCGCCGAGCACGTCCTCGAACTCGGCATCGTCGGGCAGCGGCACCGGCACGAGCGTGCCCGCGGACGTGAGCAGGCGATGCTCGCTGGTCCAGAACGTCTTGCCGCGGCGAACGAAGACCCAGCGGCGCGCACCATCCTGCACGGCGACGGGCGCGGTCGAGACGTCACCCTTCTCGCCCTCGAAGATCGTGCGCGCGGACGCGAGCGGCGTGCCGCGCTTCCACAGCTTGGCGATCCGTCCGTAGCCCGACGTGGTCAGCGACTCCGGCCCGAAATCGGAGACCACCATCAGCGTGTCCGCATCGACCCAGGAGACGTAGCTCTTCGCCTCGGGCAGGACGAAGCCGCCATCGACGAAACGGCCGGTCTGGAGATCGAACTCGCGCACCACGTCCGCATCGGTTCCGCCCGGACTGAGCGAGATCAGGCAGCGGCGGTAGTCGGGGGCAAGGCAGTCGGCCCCGTGCCAGACCCAGCTCTTGCTTTCCTGCTTGCCGAGCGCGTCGACGTCGATGACGGTGCGCCATTCAGGCTTGCCGCTCCGGTAGCCGGCGAGCGGTGAGACCCGCCAGATGCCGCGCGGATGCGCCGCATCGCGCCACAGATTGGCGACGAGATCGCCCATCACCTGGTCCGGCGTGGCGATCTGCTGCTCGTCGTCGAGGATTGCGCGTGCGCGACTCTCGTAGCTCGCGAATTTCGGGTCGCTGGTGAGCAGATCCTCGGTGGCGCGGTTCCACGCCTTCACCTGATCGAGGGCCCGCGCGCCCTCGACCTCCTCCAGCCAGAGGTAGGGGTCTTCGGCGCTGGCGGCGGCAGCCGGCGCCGCCGGCTGTGCGGCCTGCGCCGCGGCGATCATGAGCAGGCCGGCAGCGGCGGTGGAAGCGAGGAGACGGTACAAGGGCGAGACTCCGAGTGAGGGCTTTCCCCGTCTCTCCCTTCCCCCGCCCCCGGGCGTCAAGAGCCGGAGAAGATCGGGCGCCCGACGTCGCCCTTGCCGACCGTCCCGCCGGCCATTTCGAGCATCCGATCGAGCGACCTTTTCGCGGCGACGCGCAGCTCCTCGTCGATCTCCACCCGCGGAGCGAGGTCGCGCAGGGCGAGGTAGAGCTTCTCCATCGTGTTCAGCGCCATGTAGGGGCACATGTTGCAATTGCAGTTCCCGTCGGCGCCGGGCGCGCCGATGAAGGTCTTGTGCGGCGCCGCTTTCTCCATCTGGTGAATGATGTGCGGCTCGGTCGCGACGATGATCACCTCGCTCTCCGAGGCGAGCGCATAGTCGAGGATAGCCTTGGTCGATCCGACCTGATCGGCATGATCGAGAATGTGCGGCGGGCACTCGGGATGGGCGAGGACCGGCGCTCCGGGATGCTGGGCGCGAAGCTTCAGCAGCTCGGTCTCGGAAAAGGCTTCGTGGACGATGCAGACACCCGGCCAGAGCAGCATGTCGCGCCCGGTCTTGCGCTTGAGATAGCCGCCGAGATTCTTGTCCGGCCCGAAGATGATCTTCTGGTCGGCCGGGATCTGCGCGAGGATGTTCTCCGCCGACGAGCTGGTGACGATGATGTCGGAGAGCGCTTTCACCTCGGTCGAGCAATTGATGTAGGTGAGGGCGATATGGTCGGGATGGGCCTCGCGGAAGGCCTTGAACTGATCGGGCGGGCAGCTGTCCTCCAGGCTGCAGCCGGCGGCCATGTCCGGCAGCACGACGATCTTGTCCGGCGAGAGGATCTTGGCCGTCTCCGCCATGAAGCGCACGCCGCAAAAGGCGATCACCTCGGCGTTGGTCGCCGCCGCCTTGCGCGACAGATCGAGGCTGTCCCCGACGAAATCGGCGAGGTCCTGGATCTGAGGCTCCTGGTAATAATGGGCGAGGATGACCGCGTTGCGCTCCTTGCGCAGGCGGTCGATCTCGGCGCGCAGGTCGAGACCGCGAAGATTGGCGTTCGGTGCGTTCATATCTTCCCTTTATCAGAGGCGCTCGCGCGCCGCCTGCCTTTCGCGCAAGACATCCTCATACGACCGCGACCGCTCGAGCTGCGAAGGATCCGGGCCGGTCAAGGAAGCGGACGGCGACGTTCGCGTCCTTCCCGGCAGCCTTCAGCGGCATCGCGAAGCTGCGCTCGATCGCGCGCCGCGCCGCGTCGCGGGCGAGCCGCATCGGAACCGGCTGCAGGCTCGCCGCCGCGAGCATCTCCGGATCGGGGCCGCGGAACCAGTCGCCGACCCTCAGCGAGGCAACCAGCAAGCCGCCGAGGATCATGCCGGAGATCAGGGCCGGAAGAAGGATCGCGCGCCGCCTCATGCCGGCTGCCACGCCTCGCCTGCCCGGCGGACGAGGCCGCGCGAGTGCATGTCGATGAGATGCGCCAGCACCGACCGCGCGGCGGCCGGATGAAGCCGGGAATCGACGTCGCGGTAGATGATCTCCACCATCGGCGGGATCGCCTGCTGCCCCTCGCGAAGAAGGTCGAGGATCTGGCGCTCGCGGCCGCGTCGGTGCGCGATCAGCCGATCAAGGTGAGCCTGGGGATCCGTGATCGCCGGTCCATGAGCGGGATAGTAAAGGCGCTCGGCGCGCGTCCGCAGCCGCTCCAGGCTGGCCATATAATCGGCCATGTCTCCGTCGGGCGGCGCGACCACGGTGGTCGACCAGCCCATGACGTGATCGCCGCTGAACAGGGCCGAGGCCTCCGGCAGCGCGAAGCAAAGGTGGTTCGACGTGTGGCCCGGGGTCGCGACCGCCTCCAGGGTCCAGCCCGGCCCGGCGATCCGATCGCCGTCGCCGAGCACCCGATCGGGCGAATAGTCGACATCGAAAGCATCGTCGGCACGCGGTCCCTCGTCGTCCAGGGCAAGGGCGGCGCAGCCGACGATCGGCGCGCCGGTCGCGGCCCGAACCGCGCGGCTCGCCGGGCTGTGGTCGCGATGGGTATGGGTACAAACGATCGCCGCAACCCGTTCATCGCGGATGGCAGCGAGCAGCGCCTCGACATGGGCGGCGACGTCGGGGCCCGGATCGATGATCGCGACTTCGCCTTCGCCGATCACATAGGTCTGGGTGCCGGTGAAGGTGAACGGCGAAGGATTGGGCGCGAGCAGGCGCCGCACCAGCGGCCCGAGCCGTTCGATCCTGCCGGTGGGCCATTCGTCCATGGCCGCCATGTGGCATCGCCGCGGCACAAAGCCAAGGGATGCGCAAAGGGCGGAAGGCGTTGCGCCTCCCGCCCTTCTCCAGGGTCGCAGCCCTATTTCGTCTCGCGCAGCCGGGCGATCGCCTGCTCGAGCGCCGTCTCCACCTTCGCCTTGTGCTCGGCGCTGAGATGGTCGTCCTTGCGGATCCGCTCGAGCGTCTCCTCGAGCCGCTTCGTGCGGTCGGCGGAGCTCAGCTGGGTCGAGCAGACCAGGATCCGGGTCCGCTCCTTGTCGCTGCGCTCGTCGATCTCGCTGCGCTCACCCTTGCATTCGGACATGGCCAGGTCGCGACCGCGGCGGATTTCCTCGATCCGGCGCTCGGCGTGCTCCTTGCCCTCCCCGTCCTTGATGACGATGATCCGCTGGATCTCCTTCCTCTCGCCCTTGCCGTCGGGCTCGCGGGCGAGCGCCGCCGCCGCCGGGAGCCCGAGCAGGGCTGCGGCGGTGACGCCGTTCAGGAGAAATCTGGCCTTGTTCATTTCACACACTCCCCAATCGTGCCTTCGTCGTTCCAGAGTGCCGGGGCTCGCGACTGCAGCCCGCGCAGCTCGACCTTCGCCTCGAGGATGCGGGCGAGCGCCTCGATCGTCATCGCCCCGCCCTGCCCTTCCACTGCCTCGCCCACGCGCTCGATGGCTTCCTGGAGCTCGTGGGCCGGCTGGAGCGCCGGGGCACCGAGCGCCAGGCGGTCGGCGAGCCGCTCGCGCTCGATCCGGATCACCCGCCGGACGTGGATCGCGCGGTGCGGCGGCGCCGCCTCGGCGAACTGCGGCGCGGGATCGACGCTGGGCGACGGAGCGACCGTCGCGACCAGCGCCACGGCCGGAGAGGCCGGAACGACCGGCGCGGCCAGGCGCACGAGCTGCGACACGGCGCTGCGACGGGCGTGATGCGCCTTCGCCCGGCGGACCGGCCTCGCGTCGGCCCGAGCCGGCCGCAGCGGCGCGGCAGCCAGGGCCGGCGCGACGGTGAGAGCGCGGCTCTCCGGGCCCTGGGCGATGAGCAGCCCCTGCGGCGCCGCCGCCGCGAAATCGGCAAGGGCGGCGGCCTCGGCAGGCACGTGCTCCGGCTTGCCGACGGCGAACCCTGCCGTCGCGAACAGGGCCAGCGCGGCCACGCCGCCGGCGCGCCGGGCGCCGCTGACGCGGTGGCAGCGCATCATCCTCAGCCGCAGCTTCAGCGCGTCGGCGCTGTTCAGGGCACAGGCGCCGATCAGCCCCGGCCGGCTCGCCGACTTGACCATCGCCCGGGCATAGTCTGAGCGCTCCTCCGCGCTCGCCCGCGCCGCGACGGCGGCATCGCAGGAGAGCTCCTGATCGGCGCGGAAGGCGCGGAAAGCCGCCCAGGCGATCGGATTGAACCAGTTGAGCGCGAGCAGGGTGGTGGCAGCCATGTTCCACCAGATGTCGCCGCGACGATGATGGGTGAGCTCGTGCTCGAGCGCCAGCCGCCGCTCGACGACGTTGTAGCGCAGCAGGAAATCGGACGGCAGCACGATGCGGCGCTGGACGAGGCCGAGGGCGAGCGGCCCCTCCGCCGCTTGGCTCACCAGCGTCGTGATCCCGCCGTAGCTGGGCGGGCGCGCGGGCCGCGCGCTGGCCCTGAGCCGCTGCACGAAATCGCGAGAGGCAAGCCACTGCAGCGTCATGAAGATGACCGCGCCGCCGGCCCAGATGGCAAGCATCAAAGGCACCCACTGCCCAGGTCCGGCGTCAGCCGGCAACGGCGCGGCACTCCCTGTCGCCACCGGCGTGAAGGCGGCGACCGGAAGAGCAATATCGGGCGTGAGCTGCGGCAGCGGCGGCAGCGCGACCCGGGCGGCGGGAACCGTCCAGAGCGCATAGGCCCAGCCCGCTCCGAACATGCGCGTCACCGGCCCGCGGATGACGAGCACCAGCAGCATCAGGAAGGTGACGGTGAGAAGGGTCTCGACGAGCCAGCCGATCATGACTTGAGCTCCCGCAGCAGTTTCTCGATCTCGGCGATGTCGGCCGGGGTGAGGCGGTCGCGCTCGGCGAGATGCGCGACCAGAGGGGTCACCCGTCCGCCGAACATGCGGTCGATCAGGCGGCCGGATTCTTCGGCGACATAATCCTCGCGGCGCAGGACCGGCCGATAGAGATAGCGCCGACCGTCTTCCTCGTGGGACAGGACGCCCTTGCCGAGAAGCCGAGACAGCATCGTCTTCACTGTCGCGAGGCTCCAGCCCCGCTCCGCCGGCACGCGCTCTGAGACTTCGGCCGCGGTGAGCGGCGACTCCTCCCAGAGCACCTCCATCACCGCCAGCTCGCCTTCGGCTATGCGTTCCATCGACGATGTCTCCCCTTGTGACTACAGATGTAGTCACTCGCTGGGTGAACGCCCGATGAATGTAACCGTCAGAAAGGTGCTGCTGTCGGGAGGCTTTACAAGAAGCAAGAACGGTTAATCGCCGTGAACCATCGCGAGCCGCGGAAAACCGGCTTTGGCATGATCTGGCACGCGGCGTGTATCTCTATCCGCGTCCACTTTGCTTCCAAAGCAAGAGGCGGGCGGCGCATCCGATCGCGCCGCCCGCCTCACTCATTTCAGGACCTCGCAAAGGCGCCGCGGCGGCACCGGATCAGGCGCGATCCTCGGCCTTGGCGACCTGCCGCTCGGTGAGGAGCTGCTGGAGCTCGCCGGCCTCGAACATCTCCATCATGATGTCGGAGCCGCCGACGAACTCGCCCTTCACGTAAAGCTGGGGAATGGTGGGCCAGTCGGAATATTCCTTGATGCCCTGGCGGATCTCCGCGTCCTGGAGCACGTCGACGGTGTCGAACGCGACGCCGAGATGATCGAGGATGGCGACCGCCCGGCTCGAGAAGCCGCACTGCGGGAAGAGCGCGGAGCCCTTCATGAAGAGAACGACGTCCTTGTTGCGGACGATGTCGTCGATGCGGCTGGTGACGTCTGACATGATCTGATTTCCTTGGGTCTCAATCGGGTGTGGCGGTGGTCAGCTGGAGGGCGTGCAACGCGCCCCCCATGCGTCCGCCCAGCGCCTCGTAGACGCGCTGGTGCTGCCGGACGCGCGGCATCCCCCTGAAGCTTTCCGCCACGACACGGGCGGCATAATGATCGCCGTCACCGGCGAGATCGGTGATCTCGACGCGCGCGTCGGGAATCCCCGCCAGGATCAGCTTCTCGATGTCCTCGGCCGCCATCGGCATCGCGCCCGGCTCCTCAGCCCAGGGATTCGATCAGCTGGCGGCGGGCCTCGGCGGTCTTGTGCTCGAGCGCGGTGCGGATCCGCGCCTCGTCGCAATCGATCCCCGCCGACGTCAGGTCGCCGAGCAGCTTGCGCACGACGTCCTCGTCGCCGGCTTCCTCGAAATCGGCGCGGACCACCTCGCTGGCATAGGCATCGGCTTCGGCCTGGGTGAGGCCCATCAGGCCGGCAGCCCAATGACCGAGCAGCTTGTTGCGCCGCGCGGTGATCTTGAACTGCATCTCCTGGTCGCGGGCGTATCGAGTCTCGAAGGCCCGTTCGCGATCGTCGAAAGTGGTCATGACGCTCCCTGCTCTGTCTTTCCCCGTCAGATAGGCGTCCCGGCCTTCCGGTGCAATCGACGGCGGTGGCGGAGACGGGCCCTAGCCGATCATCTCGACCACGAGCTTGCCGAGCGCCTTGCGTGCGGCCATGTGCGCGATCGCCTCCCCGCCCTGCTCGAGCGGCCAGGTGCGGCTGACCTTCGGCGCGATCTTCCCCTCGTCCCAGAGGCGGAACAGAGTCTCGATGTGGCGGCGATTGGCCTCGGGATCGCGCGCGGCGAAGGCGCCCCAGAAGACACCGCGGACGTCGCAGCTCTTCAGCAGGGTGAGATTGAGAGGCAGCTTGGGAATGCCGGCGGGAAAGCCGACGACGAGATGGCGTCCCTCCCAGGCGACCGCGCGCAGCGCCGCCTCCGTGTAATCGCCGCCGACCGGATCGTAGATCACGTCCGCGCCGGCCGGCCCGACGGCCTCCTTGAACGACTGGGCGAGCGCCTTGGCCTCGATCCTGTCGAACGGTCCGCGCGGGTAGACGAACACCGTCTCGGCCCCGGCGGCGCGTACCACCTCGGCCTTCTCCTCCGACGAGACGGCGGCAACCACTTTGGCCCCGAAGGCGACTCCGAGCTCGACGGCGGCCAGACCGACGCCGCCCGCCGCGCCAAGCACGAGCAGGGTCTCTCCGGCGCGAAGCTGCCCGCGGTCGAGCAGGGCGTGGATCGAGGTCGCGTAGGTGAGGATCAGCGCCGAGCCCTCGGCGAAGCTGCGCCCCTCCGGCAGCGGGAGCGCCGTTGCGGCAGGGACCACCACCTTTTCGGCAAGGCCGCCGTGGCCGACCATCGCAAGCACGCGGTCGCCCACCGACCAGCCCGAGACGCCCTCGCCGATTGCCTCAATGACGCCCGCGATCTCGCCGCCCGGCGCGAACGGCCGCGGCGGCCTGAACTGATATTTGTCCTCGATGATCAGGACGTCCGGATAGTTGATCGCGCAGGCTTTGACGCCGACCAGCAGCTGGCCCGGCCCTGCCTCGGGATCCGGAACGTCGCTGAGCCGGAGGGTCTCGGGACCGCCGGGCTCATGCGAAAGCAGGGTCTTCATCGATGCCTCCCGGCGCGCTGCGCCTAGTTTGCCGCCTGCGGGAAAGCGGGCAGCTTCGCGACGTCGTCCGGCTCGTGCTGGATGATCACCCGCGCCTTGAGGTTGCGCGCGATCGTGTCGAAACGGTCGAACGATCCCAGCGTGTCGGAGCGATCGACGTTGAAGCTCGGCATGCCGTGCCGGCGCATGTTCTCGGTGAAGTGGTAGAGATCGCCGGTCAGCAGGACCGGCCCCGTGCGCGGGAGGCGCACGAGCAGCGACTGGTGGCCGTGGGTGTGGCCCGGCATGTCGAGGATCACGACGCTGCCGTCGCCGAACACGTCGTGATCGCGGTCGATCTTCTCGACCTTCGTGCCGCCCTTGATCCACGGCGCCAGCCGCGCGGCCGAGGGGCCCTTGGCGGTCGCCTCATAATCCTCGCTGCCGATCAGCAGGGTCGCCTTCGGGAAATCGGCGGCCTGACCGAGATGATCGTCGTGATTGTGGCTGATCCCGACGAAATTGACCTGCTCGGGCCGGACCCCGATCCGCGCCAGCTGGTCGGTGACTCGCGCCTTCAGCGACATGGTGAACGGGCCGGAGGGCGGCGCCGTCTTGCCGGCGAGCTCGCCCGGCAGGCCGCTGTCCCACAGCAGATAATTCTCGCCGTGTCGGATCAGATAGCAGCTGTCGGTCAGCGTCTTCTTCTGGCCGACATAAGCGAAAGTGTCGGAGAAGACGTCGAGGTTCGAGACCTGGATCTCGCCGCAATCGAGGCGCCACATCTGGATCGGCGCCGCGGGTTGCGCGGCGGCGGGACCAAAGGTGACGGCGGCAACGGCAATTGCGGCGACAGCGAGCAAGGTCTTCATCATCCCCTCCGTTTCTCTCCCTCCGGCGCGCCGAAGGGGCCTCTCGCCTCAGCGCTGGTATTTCGCCGTGGTCTTCGCCGCGACCTCTTCGGCGGTGACGCCGGGCGCGAGCTCGATCAACTTGAAGGGGCTCTGGTGGTCCGGCCGCTGGAAGACGGCGAGATCGGTGACGATCATGTCGACGACATTCTTGCCGGTGAGCGGCAGGGTGCAGGCCGGGATGAACTTCGGATCGCCGTTCTTGGACGTATGCTCCATCACCACGATGATCTTCTTGACCCCGGCGACGAGGTCCATCGCCCCGCCCATGCCCTTGATCATCTTGCCCGGGATCATCCAGTTGGCGATGTCGCCATTCTCCGACACTTCCATCGCGCCGAGCACGGTGAGATCGATATGGCCGCCGCGGATCATCGCGAAGCTGTCGGAGGAGGAGAAATAGCTCGACTGCGGCAGCTGCGAGATCGTCTGCTTGCCGGCGTTGATCAGGTCCGGATCGATCTCGTCCTCGTAGGGGAACGGACCGATGCCGAGCATGCCGTTCTCCGACTGCAGCGTCACCGTCATGCCCTGCGGGATGTTGTTGGCCACCAGGGTCGGGATGCCGATGCCGAGGTTGACGTAATAGCCGTCGCGAAGCTCGCGCGCGGCGCGGGCGGCCATCTGGTTGCGGTCCCAACCTTTGACTTGCGTGGCCATCAGGCGGTCTCCCTCTCGCGCGTCATGCGGAACTCGATCTTCTTGTCATAGGGGCTGCCGTCGATCATCCGCTTCACGTAGATGCTCGGCAGATGGATCGCGTCGGGGTCCAGGCTGCCGACAGGCACGATCTCCTCGACCTCGGCGACGCAGATCTTCCCGGCGGTCGCCATCGGCTGGTTGAAGTTGCGGGCCGTCTTGCGGAACACCAGGTTTCCGGCCTCGTCCGCCTTCCAGCCCTTGATGATCGAGAGATCGGCGCGGATGCCCCGCTCGAGGATATAGGTCTCGCCGTCGAAATCCTTGTGCTCCTTGCCCTCGGCGACGAGCGTGCCCACCCCGGTCCTGGTGTAGAAGCCCGGAATGCCCGCCCCGCCGGCGCGGCAGCGCTCGGCCAGCGTGCCCTGGGGGCAGAATTCGACCTCGAGCTCGCCGGCGAGATACTGGCGCTCGAACTCCTTGTTCTCGCCGACGTAGGACGAGATCATCTTGCGGATCTGGCGGGTGCGCAGCAGCTTGCCGAGCCCCTCGTTGTCGATGCCCGCATTGTTGGACACGACGGTGAGATCCTTGACGCCCGAATCGCGGATCGCGTCGATCAGCCGCTCGGGAATGCCGCACAGGCCGAAGCCGCCCGCGCAGATGGTCATGCCGTCGAACAGCAGCCCTTCGAGCGCTGCTCCGGCATTAGGGAAGATCTTGTCCATGCACCCGCTCCACAAGTGTTCCAGCGGGCGATAATCGCGGAAGCGGGCGGCGGTCAAGAAAACCTGAATGAGGTTTCAACTTTGCCCCGCCGCGGGTGCCCTCGACCAAGGGACCCTTGCCCCTCCGCGCTCTCTGCCGGCGCGGCCTGCCCTCTCCCCGCCGGGGAGAGGGATCCGGACGGTGGGGAGCCTCAGCCCTTGAGCTTGGCGAGCACGCCCTGGAGCTGCATGGCGTTGGACATATCGCCCTCGACCTTGAGCTTGCCCGACATGAAGGCGGTCATCGGGTCGAGCCGGCCGTCGCCGAGCGCCTGCCAGTCCTCCCAGGAGACCTTGATCGTGGTGTCGGCGTCGCCGTCCGTCTCGCTGACCTGGCTCGCCCCGCCGTCGAGCATGATTACGCCCTCGCTGCCGAAGTCGATCTTCACGCGCTTGCCCGGAAGGAACGCCTGCTTCTCGTTCAGCGCGGCGGCCATCTCGCTCTTCGTCAATGTGTCTCTCCTTGCGATGTGGTCCCGAGTCCTACTTTCCGCGAAGGTCAGGTCAAGCGTCTACACTTGTGTCAGCAGGTCGGCCGCGACGGCGATTGCGAAGCCGGAGGACAGGCCCTAGTCCCCCCGGCAAAGGAGCGGCATGCGATGGGGAGAGAGCAAGTGACCACCCGCACCGGCGGACGGATCCTGGTCGACAATCTGGTGGCGCAAGGCTGCGACCGCATCTTCACCGTTCCCGGCGAGAGCTTCCTCGCCGTGCTCGACGCGTTGCACGACACGCCCGAGATCGACCTCGTCGTCTGCCGCCAGGAAGGCGGAGTCGGCTATATGGCGGAGGCCGACGCCAAAATGACCGGACGGCCGGGCGTCGCCTTCGTGACCCGCGGCCCCGGCGCGACCAACGCCAGCATCGGCGTCCACGCCGCCTTCCAGGATTCCACCCCGATGATCCTGTTCATCGGCGACGTGGCGCGCGGCGACCGCGACCGCGAGGGTTTCCAGGAGGTCGATTTCGCCGCGATGTTCGGCCCGCTCGCCAAATGGGCGGCGCGGATCGACGACGCCGCCCGCATCCCCGAATATGTCGCCCGCGCCTATGCGACGGCGATGTCGGGCCGGCCCGGGCCGGTGGTGCTCGCGCTTCCAGAGGACATGTTGCGCGACAGCGTCGACACGGTCGACCGCCCGCGCGTCTGCCCCGCCGTGCAGAGCGCCGACCCGATGGCGGTCGCGACGCTGATGGACCTGCTGAAGGATGCGTGCTCGCCGGTGGCGATCGTCGGCGGCGCCGGCTGGGATGCCGGTACCGCCCACCATTTCGCCCAGTTCGCCGAGCGCATCGGCCTTCCGGTCGCCTGCGCCTTCCGCCGCCAGGACGCGCTGCCGAACAGCTCCCCCGTCTGGGCCGGGAATCTCGGCTACGGGCCGAACCCGAAGCTGGTCGAGCGGATCAGGAACGCGGACCTGCTGCTCGTCGTCGGGCCGCGGCTCGGCGAGGCGACGACCGACGGCTATACTCTGGTGACGCCCGATCATCCCGGCCAGACGCTGGTCCACGTCCACCCCGATCCCAACGAACTGAACCGCGTCTACCGCACCTGCCTGCCGATCTGCGCCGACATGCGCGAGTTCGCCGAGCTCGTCGCCAGCTGGGAGGACGAGATCATCCATTTCGATGCCGGCGCCGAGGCGCATGCCGAATGGCGGGACTGGTCGGAGCCGAAGCCGCTCGAGACCTCGCTCGACCTCGGCCAGGCGGTCGCCCGGATGCGCGAAGTGCTGCCGGAGGACACGATCGTGTGCAACGGCGCCGGCAATTTCTCCGGCTGGTTCCACCGCTACTGGCGCTACGGGACGGCGCCGTGCCAGCTCGCGCCGACCAACGGGTCGATGGGCTACGGCCTGCCGGCGGCAGTCGCCGCGGCGATCCGCTTCCCCGACCGGCAGGTGCTCTGCCCGGCCGGCGACGGCGATTTCCTGATGAACGGCCAGGAGCTCGCGACTGCGGTGCGCTACGGCGCCTCGCTCCTCGTCCTGGTCATCGACAACGGCAGCTACGGCACGATCCGGATGCACCAGGAGCGCGAATATCCGGAGCGCCTGTCCGGCACCGAATTGGTCAATCCGGATTTCGCCGCCTTTGCCCGCGCGTTCGGCGCCTGGGCCGAGACGGTCGAGACCACGGAGGATTTCGCACCGGCGCTCGACCGGGCGCTCGGCCAGCAGGGCGTACGCCTGCTCCACCTCAAGACCGACGTCGAGCAGATCACCAACGCCACGACGATCAGCAAGATCAGGGCGCGCGCCAGGGGTTGAGCGCCGCCGCTTCTTCTCCCTGAAGACGCTCGCATGCACCGGGCAAGAGGTCGCCTGCCCTAAATCGCGGTCGCAGCGAGCGCCTCCACCCAATGCGCGTGGCGCGCCTTCAGGATGCGGTCGCGGCCGAGGCCGGTCGCCTCCTCCTCGTCCAGCCGCTCGAGCACCTCGAAGCGAAAGGCGTCCGCGCCGTGGACCCGGGCCGCGTCACGGAGACTGCGGTGCGGCGTGCTCGCCATCCGCAGCGCAAAGCCGATGCGGTTCTCCACGGCCGCGAGATCCGGCGCGCGCCCGACCCAGGCCTCGCCGCTGGGTTCGCACCGCACGGCGTAGATGCCGGCGCTCGCCTTGCGCTCCTTCCACGCGGCCGTGGCCGCCTTCCTGTCCTCGCTCTTCATATCGGCCTTTCGTTTATTTCTACCCGGGTATATTGACACGGAATATCATCCGGGTAAATAGGCCGCGAGGAGCTCGACCATGACCCAGCATGCCACCGCCTTCGTCGGCACCGACCTTCTGGCCCGCGGCCCGCTTGCCGAGGTCGCGCTGGCGGTGGCAGCGGCCGAGGCCGGCGGCGCGCGGCCGCTCACCTTCTCGGACGACACCGGGCGCGTGGTCGATCTCGACCTGCGCGGCAGCGAGGAAGAGATCGTCGCACGTCTCGCAGGCCCTGACGCGGCGCCCGTATCGCGGACGCGGGGGCGGCCCAAGCTGGGCGTCGTCGCCCGCGAGGTGACCCTGCTGCCGCGCCACTGGGAGTGGCTCAACGCCCAGCCCGGCGGCGCCTCGCAGGCCCTGCGCCGTCTGGTCGAGGAGGCGCGCAAGGGAGGCGCCGCCGATCCGCGCCAGGCCCGGGAGCGCGCCTATCGATTCATGTCGGCAATGGCCGGGGACCTGCCCGGCTTCGAGGAAGCAACGCGGGCGCTGTTCGCCGGCGACGTCGAAAGCTTTCGCGCGCGGATGGCGGAATGGCCGAAGGACGTGGCCGCGTACGCGGAAGAGCTGGCGGGCCCGAACGGCAATTCTCCTCCCCTTTGAGGGGAGGTGGCGCGCGTAGCGCGACGGAGGGGTGTCAGCGCATCCGGATCGGCCGCTGTCGGGGCACGTCCAGCTCGGTAAAGATATCGTCGTGAAGCTTGCAACGCGGCATGGCGGCCCTGCTGACACCCCTCCGTCAGGCTCCGCCTGACACCTCCCCTCGAAGGGGAGGAGAATGGAGCTTGCGTCACCAGCAGCAGTGGCTCTGCATAATCTCTTAATCTCGCCGCAAGCCCTCACAGTCCGAACGGGTAGGTCTCGTCCTCGCCGGCGATCTCCACCCCGGGGAGCGGGGTGACTGCCTCGGTCTCGTCGAACCACACCCAAGCGTCGTACTGCATCGGCAGGACGCATTCTGAATAATGGCTCCAGCGCTCGGTCTCCGGCCGGTAGATGACCCCGATGAAGCGCTCGAGCCGCGGCTCGAGCAATTTCCCGATCAGCGCGTCGTCGGCATTCTCGCGCAGATCGAGCAGGAAGCGCGCGACGCCGCTATCGTGGCACATCCGCTCGTAACTGCCGGCGAGCGACGGGCGCACGGCCTTGACCTCCATCGGCTCGTCCCAATCGTGCGCGGCGGCGACCGAACCGCTGTGCGTTCCGAAACCGATCAGCCGTGCCTGCGATCCGAACTTCTCCTTGGTGAGCTGGCCGACGTTGAGCTCGTCGCGGACCATGCCCATCTCGGTGTGCGCGGCGTTGCCGATGTGGCTGTTGTGGGCCCAGACGACCGCCTTCGACTGAGGGCCTTTCGCCTCGAGCAGCTGGCAGAGCGTCTCGTACATGTGCGTGTCGCGAAGGTTCCAGCTCTCCGCCGAGCCGTAGTACATCACGCGATAATATTGCTCGGCATTCTTGACGAGCCGGGCGTTGGCGGCCGCATCGAGCCACTCCTCGCATTCCTCCCCCATGCAATCCATCCGCCGGGCGAGCAGGTCGCGCAGCATCTCGACAACCCCGGTCTCGCAGCGGCCAAAGCCTTCGGAGATGGCCATCCGGCCATAGGCGGCCGGATTCTCGCGCCAGGGATGGAGACAGCCGTAGCGTTCACGCGCCACCGCCGCGGCCTCGGGATCGGCCTCGTCCAGGAAATCGATCACGGCCCGCATCGAGCCGCCGAGATTGTAGAGATCGAGACCGTAGAAGCCGGCCATGTCGCCGAGCGCCCGCCCCTCATTGTAGCTGCGCAGCCAGCGCACGAAGGCGTCGACCTCTGTGTTACGCCACATCCAGGTCGGGAAGCGCTGGAAGGCGGCGTCCTCGCCCTCGCGGTGCGGGCGGTGGCGGACGTAGCGATCGATGCTGGCGGCGTCCGGCCAGTCCGCCTCGACCGCGACGATCGTGAAGCCGTGGCGCTCGATCAGCCGCCGGGTGATCGCGGCGCGGGCGCGGTAGAATTCGCTGGTGCCGTGGCTCGCCTCGCCGAGCAGCACGACACGGGCATCGCCGAAGCGGTCGAACAGGGCGCCGAACGCCACGTCGTCGAGATCCGGGAGCGGCTCGGCGGCCTCGCGGATCAGCGCCGGGAGATCGCGCGGATCGGCGCGCTCGCCGGTCTCGGTCCAGCCATGCGCGCCGATCAGCGGCACGAAGCGGACCGCGCCCATCTCCTCCTGCTCATAATCCTCCTCGTCGATGCGAGTGATCTTGACCAGTTTCTGCACCTGCTGCGGCTCGCCGACCGGCATGACGAGGCGGCCGCCGATCTCGAGCTGGGCGAGCAGGGGATCGGGGACGTGGCTGCCGGCGGCCGAGACGATGATCGCGTCGAACGGCCCCTGCTCGGCGAAGCCGCGGCTGCCGTCGCCTTCGTAGACAGATACGTTTTCGTAGCCGAGCTCCTCGAGCCTCCTGCCGGCGAGCCTGGCGAGAGCCTCGTGCCGCTCGATCGCGATCACCTCGTCGACCAGCTCGGCGAGGATGGCCGAGGCATAGCCCGAGCCGCAGCCGATCTCGAGCACGCGGTCGGCCGGGTCGAGCTCGGCCGCCTCGATCATCAGCGCGACGATATAGGGCTGGGAGATGGTCTGCTCCGCCTCGATCGGCTGCGGCGAATCCTCGTAAGCGGCCGCCCGATAGTCGTCTGCAACGAACGCCTCGCGGGGGACCTTGCGGAACGCTTCGAGGATGCGCGGATCGGTGATCCCGCGGGCGGCGATCTGCCGGGCCACCATGCGCTCCCGCTCCGCCGTAAAATCGGTCATCGCAGCCTCCTCACCCAGACAACCGGCCCCCGCCGCGAGTGTTCCTGCGCAGGGAAAATCGTGCATCCCTAGGCCTTTGGCCCAGTAGACAGATGCACCGCCGGAACATAAATGGAACGCATGGCACGGCTCGACACACGCGAAAAGCTGGCGATCCTCGCCGACGCGGCGAAATATGACGCGTCCTGCGCCTCGTCGGGCACGTCGAAGCGCGACAGCCGCGACGGCAAGGGGATCGGCTCGACCGAAGGCATGGGCATCTGCCACGCTTATGCCCCCGACGGCCGCTGCATCTCTTTGCTCAAGATCCTGCTGACCAACAGCTGCATCTTCGACTGCCATTATTGCATCAACCGCAAGAGCTCGAACGTTCGGCGTGCGCGCTTCACGCCCGAGGAGGTGGTCGCCCTCACCCTCTCCTTCTACCGGCGCAATTACATCGAGGGCCTGTTCCTCTCCTCCGGCATCATCCGCTCGTCGGACTATACGATGGAGCAGATCGTCGCGGTGGCCAGGAGCCTGCGCGAGGAGCACGATTTCCGCGGCTACATTCACCTCAAGACCATCCCCGACGCCGATCCGGAGCTGGTTCGACTCGCCGGCCTCTATGCCGATCGCGTGTCGATCAACGTCGAGCTTCCCACCGAGCGAGGTCTGAAACGGCTCGCGCCGGAGAAGGACGGCGGCCGGATCGAGGGCGCGATGGCCGACGTGAAGGCGGCGATCGTCGACCGCGAGGACGCAAAGAAGAAGTACAAATCGGCGCCGTCCTTCGCGCCCGCCGGCCAGTCGACGCAGATGATCGTCGGCGCCGACAGCGCCAGCGACCGCGACATCGTGCTGCGGGCGAACAATCTCTACGACCGCTTCCGGCTCCGCCGCGTCTATTATTCGGCCTTCTCCCCGATCCCGGACGCGAGCGCGGTGCTGCCGCTGCAGCGCCCGCCGCTGATGCGCGAGCATCGCCTCTACCAATCCGACTGGCTTATGCGCTTCTACGGCTTCAGCGCGGGCGAGGTCGCCGACGCCGCCGACGCCGGCGGGATGATGCCGCTCGACATCGATCCGAAGCTCGCCTGGGCGCTGAAGTTTCGCGAGCATTTCCCGGTCGACCTCAACCGCGCGCCGCGCGAGGCCCTGCTCCGGGTTCCCGGCCTCGGCGTGAAGGCGGTGAACCGGATCGTCGCGAGCCGTCGCTGGCGTCGGCTGCGGCTGGACGACGTCGCCCGCCTTACCGTCTCGCTCGCCAAGGTGCGGCCGTTCATCGTCACCGAGGACTGGCGCCCCACCCTGCTCACCGACCGCGCCGACCTCGCCGCCTGGACCAAGCCGGCGCAGACGCAGCTGGAACTGTTTGGCGGCTGAGGGCGCTTCGGCAGGCGGGAGGCGCCGGGTGAGACTGATCAGACTCGACGAGGAGGACGATTTCGAAGGCTGGCGCGACGCCGCGCGTGGTCTTGCGCTCGCCCGCATCCCGCCAGGGGACGTTGCCTGGCAGGTCGGCGGCGCCGCGGGCGACCTGTTCGCCTCGGCAGCGGCGCCGCCAGCGGCACAGGCGCCGGCGGGCACGCCCGGTTTCTCGGTCCCGCGCGGTTTCGTCGACCTCGCCCGCACCGCGATCTGCCATTCGGACCCGGAGCGCTTCTCCCTGCTCTATGCGCTGCTGCTGCGGCTGCGCGATGCGCCGCGGGCGCTGGAGGATGCCGCCGATCCGCTCGTCCGCCGGATCGAGGCCATGGCCAAGGCGGTGCGGCGCGACATCCACAAGATGCACGCCTTCGTCCGCTTCCGCGAGGTGACCGATCAGACGGCGGATGGGGCGGACGCGCGCTACGTCGCCTGGTTCGAGCCCGAGCACCACATCGTCCGCGCCGCGGCGCCCTTCTTCGCGCGGCGGTTCGCGGCGATGCGCTGGTCGATCCTGACGCCCGAGCTCAGCGTCCACTGGGACGGCGCGACGCTCACCGAGAGCCCCGGCGCGACCCGCGAGCAGGCGCCGTCCGGCGATCCGATCGAGGAGACCTGGAAGACCTATTACGCCTCGATCTTCAATCCCGCCCGCCTGAAGATCGGTGCGATGGTGAAGGAAATGCCGCGGAAATATTGGAAAAACATGCCCGAGACAGCGTTGGTCGGAGAGCTGATCGCAGGAGCGCAGGCACGCGAGGCACGGATGGTCGAGGCATCGAGGGACAGGATCGGCGGCAATGTCGAGGTGGCGTGGGCGGCGGTGCGCGAGGAGGCGATGGCCTGCACCCGCTGCCCGCTCTACCGCTGCGGCACCCAGACGGTGTTCGGCGAAGGGCCGCTCGGCGCGCCGTTGATGTTCGTCGGCGAGCAGCCGGGCGATCAGGAGGATCTCGCCGGCCGGCCGTTCGTCGGGCCCGCCGGCCAGTTGTTCGACCGGGCGCTCGGCGACGCCGGGATCGACCGCTCGTCCGCCTACGTCACCAATGCGGTGAAGCATTTCAAGTTCGAACGCCGCGGCAAGCGCCGCATCCATTCCAAGCCCGACGCCGGCGAGATCGAGGCCTGCCGCTGGTGGATCGACCAGGAGCGCAGCCTGCTGCGCCCGCAGGTCACCGTCGCGCTGGGCGCGACCGCGGCGCGCTCCCTGTTCGGCCGGACGGTGACGATCTCGGCGCTGCGCGGCCAGCCGCACCAGGCCCGCGACGGCGGCGAGACCTGGGTCACCGTCCACCCCAGCTTCCTGCTTCGCGTCCGCGACGACAAGGAGGCGGAATATGCAAGGTTCGTCGAGGATCTCGCCCGCATCGGAGAGCGGGTGAAGGCGCTGGCCTAGGGCAGGTTGGCGCCGAAGGCGATGCGGCGGCCGTCCGGCAGGCGCGCCTCGAACTGGCGGCAGCGATAGACCATGTCCTGCGGCGGGCCGAGCAGGTCGGCGCCGCGTGCCGCGAGCTCGGCGTGGAGCGCGTCGGCGTCGCGAACCCAGAGATAGGCGGCCCAGTCGGCAGGCGGGGGGCGATCGTCGCCGGCGATGAGCATGATCTCGACGCCGTCGCGCTGCAGCGAGGCCCAGCTTGGCGGCGACCCCGCCTCACCGGACTTCGCAAAGCCGAGCCGCTCGACGAAATGGTCGGCCATCGCGGCGACGTCGGCGACGGAAAGAACCGGCGCGGCCGACCGGATGAGCGGTTCGCAACTGACCATGGGAGCTCCGTCGCTGCCCCGTGGGGCGATCGCGCCTCGACTATAGCAGAGCTTCCGTCGCAGCGCGTAGGCGCTCAGGCATCGTCGCGCCCGCGCTGCGACGCCCCCATTCGTCACCCGGCTAAGGCCGGAGTCTCCGGGACAGTAAGCGGAGGTGCTCTTGGAGCGCTCCCTCGGCCGCATCGCTCTCGTCCCCGGATGCCGGCTTCCGCCGGCATGGCGAAATGCAGGGAGGGCTCCATCGGCTCCGTGACGTCTGGTCCCGAGACTCCGGCCTGCGCCGGGACGACGGGTTGGCAAAGGGGTGCATCGATCCTGCGGCGCCCCGAATGCTGCGCGCGTTCCGCGCAGCACGCCCCTTTCCTCCGCTCGCGTTCCAAGCTAATCTCGATCAGCAAGTAAGCTTTCGTGCTGTAGCTTCGGTTCCCGCGTGCCGGTCGAACCAGTCTGAGGCTCACCGGATGGCGGGTGCCCGCAAGGACGCCATGCCATGCATATCGCGCTTGCCATCGCACTGCTCGTCCTCGCCTCGATCCTTTTCCATGCGCTGAGCCCGTGGTGGCAGACTCCGATCGCCTCCAACTGGGGCTCGATCGACACCGCGCTTCATGTCACGCTGCTGATCTGCGCGCTGGCGTTCGTCGGCCTGAACCTCTTCCTCGCTTACACTTTGTGGAAATACCGGCACCGGCCCGGCAATCGCGCTCATTACGAGCCGGAGAACGCGCGGCTCGAGAAGCGCCTCACCTTCTGGACCGCGATCGGCATCGCCGGGATGCTCGCGCCGGGCCTCATCGCCTGGCACGAATATGTCACCGTGCCGGCCGACGCCGCGGTGATCGAGGCGACCGGCCAGCAATGGCAATGGGGCTTCCGCTACCCGGGCCGCGACGGCGTGCTCGGCACCGCCGCCGTCGAGCATGTCGACGCCGACAATCCGTTCGGGATGAACCCGCGCGATCCTTATGGCCGCGACGACGTGCTGGTCGAGACCAACGAACTCCATCTGCCGCTCGGCAAGCCGGTAAAGGTGGTGCTGCGCTCCAAGGACGTGCTGCACGATTTCTACGTGCCGCATTTCCGCGCCAAAATGGACCTGGTGCCGGGGATTGTCACCTATTTCTGGATGACCCCGACGAAGAGCGGATCCTACGAGATCCTGTGCGCCGAATTGTGCGGCGTCGGCCACCACCAGATGCGCGGCAACGTGATCGTCGAGGACCAGCGCGCCTACGAGACCTGGCTCGGCGAGCAGATGACGTTCGGCCAGATGCTCGCCGAGCGGGAGCAGCAACGCGGGGCGGGCGGGACGCAGCTCGCGCGCGCCGCGCCGCCGGCCGGGGCGGCGGCGAAAGCAGGGGGGCGCTGATGGCGACGATCGCGGACGACCTGAGACCGCTTCATCATCCCAAGACGTGGATCGGCCGATACGTCTGGAGCCAGGACCACAAGGTGATCGCCATCCAATATGGCGTCACCGCGATCGGAGTCGGCCTGTTCGCGCTGGTCCTCTCCTTCCTGATGCGGCTGCAGCTCGGCTTTCCCGGCCGGTTCGACTTCATCCAGCCCGAAAACTACCTGCAGTTCGTCACCATGCACGGCATGATCATGGTGGTGTATTTGCTGACAGCCCTGCTGCTCGGCGGCTTCGGCAATTACCTGATCCCGCTGATGATCGGGGCGCGGGACATGGTGTTCCCGTTCGTCAACATGCTGAGCTACTGGTTCTACCTGCTCTCGGTGATCGTCCTGTTCGCGGGCCTGTTCGTGCCCGGCGGGCCGACCGGGGGCGGCTGGACGCTCTACCCGCCGCAGACGATCACCGGCGGCACCCCCGGCGCGAGCTGGGGCATCCTGATGATGATGGCCTCGCTCGGCATCTTCGTAATCGCCTTCACCATGGGCGGGCTGAACTACGTCACCACCGTGCTCCAGGCGCGCACCCGCGGCATGACGCTGATGCGCATGCCGTGCAGCGTATGGGGGATCTTCGTCGCCAGCATCATGGGCCTGCTCGCCTTCCCGGCGCTGTTCGTCGCGGCGATCATGACGATCCTCGACAGTGTCGTGGGAACCAGCTTCTTCGTTCCCGAGATCGTCTCGATGGGCGAGAAGACCGGCCATACCGGCGGCTCGCCGATCCTTTTCCAGCACCTCTTCTGGTTCTTCGGCCACCCCGAGGTCTATATCGTCGCCCTGCCCGCCTTCGGCATCGTCTCGGACCTGATCTCGGTCCACGCCCGCAAGAACCTGTTCGGCTATCGGATGATGGTCTGGGCGATCGTGATCATCGGCGGGCTCAGCTTCTTCGTCTGGGCGCACCACATGTACGTCTCGGGCATGAACCCCTATTTCGGTTTCTTCTTCGCGACCTCGACTTTGGTGATCGCGATCCCGACCGCGATCAAGGTCTACAACTGGCTGCTCACCCTGTGGCGCGGCGACATCCACCTTCGGGTGCCGATGCTGTTCGCCATCGCCTTTCTGTTCACCTTCATCCACGGCGGCCTCACCGGCCTGTTCCTCGGCAACGTCAGCGTCGACGTGCCGCTCTCCGACACCTTCTTCGTCGTCGGCCACTTCCACATGGTGATGGGCGTCTCGCCGGTGCTGGTCGTGTTCGGCGCGATCTACCATTGGTATCCGAAGATCACCGGGCGCATGTGGGACGAGCGCCTGGCCCGGCTCCACTTCTGGATCACCTTCCTCGGCACCTATGCGATCTTCCTGCCGATGCACTATCTCGGCATGCTCGGCGTGCCGCGGCGCTATTACGCGCTCGGCGACACCGTCTTCATCCCGGACTCGGTGCATTACGCCAACATGGGGATCACGATCGCCGCCGGTCTGGTCTTCGCCGCGCAGGGACTGTTCTTCTACAACATGATCTGGAGCCTGTTCCGCGGCCCCAGGGCGGATCCCAATCCCTGGGGCGCCGCCTCGCTCGAGTGGCAGACGCCGGACACTCCGCCGCACCACGGCAATTGGGGCGAGCGGCTGCCGACCGTTTATCGCTGGGCCTATGATTACAGCGTCCCCGGCGCGGCGCGCGACTTCATCCCGCAGAACGAGCCGCCCCCTGCCCAGAACCCGGCCGGCGGACCGCAGGCATGAGGTTGATCGCCGCGCTGACCGAGAAGCCCTGGCTGACGCCGGGTCCCGGGCCGTCCGCGCCGTCCGCCCCGGCCGAGAGCGAAAGCGCCGCCCGCCCCTGGGACAAGGGCGTCGGCCTCACCGTCTTTCTGCTCGTCGTCACCCTGCTCTTCACCCTGATGAGCTCGGCCTATGTGATGCGGATGGGCGGCCATGCCGGCCATGCCGGCGGCGGCGACTGGCGGCCGATCGGCGAGCCGCCTCTGCTCTGGCTCAACACCGGGCTTCTCGCGGCGGCCAGTCTCGCCTTCCACGCCGCGCTGGGACGGGCGCGTGCCGGCCGACCGCGGCGTGCCGGCGCCGCCCTGGCCCTCGGCGGCGCGCTCGGCCTCGCCTTCGTCGCCGGCCAGCTCCTCCTCTGGCGGGCGCTCGCCGGCTGCTTCGCGGGCGAGGCGGCGGCCTTCTGCCCGGCCGCAGCCCACGGCATCCCCCGCGGCTGGGCGGGCGATCCGGCCGCCGCGTTCTTCTACCTGATCTCGGGCGCGCACGGCCTCCACATCCTCGGCGGCCTCGTCGCCTGCGCGCTGACCGGGGGGCGGCTGGCGCGGGTCGATCCGGGATCGCTCGCCGCGCGCACAGGCGCCGCCCGCGCCGTCCAGTTGTGCGCGCGCTACTGGGATTTCATGGCCCTGGTGTGGCTGGCGTTGATGGGGCTGTTCGTATCGACGTGAGCGAGGAGAGGCGGGCATGGAGCACAGGGAGGTGACGCGGCCGAGCGTCTCCGCGGCCGAGCCCGGCGGGGTGCCGCAGGGCCTGCGCGATCTCGCCGGTGACTGGGCCGCCGATCAGGAGGTCTTCCGCCATGTCCATTGGGGCAAGGCGATGATCTGGATCTTCCTGCTCTCCGACACCTTCATCTTCTCCTCCTTCCTCGTCTCCTACATGACGATGCGCGCCTCGGTGACCGTCCCCTGGCCCAACCCGAGCGAAGTGTTCGCACTGACCATCGCCGGCCAGTCGATCCCCTTGATCCTGATCGCGATCATGACCTTCGTGCTGATCAGCTCGAGCGGCACGATGGCGATGGCGGTGAACTTCGGCTACCGCCGCAACCGCCGCGTCACCGCCGCGCTGATGCTCGCCACCGCCCTGCTCGGCGCGACCTTCGTCAGCATGCAGGCCTTCGAATGGTCGAAGCTGATCCACGAGGGGGTGCGCCCGTGGGGCAACCCCTGGGGCGCGGCGCAGTTCGGCGCCTGCTTCTTCATGATCACCGGCTTCCACGGCCTCCACGTCTCGGGCGGCGTGATCATCCTCGTCACCGTCGCGATCAAGGTGCTGCGCGGCCATTACGACGTCAGCGGCGACTATAGCGCGGTCGAGATCGCCGGCCTCTACTGGCACTTCGTCGACCTCGTCTGGGTATTCATCTTCGCATTTTTCTATCTGTGGTGAGGACCGCATGAACCACGCGACCCATGTCCCGACGTCGGACGCCGCTCTGGCCGGTGGCCACGGCGCGCCGGAGGCGCACGGCACCGCCGCCGAGCCGGGCCACGGCGCCGGCCACACGCCCGGCCAGACGCATCCGATCGGCGTCTATCTCAAGGTCTGGGCCTATCTGTTCGTGCTCAGCACCCTCTCCTACCTGGTCGACTATTTCCACGTCGCGGGCGTGATGCGCTGGGTGCTGATCCTCACCTTCATGGTGCTGAAGGCGGGGCTGATCGTCGCCATCTTCATGCACATGGCCTGGGAGCGGATGGCCCTGGTCTACGCGATCCTGGTGCCGCCGCTGGCGCTCGGCACGCTGATCTTCCTGATGTGGATCGAGGCCGATTACACCTTCTGGACGCGGATCCTGTTCCTGGGCGGGGGGAGCTGAGATGGACCGGTGGGAGCGCACCAAGATCTGGGTGTCGGTCGGTTCGGCGTGCGCGGTGATCGCCGGCGCGACCTGGTTCGCCGGGATGGTCGTCTCGCCGGACTATCCGCAGCGGCGCGGCTATGCGGTGGAAGGCGTGCCGCCGGTCGACCTCGCGAGCGCGCAGAGGAGCTGGCCGGTGCTCTCCGCGCAGCCGGGTGAGCGCGCGGAGCTGCTCGGCTACATCGCCAATATCGACAAGGCCGTGCTGCCGGTACCGGCGGGCGGCGCCGCCGTC
Source organism: Sphingomonas parva (ex Maeng et al. 2020) (assembly GCF_004564275.1). Lineage (GTDB taxonomy): Bacteria > Pseudomonadota > Alphaproteobacteria > Sphingomonadales > Sphingomonadaceae > Allosphingosinicella > Allosphingosinicella parva. The sequence goes on from NZ_SPDV01000013.1 coordinate 77,071, forward strand.
GTGGCCGAGCCGGTGCCCGATCTCGGCACCTTGCTCGCCGCCGCGGATCCCGAGAAAGGCAGGCGCGCCGCCCAGGTCTGCGGCTCGTGCCACACGCTCGACAACGGCGGGCCGAACCGCGTCGGGCCGAACCTCTGGGCCGTGGTCGGCCGCCCGGTCGCCGCCCATGCCGGCTTCGCTTATTCGCCGGCGCTCTCCGGCCATGGCGGCGCGTGGAGCTACCAGGCGCTCGACCAATTCCTCGCCGGCCCGGCGCGCGCCGTGCCCGGCACCAAGATGAGCTTCGCCGGCCTCCGCAACCCCCGCGACCGCGCCAACCTCCTCGCCTATCTGGCGACCCTCGGCCCGAGCCGCCTGCCCTTCCCGGCGCCAGCGCCCGCGCCGCAGGCAGCGGCCCCCGCGGCGAAGCCCGCGCCGCAAGCCGGCGCGCGTGCGCCCGGCGTCCCGGCAACGCAGACCGCCGCCCGCACCGCACCCTGACCTCGATGAAACGGAGGATGTGCGCCGGGTCCGGGTCGGCGCCGCCCCGTCGTGGGAGCCGTTCGCCGGTTCGTCGAAAAGGCGTTGCTGGCGGACGCGTGCGAAGCAGCATGCGCAGCCTGCATGGCCAACGGCCTGCCCGGGCGATCGCGAAGGAGGGAAGATGACGCTCAACCGCCGCGAGTTCGTCCGGATTGCGGCCGCGCTGGGCGCATCGCTCGCCTGGAGCGGCGGTGCGCGGGCGTCGAGAACCGGCTGGCGCGAGGCGCGCGCGCTCTATCCCGAAGGCGTCGCCTCGGGCGATCCCGACCCGACCAGCGTCATCCTCTGGACCCGCCGCCCCTTCGTGTCCGGCACGCGGCACATCCTCAGCGTGGAGGTCGCGACCGATCCGGCGTTCCTGCGCGTCGTCGCCCATGCCGCGGCGCCGGTGTCAGCCGCAGCGGACTGGACCGCCCGCGTGCTGGTCGGCGGCCTCAAGCCCGCCACGACCTATTGGTACCGCTTCACCGATGCCGAGGGGAATGGCAGCCGCATCGGCCGGACGATCACCGCGCCGCGCCCGAATGACCGCAGGGCGGTGAATTTCGCCTTCGTCAGCTGCCAGAGCGTCAACGAGGGCGCGCTCAACGGCTACCGGCGGATGCTCTTCGAGGACGAGCAGGCGCGCCCCGAGGACCGGCTCGACTTCGTCCTGCATCTCGGCGACTTCATCTACGAGGTCGTCCAATATCCCGACGAAGTGCAAACGCGTTACGACCGGACGATCTACGAGGTCGCCCGCATCCCCGACGGCCTCAAGGTCGGCGACTTCCACATCCCGACGACGGTCGACGGTTATCGCGCGATCTGGCGCGGGTATCTGCGCGATCCGGACCTCCAGGACGCGCGCGCCCGCTGGCCGTTCGTCTGCATGTGGGACAATCACGAATTCTCGTGGCAGGGCTGGCAGAGCATCCTCAAGGCCGGGCCGATCGAGCAGCCCGGACAGAGCGTCAAGGTCGCCGCCAACCAGGCCTGGTTCGAGTACATTCCGGCGCGGGTCTCCCCGCCGAGCGGAGCGCTCGACCAGTTCGGCCCGCCCGCGGTCGAGAACGTCAAGATCGAGCGCTTCGACTCCCACGGCCTCGGCGACGAACCGAACAACCGCACCGCGATCAACAGCCTGATCGCCTATCGCGCGCTGCGCTACGGCCGTCACCTCGATCTGATCCTCACCGATCTGCACAGTTTCCGGAGCCCCGATCCGTTCGGCGATCCGTCGCTCGGCGGGCTCGGCGACTGGGGCGATTACAACGGCATGTTCCCCGAGGCGGCGATGCAGGTTCTGGACGGCGGCCGCGCCTTCGACGGCGGCCACCCACCCGCGGACATCCGCTTTGGTGCGCAGGCGATCGCCAACCCGCAGCGCGATGCGCCGCCGCAGACCCTGCTCGGCGCGGCCCAGAAGACCTGGTTCAAGAACCGGCTCAGGCGCTCGACGGCGACGTGGAAGATCTGGGGCGCCTCTCTCGGCACGCTCGAGCTGCGCGCCGATCCCGAGAATTTGCCGCCCGAGCTGGTCAAGGCGCCGTGGCCGAGTGGCCAGTTCGCGAATCTCGGCGGCGGCGATCATGGCAGCGCCTGGATCGAGCGCGGCGAGATTTACGACCTGGTCCGGGAGGAGAAGATCACCGGCTTCGCCGTGGTGTCCGGTGACCGGCACAGCTTCTGGGCCGGCTATGCGGCAAAAGCGCTGCCGCCCGCCTCGTTCGCGCCGGTCGGCCTGAGCTTCGTCGGCGCCTCGCTGGCCAGCCCCGGCGCGATGGAATCGCTCGAGCACCGCCTGGCCAAGGATGCGCCGCTGCGGCCGCTCTATCTCGCCGACCGCGCCGACGGCGGCCCGCCCGACTGGACGTACAACATGCTGCTCCGGCACGGCGTCCGCGCCTGCGTCGATTATGCCCGCCACCACGATCGCGATCAGGCGCGCGCGCTCGGCAATCCGGCCCTCGCGCCGCATCTCGAGTTTGTCGACATGGGTGGGCACGGTTTCGCCAAGGTCCGGCTCGACGGCCGCGAGATCCGCACCGAATTCGTCTGCATCCCCCGGCCGATCCGGCGCAGCGCCCAGGCCGACGGCGGACCGCTGCGCTACCGCGTCGTCCACCGCGCCCGGCTGTGGCGTCCCGGCGAGCGCCCGCGGCTGGTGCAGGAGGTGCTCGAGGGCGATCCGGGTCTGGGCGCCTGAGGGAATCGGCCGTGAATCGCGGGCCTCGCGCCAGCGAACGGCACTGCGGACGAAGCCCGAGCGGCGATGCCACGGTCGTTTCCGGGCCATTGCGAACATCGCAGCGACGCGCCACAACGGGCGCATCCGTCGTCGGGAGCAGGACATGAGAAGAACGATCGTCGCCGCCCTGTCCGCCTTCGCCATGGTCGCTGCCTCGCCCGCCGCCGCGGCGCTCCCCGCGGGCGCCGCCGCCCCGGATTTCTCGCTCGGCGGCGCGCTCGCCGGCAAGCCGCTCACCTTCTCGCTGCGCCAGGCGCTGCGCAACGGGCCGGTCGTGCTCTATTTCTTCCCGGCTGCGTTCACTGCCGGCTGCACGGTCGAGGCGCACCTCTTCGCCGAGGCGACCGACGATTTCCGCAAGCTCGGCGCGACGGTCGTCGGCGTCACCGCGGGCAACGTCGAGCGGGTCGCCGAATTCTCGCGCGCCGAATGCCGCGACAAGTTCGCGGTGGCGGCGGACCCGGGCGCGAAGGTCGCTGCGCGCTACCAGGCGACCAACGGCAACGCCGACCGCCCACTGTCGAACCGCACCTCGTTCGTGATCGCGCCGGGCGGGAAGATCCTGCTCAGCTACACCGATCCCAATCCCCAGCAGCACGTCGCCCGCACGATGGCGGCCGTGAAGGCCTACAAGGCGAAAAGGACACGCTGAGGGAGCGCCCCGGAGTCAGGACCTCTTGGCTTAACGGTTCGGCCGCGTCAGGATCGTCTTGCCCTGAGCGATCTCGGCGAAGCCGCTCGCGCAGGCGTGGAGAGACATCGGCAGAGCCGAGGGCCAGTCCGATTCGGCTGCTCCGAGCTCGATCTCACAGAACATCCAGCTCGCACCGTGACCCGGAACCGGGGCGGTGTAGGCCGTGGAGCCGAAGTGCGGCTGCGCGAGAAGCACGATCCGGAGGCCGTTCGACGTCTCGCCGCACCGCGCCTCGCCCGCCCCGGTGGCGTTCATGCGCGCCGCAAGCTCATCGTCGAGCGCTGGGCGGCTTTCGGCCACGTAGAACCAGATATAGGCGACAGGCGAATGGCCGTCGTCGAGGGCAAAGCCATGGTCGGGCAGCGGTCCCTCGCCGCCCTGCCGCGTCGCGGGATAGAAGCGCCAGTCCGCGCGCCACGGGCCGGCTGGCGGCAGCGGCGTGGCGGAACAGACGAAATCCGGCCGCTTGACCGGCGGCGCCGCGGGCGCGGGGGCTGCGGCCGCGGCGGCAGCCAGAGGAAAAAGCAGCGAGATCATGCCTTTGGCCTAGCAGGGCCGACGCGGAGGCGCCAGCGCCCCGCCCGCGCCGGCGCTAGAGCAGCTCCAGCGCGACTTCGACCGAAGCGCCGCGCTCGAGGCCTTCGGCGCGGCAGATCGCTTTTTTCACCGGCAGGAACCAGCCGCCCTGCTTCTGCGGAAAGACGGAGGTCGACCAGCGGCTGGCGCCGACCTGCGCCGCGACCTTGACCGAGCCGAAGCCGCGGCGGCGGCCGAGCTCGAGCCGGCGCTCCAGCTCATGAGCGCTGATCGTCTCGGCCGCGTCGCCGCCGATCACGACATAGCCCATGTCGCCATAGCCCTCGGTCGCCCACACCTGAAGCGGCGCAGTGAATAGGATCGTCGTCGCGTCCATGCCCCTCCCTTCGCCCGAATGTAACGCCGCCACGCGGCTGGCGGCAATCGGCGCCGCACACGAGGAAGGTCGCATCGGCACGACCGCCGGCATTGCGGTACAGGAATGGCCGCTTCATTGTCGTGCCGTCGAGTTTCGCAGATACTGACCAGCGAGGACCCATGCCGAACTCCGGACGATCGCAGGCCGCAAAGCCCCGCCTCCTCTCCGGCGGCAATCCGCAGATCGCCAAGGGCGACGGCGACGCGCCGGTCGCCGCCTATCTCGACGCCATGCCGGGCTGGACCCAGGCGATCGGCCGGCGCGTCGATGCGCTCGTCGCCGACACAATCCCCGGCGTGCGCAGGGCGGTGAAGTGGAACTCGCCTTTCTACGGCTCGCAAGGCGGCGGCTGGTTCCTCTCGTTCCACGTCTTCACGCGCTACGTGAAGCTGACCTTCTTCAGGGGCGCGGCGCTCGATCCGCTGCCGCCGGGCGGCACGCCGCGCAGCGGCGAGGCGCGCTGGATCGACCTTCGCGAGGGCGAAGACATCGACGAGGCGCAGCTGCGCGACTGGATCCGCCAGGCGGCGGCGCTGCCGGGCTGGATGGGCTAGCGGCGGACGCTCCCTGCGGCCGCTTACGCCGCGATGCGGGCGCCTTCCGCCAGGAAGGCTTCCCAGCCTTCGAAGTGCATCGCGGCGAGATATTCGGACTGCATCTCCGCGGTCAGCACCTCGATCATGAACGTTCCCTCGAGCCACAATTCGATCACCCGGAACGGCCCGCGCGAACAGACCTTGGTCGGTGCGCCGTGGCGGGCGCCGATCGCCTTCACCTGGTCGATCGACAGCTCGGTGGCGATCGCGACGTGGACGGGCCCGTGGCGGACCGGCGCGCCGGCCACGTCGCGGACCATCGCGTCGCCCTCGCCCTCATGGAATTCGGTGCCGAGCGGCAGGAACTCGATCGCGCTGCCGCGGTCGTCGCCGGCCATGGCGATCCAGCTGCCCTCCGCGACCGGCGGAAAGGGATAGGCGCGGCCGCCCCAGAGCTCGGCGATCATCCGCGCCGCCTGCTCGGGCCGCTCGGCCGCCATCGACATGTGAAACAGCATCTGAATCTCCCGCGAGGCCCGCGCCCCGAATGAGGGTGGAAAGCGAAGCCGGCGGTGACCTCTCGCGCCGGCTTCGCCCGGCTCGCGTTGTGGCGGCCGCGCGTGTCGGACCGATGGCGCGGCGGCGGGAGAAGTGTTTCGATTGTTTCAGGGGGCGTGGGAGCGTGGCGGCGCACGCCTGTCCCCTCTCGGCATCCCGGCGGAGGCCGGGATGCCGAGAGGGGAGGGCGCCCGGCCCCTCCCCTATTGCACGACCATGTGGCGGTAGAGGTGCCAAGTGGCGTAGCCGAGCACCGGCAGGGCGACGGCGAGGCCGATGAACAAGGGGATCGATCCGATCACCAGCATGCTGGCGACGATCAGGCCCCAGCGCACCATCATCCACTTGTTGGCGAAGACGGCGCGGATCGAGGTGTCGATCGCGGTGCGGGCGCTGACGTCGCGATCGACCAGCATCGGCAGCGACACGACGCTCAACGCGAACACCAGGACGGCGAAGGCGAAGCCGACGAGATTGCCGACGATGATCAGCGTCCAGCCTTCGGTGGTGGTGAACAGCAGGCGCAGGAACTCCCCGACGGTGCGCGGCACCACGCCGATCAGCGCCGCGTAGAGCGCCCCGGCGCAGACGATCCAGGCGACGAAAATCGCGATCAGCAGGGTCGAGACCGCCATGATCCTGTCCCAGGCGGGACGGTTGCGGACCTCGAGGAAGTGCGACCAATGGCATTCGAGCCCGTCCTCGCGGCGGCGGGCGAGCTCGTAGAAGCCGGTGGCGGCGACCGGCCCGAGCAGGGTTATGCCGGCGGCGAGCGGGAAGAAGAGCGGCAGCAGCGGCCCGCCGAGGGCGACGATCGCGGTGACCACGCCGATCAGAGGATAGAGCAGGCCGATGAAGATCAGGTCGCCGCGCTTGTCGAGGAAGTCGGCCCATCCTTGCGCGAGCGATTCGCGTATGTCTTTGGCGGTAATCGATCGGACCTCGAACCTGTGCTCGGCGAGGCTGTCACTTGCAGGTTGAGCAATAGCCATGGCGCTGCTCCGGCCTTCATGGGAAGGTGCCCGCACCCTATACCTTTCGGCAGGCGCTCACAATGGCCGCGGGCGGCGCGCCGTGCCGGTTCGGACGTGATTTTCGCTGCGGGATCAGCGAAATGATCACCCCCGGGCTTTTGTTCATGTTCCGCTCATCGATGAACGGCGTTAAGCCCGCCCGCGGCGCCCTCCCCGGCCACCCGGGCCCCGAGGACGCGCGACGAGCGAGGCGGGTGCGGATGCAACGACCAGGCGAGATGCGAGTTGGAGCGCAGGACCCGGTTTCCCGGGCGGCGCGGCGGGGGCAATCGTCTTGAGAGCAGGCAACAGCGGGCAAGGCTGGCGGCAGGCGGCGCTCGCCGCAACGATCCTCCTCGCGGCGTGCAGCGGCGGCGAGGCGGAGCAGAAGAAGGGCGGGCGCGGTCCGTCCGGGCCGCCCCAGGTCGGCTTCGTGGTGGTGCAGCCGACCGCAGTGCCTATGACCACCGAGCTCTCCGGCCGGGTCGCCGCCTTCCAGACCTCCGAGGTCAGGCCGCAAGTCGCCGGGATCGTCCGCCGCCGTTTGTTCTCCGAAGGCTCGATCGTCCGCCAGGGCCAGACCCTCTACCAGATCGACCCGAGCCTCTATCAGGCCGAGGTCGCCGAGGCGCAGGCCAATCTGAGCAGCGCGCGGGCGAGCGCCCAGGCGGCGCAGGTGCGCGCCAACCGCTATCGTCCGCTGGCGAAGATGGAGGCGGTCTCCGAGCAGGAATATACCGACGCCGCCGCTCAGGCGCGCCAGGCGCAGGCCGCGGTCGCGCAGAACGACGCGCAGCTCAGGACCGCGCAGATCAACCTGCGCTTCACCCGCGTGCCGGCGCCGATTACCGGCCGCATCGGCCGCTCGCTGATCACCGAGGGCGCGCTGGTCACCACCAACCAGGCCGAGCCGCTGGCGGTGATCCAGCGGCTCGATCCCGTCTATGTCGACATCCAGCAATCGAGCGCGCAGCTGCTCGCCCTGCGCCGCGCCCTGGCCCGGGGCGGTGCGGCGCCGGCGACCGCGAACGTCCGCCTGATCCTGGAGGACGGCAGCGACTACGGCCAGACCGGAACCGTCGAGTTTGCCGAGGTGATGGTGAACGAGAATACCGGCACGGTGACGATGCGGGCGCGCTTCCCCAATCCGCAGGGGCTGCTGCTGCCCGGCATGTTCGTCCGCGCCGCCTTCACCCAGGCGATCGACACCCAGGCTTTCCTGGTGCCGCAGGCCGGCCTGTCGCGCGATCCGCGCGGCAACGCCACCGTCTATGTGGTCGGCCCGGGCAACCGGGCGATCGCCCGCACCGTGATCGCCGAGCGGACCCAGGGGCCCTATTGGGTGGTGACCCAGGGCCTCGCCCCCGGCGACAGAGTGATCGTCCAGGGCACCGCCAACCTCCGTCCCGACATCGCGGTCCGCCCGGTTCCGGCGAGCGCGCCGCAACGGGTCGAGCCGCCGAAGCCAGGAGACAAGGCCGGCGGCGGTGGCAAGGCCGGCGCCGGCGCGGCGAAAGGCGGCTGAGGGCCGATGTCGCGGATCTTCATCGACCGGCCGATCTTCGCCTGGGTGATCGCGATCGTCGTGATGCTGATGGGGATCGGCGCCATCCTCTCCCTGCCGATCGAGCAATATCCCGACGTCGCCCCGCCCCAGGTCAACGTCCGCGCCTCCTACCCCGGCGCCTCGGCCGAGACGGTGCAGAACAGCGTCACCCAGGTGATCGAGCAGCAGCTGACCGGCATCGATGGCCTGCTCTATTTCAGCTCCTCCTCCTCGTCGCGCGGCCAGGTGAACATCTCGGCGGTGTTCGCGAAGGGCACCGACCCCGACATCGCCCAGGTCCAGGTGCAGAACCAGGTGCAGCAGGCGCTCTCGCGACTGCCGCAGCAGGTCCAGCAGCAGGGTCTTCGAGTCACCAAGTCCAACCCCGATTTCCTGCTGCTGGTCGGCGTTTATGACGAGACCGACCGGCGCACCAACCAGGACGTCTCCGACTGGATGGCGTCCAACATGCAGGACCAGATCGCGCGCGTCCCCGGCGTCGGCGACACCAACGTCTTCGGCGCGCCTTATGCGATGCGGATCTGGCTGAACCCCGATCGGCTGGCGAGCTATGCCCTGATGCCGAGCGACGTCATCGCCGCCATCCAGGCGCAGAACACCGAGGTCGCGGCCGGCGAGATCGGCGGCCAGCCGCAGCCGCGCGAGCAGATGCTGAACGCGACCGTGACGGCGCAGTCCCGGCTGCAGACGCCCGAGCAGTTCCGGGCGATCATCCTGAAGAGCGAGCAGAGCGGCGCGACCGTGCAGCTCGGCGACGTCGCGCGGGTCGAGCTCGGCGCCGAGAGCTACAATGCGGTGAGCCGGGTCAACGGCCATCCCGGCGCCGGCATCGCCGTCTCGCTCGCCCCCGGCGCCGACGCGCTCGAGACGGCGGAGCTGGTCAAGGCGAAGGTCGAGGAGATCGCGCGCGGCTTCCCGCCCGGCTTCGCCTTCGCTTATGCCAACGACACGACCGACTTCATCAAGCTCTCGGTCGAGGAGGTGGTGAAGACCCTGATCGAGGCGATCGTCCTCGTCGTCATCGTCATGTTCGTCTTCCTGCAGAGCTGGCGGGCGACCCTGGTGCCGACGATCGCGGTGCCGGTGGTGCTGCTCGGCACCTTCGCGGTCTTCTACGTGCTCGATTTCTCGATCAACACCTTGACCCTGTTCGGCCTGGTGCTCGCCATCGGCCTGCTCGTCGACGATGCGATCGTGGTGGTCGAGAACGTCGAGCGGCTGCTCGAGGAAAATCCCGGGATGAGCCCCCGCGAGGCGACGATCCGCTCGATGGAGCAGATCCAGGTCGCCCTGGTCGCGATCGCCCTGGTGCTCTCCGCCGTGTTCCTGCCGATGGCCTTTTTCGGCGGCTCGACCGGGGTGATCTACCGGCAATTCTCGGTGACGATCGTCTCGGCGATGGTGCTCTCCGTGTTCGTGGCGCTGATCCTCAGCCCGGCGCTGACCGCCACCCTGCTGAAGCCGCGCGACGCCCACGGCGAGGAAACCGGCGGCGGCCTCGCCCGCCGCTTCCCGGGGGCAGTCCGGCGGGTTCGCGGCGCGGGCGCCTGGTTCAACCGGACGTTCGAGCGCGGCACCAATGCCTATGTCCGCTCGGTCAACGTGGTCGTCGACCGCAAGTGGATCTTCCTCGCGATCTACGCCGTGGTTTGCGTGCTGCTGGTGCTGATGTTCTTTCGCCTGCCGACCGGCTTCCTACCGACCGAGGACCAGGGCGCCGCGCGCATCCAGTTCCGCCTTCCGGCCGGGGCAACCCAGGGGCGCACGCTGGAGGTGCAGCAGGCGATCGAGCGCTACATGCGCGAGAAGGAGGGCCACAACGTCAAGACGCTGTTCACCGTGGCGGGCGGCGGCGGCGGCGGCGCGAGCGGCCAGAACACCGGCCAGGGCTTCATCAACTTCGTCGACTGGTCCGAACGAGAGGGCAAGGAGAACAGCGCCGACGCGATCGTCGGCCGCGCCACCGGCGCCTTCCGGGGCCTGCGCGACGCGCAGGTCTTCGCGCTGATCCCGCCGGCGATCCGCGGCCTCGGCCAGTCGTCCGGCTTCACCATGCAGTTCCAGAACAGCGGCGGCCTCTCGCGCGAAGCCTTCGCCGCGGCGCGCGACAAATTGCTCGCGGCCGCGAGCGACGATCCGGTCCTCACCTCCGTCCGCCTCACCGACCTGCCCGACGTCGCGACGCTGAAGGTCGATCTCGACCAGGCCAAGCTCGCCGCGCTCGGGCTCAGCCAAAGCGACGTCAACTCGACTTTGTCGACCGCCTGGGGCGGCCGCTACGTCAACGACTTCATCGACCGCGGCCGGGTCAAGCGGGTCTATGTCCAGGGCGACGCGCCGTTCCGGGCGGCGCCGGACAATATCAACGAATGGTACGTGCGCACCGACAGCGGCCAGATGGCGCCCTTCTCCTCCTTCGCGCGGACGAGCTGGGCGACGGCGCCGACCACCCTCTCCCGCTTCCAGGGCGTCCCTTCGTTCGAAATCGAGGGGCAGGCCGCGCCGGGCGAAAGCTCGGGCGAGGCGATGCGGCGGATGGAGGAGCTGGCGGCGCAGATCCCGGGCACCAGCGTCGCCTGGTCCGGCCTTTCCTATCAGGAGCGGCTGTCGTCCGGACAGGCGCCGTTCCTCTACGGCCTGTCGCTGCTCGTCGTCTTCCTCTGCCTCGCCGCCCTCTACGAGAGCTGGACGATCCCGGTCGCGGTGCTGCTCGTCATTCCCCTGGGCCTGGTCGGCGCCGTCTTCGCCGTGACCCTGAGGGGCCTGCAGAACGACGTCTTCCTGCAAATCGGCCTGCTCACCACCATGGGCCTCGCCGCCAAGAACGCGATCCTGATGATCGAGTTCGCCGAACGTGCCGAGAAGGAAGGCAAGAGGGTGATCGATGCGGCGATCGAGGCGGCGCGGATCCGGCTGCGGCCGATCCTGATGACCAGCCTCGCCTTCATCTTCGGCGTGCTGCCGCTCGCCGTCTCGACCGGCGCCGGCGCCAACAGCCGCATCGCGATCGGCACCTCGGTGATCGGCGGCATGCTGACGGCGACGATCCTGGCGATCTTCTACATCCCATTGTTCTTCGTGCTGGTCCGGCGGACGACTCGCGACACGCTGAAGAAGCTGCACCGGACTCAGCCGGCCCCGCAGCCGGAGCCGGGCGCGTGAGGGCGGCCGTCTCCGGCGTCGCCGCGCTGGCGCTGATGCTGGCCGGCTGCTCGATGGAGCCGAAATATGTCGCCCCGGCCTCGCCGGTGCCGCCGTCCTGGCCGATCGGCGACGCCTATCTGCGCCAGAGCGAGGCGGCGCTGCCGAGCGTGACGTGGCGCGACGTCTTCCGCGATCCCCGGCTGCAGTCGCTGATCGAGCAGGCGCTGACCAACAACCGCGACCTGCGCATCGCCGCGTCGAACATCGCCGCCGCGCGGGCTCGCTACCGGATCCAGCGGGCCGAGCGCTTTCCCGAGGTCAACGCCGGCGCCAGCGCCACCGTCTCAGACCGCGGCAGCAGCGGCAGCAGCACGGGCGGCGGGAGCGGCACCGGGAACGGGGGCGGGATCGACACGAACTTCTCGGCCGACGTCGGCATCACCGGCTTCGAGATCGACCTGTTCGGCCGCGTCGCCTCGCTCACCCGGGCCGAGCAGAACCTCTATTTCGCCAGCGAGGCGGCGGCGCGCGCGACCCGGCTGGCGCTGGTCGCCGACGTCGCCAATGCCTGGCTGGCCCACGCCGCCGACGCGAGCCTGCTGCGCATCGCCGCCGACACCGCGGCGAGCGCCGAGCGGAGCGTCCGCCTGACCCGCGCCCGCCTCGAGGGCGGGGTCGCGCCGCGCACCGACCTGCGCCAGGCCGAGCAGATCCTCGAGACGGCGCGGGCCGACCTCGCCGAGCAGCGCACCGCCCTCGCCCAGGACGTGAACCTGCTGCAATTGCTGGTCGGCGCGCCGATCGACCCTGCCCTGCTGCCGGGCTCGATCGAGGAGGCGGCGGCGCGGATCGCCGAGCTTCCCGCCGGCATCGACTCCACCATCCTGCTCCGCCGTCCCGACGTGCTCCAGGCCGAGTTCGAACTGCGCGCCGCAAACGCCAATATCGGCGCTGCGCGGGCGGCGCTGTTCCCGCGCATCTCGCTGACCGGACTGCTCGGCCTCGCCAGCAGCGCGCTGACCGGCCTGTTCAGCGGCGGCGCCTTCTCCTGGTCGGCCGGTGCGAACGCCGATTATCCGATCTTCGACGCCGGTGCGCGGCGGGCCGGGGTGCGGCTCAGCGAGGCGCAGCGCGAGGCGGCGGTCGGCGGCTACGAGCGGGCAATCCAGACCGCCTTCCGCGAGGTGGCCGACGCCCTCGCCCGGCGCGGCACGATGGGCGAGCAGATCCGCGCCCGCACCGCCAACCGCGCGGCCGCGGCGGACACCTACCAATTGGTCGAGGCACGCTATCGCGGCGGCATCGAGAACTTCCTTGCCAGTCTTGACGCCCAGCGTTCGCTCTACGCCGCCGACCGCACCCTGGTCGCAACGCGGCTGACCGGCGCGACCAATCTGGTCGAGCTCTACCGGGCGCTCGGCGGCGATGCCTCGCTGCAGGCGCAGCCGGTGGCGACGCCGCTTCCCGACGAACCCGTCGCAGGGCGCTAGCGGCGTGGCACGGGTCGCGGTGATCGGCGCGGGCGCGATCGGCGGCACGATCGCCGCCTGGCTGGCCGAGGCAGGGCACGACGTCTTCCTCTGCGTCCGCACGCCGATCGACCACATCGAGGTCGCGACGCCGGCGGGCACGCTGCGGCCTGACGTCACGATCTGGCGCGGGATCGACGCCGCGCAGCCGGTCGACTGGGTACTCGCCGCGACCAAGACCTATGACAGCGCCGCCGCGGCGGCCTGGCTGCCGGCGCTGCGCGGCCCCGCAACGCCGCTCGCCGTGCTCCAGAACGGCATCGAGCAAGTCGAGAATTTCGCGGGCGCACCGGCGCCGATCGTGCCGGCGATCGTCGACATTCCGGCCGAACGGGACGCGCCGGGCCGCATCCGCCAGCGCCGGCTCGGTTCGATCCGGGTGCCGGACGGCGCGGCGGGAAGCGCGTTCGCCGCTCTGTTCGCCGGGACGGGCATCGACGCGGCGACCACCGCCGATTTCGCGGACATCGCCTGGCGCAAGCTCGCGATCAATTGCGCCGGGGCGGTCAACGCGCTGACGCTGAAGCCGGCGGGGATCAGCCGCGACCCGGCGGTCGCCGAACTGATGCGCGGTCTGATCCACGAATGCCGCGCGGTCGCCGCCGCCGAGGGTGTCGTGCTGCCCGCGGCGGTCGCCGACGAGATCGTCACCGGCTACCAGCGGGGGCCGGCGGACGGGGTGAACTCTCTGCTCGCCGACCGGCTCGCCGGGCGCCGGATGGAGGCGGAAGCGCGCAACGACGTGATCGTCCGCCGCGGCGCCCGGTACGGCGTCGCGACCCCGCTGAACTCTATGGCCTGTGCCCTGCTCTCGGCCGTGCAGCCGGACTGAGCGCCCCCCCTACCTCAGACGCGGATCAGCATCTTGCCCATGTTGGCGCCGCGGAAGAGGTCGAGGAACGCCTCCGGCATCGCCTCCAGCCCCTCGCGCACGGTCTCGCGGCTGCGGACCTGGCCGCCGGCGATCCAGCCGCCCATGTCGCGGTAGAAATCGGCCATCTTCGGCAGATAGTCGGTGTAGATGAAGCCCTTCACCATGATCCGCGCGGCGATCATCCGCATGATGTAGCGGAAGGCCTGGGGCGTGCCGCTGTTGTAGGCGTCGATCATCCCGCAGATCGCGAAGCGGGCGTTGTTGCGGGCGGTGGCGAAGGCGGCGTCGAGATGCTCGCCGCCGACATTGTCGAAATAGACGTCGATGCCCTTGGGCGCGGCGCGCATCAGCGCCTGCAGCACCGGCTCCGCCTTGTAGTCGATCGCCGCATCCGCGCCGAGCTCGCGTACCCAGGCGCATTTCTCCGCTCCGCCGGCCGAGCCGATGACCGTCATGCCCTTCGCCTTGGCGATCTGGACGACGGCCGAGCCGACCGCGCCGGCGGCGGCCGAGACGAAGACCACGTCCCCTTCGCGCGCCTCGGCGGTGTGAAGCAGGCCGAAATAAGCGGTGGCGCCGGTCAGGCCGAGGTTGCCGAGCCATTGCTGCGGCTCGACGGCAAGGCCCGGGACCTTGTTGAACTTCTCGGCCGGGCCGACCGCGGCCTCGCGCCAGCCGAGCATGTGGAAGACGGTGTCGCCGGGCTGGAAGTGCGGCGAGCGCGATTCGACGACCGTGCCGACCGCGCCGCCCTCGAGCGGGGCGCCGACCTCGAACGGCGGCACATAGCTGCGCACGTCGTTCATCCGGCCACGCATGTAAGGATCGACCGAGAGCCAGCGGTTCTCGACTCGGATCCAGCCGTCGGCGAGGTCCGGCAGAGCGACCTCGCGCAGCGAGAAGGTGTCGGGCGTGGGCATGCCCTGCGGCCGCGAAGCCAGATGCCAGGCGCGGGTGGTCGTGCTCATCGTCGCTCTCCCCTGCAGATGCACTGACGCCATGAACGCGAATGGCGGAGCGGGCAAGCGCACGAACCGGTTCCCGTCCCGTTGCCGAGCAGGCGCATTTCCCAGGCCTCACTCCGGCGGCAGCCGGCGCCTCGAGCCGGGAATGCGCAGCGCTAATGAGCCGCGCCGGCCCGATGCCGGGCGCGCTCCATCTATGCCGTGCGCACTCCTCCTGAGTTCCCGGCCTGCGCCGGGATAACGGGTTGAGGATGGGCGTACAGGAACGCAAAAACGGCCCGGCTGCCGCGTAAACAGCCGGGCCGCCTGCGATCCCGTTCCGGGATCAGCGCTTGGGATCGATCCGGTCGGTGCGGCCGGTGCGATCGGTCGGGTTGGCGTCACCGAGGGTGCCGCGCTCGCTCGTGCGGCCGTCCTCGCGCTCGTCATAAGTGCCGGCAAAGCTGCGGTTGAGCACGTGCGGGCCGTCGCTGCGCGCCTCCGGCCGCTCGAACAGGGCGCGGCTGCGCTCCTCGTTGCGCCATTCCGAACGCGCATCCTCCGCCGTGCGGTTCAGCGTCACCTTCGTGTCGACCGTCTCGACCCAGCCGCAGGGGATCGAGTGATGCTGCCCGCCGGCGGACGGATCGCTCTTGGTGAGGATGATCCGATCGGCGACGACCTTGTCGACGGTGCCGAGATGGGTGCCGTCCGATCCGACCACGTCCATATGCTCGTCGACCCGGCCGAGCAGCTGGCGCTGGCCCTGGCGCCGCGTGCGCCAGCCGGCGAATTCCGAATCGAACTTCGTCTGGTGCTCGCGGCGATATTCCTCATAGTCGCGGTCGAGCTCCTCGATCTGGCGGCGACGCCATTCGGAATAATGCGGATCGTGGGCCTGGGTTTGCGACCCGCCGCCGTAGCGGCCGGCCTCCCGCAGGATCGCAGCCTCGCGGCCAGTGCTCGTCGTGCCGCCATAGGCGCCGCCAACCGGCGACGACATCGGGTGGGCCCCGTGCGAGCCAACGTTGCCCGGATCGACGCGGTCGAAGCGCCGCGACTCGTCGTCATAGGCGCCGCCGCCCATCCGCTCACCGCCCGGATAGCCGCCGCCATAGGCACTGCCGGAATAAGGGCTGCCTTCCATGCCGCCGCGCCCGTAGCGGGCGCCGCGATCGTCGTCGTCGCGGTCGCGTCGGCTGTCCCAGCGGCCTTCGGCGCCGCCGCGGCGATGCCCGCGCTCGCCGCCGACCGAGTCTGTGAACCAGCCGGGGCGGCCGGGCCGCTCGCGGTTCCAGCTCTCGCCGGCCTGGTTGTTCCAGCCGCCGCCGAAGCCGCCGCCGCCGAGCGTGCCGGGGCCGCGATCGTCCTCATAGCCGCGGTCACCATAACCGTTGTCGCGCCGGCCGGTGAGACCGCGCTCGCGCGCCCAGCGGCCTTCGTCCCGGCCGCGATCATGGTCGTCGCCGCCGACCCAGGAGCGCAATTGGTCGCCGGCGCGCTCGAAGAAGCTGCGCTCGTCGCCGCCATGTCCCCGCCCGTACCGGGACTCGTGCTCGTTCCAGCCGCCGCGCTCGCGGCCGTAATCGCGATCACCGCGCCAGCCGCGGCGTTCGTCGCCATATTCGCCCATCTCACTCTCCTTTACCGGTCCGTCATGCATGCGCGGCACCGCCGCCCGAAGGACCTCGGAACCGCGCGCACGATCTTCAGGAAAAACGAAAGACGCTCCGGCTCCGTTCCGAAGCGCGAGGCGGGACGTGGGGCGCTTCGGGCGAAACGACGGGCCGTGCGCAAAGCGGTGAAATGCCGCATTGCGCAATGCATTCTCTGCCGCTATCTGGGGCGCCTTCCCGGCCCCGCCGACAGGCGGGGAACTGCGCGAAAACGGCGCGGGGCTGTAGCTCAGATGGGAGAGCGCTGCAATCGCACTGCAGAGGTCAGGGGTTCGATTCCCCTCAGCTCCACCAGCCGCAAGAGGCTGAACTCTCACGGAAAATGCAACCGTTCACCGCTCTCCAAGGCGAGCCGCGGCGCATTCCGCAACCGTTTCAGAATCGTAATGCCTGCAAGGTCCGAGGAAGTTCAGCGCCGCGGCGTGCCCCCGATCACCTTTCGTGGACCCCGGTCGGCAACAGGCTGGAAGCAGAACGCGAAAGCGCGTAAGCCAAGCTGCACGATCACGTACCGCGGGGGAATGGATCATGTATCTCGTCGCCGCCTGGAACATCGAAAAAAACGGTCAGTCGTCGGTCGACATCAAGCAGGAGAAGGTCGCCGAGTTCATCCACAAGTGCGCGACCGAGATGAACGTCGACATCATCTTCCTGTGCGAGGTCCATTCTTCGCGTGTGGGCGACTACAAGAGCTACCTGTCGAGCGTGTATGGCGCCTATCAGACCGAAAGCCTGCCGGGTGGGCACAGCAACGCCTACATCATCATGTGGAAGAAGAGCCTCAAGATCGAGGCCGCGCAGGACAAGCTGAAGGGGCTCAATCGCGGCGCGCTGGTGCTGCAGCTCGACAACGACCTGCTGATTACTTTCGCGCACTTCAAGTCTGGTCAGACCGGCCTGACCAAGGACCAGCTGCAGCAAAGCGCCTCATTCCTCGACGGCGCCTTCTGCGGGCGCTGGGCCATCCTCGGCGACATGAACTGGGACCACGCCAATCATCAGCAGCTGACGCTTCCCGGCGGCGCCCATCCTCATACGTGCGGCAACGGCAAGACCCAGGTGAGCGGCGGCATCCTCGACTGGTGCCTCGCCGGCGGCAGCACCAGCGTCGACGAGGTCGACGTCCAGACCCTCTTCCGCGCCGAAATCAGCGACATGACCCGCCCGGACCACCGGCCGGTGATGTTCCGCATCGGCCCCTCCTGACGGCGCCTCAGCCCAAGCGCGAAAGACGCTCCGAACCATTCGCTTGCGCGGCCGGCCAGTGGAGGCGCAGGAATGCGACTGCCGGGTCGACGCCGCCTTGCGCGCTCGGGATGCGCCCTCCGGGGGCTTTGGGCTCGATTGAGCAGCCTCCGCTCGCCATGCTAGACTTACCGAAAAGGAGCGCGTGATGGGCCAGCCCGCAGCACGACTCGGCGACATGCACGCCTGTCCCATGTTCGACGGGCCGAAGCCGCACGTCGGCGGGCCGATCCTGCCGGCGTGCGAGGTGACCGTCCTCACCG
Source organism: Sphingomonas parva (ex Maeng et al. 2020) (assembly GCF_004564275.1). GTDB lineage: Bacteria > Pseudomonadota > Alphaproteobacteria > Sphingomonadales > Sphingomonadaceae > Allosphingosinicella > Allosphingosinicella parva. Next base: position 94,821 of record NZ_SPDV01000013.1, read on the forward strand.
GCGGAATCCCGCAGGCGCGGGTGACCGACAAGTGCACCTGCGTCGGCCCGGTCGACGTCATCGTCAAAGGGTCTGCGACGGTCTTCGTCGGCAAATTGCCTGCCGCGAGGATGTTCGACACGACCGTCCACGGCGGCACGATCGTGGCCGGTCTGCCCACGGTGCTGATCGGGGACGCCGGCGGCGGCGGAGGAGGAGCCGGCGGCGGTGGCGGTGCGATGTTCGGAGTGGAGCCGGTGGCGAGCGCGATCCCGGCGGTGTCGCGGCCCTGCATGCAATCGGCGGCGAAGAGCGGCAGCGCTTTCGTCGCGCCGTGACCGGGACGCCCGAACGCCTGCTGCAGGAGGTCGGTTCGCTCCCTCCCACCCGCTTCGCGGTCGTCGACGGCGCGATGTTCGACGATCTGCCGAAGGCGCTTGGCGCGCTGCGCCTAGACCACCGCCCGCTCTATTTCGAAGGGGCCGACATCGACACGATCAAGGCCGGACCGTTCCTCGTCCGGACCGACTCCTACCCGGACGCGGTGCAGCTCCTCACCCTGATCGGCGAGCGGCGGACCGGTGTCTTCTGGTCCTCGCCGAACGGGATGGACGATCTCTACCGCCATTTGCGGACCCTCAACCTGGTCCAGATCGCCCTCGTCGACGCGCCGCGCAACGCGGCCGATTACCAGACGGTGCTGTTCCGGCATGCCGATCCGAACGTGCTCGCCGCGATGATCGCGGTGATGGACGCCGGACAGCGGCAGGAACTGCTCGGCCGGTCCCCGGCCCTGGTCTACAGCCTTGGCGCCGTGGGCGGCGTGCGGTCGCTGAGGGCGGGCGGATGACATGCTGAAGTTCACCAAGCAGCAGTCCCAAGCGCCGCTCCTGCTCGACCGGCAGGCTCTCATCTTCGACATCGAGGAGCATCTCGCCGAGCAGTTTCCGCAGATGGTGGCGGCGGTTCCGCGCGGCTATCTCTGGGCGCTGATCAACGAGTCGATCCGGATCGCGCTGTGGCTGCGGATCCAGGACGTCGAGCACATCCGCTTCTTCTGCGCGCTGCGCTGGAAATTCGCGCCGGGTTTCTATCGCGAACCGCGGCTGTGGCGGATCCTCACCGAAGCCGGCCGAACGGAAGCGGCGCGGATGGAGGCGCTCGGCGACCCGGAGATGGAGCGGGCCTGGCAGGCGGCGATCGCGGCCAGGAACCCTGCCCACTGGGACGATCAGCCGGAAACCCTCGCGCAATGACCGAGGCCTATCACGACGCGCTGAACGAGCAGGCGAAGCAAAGCATCTGGGCGACGCTCAGGCAGGAAGCCGCCAACCTCCCGGCGGCCGAGAAGGCCTCTCTGATCGCCGACGTCGCCGGCATCTTCGATCCGACGCCGATCAGCGACGGAGTGGGCGGCGTGCTGTCGCTCATCCAGGGCGATTTCCTTGGCGCCGGCCTCTCGGTGGTGGGCATGGTTCCGTACGTCGGCGACCTGGGGAAGATCGCCAAGATCGGCAAGCGGGCGCCGCGCACCGCTGCCATACTCAAGAACCTGCTGACCAAGGGCGACAATGCCGCCAGGGCCGGCGAAGCGTTCCTGAAGAACAACTTCACCCTCCAGCAGATCAAGGCTGCGCGCGAGCAAGCGACGAAGCGGGTCCGCGAGGCGCTCCTCAAGGCGCGCAACAAGCTGCCCTGCAAGGACTGTGCGAAGCTGAAGAACCAGGGCAAGAAACAGCTGCAGATGCCGAGCGGCACCGGGTCCGGCAAATGGAAGACTCCCGACGGGCGGCCACCGAGAAGCGGCAACGGAACCTACGAGTTCGATACGCCGGTCGAGCTCCCCGACGGGCGGAAGGTCTCGTCGGTGGAATATCGCGACGGATTCCCGAATTTCGACAGTTACACCAAGGACGGCAAGCACACCCTCTGGGAGGTCTCGGGCGATGCGGACACCGATGCCGCCCGGCTCACGCGGCAGATGCGCGAGACCAACCCCGGCTACAAGCCGCCCGATCCCAATCAGTATGTCCTGCACCATTTCGAGGATGGCCAGGTCGGCTATGTTCCGCGGAAGATCCACGATCGCGCCGAGGGCGGCGCGGCGCATTCCGGAGGAAACACGATCGTCAACAACGACCTGTTCTAGACGAATTCACCGACACGAGGATGACAGATGCTGACCTTGCCCGCTCCGATCCTGGCGATGACACAGCGCGAGAGCTTCGCGAAAGCGACGGCCGAAGACGTCCACATGATCCGCAGCCTGCCGCCGCTGCCGGTACCTGAGAGCTATATCGAGCTGATCACCCGCTACGGCTATCTCACCTTCGATCCGGTCGACGATCCGTGCCGCTTCGCCTGGGAGTATCGCGAGCCGGAGCTCTCGATGCAGTTCAAGGCGAGCATCGCCGCCTTCATGCCTGCCGAGAAGGTGAAGCGCTATTACTCGGGCCTCGTCCTCGACGAGGATGAGGACCTGCCCAAATTCCCCAACTTCATGCTGCCGATCGGGACGAACTGGGGGCAGAACAACATTCTGCTCGAATGCGGCGGCGAGCGGGACCGGATCTGGTTCTGGGAGTTCCAGCCCGACGCCTGGGGGGAAGGCGACAACGTGCGCCTCGGCTTCGTGGCCGATTCGCTCGCCGAATTCCTGGCCAAGCTCCACGTCCCTGAGCTGTGAGACCACACCCGGCCCTTTTCGACGCACAGGCGGGCCTCGGCGACGATCCGCGGGTCGCCGCATTGTTCTTCCAGCGGCCCGTAGAGCGGATGGCGGTCGACATCACCGGCGACGTGCCCCGTCTTGTCGAGCCGCCGTCGCGCGCATGGACCGCGACCTTTCCCCTGTTCGCGAAGCTCGGCGCGAAGTCGTGGCGGGACAGCGGGTCCCTGCGGATCATCCCGGAACAGCAGCCCGTGGCACAAGCCATCGAGTGCATGTTGTCACGGCTCAGCGCACGGCAGGAACGTTATCTGACTCTGGCCAAAGCGTTGCGGACTCGCTTGGAGCTCGTCTTGTTCCGCTACGCCGATTTCGGCGAGATCAGCGAAGCGCGCTGGCGGGTCCGGCGAGGCGAAGCCTCCCTGTCGAGCGGTTGCTTTCGCGGCGCCTCGGCCGCAATCGCCCGGGCGAGCACCGGCGCCATGAAGGACCTCGCCGAGGCCACCGCTGCGGCGGTCGGCGCCGACGCCATCGTCGATCTCGCGATGCGGCCGTGCGGCACGCTTTCGATCCTGGAGATCAATCCCGATCGCGCTGCGCTGATGCGCGGTTCGGCGGATGCGCTTCCGGCACCCTGTCCATAAGCGGTGCGGCGCGGACGGGGCCCGCGTCGCCGCATCTCGGCGAGCGATGTCGGCGGGAATAATCGTGCAGTCACGCCGCCGCCGATGCCCCGGCACGGAAAGTAAGTTTCAATCCTGAACGATGTTGCCGCCGGTTTCCCAACCGATTCCCGGCGGAGATGCTTCGGCTCTTTTGGTTTTCTGCGGCGTCCGTACTCGCGCGGGACAGTCGGCATTCAGACCCTCCGGACCCCGGTTGACTCTGCAACAATGTTCGCTCAACTTTGCCGCTCGTTTGCGTAATCATCTTAAAACAAAGCATTGCCGCGGTGTTTCACCGCCTTGGGGGGGCGTACATGCTTACCGGATTCGCACGCGGTGTCCTCCTTCTCACGAGCGCGCTGACCAGCGCCGCAGCGGCGGCGCAGCAGGTGCCGCCGGCCGAGACGCAGCGGCCGAGCCTGCCGTCGCGCGAGCAGATCGAGCGCACCGAGCAGCCCGATGCGCAGCCCGACTCGACCGTCAGGATCGACTCTCGAGGCGCCATTGCGCCGATGCCGTGCGCGCTCGAGACCTCGCCCCTGCGCGTCACGCTGACTTCGGTGACGTTCCAGGATCCGTCCGGGAATCCGCTGCATCCGGACCTGCTCCGCCTGCTCGCCCCGATCGGCACCGGACCGGCCGGCGAGCAGCCGATCGCCGTCGTCTGCACGATCCGCGACCAGGTCAATGCGGCGCTCAGTGACGCCGGCTACGTCGCCCTCGCGCAGATCCCGGGCCAACAGATCGAGTCGGGAAATCTGACGATCACCATCGTCAGCGCGAGGATCGTCGAGGTGCGCGTCCTCGGCGACCTCGGTCCCTATCGCCGCCTGCTGGAGTCGCGGATCGAGGCGCTGCGAAGCCTCGATCCGCTGAACCGGCGCGACGCCGAGCGGATCCTGCTGCTGACCGGCGACGTACCCGGAGTGGACGTGCGGCTCGCCCTGCGCGCGGCCGGCCAGGGGGCGAGGCCCGGGGACGTGATCGGCGAACTCTCCGTCGAAACCCAGCGCGCGCAGGTCCTCGCCAACGTCCAGAACTTCGGATCGCGGCAGCTCGGCGAGTGGATCGCCTCGGTTCGCGGCGAGATGTACGGGATCACCGGCCTCGCCGACCGCACCTTCCTCGCTTATTCGAACTCGATCGACTGGGAGGAGATCCGGGTCCTCCAAGGTGGCCATGACTTTGCCTTGACCGACGGCGGGCTGCGCGCCGGCCTGCGCGGCAGCCTGGCCTGGTCGCGGCCCGACATCCTGAACCTCGACCTGCGCTCGCGCTCGTCGATCGCCACGTTCGAGCTCAGTCAGCAGCTCGCCCGATCGCTCGCCGTCCAGGTCAAGGTCGGCGGCGGGCTCGAGTTGCTCGACCAGCAGACCCGCATCCACCAGAGCGGCACCGCGATACCGTTCACCCGTGACCGGCTGCGAGTCGGTTTCCTACGCCTCGACGGCGAGTCCCGCTTCTTCGCGCCGACCGGGGAGGTGAGCGGCCTGCTCGCCGGTTATGCCGAGATCCGCAAGGGGCTCGATATCTTCGATGCCTCCGAGCAGGGGGTGTCGCGCGGCGGTTTCTCCCCGAGCCGCTTCGAAGGCAATCCGCAGGCGTTCGTGGCGCGCGCCGAGCTGATCGGCGAGGTCCGGCCCTCACGCTACTTCACGATCGCCGGACAGGCGTTCGGCCAATGGGCGAACGACCCCCTGCTCAACCTCGAGGAATTCTCGCTCGGCAACTTCACCTATGGCCGCGGCTATGATCCGGGCTCCAACGGTGGCGACCGCGCTTATGCGTTCCGGCTCGAGCCGCGCCTGCGCCTGCCGATCGACCTGCCGCTCAACGTGGAGCTGACCGGTTTCTACGACGACGTTCACCTGCGCAACCTCGACGCCGGCACCACCGAGCGCAGTCGCAGGCTACGCTCGGTCGGCGGCGGCGTCCGGCTGATCAAATCGGGGCTGTTCGTGGTCGACGCCCTCTATGCCCACCCGCTCGACCGCGTCCTCACCACCGACGACGTCAAGCCGCGCGATCGCTTCCTTGTATCGCTTACCGCCCAGCTCTATCCCTGGAGGAGCCGCTGATGGTTGGCCGTCCCGACATGCAACGCCCCCGCACCGGCACCCTCCTTCGCCATCGCCTCGCCTGCGGCACCGCCCTCACCTTTTGCGCGCTCGTCGCCAGCCCCGCCGCCGCGCAATTCACCCTGCCCCAGGTCTCGGCCGGCGGCAGCGGCGGCGCGACCATCGTCCGCGACACGACGACGGGGGTGATGACGGTCGACATCATCGGCAGCAACCGGGTCGTCCTGTACGACAATTTCCTGCTCGGCACGCCGTCCTCGTCGAGCGAGTCCCTGAGCTTCCTGAACAGCGGCGCCGCCGGCAATTTCTCGGTGCTCAACCGGGTGGTCGCCGGATCGGGATCGCAAATCTACGGCTCGATCAATGCGCCGAGCTCGATCTCGGTCTGGCTGGTCGACCCGGCCGGTGTCCTCTTCGGATCGACCGGCTCGTTCAGCGGCGGCGGCCTCGTCGTCAGCACGGCGCAGCTCACCGGCGCCGACGAGGCGAGCTTCCTCGCCGGATCGCTGAACACGCTCAGCAACGCGACCACCGCGCCGATCATCTTCCAGAGCGGATCGGGCACGATCAGCGCCTCGGGCGCGATCGTTGCCGTCGCTCAGACGGTGACCGCGAACAAGACGATGACCTCGACCGGGAGCTCGGTGGCGCTGATCGCAGCTACGGACGTGACGTTCGCGAACATCAACAACCCGCTCAGCTTCATCATCAGCCAGGGCACGACCCTGGCGAGCGGCATCACCGTCGGCGGCTCGGTCAGCGGCCAGTCGATCCGCATTGCCGGCGGTGTCGACAGCGCGATCACCAGCGCCCTGCTCAATGTCGATCCGGCGGCGACCCTCACCGCCACCGCGGCCGGCGGCTCGATCGTCCTCGCGACCGAGAGCACCGGCGGCATCGCGATCAGCAACGCGGCCGGTGGGACGCCGGGGATCGCATCGTCCGGGACACTGCAAGCCTCCGGCTCGAGCGCGGACGTGATTATCGCCAGCGCCGGTGCGGTGCAGCTCGGCGGCTCGACGACTGCGGGCCGCGACGTGACGCTATCCTCGAGCGACGCCGCAGCGGGCGTCGCCACGGCGTCTGGCAACATCTCTGCGGGTCGCAACTACAGCGTCTCGGCGCGCACGATCACGCTCGGAGCGGCAACGCAGACGCGCTCGCAGGCCGCCGGCGGACTGGTCGGCATCACCGCAGGCGCCGGCGGCATCGACGGCATCGGCACCCTCACTCTGCAATCGAACAGCGACGGCATCGGCGGCGAGGCCCTCAGCCTGGACACGACCGCCGCGGTCGATTTCGAGGCGACCACCGAGCTGCGCGGCGGCACCGCGGCCCAGCGCTCCGACGTCCGGGTGACCAGCCCGGTGACGATGACGCTGGGCGACGTCGTCGCGAACAGCCTGCGCACGCCGGCCGACGGCACCAGGCTGGTCTCGAACGGCACGATCATCGTCGATGACGTCACCGTCGACGCCGACCTCCAGATCGCCAGCGCGGCGGGCTCGATCGAGGGCGGCACCCTCGCCGCCGGCAGCCTGATCGACATCGAGGCCAATGCCGACGTCCGGCTCGCCTTGGCGACGACCGGCGCGGGCTCGATCGACGTGACCGCGATCAACGGCGACGTGTCCGGGCGGCTGCTCGGCGTGCCGGCCACCGACGGCCGGCTGCTCCCTGCTTACGGCCGCGCCGACCTGACCGCGAGCGGCGCCAACCAGACGATCGGCGTCAGCGCCGGCGGCAACGCCCAGCTCGGCACGCTCAATGCGGGCTCCGGCGCGACGGTTCTCGGCGCCAACCAGATCAACGTGACGGCGGACGCGGTCGACCTCACCGGCGGCACCGCCGCCAACGGCCACTTCCGGGTCGAGGCGACCGCGGGATCGATCGCCAGCGGCGACATCAGCGCCACCCTCGGCAACGTCGTGCTCGACGCGCTGCCGGGCGGCGGCGTCGCCGCCGGAAGCCTCACCGGCGCGACCGGCGTCACCGTCCAGGGCGAGACCGACGTCAGCGTCGGCGGCGCGACATCGAGCGGCGGCCTGGTCACGGTGCAGTCGACGCTCGGCGGCGTCACCGCCGGCCC